>NZ_JAGH01000004.1:0-847787 GCF_000526555.1 Bacteroides sp. 14(A) | reverse complement strand
TTCAACATGAACAATCTCCCGAAGGCTTCGGATACGAGCTATGGATATTTCAGGCGTTTCTTGTATGTGATGTTTGAGAATGTCATCCCAGAAGAGATGCAGAACAAGCATCTTGCAGATGATTTGAAGCAGGAATATCCTGGTATATTGAATTGGATTATCAGAGGCGGGAAATATTTAAAGCAAAGAAGGTTTGTCTTTCCGAAGAGCGAGAACTCGGAGAAGCAGAAGCTTATAGTAATGGGGGAAAGCAACATAACTTTCTCTTGGGCTTTTGCACGCGGGGGTAAGACCTTCCGCCAATGCCAAGGGCGAGTTATTCACGTGGTTAAGGTCTTCAGACATGTATAACGATATGGTGCGTTATGCGGAAGCCAACGGCTTTGAAAGTGTAAGCATGCAGGACTTTGGAAAGCAGCTTACGAAACTGGGATTCGGTAAGATGAGCAGGAGAAGGGATTCCAAGGGCATTATTTACAAGGTTTTCGGATGTAACGAGAAGGAATTGAAGACTCCTGTTCCTATTGTATCTGACATGGACATGGATTTTTGACGGGTATTAACGGGGACGTGGAGTATGACGCGGAGGATATGTAGAACTTTAATATAGACAAGGTATGATAACTATATACAATATAGGATTGTTTACTCAATATTGTCATTCCGATAGCGTAAAATACGGATACAATATAGGTTCATTGGCTGTAAAATATGGAGTCACGGATATAAGTGGGTTTTCAGAGAAAGAGCAATCGGATATTTTCTTGAAAATAGAATCGGAGAATGGGGGCATTATAGTAGTGCCTCACGGTGGTAGCTTCTTAAGGAGAACATTTATTGAAAAGCTCCTGACAAAGGATGGGTTTATAGATGACAAGTATTTTAATACTCCTTTATATGTAAATATACAGGGGAACGATGTAGAGTATAGAATTATTAATTATATAAATAATAGTTTATGAAAGACGGAGAAAAGTTACAGATTGGCAACTGGATTGTCGAAAAGGTGGAGATGGACGGAGTAGATTTCATGGAGGTTCGTGCTTCGGGCGGCATATTCAGATTCATGTATAGGATTGACAGCATGATGTATGGACTGCTTGACAATGTGCTGAAGGAGGACAAGTCGGGCGTAGGTGTTATTTTCAATAACGTATTCGCTGTTGCTACACTTCTTGACGCTGAGTTTCAGAATGATGTAGTTCAAGTTGTTGTACGGGCTATTGATCGCGTGAAAGCCGAATCGGTCAGTGACGAGGAAGATGCCAAAATTCTTGCGGAGGAACGTACTAAATATGAGATGAAAAAGGAAATGGAGGGAGAAAATGGGGGAAATAGAAAAAGCGAAAGCCCTGAAAGCGGAAATTGAGAAGGACATTTCCGGTATGATGACTACGTATGAGAGGAATACGGGGCTTATTGTGGATGAAATAGGGTTTATCCGGCAACCTGTATATGACAACATGGAAAAGAGGACGGATTTTAGGTATGTAGTGGAACTTGAGGGTTAAACTATGAAAGTGAAATGGGAACGGATATAAAGCTGTCTAAGACCGGAAAAAAAAAGTGTTTGCGGATGCTTGACGGCCAGGGATTTTACGGATGTACCCTAGTGATATTCCCGTATGGACAAATATGCGCTAGCTGCAAGCTCTCTAAAAAGGCAGGCCTTGTTGAAATGCTCGTTCCCTTACCAATGGGCAAAGTATGTGGTATAAGGCTGACCAAGCAAGGCAAGATGTATCTGTATGATAACCCATATTTATTCAATCCTGTTAATTTGGAGCCAAGTGGGGCTGCGATAACAGAATTGTAACCGCCACTGATTCTCTGATAGTTCTTGTGATTGGGTGTGTGGCTATTTTAAAAATAGCAGGTAATTTTATCGAATGAAAATAATAAAGAGGGGCCACGGGGAGGTATTCTATGTACACCCGTGCCCCTAAACTTTTTCCGGTTACGGATAAGCTATCCTTCTTCATTGTTTTGTTCCAGGCTGTGCTTTCTTGTTTTTTAGCTTTCATGTATAGAGAGGCATGACTTACCAGGGAGGTATTGGAAGATAGAAATGGACCGGTATTGTCTTCTTTCTATTGTTTCTTCCTTTTTCATCTGCTGGAGGTCGGCTATTTTCATAAGAACATCAGCGCGGTCTTTGGCCTTTTAGGTCTTTGACTGTGGCGACGAGGGCATTGAGAACTTCGTTCTTGTCGCGGAACTTTCCGGTAAAATCATCTTCGGTTTCTTCTTTCTCGTCCTTATCGCACGAGGTCGGTATTTTCTTGAAACGTCCCAATCGAATTGCCTTTTGCTTAGATTGCATATAGGTAAGAATGTTGGGGTCGTTGATGATCTTGTCTATCTGCTGCTTGTTCCATTCATCGGCAAGGGTAGGCTTGTACTGGCCGGTAGCAATAAAAGCTTCAGTAGCATCCCAGCCCATCATTATCATGTCTGCCATTGCGCGTTCCAATACGGATATGTTGTATCTCTTGGTTTCGTTAATGAATCGTTTTGAATATTTGAGCATATTTTCTTGTATTTTAGGTTAATAGATAAACGCCATTCCACATACGCAATTATTGTGAAGTGGTGGATACGGGTCTGACATAGGATGAGTCCGCATAGCATATTCGTCACATGTCTGGCAGGGAAAGCTACTGGATCGGAAAGTAATAAAACCTTTTGCGCCCTTCTCTGTTCCCGATAGGTACCAATATTTCATCCAACCTTCTGCCACCGCAAATACGGTCAGATTACGGAGGGCCGTGAAACTGCTATTGGTTCGTCCTATCCCGTAGCTTATACTATCGGTCCGTATGCGTGTGGCGTTCATATCTCCTGCTTTGACTGCTTCTATAAAGTCTGGATTGTCGTACGGGTGTTCCAGGTTTTTGGATATGAGTTGAAGGGTGGCAGCTTTCGATGTTCCCGCAAGCATAGATGCGGCGATGGCGGCTTCCAGCTCATACTTGTATCGGTTGGCATATATGGCGTTACGTTCACCAAATGTTTTTCCGTATGAGTTGCGTGTGATATATGCTAATATCTCTTCTTCCTTATCATTGTGAGTGGCTACAGAAAGGGTTGAAGTGTAGTCTTCGATAGTGGCTCGCAAATCAGAAATGACAGCTTCCACCTCGTGCTTCAGATTCAGGTCTAAGGAAAAGCGGAACATCTTTGGAGGTATGCCGTATTTGTGGGATATGGATATTATTCTTTCAGCAGCACGGAGCATAGCGGTACGGAGATTTCTCCCCATGCTTTTTTCAGCTTGCAGCCTCTGGCGGATATAATCCTTCGCTTCCTCTATTTCTCTGTCTGACGGATATCTCATTAGGCTTTCACTCCCTCTTCTACGGTGACTTGGTTTCCTTCTGTCTTATTCGCTTTAGCTGTCTTTAGTTCAAAGAGAAGGTCGGCTTGCTGTTCTTCTTTCTTTTCCCGGACGATCCTGTCCCATTCTCCATTAGTGGTATATAAAGTTTCTATACGTTCGGATGCAGTTTGTCTGGAACAGAAACCATTTTGTACAGCAGTTGCAAGGTCAGAAATGACAGTGGACGTGTTCACATGTACATACGGCTCTATCCACCATTTCATATTGAGATTGGTAAAATCGATGGTCTTTTTCATTTCCATTCCGTAACCATAGGAGAATATGGCTACCATGTCATCAAGGAACTTTTGGTATTTGGGAGCATCGTTCATAGCTTTCTCAACAGCCGGAGAATAGAGGATTTTTAATGCTGCCGCCGGTAAATCTCCTGATTTTAGTTCTGGAGGTTCAACTATGAAAGATTGGGTAAATATCATCTTGTAGAGCGTATCGAGTTGCTTCATGTAACTTTCAGATGCGCTTTGGGCACTTAAATAGGACACTTTATCATCTGTACCCATTGAAAGCGTCTTAATTGTACCGTTAGCATCATATTGAGCATCAAGCCTATCTCCTTCACCTTGAAACACAAGGGTTGGCTCTCCAAATGCCTGGTTGTTATGTGCCATTTGCGAAAATGACATTTCGTAAGCATCTATGCTGTCTTGAGATGCACTCCAACAAGCTCCGTCTTCGTCTCGATGGTAGGCCACAGGAATGAAAGGGAACCCATGTGGGCGTTTTTCTACTAAAGAATATCCATCTACTCCAAAGAGACCAAGAATCTTGTCCTTAAATGTCTTTGCGGCTTCTCCGTTGCGTTTGAAACGGTACATATAAGTTTTATCCCATACTTCCAACCATTCCGTTGTCGTTCCTCCGTTATTGTCGGTATCATTAAACGAGCGGGCAAAGAGGCGAAGTTTTCCGGTGATTGAGTCGTAATGCGGATAGAGTGTATCTCCATTGGCAAACGACAATACCTTATGCCCGAACACTCCATTGTCTAAATATCCAAGAAAAGCCGTATCTCCTGTGGTCTTTACGGAATTTGCAGCATCAAAAAAAGCTATTTCCATGTTTTTTTTCAGCCATCCTTCACGGTATATGTTAAATATATCCATATCTTTCTGAGAAGGTTTAGGACTGCATAGTTCAAACTGTATGTCGTTTCCGCACAGATGCACCATCTGCTTTATCTTGATTATTTGCTGGAAAGCAAATGCGTATCGGGGAACAAATTCAGTATAGTAACGGCTTTTCGTTTTTCCGGTATCATTTCCTTCCGCATCAAGTACAGGTACAAGTTCCTCACGAGTGATATCCGGATATACCGTAGGATCATTTATGGCATGGCCGCTTGGATAATATTCACGGAGAAAATCCGCTTGTGTCACTATGCTGAAAGCTATGTCATCAAAAGGCATAGGCACCTCTGTGGATGCTGTAAAAGTGCCATGAGAATTTCCGTTGGGAAGTATTTTCTTCCACGGTCTTTTAGTTTTTACTTCTTTGGTATTCATCTTCTATAGCGGTTAAATGGTCTGACTATTCTGGCTAATCTTGGTTTTACGTGAGCGGTTTTCTTTATTTCAAATATCATACGCATAAGCATGGCTTCAATGAAGTCCGGTGAGTGTCCTACAATGGATTTCATTTCCACTTTCTTTATGAGTGAGAAACCTTTGTCAGCCTCGTTTATGCTTTGTCTTATAGCTTTTCTTTCTTTGTTAAGAATGAGGGAAAGCGGTGTGCCGTTAAATTTCTTGTCTATCAGATTTTCGTTTATTGAAATTTCGCAGTTAATAAGTTTATCGGCAAAAAGATATGCAGCTTGTGATTTGAGGTTGGCGTAAATTCCCTTGAACTCATCGGTGACAGCTTCACGGTTGTTGAACGGTATCGCTTTCGGGAAAAATCCTTTGAATGCTTGTCCCAAACCGTTGAGGTCATATGTGAAGTTCTCTTCTCTCACATGCCATTCATTGAGTTTTGATTTTACTGCATTGACTGCCATTCGGGAATTGAACTGACATACGTATATGTCCTGAATGTGCCATCCCACCCATAGCACCATCACCATGTTGTCACCTCCTTCAAAAGCCACATCACATGACACCCTGCGGACATTATCGCCTTGCTTATAAGGGGCATGATAGAAGTTTTCCATGTGCTGAAGCTTTATCATATCGTCACCTACTGAGCGGTATTTCCAGTTGCCGTCGAGATCACGGGCACGCTGTTCTTCGGATTGGTTGGCGAGGTTGGCAAGATAGGTGGGGTCTGATCGGAGAAGCTGCTTGTTGTCGGAAAGTTTTCCTTCAATAAATGCCACTGACTTTATAAAAAGTTCTTGTGGTGAGCCGTATTCCGCATATTCCGGCTTGTAATATTTGTCGATTATCTCCCGGCATTGCTGATATACTTCTTCCCGGGTGTCTCCCCAGTAGATGCTGCTTACGTTTTCCCCGTCCATGAAACAATATCGTACTACTCCGTCTCTTTCAGGTATTGGAAATCCGTCATCGCCTATCCACCATTCTATAAATTTAGCTACCCAGCTGTCCGGATCGGGGTTGCATGTGCCTATGAACCGGTTACGTATATGAAACGCGTTACGGTTACAGGTAATCATATACTTGAACTTAGGGTAGTCCATGTGCGTTATTTCATCAACGCCTACGTAAGAATATTGATGCCCCTGAAATCGTGTCTTGAAGTCCTCAACGCTGTCGGCATGGTAAGAGAACTCGAGGAAACCGCCTTTGTCGAAGTTCCATGTCATATCATTCTTGGATTTGTTGTATTTTCCGTACTGGACATATATCTGGTATGACGTTTCTATAATATCGGAAAGGTCGTTTATCTCGTGGCGCATGACAACGGAACGAAAGAATTTATTCTTAACGTCCTTTAGGGCCTCCATAAGTAAGGCGTAGCTTTTTCCCCCGCCCCTCATTCCTCCGTATATGGTTATGTCGGCGTTGGTGGACAGAAGCTTTTCCTGTCCTCCAAGTTGAGCTATTATTTTTAAGTGATTAGGACGTTTCTTGTCTGTATCGCGAAGAGATTGAACATAATCGCAATCCAGCACCTCACATCCATCTTTTGTTGTCAACTTTTTGTCTATCAGTTCCATATACACGAAAAAAGAGCTGTATCGGCGGGCAATAATGCTCACTAATACAGCTCTTTGGCTTGGTTATATTTGCAAATATATGTATATTATCTAAACTTTCATAGAAAATAAACGTATTTTTTGTTTGAAATTTGCAATAAGCTTTTTATATTTGCAACATAATCAGTAAAGTATGATAAAAGTAAGGACTTCATTAGATGACTCTTGTATAAAGGAAGAAACATTACAAATGGTTACATGCCCGATATGTGGACAAAAAATGGGTGAAGTCAGATACTTGAATGGAGTAATCATGCTTCGTATTCAATGCAGGCGATGCAGGAGTTATATCAAAGTTGATGTGACAGGAACGAAATAAGAATTTTAAATATATAAAGCCGATAGAGCTGTATTGGAGGAAAAACCTCTGATGCAGCTCTATTTTTTATTCAAAACCTATGGAAAAAGAAAAAATCTTATCCACTCTGACTGAGAAGCTTGGAAAAACTAGTTTCTCTCAGAAAACACTGGAAACATACGTGGGAAAACATTTGCCCTCAGAGGGGACAGAACCGGACGATGCTTATTGGGCATTGCATACAGAGGTGCTGAAAACCCTTGAAGGGCAGTACAACCATGATGTTGCCGAAGCAGTGGAGGAAGCGAAGAAAAACTTTGCATCCCCACAAAATCCCAATCCGAAGCCCAATACTACTCCCTTAGCTGACGATGCGATAACCAAGCGTCTGGAAGCCCTGGAAAAAGCACTTGCCGATGAGAAGAAAAAATCTTCCATGGACATGCTGAGAAACTCGGTTTTGGAAAAGGGGCAAGAGTTGAAAGTATCTAACAAGTCACTTTGGAACGATGTAGTGAAAATGGTGGAAATTGCGGATGGCATGGATGATACCCAGCTGACCGAATCAGCCAAGAAGCTATACGAAGAGCGCCTCAAATCCTATCTTGGAGAAGGTGCCACTCCTTATGGTGGTGGAGGAACCGCTTCACCCGATAGCAAGGAGTACGAGAAGGAGCTTGATGATTTTTTCAATCGCAAAGCGAAAGAGGGGAAATTCCCTGAAAAGAAGTAAAACTAAAATCCATTAAGAAATGAGTACACTAGGAAATGTATTTGGCAAGACCTCCAAGGAATATGGGGGCGGCAAAAACATTTGGCACGAAGTGAAAGGGCAGTTTCCTGTAGGTGGAAATATTAAGAATATCTCTACCTATATAGGCTCTGTCATACCTTCCGGCTCAATGTGCAAGTTCGACCAGGCAAAAGGTGAAATTACCATTGTCAAGGCGAGCGAAGTAAAAACTGCCACACAAGAGTCCGGTACTGTAGAACCTTCCACCATAAAGGGGCTTCTGTACCATGACGTGTATGTAGATGCGGACCTGGAGTCTCCGTATGCTACGGGCGCAGTAGTTTTTGCAGGAGAGATTTATATTGACCGTCTGGCAGAAGAAATTCCCGATGAGGTATTAGCGGTACTGCCGATGATTGTTCCCATTCACGAAAAATAAGGAGGTAAACAGATGAGAACAAATGTGAAGAACTATTATGATCTACTGACTTTCGGACTTGGAAACGCTCAGTTTCAAAGTTTCGTAGACCGTTTCAATGATAAGTACAATGTGCTTAATGTGGACGGTTTTGACTGGGATAATGAAATCCAGCTTGATTATACCTATGAACAGCTAATCAGTTCACTTAATATCGCAACGTTACCCGTATATGTTGATGAAGCTTCCGAAGGACTTGACAAAAGTTTCGGCAAATTCAACATCGGTTCAAACAAGATTCCTACCCAGAAGCACCGTTATCCAATCAGTGCCAAGATGTTACGCGAGCAGATGATAATGATCCAACGTTTTGGAGAAGCTGCTATGACGCAAGGAGCTAGAGATTCTATCCGAAATCTTATGTTTGACAGTACGGACAAGCTGCTTGCGGGTAACAGAAATGCGTTGACACATCAACGTATGCGTATCGTTTCCAAAGGACAGTTTACCATTGACTTGGAGAATAATCCGAGAGGCTTGAAGGGACTTACCTTTGACTTTGGTGTACCTTCTGCAAACAAGGAAACTCTTACGGGTACAGCAAGATGGTGGACCACCTCTGACCATTTGCCTGCAAACGAAGGCTCTACTTCCGATCCTATCCTGTTCTTAAAGAACAAGAGAAAAGCGATGAGAAAGCTCGGATTCCCTAATGGGCATTTTGAAATAGCCAGTGATCTTTGGGATGATTTATTGACTCACACTAAGGTACTGTCACGTATCGGATTGTCCTTATATCCGCAAGCGGCCAGTGCTACCAAGCCTGATACTGTAGGTGCACAATATGCACAGAACATGAGTGATGAAGCCAAAAAATCGGCTTTCGAAGCTTTGGTGGGTTGTCCTATCGTTCCGAGAGACAGCATTGCGGCTGTAGAGAAATTCGACGAAGACGCAAAAGAAATCAAGCCTGTTAATATCGAGAATTTCGATCCGTTGAATGTATCATTCGTACCGGACGGTCAATTGGGTACTATTAAGGCCGTACAGCCGATTGTACTTGCTGATGACCCAACGGAGAGAATCGCATGGTTTGACGGAGGCCGTACGCTGTTGACACAGAGATACGAGAGCAAGACAAGAACGATGTACATAGAGAGCGAAATGGCGGTCCTTTGTGTTCCGCAGATGCCGCAGTATATGTGTATCTATACTGTTACAGCTTAAAGGCAAAGTGAAATGAATGATAATTCTCAAAATACAGTAGTACTTGACACAACCATTGAAGGTTATCTCCGTGGTTGTGTCGGGTTTGATGTAGACGATAGCGCTATAAGCACTATACTAATAGACCGTGGCCTCCTTCCGGGTACAGATGTGACGGAACTTGACAAACGGACAAAAGAGTTGTGCAAAGCTGACCTTTATATGTGGTGCGCAAGCACTCCAAGCGTGAAGGGAAGCATAGAGGATAGCCATGGCGTTTGGAAACATAAGGAAGGTGGAACGCAGAGTTCCGCATTCGACAAACGAAACCTTCGCGCAATGGCTAACGACATCTACAAGCGGTATGGAGAGAATACTACAGGTTCAACTATCAGAATGACTGCAAGGGGGATGAGGATATGGCGAAAGTAAATAATCCAAGCTTTCCGCATACGTGCAAGATTTACCGGATGGAGGGAGAAACTTCTTTCAATGACGGGAATGAAATGGTTTTGTACGAGGGTAAGTGTATGAAGTATGGAAGCAACAGTCTTCGTACTTTCAAGACTGATAATGTGCTGAAAGGTGATTACGCTGTGGACGTTCCAGGTTTGATACTTGGAGTGAATAAAGGTGACTTTATAGACTTTACGGATTACAGCGGTACATTTACGAAAAACGTTATATCTGACCTTGCCCCGTCTGAAATGGGAAGTACGTTTTATTTCAATATGGCTAGCAACTAAGGATATGGGAACGAACACGAAAGCTCTGAATGAAGGATTCAAGACGTTCAAGAAACTGATGGACACACAGATGATGGACGTTCTGACGAATGCTTCTTACAAGTTACTTGTGGACGCAGAGTTTTCAAAGGAGTTTCAAAACCTTACAGGAAACACTATCACTTCTTACATGGTAGGTATTTTCAAGAAAGGAAAACTGGCAAGAACGATTGCATTGAAAGATATGGATCATCTTCCTAATCCTACCCGAAGGAAATTGAGCTACAAAAAGGATGGTGTTGCGATTGTGGAGGAATACATGACAGGAAGAGAAAGGATTGTAAGGCTGAAAGATGTGGTTGAAACAGACAAGATGTATGGATATACCACAGCCAAGAGGTTTCTTACGACTTACAAACCGGAAGTCTATAAGGGTTACGGTATAGTAATATGTACAGGAACTGAGTATTCCGATTTTCTGGAAGACATGTATGGCTTGAATGTTCTGACCGAGACCTTTCAAATTTCTCCGAGGGTTCTGGCCCAAAGTTTAAGACCGATAGAATAAATGGCACACGTGACGAGATACTATATAAGCGATATTCTTAAAGATGTCTGTGCTAACGTAACGGACGTGAGCAGGAATGTATTTCCTGAACACAGGCCCGCTACCCAGAAACAGATGGAAGATATGGTAGTGGTTTCGTTTCCTGTTTCGTGGGACGATCAGAACGCATACCAGAGTACTACAATGCGGTTTGAGTTGATGGCTAGAAACAGGGCAAACGGTGTAGCTTACACAAAGCGGTTGCAGGAAATGGCGGACGTTCTCATGGAGAAGTTTCCCATGAAAGGCGGAAGGTATTCGGTGACGAAGCCTCGCGTGGTTATGAAAGGAGATGACGGGCTGGGCTTTACAGTCTGGTTCGTTCAGGCAAAACTGATAGTGAACACAACGGATAGTTATACAAATGAATTATAAAAAATTATAGGAGAAAATAATATGGCAGGAATGACTATTACAGACAAACTTTCATCTCTTGAAACTTTGTTTAATGACATTGAAGAGGTTTATTACAAAAGTACCGAAATAAAATCCACCGACCTTGCGGCTTCTGCTCTGACTGTGGACATGGAGCTTCCAGTGCTGGAAGACGGTATTTCCTTTGACACAGGAGCTGCTGACGTGACAGAGATTAAATTGACAACGGGAAGAATATGGACTTCAAAGGCTGTAAAAGGCGACAGTGACATCTCTTTGCAAATAGCCTCCGTAGCGGGAAAAATAAATGAATTGCTCATGGGTACTGTAAAGACCGCTGCGGGTGCGGATGTTTCAGTTAATGCCGCTTCCGGTCTAATTGACGGAAGTACTTATAAAGGCAAGGGATATAGTATGAATCCCAAAAAGGTTTTGGGTTCTCTCATATTCCCAAGCAATGATAGAAGCACTATAATCATACTTCCTAAAGTGGAAATGTATTCTTCACTGGTTGCCGCTGACGGTGATAACCCTGCATACTTCAATGTGACCGTAACACCCAAAGCAAATTCGGAAGAAGTGGAAATATTCATTTTGGAGAAGACTGAAGATTCCGAGGGATAAAGAGTACCTATTTCATGTGATTGAATATCTGTTTAAAGGCGGTGGCGTATGTGTGCCGCCGCCTTTCTTCTTTTAAAAATTTATTTATGGCAAAGAAAAAGACAGTGGAAGAAGCCACTACAGAGCAGGAAAAAGCTCTGAATTCAATTGTTGAGAACAAGAAAGACATAGTAAAGATAAGGGGCAGAAAATTCAGTATAAGCTGGATGAGAAACCGTACCAGGCGTAAAGTGACGGACATTCTTTTGGAAGAAAAAGAAGAAGACAAGGTTTCGGCAAAGTGCGCTGCTGCATTGGTGTTGAATGGATATTTCAAAATAAAATTTTTCTATTGGCTCTTATGGCGGTGGTTCTATTACGTAAAGCAGTACAGCGATAAGGAGCTTCTTCCGCTTGTGGATATGTGTAAAAAAAAAGCACAACTGGAAGACTATTTCTTGATTACAATATATCTGACCGAGATGAGGGACACGATAAAGTCGATGACGAGGGAGGAAGTAAATCGTATCCGTCAAGAGAGTTTTATGGCGCAGCGTGGGCAATCGGGGAAAAGCACCCCTGTCTCACCGAACCCCTAAGGCTGTTCTGGGGGCTTTGGACTGTGCCGATGTGGGGGTATTATGATGCTTATACAGCGGCACAGATTGAGCTTATGGCTTGTGACTGCCCAATAACGGTGTACGGGAATGGCAGAAGCAAGGGTAAGGATAAAGGTAAACATGGAGATAACTTCAAGCGGGCTGACGCTTTGGACGTGATGGTACGTGCGGAGAAGTGGGAAGAGAAGTACGGCAAAAATGGTGCGGGCGTAACGCTTGATTTGAGTGGTTTTAAGTTGGGCAATAAAATATAGGAGGAAGCACAGAGATGGCAAATTTGGGTTCATTGTTTTACTCGTTGTATCTGAAGGATATGACGGATGCTGATATATCCAAGATAAAGGCTAAGCTGGAAGAGAAGCTGAACATAAAGATAGGCGTTGACGTGAGTGAAAAAGCGGTTGACGAGGTTCTGAACAAAATTAGAGAGAAAGGAAGGTCAATCAAGGTTGATGTAGCTACAAGTTCAGGAACTGGTGGAAAGGCACAGATTATATCGGATAAAGATATTTTGCGCAAGAGTATATCTAATGCTTTGAGTGAAGAGACTTTCAAGATTGATGTGGTGGTGGACAAAGCCAAGGTTGCCGATGAGGTAAGAAAGGCTCTTGCGAATGCTAACATAAATCAGCCGACAAGCGCAAGTGATCTACGGGCACAAAGGGCATTGGAAATACAACAACGGATGGCTATAAGGGCAGCCCAAGAGCAAGAAAGGCTGGCTAAAGCACAACAGGCTCAACAGCGAGCTTCCGAAAAGGCTCAGCAGCAAGCGCAGAAGGCTCAGCAGGCGGCTGACAATAGGCGCATAAACGACTTGGTACGTATAACTTCGGCTATACAAAGAGCCGATAATGCCATGCAAAGGCTTTCTCTCCACTCTAAGATAGGCGGGATTGCAGGGCCAAAGACTGAACAAGGTATTGAACAGCTTAGGCAATATATACATATGTTGGAGAGAGCCAAGTCTTCAAGTGCAGGTATGACAAATGCCTTGAACTCCATAAGAAGCGGAAATCTCACAGCTGTTATCAACCAAGCAAACAGGCTTGCGACCGAGCAAGGTAAGCTTAATGCAGAAAAGAACAGGGCCTTGGCTCTTGAAACAAGGCATAAGGCTGCGCTAGATAAAACTAATGCGAGTCTGAAATCTCAGGACGGCATTGTAAGAAGTTTTCAGGGACAGATAGCAAATACGTACTCCATTTATACGTTGGAAAGGTTTGCTACTCAGTTAATCGAGATTGGAGGTGAGTTCCAGAAGCAGCATATAGCGTTGCAGTCCATTCTTGGTGATGGGGCCAAAGCTGATGCAATGTTCTCAAAGATTAAGAATCTGGCTATTGAAAGTCCGTTCACTTTCCAGCAACTTGCTGGATATACCAAGCAGTTGGCGGCTTTCCAGATACCTTATGAAGAGCTTTATGATACCACTAAGAGATTAGCGGATGTTTCAGCCGGGCTTGGTGTGGATATGGGGCGTATCATACTTGCTTATGGGCAGGTACGTAGTGCGGCTTTTCTCCGTGGGCAGGAAGTAAGACAGTTTACGGAGGCTGGAATTCCGTTGCTGGATGAATTGGCAAAGAAGTTCTCTCAACTTGAAAACCGTGTTGTTAGTGTCGGTGAGGTATTCGACAAGATAAGCAACCGAGAAGTTCCGTTTGAGATGGTTAAGGAGGTTTTTACCGATCTGACTAATGAGGGTGGAAAGTTCTATAATATGCAGGCTAAGTTATCTGACAGTCTTTCCGGTAAGCTTGCAAAGTTGAAGGATGCCTATCAGATTATGCTTGCTGACATTGCGCAGGCGAACAATAGTTTGCTGGGTGGTAGCGTTGACATGGTTAGGATACTTACGGAACATTGGAAAGAGTTGCTTCCGGTGCTCACGGGAGTTATAGGGGCTTACGGAGCTTATAGAACGGCTATATTGCTTGTGAATGCCGCTCAAAAATCCTCTTTTGCCATACAACAAATGCAGGCTTATTATACATTCTTGAATAAAGGAATAAAAGTTACTAAGGCAGCGGCTGTTGCACAATGGGCTTTAAATTCTGCAATGTCGGCTAATCCTTACACTATTGCCGCTGTGGCAATAGGTGCTCTAATAGGAGGTCTCTTATATTTAGCAAACGCAGAAACAACAGCCGAAAAGGCGGTAAGGCTTCATAGAGAAGAACAAGAAAGATTTAATAATGTTCTTGATGAAAGGAAATCAAAGATTGATAGGCTTATACGAGTTATTCAAGATGAAACGGAAACAGAATATGCGCAAATATCAGCATACGAACAACTGAAATCATTATCCCCCGCCTTGACAAATGCCTATACTCGTGAAGAATTAGCTGTTGCCTCTCTTACTGAGGCAAACAAGAAACTCAATGAGGAAAGAGATAAATTAACTTACGAACATATTATTTCGGAGATTGATAGGGTAAAAAAAGCAATGGGAGAATACATGCATCCAAAAGGGATAAGTGGTATTACTCTATCGGAATATCTATCTTATCAAAAGGAGTTAGAGGAATTAAATAAACAGCTTGAAGAATATATTCGCCTTAAAAAACAGGCAGAAGAAAATATTAAATCTGCTGAAACACGGTTGATTGAAGCAAAGAGTAGCCGTGAGCAAATTCTTCAGGAATTTAATGCGGCTAAGTTGGTCTTGGAGAAAGAACAAGAAAAACTTAAAAAATCTGCATTTTATGTTATCCCTATTGATGTGCAGATAAGATTTAATAATGCACAAAACGCATTGAAGGATATAAATAATAAAATCGCTAGTTTACTTTCTGGTGGAAGTATAACTGTTAAAAATAAATCGCATTGGGAAAGAATAAAGAAAGAAGCCGAAGAAGCAAGAGACGCTCTTGATGTGTCTTTAGTTGGGAGTGAAAGATGGAACAAACTTACAGAGACAATTAAAAATGCACAAAGAGAAATAGAAAAATTTTCTGATAAAGAAAGAAATAAAGATTATATAGCCGAATTATGGAAAAATCGTATAGATTTAATAGACAAAGCCCTTTCCTCTTATAAGGAATGGAGCAAATTAGAAGGAAAGGATGCCGCTGCAAACAGGGTAAAAAGTAACAAAGAGTTTGGCGGCTTGTTTACGGGTGCATACGGATTTAAACTTGATCTTGAAAACCCTAATAACGTTTGGAAATACATTCAAGGACAGCTTAGTAACACTGAAAAACAGAAAGAATTGTCACTTTCCGTTGGAGTTAAGTTAGATAAGAATGAACAAGAAAACCTAAAAAAAGAAGTTGACAATATTCTGAAAAATATTCAGAAGAGCATTGATGATACTACAAGGAAGTGGGACTTATTTAAATCCATACGAGAAAAAACGGGGAATAAAAAGTTTGCTATGCAGCTTGCTTTCGGTGAACTTAATGTTGGTGAAACAGATATGCTGAAAGGCTTCCGTGAGGAGATTGAAAAAGGCATAGAAGGAAAAGGGATATCTTTTGAGGATGTTCTGAAAATGGATGAAGCATCAATGAAAGATGCTGGCATTTCGTCGATAGAGCCATACGTGAAAGCCTACAATGATGGTATGATGCAGCTAAGAAAAGATACGGCTGATAACTTGGCTGAACTTGTGAGCAAATATCGTGACTATGCCACACAAGTGACGGAAATTGAAAACAAGTTGAATGATGATTTATCTGAGATAGAGAATAATCGCCATAAATTTGAATCCAGTGGTGTAGATGTTGACAAGATGATTGCCGAGCGTAAGAAGCAGGCTGATGAGGAGATAGGAAGCGTAGCTTTTGAACAGTTTAAAGAGTCTTCCGATTGGGTAAGCATATTCGATGATTTGGATAGGGTTTCAAATGCGACTCTTGATGACATGATTGATAAGGTAGAAAAGTTCGCTGCTTCCCAAAAATTTTCTGTGGAAGAGACAAAGGAACTTGTGGAAGCCCTTCGGAAACTAAGGAGTGAGCAGACAGAGCGTAATCCATTCAGGGCGTTAGGAGAATCTTTCACGAATATCAAAAACGCAAGGAATGCATTGAAGAACGCAAAAACAGATGCAGGAAGGGAGAGCGCAAATAATCAGCTTAAAGCAGCAGAAGCAGAACAGGCGGATGCAATACAAGGCGTAATAAGTAAATTTGATGCTTTAGCAGATGCTGCCGACTTCCTTGGTGGTGTGTTTGAAAACCTTGGACTTGGCTCAGGTCTTTCCGATGCAGCAGGAGTTATGGGAAGTGCGGTTGGCGGTGCTTCAACAATGCAGGGAATAACTTCCGCCTTGGGAGCGGCAGGGCCTTGGGGAGCCGCAGCCGGTGCGGCTTTAGGTCTAATAAGCGGAATTGCCCAGATTCACGATAAGAAGTTAGACAAGGCTATAGAACGAAGTAAACAGCGTGTAGAGGACTTAAAGGCTGCATATGATAATCTGAATGATTCTGTAGAAAGATTTGGAGGTACAGGCACAAGAGCGGTTGAGCAACAACTTGCTCTGTACGAACAATTGAATGAACAGGTACAGAGGAGTGGAAGTTCTTTAAGTACAAGTTATTCTACCGTATATGAGGTGCTGAAAAATAGTGGTAGATATGCGGAGCACTTGAAAGAACAGATAAAAGAGGGAGAGCTTACAGCCCAAAAAATATCCAAGTTTTTCGGAACAAACATTAAACTTTTCTCCGTAGAAGCTGATAAAGAGGTTCTGAAAGCACTTGAAGATGTAGGCATAGGCGGAACAGATGCGTTGCAAGCATATCAAGCTCAATATATTTCACTCGTGGCACAACGAAGGGAACTTGAAGGGCAGCTCCGTGACGAAGAAAGCAAAAAGAAATCGGATAGTGGAAAAATTGCTGATTATCAACAACAGATAAATGAATTAAATGGTCAGATACGTTACTTTATCGAGGATTTGGCGAAAGAGTTGTATGCAATAGACTTTGACGGATGGGCTGGTCAACTTAGCGATGCGCTTGTTAATGCTTTTGCTAATGGAGAAGATGCGGCTGAAGCTTTTGACAAAGCGGTCAACAATATAATGAAAGATGTAGCTAATTCCATCCTGAAGAATATGGTTATCGCTCCGATGATGGAAAAGCTACAAAAGAAGCTGTTTGGCGATGAAAACGGTAAAGGAGGTGTATTTGAGAACTTTGAAGACTTAAACAACAATACAGAGCTTGCCGCTTCAACTATAAAGAACTTTTTTGATACGGAAGGAAATGCAATGCTTGAAGCATCAGATAAATTTCTTGAAGCATTTAATAAGGCTACTGGAGGTGCATTGACAGCTACAGGAGATGGCGACACTTCCGGTCTGTCAAAAGACATACAAAGAGTTACGGAAGATACTGCTGACTTGCTCGGATCATACTTGAATGCCATACGGCAGGACGTTAGTGTAAAACGTATGTTGCAGGAAAAGTTTTTCAATGAGGAGTTTCCTAAAATGAATGCAATAGCGCAGGCACAGTTGCAACAACTGAATGCGATAGCGAGAAATACGGAAAGAAATGCACAGTTTGCAGAGGAAATACGGGATATGTTTAATCGAATAATAGATAAAGGGTCTGGCAGACTTAAAGTATTGTAATTATGAACGAACTAAATAAAAAACTTAGAGACCGGGCAATAGAGCTTGGTCTCTGCCAACAATGGCAGGGTGAATGGGAGAAAGATCGTACCCAAGACGAACTGATTAAGATGTGGAAGAAAGGAAGTGATTTCTGTTTTGAAAAACACGACTTTCCAAACAAGGAGTTTATTAAAGCCTACTTTGATAGGAAAATATTGAATGACAACCTTGTATTCGTGGATGAGGTTGTGAATGTGGTAAATGGTGGCAACGGTACTTGGGTATTAAACGGCAAATGCACCGGTAATATCTCTTTTGGTGGGTTTGCGGCTGCAAGATTATATGTAAGACACGATTGTGATGTTTCGATAGAGGTTTCGGGAATGTCTAAGGTGTTCGTGTCGGTTTATAATAATGCAAAGGTGAACGTGAAGCAAAGTGATAGTGCAAAGGCGTATGTGTACAAAAAAAGTTCCGATTGCATGATAAATGCGAATGGAGAAGTTATGGTGAGGGACAGAAACAATTAACACCAGTTTTATTTATATTGTCTATGAAATATTAGATTTTATATATATTATTGCTATATTTGCGGAAAAGATGCGAGAGTATGAGTAACGAAGGACTAAATTCCCGTGAAAGGAAAGAACTTGAATTACGTAGGCAGTGCAATGAATTTATTATTCAGCTTGAAACCATTATATCTGAAACGCATGATTTGATGTTTTGGAGGGCTGACAATGAATTGGAAACAGAGGAAAGGGTAGATGAAAGGCTGGAAGCCATAAAAAGCATGAATACCAGCCTTCGTAATTTGACAAAGCCTATCCGAGACCTTGACATCTTTTCATGGCGGAGAGGATTGATTTCATGAAAGGTATAGTCGGAAATAATGTCTGTATTGTATGGACTGACAGTTATGGGGTAACGTCAGGTTGGCAGGATATATCCGATTATCATGCTGAAAAATTATTAGTGGAAAGTTTCGGGAAGATAATATATGAAGATGACAAAGTTATATCATTGGCTCATAATTTTGCGGAAGAAACAGATAATACGATAAAGCAAGCCAATGGTATAATGGTTATACCAAAGGCTTGCATTGAAAAAATATCGACCTTGTGTTTGTCCGATGAATAAAATTATAAGCATAGACATATATGACCGTGACGTAATGGTTCACTTCGGTGAAAAGAAATATCTGAAAGCTAAACTTTCAAAGATGTTTGGAAGTGAACAAGCTTCTGAAATTGTATCTATGATTAGTGGAGAAGAAAAAGGGAAAAGCCTTCTATTGCCGGGCGGTCAGATGATTCTATATATGCCTGATTTGCCGAAAGATATAAAAGGAATGTCTGTTTTGGCGCACGAAATATTTCATATAGCCAACTTTACGTTAGAAAAAGCAGGAATAAACTTAACCAATGATAGCGATGAAGCATATTCCTACTTAATAGAGTTTCTTACGAAAAAGATTTTAACGATACTTCCTATTTCTTTTTCGGGCGATGTTCGGTCTGTGTAGTGCTTGGATGCTTTTGGGCGTATTCTTCTGTAACGAACCGTCCAGTTTTAGAACTTCTGTTAAGTTCTACTGTTTTTGCTTTCTGTTTTTTCCCCATTATGATAAGGTTTTAAATATTGTGGCAATATTGCCTTTGTCGTTACCGCAAAGAGCATGCCACTTATAAATAGACGTTGTTTTTAAATTCGGCTGCAAATGTAGCCAATATTCCCCGGAACAGAAAGCCGGGGAATATTTAGAAAAAGAAAGGTGGCTTATGAAAAAGATTGTTGCATTTTTCAGACGGTGGTATTACAGAAGGATATTCTTTAAGTTGTATTACAACAGCGTATTCAAACAAGGGAAGGATCCGGAATACGCCGTGTGGAATGCGGCAGAAGGGGTGAATGCTATAAATAAGTGTTTTAATGAGTTTTTGCTCCGGGAGAAAGGACCTTCAACCGAGAAAAAGGGTAAATCAGAGGAATAGAGAATTTGATTTTAGACACATTGTCATCTGATGATTTGTTTTCGCTTCCTATTCCTCCGTTTACGATAGCCGAAATGACGTTTATCTTTCCTCCAGTTTCATTTGTGGAAGATGTTGATACGGATACTTCAAAGTCTATTTTTGAAACAGTCAAGAAACCATTTTCCGTTTTTACACCTTCCCTTGTGTCAATGTTTGTGGGAGATAATATAGCTCCATTGTCAAGTTCTTCTTGACACTCTTTTATGGCATTTGTAACATCAGCTACAACGCCTTTGATAAAATCCTTTAATTCCATATTCTCTTTAATTTAAGTTTAGCAATGCAAATATAGGGAATATGGATGAGGTTTTGCAGAAAGTAATTTACTTTCTTGGTTGGTTATTCTAGAATGTGTATTTTTGCGAAAGAATTAACTTTAAAAGTCTTATAGTATGAAATGTCCGAAATGTCATTCTACACAAATTTATATAGATAAAAGAGGATTTAAGACTGGGAGAGCCATTGCTGGTGGATTGATAACCGGTAATATTTTTGCTGCTGCTGCATCTGGTGGAATAGGGATGAATAAAATACAATGCACCTGCTTGAAGTGCGGATATAAATTTAAACCTAATGAGGCAGGAGGAGAATATTCTCAACGGGAAATTAATGAGTTTGAAAGCCATGTCATTAAGCGAGAAGAAGCAGAAAAGACGCACATGTATCGCTGCGATTGTGGGAAAGAATCTAGCTTGCCTATTGGATCGCCTGTCTGCCCTAGATGCGGAAGGAAAATGAATGATAGTCATAAATTTACTCCAAATAATAGAACAGGTTGTTTACCTATAGCCTTCCTTTCTATTTTGGTTTTAGTTAGTGCTGTATTTTCTATACTTCTATAGAATATATAGCATGTTATAAAACATGTTTGCTTTTTAAAATTGAATGCGTATCTTTGCAGTGAACGTTACAACATAAATTCTTGGGCAAAATAAAGCGAATACATTTTGTACAAGATATTGGGAAGCCCTTTATGGTGGCAGAAAGGAAACAATCTGCGACATCTATGCCCTGCGTATGTTGTGACGTTCACACCTACGAAGGGCTTCTTTTTATCACAATTCGTTAAAAAATGAACGTCACAACGAATTTAACTTTTCCTACCACCTACCAAAAGGCGGTAGTCTGCATCCTTCTCGAAGAGAAGAAGATGTTTCAACGTATCAAACGCAGAAGAGGAATTATACCTTTCTGTGCAGTGCTTATCCTCTATCTTTTCCATTTGTTTCTATATCCGTTTGTGAAACTTACAAAGAGGTTTTAACCAACGTTAATTCACTTGCTTATTTAGCCAAGTAGCAAAGATTTTAAAGGTGCAATATATCTGTCTAGAGTATATTGTACGCAACAATTGTATGCATTTTTACTTTGTTTGTTTGTTTCTTTGTTTGTTGTTTTAAACAGATAATCAATAAGTTAAAGTTTAAATCGTCTATTGTTTAATTAATTTTTGTTACCTAACTTAGCGAACGGAAACAACGTTGTTATTTACCCGCGTGGCTGCCGGTAAAAGCACTAAAGATATTTGCAGGGAGTTTTGAAATTGGATGTTGGCAGCCACATTAAACATCTAAATTTCATTTCTCCCTGCTTTCATTTTAAATAAACGGATATGAAAACGAATAAAGATATAAGCGAATTGGTTTTATCAAAGGAAAGTAGCGAAAGCGAAATCAGAGCGTATTTTAACGCAGTATTAAAATTGTCACAATCTGATAACGAGTTCCCTATCAATCTTGAAGAAGTATGGCCGTTGGTCTATTCCGAAAAGGGGAAGGCTGTAAGAGCTTTGACTTCAAATGAACAATTTATTGAAGGTGTTGATTACAAGTCGGTTGCCCAAAATGGCAAGCAAGATTGCAAGCAATTTCCCAAAAATGGGGAGCAAGATTCTATTAACGGCTGGGGAGGAAACAACAAAGTAGATTACTACCTTACTGTTGCTTGTATGGAATTCTTCATCGCTCGCAAAGTTCGCCCGGTATTTGATGTGTACCGTGAAGTATTCCATAAGGTAACAAAGCATCAGCTTTCCCGTAAGGAACTTCTTCTAATGGCATTACAGGCAGAAGAAGAGAAAGAGAGACTTGAAATAGAAAACAGGCAAAAGCAACAGCTTCTTGAACAGAAGACCGAACAACTTGATGAATCAAAAGAATGGTATTCTATCAAGCGTTGGGCAAAAGAGCATGGGATGAACTGGCGCTCTATTAATTGGAGAAAGATGAAAGCTTTGTCTTATGAGTTGGGATATGATATTAAGAAGGTGTTTGATGCCAACTACGGACAAGTCAATATCTATAATGTGAAAGTGTTTGAAGCATATCTATAATGGTGGGACTATAATTAGACCAGCAATATTAAATAAATCAGCTTGTTATATTCTTAAACAAGCAAGTGGTATCACAGCTCGGGCATGATGGTATGTTTATACGCCATGTATCGCATATGGAAGTAGAATGTATCTAAATTACATCGTATAATAAAGTTTTTTATGTCCGTTTATGTCCGTTTATGTCCCAATACAGCCCAATATTTTAAAGTGCTTTTTAGGGCTATTGCAGAGGTCTATTTTGTCCTATAACTTTGCTGTCAGAAGATAGCTATCAAAGTGCGTTACGTAGGAGTTGCGCATGGAGAACAAAAATATTTTATGGGGCATTTGCCGATTCCGTAAACTCCTACAATATACGGATAGGCATTTGCCCTTTCCTTTTTAAAAATAACGTCATGGATATACAGATATTTGAATATAATGGAAATAGCATATCTTTCGGTAAGGAAGGTAATGTAATGGTGAACGCTACAGAGATGGCAAAAGCATTTGGGAAATTAGTTGGTAATTGGCTTCGCTTAAAAACAACCACTGAGTTTGTAGATGCACTTTCAACCGATATTCAGATTCCCATATCGGCACTAATTCAAGTAGTTAAGGGAGGTAATGGAGAACAAGGCACTTGGATGCACGAAGATGTTGCCCTTGAATTTGCTCGTTGGTTATCCCCTACATTTGCTATATGGTGTAACAAACGTATCAAAGAACTTCTTCAATACGGTATGACCGCCACTCAGCCAACTTTGGAGCAAATGATTAACAACCCCGATCTTGTTATCAGCCTTGCCACGCAACTGAAAAATGAACGTGAGGAAAAGCAACGCTTGCAATCCCAAGCCGAACAGCAGCAAGTTACCATTGAATTGCAGGAGAATGAAATAAAGAAATCAGCTCCAAAAGTGAATTATTACGATGAAACGCTGCAATCGGTAAATACTATGACTACTACACAAGTTGCAAAAGAGATAGGAATGGAAGCGTTTACGCTAAATAAGATTCTGAAAGAGAAAGGGATTATTTATAAGCAATCCGGTCAGTGGATGTTTTGTACTCCCTATTCAAGATGGGGACTTCATTCCACAAGAACACAAACTTTCACCCGTTCTGACGGTAGTATAGGTACAAGTGTATATACAGTGTGGACGCAGAAAGGAAGAAGGCTGGTTCATGCTTTATATGATAATAATTGGAACATTAGGAAAGCTGTAAAACAGATAAAAGGAGAATAGATAACACTATGTCAATTAGTTTTGCTCGCCTCATTTGTAAGGCGAGCAGACTTATTCCATACAACTCACTTATATTAAAAGAATTAACATTATGGAAAACAATATAGAAATACTGATAAGACAGAATAAAATTCTCATGAAGCAATTGTTGCGCTTATCCGAAGATTTGGAACTCGCCAACGAAAGAATAGACAAGCTGGAGAAGCCCAAGGAAGCAGAAGGTGAAAAAACAAAATGCTTACACATGCGGATATTGTCGCATATATAACAAGTATATTTACTTATATTTTCTATTATTTTGTAGATAATATAATAAAAATTGGTATATTTGCAATGAAGTATCAATTCATTTAATATACCATAAAGCCATAAGAGCTTGAAATAGGGCAACATAAGCTGTTGTACCCGTTTCAGGCTCTTTTTTTATTAAAGTAAATGAACGAACCATATTCCATATTATTCCAGAAGATGAAGTCGGACGCACCCGTTAAGGACTTTCTCGTTGATTTCGGGATGGTGTGTACGGATTTTCCGCTTTCTGCTCCGGGTGAAGTTAAAGACTTGCCTAAACGCGACTGGGCAGACGAAGATGGTGAAGACACATTTATTCCAGACACGTTACCTTTAAAAGCATATGACATTAAAATAAGCGTATGTTATGAGGGAGCGAAAGGAACGGCTATGGATAAATTGGAGATGTTGCTTGAGTATCTTACCGGAGCGGATAATTATGGCTCACGGTTGAAAATATACAATGCCATGACACGTACAGGAAGGCAGGATGTGTATTTGACTAAAATAAGCGATACGGAGTTGTGGCAAGGAGACAACAGTGAAATTCTTGAGTTTAATATGGAACTGCACGTATGCGATCCAAAAACAAGGATTATTCCAATTTATAATGCAGATGACAGTACAATTGTTGAAAATTTGGTTATAAGGAGTTGACTATATGGGTTGGATAGTATATAATAAAGACGGACAAACGCAACGATGTATTGTCAATAAATTAGAGTATAACGGAGAGTTCATGGGAGCTTGTTCCGTTAACATTACCGTTACGTCCGCATCTCCAATTGATTTTGAAATTGGAGACTATCTGATATACCGTGAAGAAAGGTTTGAAATAAACTACGACCCTACCGAATTGAAGCAGGCCGCCAAGAACACATATGGAGAGGCTTTCAAATACGAGAATATAGTTTTCAATTCTCTTGCAGATGAACTGACAAGGTGTAGGTTCCTAGATTATGTAGAAAGCGACAACTTAGTACATTATTCATCCTTGCCTGTTTTTAGCTTCTATGCAGAAAATATAAGCGCTTTGGCTGAAAGAATACAAGTCAATCTTGATAGAATATATAAAAATGAAAAGAAATGGACTGTAACAGTTCATCCTGAATACGTTAACATCTCAAATAAAAACATATCGGTCAATAACATAAATGTATGGAATGCTTTGGCTCTTGTCAACAGCGAGTTTGGCTCAAATTTTATCATAAGAGGACGAACTATAACTATAGGTACTTCCGGAATTGCAGTAGGGAATTTATTCAGTTATGGGAAAGGGAATGGGCTATATAGTATTCAGAAAACAGCAGAGACAGACCAAGATATTATTACCCGGCTACGCGCATATGGTAGTACTAGAAACATGCCTTTAAGGTATTATAATAAATTATCTAACAGCTCTTCTGATAATTACCTTCCTAACAACATGGCTGTAGATAACTTGATGCTACCGGATTTCCCAGAAAAAACGTTAGACCCTTATATAGACAGTCCCAATGTTAGCGAATTAGGTATTCGGGAAGGAAGCGTTTATTTTGACGGTTCAGGAGATTTGGAAGAGATATACCCTTCGATGGAAGGTATGACTGCGGGGCAATTAGAGGCCGCTGGAATTAATATATCGTTAGATGCGGGGGATAATGGCAATCTTGATGAGGTGGCCGATGCGGAACAACTGACGGATGATGGTACAATGGATGAAATAGAAGAAGATGAAAACATTCCTCCTTTTACCATTACATTAAAAGATATTGGTTTTGATATAAACGATTATCTAACATCTGAAACAGCCACCATTAGTATGAAAAATGGAATGTGTGGTGGACGTGAGTTTGAAATAACGAAATGTGAAAAACAAGGCAATAAGTATGTATTGACTTGCAACCGTGATTATGATGAAGGTTTAAAATTATATTTCCCCTACCAAGGTTACAATATAAAAAAAGGAGACAAGTTTGTATTGTTGAACATAGACATGCCGGATGTTTATATTCAAGCGAGTTCTCAAAAGCTTTTTTCTAAGGCAAAAGAATATCTTTCTAAGAATGATTATGTGCGATATTCTTATGAGCCTAAAGTTGATGAAATATTTATGGCACGTCATCCCGATCTGCACGATAGCATAAAGGAAGGAGATTTGATGCTATTTGAGGACGATGATTTAAATATTAACGGTAGCATTATCATTGACAGTCTTATAATAAAGGAAGGGTTTACACTTATTCCGACATACGATATTATCCTTCGCAATGATAAAGTAGTCGGGACATTAGAGAAAATACAAAACCAAATAGATTCAATTTCTGGTGGGCAAGGAGGTGGGGGACTTACAACGCAACAGATACAATCTATAATTAAATCTTTTGGAGATAAATTATTTCTTCGTAAGGACAAATCAGATTCCACTAATTATTTGCTAAGGTTATTAGGAGGTGCTACCATAGAAAAAGGGTTGGTGGTTCGAATCCCCAAACAGACACCAGCCACATCACAGAGTGGTATTGTCGAAGAGGATGAGAATTTAATCATTGAAGAAGATGAAGATGCAGTGATGGAAATAGCGGAATCCTCCGGAGAACTTTCTTTTGGAGAGCTTAGCAACGTTAATTCCTCTGTTGATACTGCTCCGGTAGGTTCTCTTCCGGTTAAGGGTGAAAATGAGTGGAGTTATGTGGCACCATCCTTGTTTTCGGGAAGCATAGATGAAGATAACATGCTTATTCCTGTCTTTGATAAGAGGATTCAACAAATGGTATTTGTGCCTATATCTGTTATTAAAGGTAGTGTAACACCTCCGTCATCCGGTTTCCCGTATACTTTCTCATTTGCATTGGTTTAACGTAAAAAATAAAAAATATGGCAAATATAAATATTCCTACTAAAAATACAGGCGATACACTTTCTGCCAGTGAATTTAACGAAGTAGTCAGCGCAGTGAATTCCAAACAGGATAGTATAGCAGGTAAAGGACTGTCAACGAATGACTATACCAATACGGAAAAGCAGAATCTGGCACAGCTCCTTACAAGAGTTGATTATCTTGAAGGGATATCGGGCGCTTCCGGTGGTATCTGGATTTCTGACGAAGAAAAAGTAATCGGTTCTTATTCATTCAAGGGAGAAGAACATGATATCTATTCTTGTACTGTATCATTATCTGAACCTCCTACTTCTGTAGGGGCCGAAAAGGAGTACACCGTAAGCGAATCCCCGTTGGGTAATAATATGTATTTAGCAGCTAAAAACATAACAGTCAAGGATACAGATGGTAAGTTTTATCCAGGAGCGATTGACGTTAGTCAGATGTATGTGACAGAAAATTTTGAGACAAAATTATCTGTGATATGTAAGTCAGCTTTGCCATCCGGTTCAACCTTGATGCTGACCCTTGAATATCTTAAACTTGCAGGAGAGATTATCGAATTTAGCATTGATCTTCCTTCCGGTGTTAGTGCGGATGATGTGAACCTAAATTTTGCGCCTTTGAAATATGACAAGCATTTCGCATTTACATATACAGCGGATGATTCCGTGGAGGGAGCCTATGCACGTATCTGGCGAAGAATTAATCAAAAATGGATTGATGATACTGAGTTTTTCCATCTTGGCAACACACCGACGACCGGCTATATACCTGAATATCCACTCGTATATACTGACGGCTGCGGTAATGATCGCCGTTTTGGTTTTAGCATTGCATTATGGCCAACGTGGGGTAACGAATATAATCCGGATGGGCTTATAAAGGACAGCAGTACTAACAGCATATATATAACCTGGAATGAGCTTGACTTGATAAAGGATTGGGGCGTTTCCATGCTCTACCACAATGTTGACGAAAGAGTATATGATAAGGATAATGCCGATGATATTGAAAAAGGCTTTGTGGCCGATTACAATAAGGTTCTGGAGAAAATAAACCGTCGCATGAAAATAATGGGACTCCCCGACGGTAATGCCGCCTACGTAACTGCGGCAGATAAATCCCCTTTAATTGATTTCTATCGCAGTTCATTACATCACCTGGAATTCATTTACCTGAAATCTACAGGTTCTTTATTCAAAAAAAGGACCTACGGCGGAACCAATTCTTCCGTTAATGATGTAAAGCTGGAAGAACTGGCTGAACAACATACAAGCGATAACCCCTACTGGGTAGGTATAACGACCCACCGCGTGGACCTTTCCCGGATAGAGCTATTGGAAACTATCTATTCATTATATGGAAAGGGTGGTGACGATAGCCTTTGGGTTGCTTCCTGGGATGAGGTCTACGAATATATACAGATGAGGTTGAATTCAATCGTTAAAAAAGTAGTAAGCGACAATACTGTCACATGGAAAATATTAGTTCCATTTTCTAAGAACTATTATTTTAAGGACTTGTCATTCCTGATATCAGGAACTACTTCCGTGGATGCGTTCACGGTTTCCGACAAGATATTCGGATATAGCTATGCGGCTCATGGTTCAGGAATGCTTGTAAATGTGAATTTCAACGAGTTGCTCCTGGATTGTGCTGAGAAATATACGTCAAAATTTGAAAGTACGTTATCCGAGGATGATAAGACTGATGCATATTATTTTGTAAATCAATTAAAAGATACTTTAAAAGCTCCGTTTGTCGCACGGTTATCCGCGAATGAGACCGCACCGGTTTTAAATTCGATATTAATCAATGATGGTGTAACGGTGACTTACGACCAATTGGTTTCTATAACTCTCAATATGACTGGCGGACTTACTCATTATAAAGTTGGAGAGACTGCCGATTTAACCGATGTATCCTGGATTGCCGGTACATCGAAGATTTTTTCTTATGAGCTTTCAGCCGGTTATGCATCTAAAACGATATATGTACAGGTTAAGAATGATTATGGAACGTCAGAAATCAAATCTTCCTCCATCTTGTATTCTGAACGTCCGGCCGTATCTTATACAGTAACAGGAAAGGCGAATAACGATGCGTACGGTACTGTGACACCAGCCGTTCAGGATGTTGCCGAGGGAGGCCAGGCAAGCGTTAACGCGCAGGCTAATGATGGCTATGTTATCGGTAGTTGGAGTGGCGCAGATACGAGTACCGGTGTAGGGACTACGAGCGGAACGGCGACCGTCAATAATGTTCAAGGCAATAAAACGATAACTTGTAATTTCCAGGAAGAAGGTGGAAGTGGCACTGCCGGAAAAACAATCGTTTCATTTGCTCAGCTTGCCAATAATATATCTTATGATACGGTTAATGGTGAGATTATAAATTACATGTCAATTGTACAAGGAACTAACTATACAACCAATATTCTGAAAGATTCCGGCGGAAACGAAGTAGGTAATTACTTAAAGAGAAGAGATGATTATCCAGGTGAGATAAATGTGGACCGGTCTGCTATTAATACAGATGTACGCCAACCTGATGTGGACGATAGCGGTGTATATCCCGCCAAGTATATTAGTCGGTATAATTCCGGTAGCAGTACCAGCTCCGGTTTAAAGGTCATGCTTCGATTCCAGGCATTTGCCGCAGGTACTTATAAAGTAAGAATATTGCCTTCTTGTGACAGGGATCTTCCGTCAGACCAATTTCCGTCGGTATTCTATTCGGCTAACAATGTGGAGGTAAATATAGACTTTAGCCCGTTGAATAACATGACTCAGTTCGTTGAAATTGATAACGTAACAGTTGGTAGCGATGGCTTATTGGATGTGTATTTCTGGAACACTTTAGGCGTGAACTATGTGCCTGGAGTTAATCTGATTGAAATAATAAAACTATAGTTATGGCTATATTAAGTACAGCAAAGATTGTAGGTATGCTTGCTTCGGCAAAGAAAACTGGTAAGCAAATCTTGAATGCTGCCGGAGAATATGTGGCAGAAGTGGTAGAAGATTTCATGTCCGGCTTCGCAGGTCACGGATGGAAAATATGGGAGTATATATCGGGAAAATGGAAGCTTGAAATAGATTCTATTGTTGTGCGTGAAACGATGACGGTTTTTGAACTCTTGATCCAGAAGATACGTGCTGTAAAAGGAGCTCTTGGAATCACTCAGGCAAACGGTAAGATAAAGAGTGCCATATTGGATGATGCAAAGCAAAATTGGCTCATTACTATTGAAGAAGATGAAATGTCCTTCGTCGCTCATGATATCATTCGTTGTCAGAATTGGCAAAATGGAACATTAAAAGGTTATTGGGTAGAGATATCGGAAATTCGCAAGATAGATGGCGTTGATACGATTGTAATTCCTGTCAGTGAATTTTCCGGAAGTATTGATTATATAGATGGCATGGAAGCAGTAGTCTCCGGATTATCAGATATGTCTATACCAACTGAAGGTGATGAAATTATACAGTTTGGTAATACTATTAATATAAATCGACAATCAGCTATCTATCTTCATGCGGACGAAGGCGGACAACCCGCCATTGACATTCTCTTTGGCATTAATAGTAAAAGTTTTGCCGGCTGCGTAAAAATGCGTATCGGTGGTGATATACCCGGTGCAAATGGTTTGAAAGGCTTCTATTGCGAGAATGGCTTGATTAAAGGAACAGATAGCAGCGGACATACAGTTTATTGTATCTATCCTGATGGAACAGCCGAATTTGGCGACGGTTCCGCCCGGTTTGCAACGGATAAATCCGGATATATTGCCGGTGGTGCAATCTCATGGAAATGGAATGACGAAAAAAACAAATTTGTCTGCACAATGGGAGATGTGATTCTAGGCTGGGATAATCTTTCCCCTGAAGCTAAGGAAAACCTAAAGGGAGATGCAGGAACCGGTATTGAATCAGTTGATGTTGAATATGCAAAAAATTCATCCGGCACTGAAGCTCCTACCTTGGGTTGGCAGACTACGGCACCATCGTGGGAAAATGGAAAATATATATGGTCAAGAACCAGGATAACACTTACTGATGGGACTATTAGTTATACTGAGGCGGCGTGCATCAGTGGTGGAAAGGGAATTTCCTCGATAGTAGAACAATATTATCTTTCCAGTTCTTCCTCCAGTCTGGCGGATGGAGATTGGAGTACTGAAAGACCTGCTTGGAAAAATGGTTGGTACGTCTGGACGCGTTCAGTCATAACATATACGGATGGTACGAGCACAACAACAGAGGCTGTATGTGTAACTGGAGAAAAGGGACAGAATGGTGCTGACGGAGTTAATGGCAAGGATGGAACATCAATAGTGTGGCAAGGCAGCTTTGTCTCGCATCCTGCTAATCCTCAAAATGGCTGGGCTTATAGAAATACTACGGATGGCAAGAGTTACGTCTATCAGGATGGCGTATGGTATCAAATGACTATTGACGGTGTAGATGGTGCTAATGGTAAAGATGGCACCAATGGATTATCAATTGTGTGGAAAGGTGACTTGTCTACTCCCCCTGCGAATCCCGAGATAAACTGGGTATATCGGGATATTGACAATGGAAAGGTTTATATTTACACAGGAACTGCCTGGGCTTTAATGGTAGCAGACGGAAATGACGGAGCTTCTGGTGCTGATGGTTCTGATGGTTTATCCGTGTTTATTACATATCACGATGGCGAGTCACAACCGGAAGTTCCAACAGAAGATGGTACTTTAAACGGATGGCATACCAACGCTACAGATTCGGTCGTATGGATGTCTCAGAAGGTAGCGGAAAGCGCGTCTTCCGGTAGTTGGGGAAATCCCATTAAAATAAAAGGGGATAAAGGTGAAGATGGTGCGGATGGCCAAGATGCTGTAATGTTTGCGATAGAATTTTATATGAACGGTATCCGCGTTAGCGATATTCCGTGCGATATACATGGCACTTCAATTTCCGGCAATACTGTTATAGCTAAGTTACTTCGTATAAGTGGAAGCAGTAAGGAAGATTATACTCCTGACAGGTGGCGTGTATCTTATTTAAAAGAAGGTGTTGAAGTGCTTTCCATTCAGCCCTTGGAATCGCTCAACTTTATAAATATATCCCTCGAGAAATCATTAGAATATGACAGTATTGCGGTAATGGCCTATGAACAGTCAATTCCTGATTATGTCTTGATTACCGAAGCTTCAATATCTAAGGTGATGGCAAATGTTCCAGATTGGTTAATAGGTTGGGATACAAACAAGGTGCAAATTGGTAGTAATTATATGATATCTCCAAAGCTGTTTACGGGTAAGAACACCGGAACTGCCGAAGAACCGATATTGACAGGTATTGTGCAGGGAGATAAGTGCATTACCATTAATGGTGTTGAGAGGTCTGGTATCTTTGCTCTTGTTAATAATGAGGTAATGTTTGAGCTTGATCCAGAGAGCCAAAAATATAAATTCAACGGTGAGGTAAATGCGACAAGTGGAGTCTTTAAGAATATTCAATCTCCCAATGGCTCTTTCAATATCGATGAAGTCGGAAATATATCAATTATAGGCAAAATTTCAACATCACTAAATGATACTCGTATAGAAATTGATCCAGACACCAATAGTCTTTCTATGTATAATCAAGACAACAATGAAGTTGGACGTATATTCTTCGTTGAAGAAGACTGGACGGAAGGTAAAAATTACTATCCCAAAATCAGGCTGAGAACCTATCATAATGATGTATTAAACGCGGAAATGAATATATCAAGTGCTGTAATTTCGTCATCCACTAATATGGGAGATGATAATTATTTCTTTTATATTGATCCACGAGTTGGATTAAGATTTTATAAAAATGATGTTTTGACAAATACTTACCCAGCTTCATGAAAAAATCCCGTCTGACTCTCACGAGCCGGACGAGATTGTGAGCGAGATAGTGTCCTAACTATCCTAATTGCAAATATAAGATTAATTTTATAAAATTAAAAGTAATGGATACGGAAGTTGTAAATGCGGCTCTTCAGACGGGAAGGGGTATTAGTGAGTTTGGAATGATGGCTATCACGGCAGGCTTTTTTCTTGTATTATCTGCTTTAATGTGGATTGCTTGCTTTCGGTGGTTTATGAGTATTATTAACGGTATATTATCAGCCCAGGGAGCAAATTGGCAGGAATTAAAAAGGCAAATGATTGAAAACAATCACATAATGACACGTATAGCCGAAGGATTACAACCGGAAACACAGTTAAGAGTTAAAACTCTATCTAATCTTCTTTTTGATCTTTCGGTAGAAAAGGTGTGTCGTATTATAAAGAAGATAAGAGAAGAGAATCATATAGTAGATAAGGAGAATACCATTAAGAAGATACGGACTTTGCTAACGAACATACACGAAGATCGTAATAGTAAACTTGATTGTTTTACTTATCATGGCAATAAATTGTCTGATTATACAGACAGGAAATGGATTGATCAAGTGGCAAAGGTGGTAGAGGCTGAAATATACAATGTAGAAGGTCCTAACAATGGGCGTGCCTATACAAACATCGAATCGGCGTATGCTAATATTAGATTAGAATTTTATCACAATTTAAATGAAAGATAATTATGGCAAATGTTGAAAAACTGGCACCTCTTATCCTAAAGTGGGAGGGAGGTTTCGTAAATGACCCCGACGATTTGGGAGGTGCGACTAATCGAGGTGTAACGCTTGCAACCTATATGCAGTACTGCCGAAAGAAAGGTTATCCGGTACCAACCGTTGAGAGGCTGAAGAATCTATCTGAGCATGAATGGACCGAGATATTAAAGACAATGTATTGGGACAGATGGAAGGCTGACCAGATAGAAAGTCAGTCTGTTGCTAATATTCTGGTAGATTGGGTTTGGGCTTCAGGAAACTACGGCATAAAGATACCGCAACAGCTTCTTAACGTTAAGGTGGACGGCATTGTCGGGCCTAAAACCCTTGAAGCTGTTAACTCACGTAATCCTCGCGAATTATTCGATATGATTAAGATTTCACGGTTTGACTTCATCGAGGAAATTTGTCGTAAGCGCCCGGCTAACAACAAGTTCAAGAGAGGCTGGTTAAATCGAATCAATGATTTCATCTTTGAGCTATAATATAACGGCAATGTACTATCACAGCGGAAGGCCGTTCAAAAGAGTTTATATGAACCTTATAGTAACACTAATAAAAAGAAAATGTTCATGAATAATCTAAAAGAAATGGTTAGGCTATCAATAATAGGTTTTATAGCCTTGGTTGTGATGGTAATTGTGATGTCGCTTTATTCCTGTGGGAGTCATAAATCTACCGTCATGAAAGAGACTTTCGTTCAAAGAGAGGATAGTACTAAACAGAGTATTGATTTGGGCTTTACTTCTATGCAGGATATATCCAACTTCTTGCATTCTACTATGAATAGGAAAATAAACTGGAAGTTGTATGATACCAGTAAGCCGGTTAATCCGGATACAGGTAAATATCCGTTGCTGGCCGAAGGTAATACTGAAGAAGACAATCAGATTGATCAAAATACCAATATCGCATTGTTGAATAGTACTGCATTGAAATCGGATAGCTCATCGTCTTCCTGGAGTCAGGAAAACGATAGGCAGGAACAGGAAAAGCAGAAAAACGAAACGACGGTGCCAAAGCAGATTTCCGGTGTAATATGGGCATCTTGTATATTATTACTATTGATGATTGCAGCATGGATAATCTATAAAACAAAGAAAGGAGGTTGATATGATTTAGATCATTGATTATTAGAGATGAGTAGAAGCATCTCGCAGTACATTGACAAATACTCTCTTTTAGAGGGCTTAGAGATAAAAGAAAGCCCGTCCCTTGCTACGTCTGGTAAACCACAAGGGACAACAGTCACAATCCAATGCTGTTTTGGGCTTTCAGTCCTCACTAAACAAGCGGGTTGTGACTATTGTTTTTAATAACTTTATGTTTTATAACAGATATGAAAACAAAAGATTTATACCAGGCAATGACAACGGCAGTGTGCCGTCATACGGGAGTGAGTGAAGTCGATATGATTGAGAGCAATAAAGAGGAGTGTGTAGATGCTCGATATATCCTCGTTTATTTTCTTGCCCAGTTTCTTACCGATGATGAAATATCAAGGCATACCAACCTTAAAAGACAGTCAATAAATCATATCCGCAATAATTTTGAGTGTAAACTACAGAAATGGAGTGTAAAAAACTGTACAAGTGAAATTAGCAAAGAACTCGCAGAGAACTCGCAGATAAGCAATATGTTAGCATAGCCATTATAAGGTTATTTGTATCGCAATGCTATTGCATTGTCTTGTAACATACAAATAACATATTTTTATGGAAGCTGAAGTAAAAGAAGTAATCAAGGAGAAGGAGTATGTACACGGAGATCGTGACTACTACGATTATGACCGCGACCGTTTTGCATCGAAAGGTGTAGCTGGTATGTAACAGTGCCTGTTAGCCCTTATCCGCTTCGCAAGCGGGGTGTTAAAGAACTACTTTAATGCTAACGGGGAATGCCCACGTGGTAAATCCCGTGCCATGCAATCGAAAGGTTGAGCGGTGTATCGACTATCTCCGAATCGGGAGAGTAGGGTTCCTATTTGCACGGAATTCGAAACAGGGCTTCTCATACTTAGTATGGGTAAGATATAGTCAGGACACGTAGCAATACGTGAGTATTCGGCTGGTTTAGGTTTAGGTATTGCCGGCACAGCGCTCGGTTTGTGGGCATTGTCTCGTAGAGGTGGTTTCGGTTTTGGTGGCGGTATGCCCGAAAACGTGAACATCAACACTGTAAGCGATGCAATTGCGGGCCGTTCTGCTGCTGCTCCCACTGCTTTTCAGGCATGGGAAAAAGGTTGTTCTGAAGCTCTTGCATTGACTAATGCAATGTGGGGTCTGAAAGTGAACACTCAGGAACAGATGTACGCTCATCGTGATGTTGACATCAACGAGAAATTCCAATTATGGAAATCTCAAGTAGATGCTGACTTTGGTCTGTACAAGTCTCAGATAGACGGTGACTTCGGTCTGTACAAATCACAACGTGATCTTTACGACGTACTGAACGAGCGTTATAGCGCCAAGTTCTGTGACCTTGACAAGAAGGTTGCCGTTCTGGAAGCCACTCGCCCGTATCAAGATCGTTTGATCCAGTGCGAAATCGACAGAGCATTTACTGCCTCTATCAACTACACTGATCGCAAGACTTGCCGCGCCATCTACGGTGTTGTAGGATTGCCGTCTACTCCTACAGTTACAGTTCTGGAGGGTGCAAACCCTTTCGGATGCAACTGTCCAGGTACAGTAACGCCAACTCCAACAGCGTGAAATCTGTAAAGAGCGCAAAGAAACGCAAAAAGCGTTAGTGGTAAGCCCCCTCCGGGGGGTGAACCACTTTCTTTTTTTTACTAACCACTAACTAACAAGCAATATGAATTTCGGAGATCCACTATTACAACAAAGGGACTTTTCTCTCCCGGAACTTGAAAAGTCCCAGGAAGTAATGCAGCAGAAGATTGCTGACATGAAGAGGACCTATCAGCAACCATCACAACCGATTACTCCAGTCTGGGATGAGATAGACCGTATCACTTCTTCATTGAGTGATAAAGAATTTGATTTCCTGCAAAACAATCAGGAGTTCCAAGAAAGCAGCATCAATATCCAGCAGATACTTCAGCGCGAATATATGCGCATCATGCGTCCGATTGTAGAGAACAATACTAAGGACGGAAAGGATGCTCTTGATAAGCATCTTACGCTTCTGAAACGAATTCAGAAAACCGCTAAAGACGAAGCCAACAAAAAGGAGGCGCTAATGAATGAATATATCATGCAGTACTCTCACTTAACCTGGCAGGAATTTATTGATATGAAGAATGGTAAACAGCCGGTTCCTAAAACTCCTAAAAAATAAATAGTATGGAAGCAAAAGAGAAATTATTAGATTTTAAAGATAAAGCTATTAATTCTTTAGAAACATGGGTCGATGGCCGGATTGATGATTTTGTGACACAGAACCCGAATTTGAAAACGGCTTCTATCTACATGAAGCGTGGAGCCAAAAACTATTTGGCACGTGAGCGAGGGAAGATTGAGAATACAATTGATAATGCTGCATTATTTATTTGTGATGAAGAGGGAAATATTGACGCGGACATGCTATTTAAAGACATGATGACCATGTTCCGAGAAATGGAAGAAACCACGTTTGGCAAGGGATTCTTGCAGGGAACTATTGGAAAAGGCGTGGTTCGCTTTAAATTACCGAATAATCCGGTTTTCAATCTTATGTTTGGCAATACTGGAGCGATAAAGATAACCGAGGCGGATTTCCTTGAATTGAAAGAACTTTTTAACGCATAATTATTATGGATTACAAGAATATGCTAATCGCCGCAAGAAATGCAGGCGTAGCAACAGAAAAGATAATGTGGCAAAGTGTGGATGGCTTAAACGAAATGCTTTGCAAAATGAAAGAGGAACATCCAGAAATGTTCTGGAAGTTCATGCGTGAACAACATGGTATCATGTATGGAAACCATTATGATGAAGGATTTGCCATGCATGATGTGTCTATGATCCGATATACAGATAGGGCAGGAAAGAAATGTGAAGGCGGATATTGGACTTTGGAACAAATCGAAAATGCGACCAAAGGCATGACTTTCCCCTCGGGGACAACGAAATGGGACAAGTATGTAGCTTTTAACGGATTTTATGCCGATACATGTACAGTTCTCGATGATGAGTTAATCATTAAGACTGCACATAAATTTTATTTTGCTGATGAGGATGCTCCTCCGGGTAAGATATGGTTGTATATGGAAGCTATGTATGAAGGGAAATAAGATATAAGAGTTCTTTGACTTGTTGGAATTACCGTTTAATTTTTTAGTTAAAATGTGACTTTATGGTTAATAATATGCATAATCTTGGAAACAAAATATCTGATTTACTGTTTTATTTTTATATTTGCATTATAATTTAAATATGGAGGTAAGTATGTGCATATTAAAGGAAGTAGGACGTTTTATTAAAAATGGAGCTTCTACATTTCGTGATGCCTCTCAAGGGCATTATAAGCAGAACTCCGAAGCTATTTCTGAAATTAGGAAAGAAATTATAGAAAAAGACAGAAATAGGAATGATGATAAGAGAAATCTTATGGAAGACAGAAGAAATGTTGAAGGGGATATGCGTAGAGCTTTCAATGAAATTGTATTAAACAATGGGTAAGCAAGAATTAAAACAGCGAGAAACACAAGTTGCAACAGGCGATGGAGTTGGAAAACAATTAGAGCAGACTTATACCGTTGATGACAACTGTCTACCTTCACCTCAAGAATTAGCCGCATATAAGAGTATTGATCCTAGGATTGTTGATTATCTTATTAATGCCTCTGTAAAAGAGCAAGATCACCGACATAAAATGGATAGTAATAAATTGAATATGATTAGAAAAGCTGATAGAAGAGATGGAAGAATGAACTGGTGGGGAATGTTTTTCGCATTTCTTGCTATAGTTGTAATGATAGCTCTTGCTGGTTATGCTCTCTATTTAGACAAACCTTGGTTTGCTGGGATTATGGGTGCTAGTACACTTGTATCCGTGGCATCTATTTTTATTAAAAGTAATGAGAATAAAAGCAAGCCATCTGGTAATACCAAGAAATAATTAAAATTTTTAATACTAAAGTCAAGGCGGTAATTCCAAACGGTTTCACCGCCTTTTTTTGTGTCCGGGCGGTATCCAAGTTCGGACTATTTCATTGTATTGTTGTATGAAGGAAAGTAAGGTTGACATATTGCTGGATCAGGCAGATTTCGCATTCTACTGTGATTTCTGCCTGATATTTAGGATTCTTCAATGGAATGTTTTTTAGAACGTTTTGAGAAGGTGCTACATTGGATAATACCTATTGCTGTATTGGTAAGGGTAATATCCGTGTGCGTATAGCCAATTTTTTATCGATTTCCCTAGCCCACATCGAAGCGTTATAGATAGAGGCTGCATATAATTTTAATTCCTTACTACTTTTAAGAAAATCTACTTTCAATGCCGCTTTTAATGAATCAGCATATAAGTTCTGATCTATTTTTATTTCCATAATATAAATTTTATTTTCAAAAAAAATATCCCCAAACATCAAAGACATTTGGGGATGCATCATTTAAAAAAGTATTGGGACTACTAAACTATTAGGAGATTCCGAATAGTTCAGGCTTGATTTTTAATTTTCGATTCTAATTATCTTACCACTCTCTAATATCAGGTATAAACGGCACTTATAATCGATAGTACTTGACCATTGATGAGCATATTTCAAATACTGATGCAATTTATACCTACCCGGATTTTTCATCATTTTTCTTTTCATTCTTCTCTTCATGATAGTTATTAATTACATAATTTTAATGCCTCTTGTATTCCAGCCTCTAACGCTTCTTCGTAGGTATCCCATTGTCCGCCATCGTTAGGACCATCAAATATCCAATGTTACAAATTTTTCGTCCATAACTTTATTTTTTCATATTAATTATTAAAGGTTTAATAGCCCGATTCTTTTCAGTCTTTTTCTAAAATTCTTTTCATTCAAAGCTTGTTCATAATAACAGTCTGGTTCTATAACTGTTTCTGACTTGGTTATAGGATTTCCATTTAATCCAAGTGAAACCTTATATACAACAGAGGCTTTCTTTATTTCTCCTGTTTTTCGGTTAAATGAGAATAAAGTATGTCCCGGATTCTTTTTAATTCTATTAATAAGTTTATATTCAGTTTGCTGTTTTTGTAGATATTCAATCTGTTCTTTAGAAAGATTATCTTTTGTTGTAATAGGTATTATATTCATATTTTCTTATTTAGGTTATGAAGTTAAATCGTTCAATTCATATTCATACCTTCGGAAGAACCTTCCATCTTTAGTTATAACAACATAAGTTATAAAAGATACGTCCGACTTGTTTAAAGTCTCTACGGCAATTACTTCTGCCTCTAACAGGTCTCCATCCTTAGTGAACTTGACCTTGTCACCAATATTAAATTTAGTCTCTATTTTCATAATCATTCCATTAAGCATTAATTAATTCATTGAATACCTTCAGATAGTGCTCCGATTCTGCCGCAATATCCTTTCTTCCCGATTCGTTACAATAATCTTCGACAAAATGGCGGAACGCTTCAGTAGCTTTATGCTTCATCTCTTCCTCACCAAGACAGAAAGCCTTTTCAAAGGTTTCCAGTACAGCCTTTCTTACAACAGAGGTAGCTACACATACACTTTTTTGATGAGCTATTTCGGCTCTTACCTTATAATCGCTATTGCTCCAATGCTCAGAAGCATATTTAGATACATTTTTATTCATATCTTGTTAGTAGTTAGTTAGACAGCTCTTTCTTTCTCATCCCACGGGTTAAAGTCTTCCTCTATGGGTATTTCTTCTTCGTGATAATGCTTCATATCCTAATTTCGTTATTTAATTTCTCTTCAAACTCCGCAATGATACAATCAGCATCACCGCCATGTACCCAATTTTCTAAGACAGAGGAAAGAATATTAATTGCCTCTGTCTTCGTTGCATCAACTGCCTTATTAATAGACATATTTAGCTCTTCTGTTGTAAATAAGCTCATATCTTTTCGTTATTTTTTTTAGGATTATACGTTAAAGTTGAGAATCGCATCCGCAAACATTACCTCTGTTAAATGTTTCGTAGGCTATGCTCGGAGGGTTATCGATATCTCCTTCTTTCTGAAAATATTTCTCAAACTCATCTTTACGGCACACTTGAATAGCGGAGTTTGTTATTACTACTGTAAATTTATCGGGAATGGAATCCAAACACCGTTTTATCTTTTTGGCAAGTTTTTCGGCTTCTTGCTCATTCGTTAATTCATTCATATTTGTTTTGTATTGAGTCATACGGTGGACGTTCAACCACCGTATGACAATGTTGCTACTCTTCCTCAAATTCGTCTTTATCATCCTTTTCTTCACCAACATCTTGAAGTCGTGAATCGATTTCACTTGACAATTCTTTGAGTAAATTCCGCTGTTCTCTGTTTGAAAGTTCACTCAGAGACTCGTCTAACAAATCCAAAATCCCGTATTTCATAATTTATCACGCTTTACCTATACAGCATTAGGTTCAAGTTTATTCTAATTTGAATCATTGTTTAATCCATGCTTTTTCCAGCATTTGTTCCAATATCGAGGCTTTGATAGTTTTGAGTTTCTTTTCTTGATCAAAGAAGCTATATTCATAGCTACTTATCACATTTCCGATAAAAACTGGCATGACATGATAGCATTCAAGTATTTTCCCAGTTCTTTTAGAAATTATTTTGTCCCCTATACTTAAAGTTTTTCTCATATCTACTTAGTTATTCGTTAATTGGATGTTCGTTAGTATCGCCGATAATCCACTCAATAGCTGCCTTAACACCTTGTTCGTAACTCATTCCAGGGTATATGGATGTGCTGGTGTTCTCACAATTTAGACATTCATCCAATACTTCATAAATTTCTTGCTCAGTTCTTACTATATTCATTATTGATTAGCATTAATTAATTCATTGAATATCTTCAGATAGTGCTCCGATTCTGCTGCAATATCCTTTCTTCCCGATTCGTTACAATAATCTTCGACAAAATGGCGGAACGCTTCAATAGCTTTCTGCTTCATCTCTTCCTCTGCCATTTCAACGGCTTTCATGGCGTCATCGTGAGAATTTACAGGAACACCCCTTAATTTGGTCTGCCATGTTTCTAAAAACATCTTAGCCTTTTTGCTTTTCATTTTGATTTCCTTTCTTTCTTATTTGATTATTTGTTAATTAATTCGGGGTTATTGTAGATTGAACCAATCACTTCAAATTTATCATCTAAACAACACAGTGGTTTTTTGCTCCCATTATTAGTGTGTTCTAAGGACCAGGAGTGAATGTTTGTACTCCAATAGACTTTGTATCGTACTTCTTTTGGCGTATTTTGCAGTATATCACCTTCATAAATCTCTTTACCGTTTTTATCAAGAAGTCCGGTAAACTGCCCTATAGTTATAGGATTAACTTCTTCTGAAAATCCAGTAATACAATCAACAATTAATGTACGGTGAGTATATCCATCAAAGTCTGGGAGATAAGCCCCATGAATCCATTCTCCCAATTGTTTACCCTCTATTGATTTTCCTCTAAATTTTATTGCTCTCATAATGTTTCTTTATATTGTTTTTAGAATTAAAATTACTAATGTAATGAAAACAATAGCTATTGTAGAGAAAGCGAATAAACAGCCTTTATCGTATTCCTTCTCGTCAGATGGCGTATTCTTAATATACCAATCGAGGATATGTTTCTTTTCACTCATTGCTCATATCGTTTTTAATCTTAAAATTATCATTACCCTATCCCAAAGTACAAGATATCCTTCCCAATAATCCTGAAAGCTAAAATAGTACCAACTCATTTGTAAATACCATATAGGTAGATAAACAATGAATATTGCTAACCATAAAGGGAGTAATATCCACCTAATTATTAGTTTAAGTTTACTCATTACTTGTTAGTTTTACGCTATTTGACTTCTACTTTAAACGGAAGAGGATAACCGCCAATCAAACGATTGTAGACATCTTCCCAGCAGTACGGCATATTGGCATTATTTGCCAATTCCTTTGCTATTTCTTGTAATCTTTCTTTGCTCATATCTGTTTCTTATTCGTTAAACAAACATTCTGCTGGAGCATACTTTTTATACTCTAATTCAGCCAATTCCATCACTTGGCTTCTTGAAAGGTATCTTAAAATATCATCCATATCTGTGTTTGCACGATATAGACGTTCATACCCTCTTATATCTTGCCATTTTCGTTTTCCCTTCGCTCTCTGCATCAACTTAAATGAATAGCGAACAGAGTTAGCAAACATATCAATATTTAGCTTGCAGGTAAGTTTTAAATCTCTATTCTCCTGCGGAAAAATCATTTCAGTCATTTTTGATCAATTTTGATTAGTTAAACTTAGGTATTGGCATCCAATGAGTAATACGAGCCAAAGGAGAGTTTGGCAAGAATATTCGATGATCCGATTCCCATTGACCATTTCCATAATATAATCCAGTAAAGTAGCCTTTATGAGAATCTTTCCATTCTACAGTAAAAAAGACACCTGTATTTTCCTCTGGTAACTGCTCTTCTACGTTTATCCACGGGGATTGCTTGGTTCCCTCCACAAAACCTTTCGCATAAATTTGTCGAAGATAAACTTCAATTACATGAGGTTGGTTTATTCGATTAGCCAATTGGCTTACTATGTCTTTTAGCTTCATTTCCTTATTAGTTATGAAGGTTTATTAGCTACCAAGTCGCACTCAGGTGCCCACCCTAAAGACTTCGTACCATCCCATACATTGTATAACCATTCATCCACATATCCCTTTTGCGGATTGAAATTAGAATGATGAAGGTTAATTATCTCAACCTCTTTACCAATTTTAGATTTATCCGGATGATTGGCTATTTTTACTCTTTCTCCAATTTTAAATTTAACTTCCATTACTTTCGTTTTTTAGTTGGTATATAAATTGGGGATGCTTTCCCTTTATTGTTTTTATTTATGCCGTTCATTTGATTAATTGTCTTTTGATTGAAGATGGTAGAACCAGCAAAACCTTTGATATTCTTTCCCATATTTAATTCCTTTCTTTATTGTTTTACTCTAAATGTTCAATTTCTTCTATCGCCTTAAATATCTCAAGAATCACCTGTGGCACTATGGCGTTTCCATATCCTTTGACTGATTCTTGTCTCCACTTTGTGAAAGGAATGGTAAGGTCGTCCACATTAAAGGGAAGCCCATCATTTCCTCGACAAACAGGGGATTGAGTTGGGAAGTCGTCCCAGGGCGTTGGGTGCAATGCTCCCCTAACATCACTGGAATATTGCTCAAGGCATCGTTCCTCAATTTTCCGTTTTTCCGCATCATCCCGTTGGGAGACATTGAAGACTTGTAATCTCTCGTTGTTGAAGTGGGGAGCATACCGCATGTTGCCAAATCGTTCAACTCCATCGTCCACCCTTGTTTCTGCTTTCTCTTGGTTCTTCCGTCTTCTAACTTTGATCCGTTCTTGTAGCTTCTTGCTGTTGGTGTTGGTAATAATCCCATCTTCGCTGCTAAAGCAAGCGTTGGACGTTCCTTTGCATTGGGTGAATTGCTCTTGTTCATTCTTCCGGTCCCGGCATCTATTGAAGTCGGTGTCGGCAACATTTCCAGCGGATAAAATGCCGTCTTCCCTTGTTCGTCGCACATCTTCAAGCCTTGTGTCTGTACGGTGGGCAACAAACCACACCCTGTCTCTTCTGTGGGGCGCTCCGACGGCACAAGCCGGAATAAGCATCTAATATGATTTTTGTTTCACTCATTATTATCTTTTATTTAAATTATTCAATTTCACAGATATAACCATTCTCACGCATATAATCTGAAATATCGTCTTTGGATATGGAATCCAGTAATTTAGTAGAATCTCTTTCATCGACTTCTGCTGTTACTCTGACATATCCATTTCCAGCCATACTTGTCTCTATCTGAACGCTTGTCGCATCCACATCTATTGATATTGTTTTCATATTGTACTTTTTAGAACTATTTATTTCTGATCTGAAGAAATCCACGCTTAGCGCACTCCCTGAGAAGCTCCATATCCTCATCTTTGATGTTACAGGGAGTTTCTCCGTTTACTGTGGTGTAATCGGGAATGTTAAACCTGTCTCTGATTTTCTTTATAATTCGGGGGACGTCTTTGGGATCAAGATGTTTGGTATCCCAGTAAATAGTAACTTTCATTGTTTAAAATGGATTTTCATCCTCTATGTCGGCATGTTGACACCCCGACAGAGGAACAGAGTCAAGATTATAAAAGCATGTTGTAGCAGCATTGAACCCACAGATAAACCGTAGAAGTCCAATGTTTCGTCCTTTAGCAATATCTATCATAGCCGTTCCTTTCGTTTCCACGTTTGAGAAATCGCTTGGATAGGATTTCTTAGTTACTTCGGGACGATAAATGAGAATGACTACATCAGCAGCTTCTGCTATTTGTCCACTATCACGAAGGCGGGCAAGTGTAGGAACCGGATTCATGGTGTCCCTATTCAATTGAGAAAGGGCTATAATCCAAATATCAAGTTCTTTTGCAAGATTCTTCAAACGCCTTGCAACGTCTCCCATCTGCTGTTCCTTATTGGCTCCCTTCATGTTCACATTGAGAATCTGTAAGTAGTCAACTATAGCACCATCAATGCCATATTTCAACTTCATATAGCGAATAGACGAAATGATAGTATCAATATTGGAAGTACTTCGATCATCAAAGTAGATACCCTTACCTGATATCTTGCCAATACCTTTGTCAACTGCCTGTAATTGCGAATCTGTCAAGCGTGAGTACATGATCTGATTGGCAGAAACACCACTCTCCATAGAAAGAATACGAGCTGTTATTTGTTCTTTTTTCATCTCCATAGAATACATGGCAATTTTGGCACCAAAATCTGCTGCATTCCTCATGATAGAAACAGCTAAAGAGGTCTTGCCCTGCGAAGTCTCACCGGCAATAATTATCAAATCCGATCTCTGTAAACCACCTGATTTGCTATCAATCTTTTCAAAACCTGTAGGAGTTCCAGTGATAGCTTTAGCTCCTGAGAGATTCTCATTTATCATGCTGTAAACATTCTCTAGCCCATCATTAATGGTTGATACCGTAGTGCTACTTGATTTAAACAGAGACGCCAGTTCATTACTGACCGAATTAGTCACATCAAGAATATCTTCTGATTCCGAATAAGAGTTTGAGACTAGATATTGCCCTATTACATAGAACTTACGCCTGATGGCCAAGTCATGAAGCCTAGCTGCATACTGATACAAGTCAAAAGTACTGTTAGAAGCAATCTTCATATACTCCACCAGTTCAAACTTCACACCATTGGCGACAAGCTTTCCCTTGACCGTTATCATATCAGGCCTGTTTCCAGATGATACCACTTGAAGAATAGCCTTGTATATCTCCTGATGGAAAGGATTGTAGAAAGATTCTTCCGATAGTAACTCTCTCACTTCTTCAAAAGCATTGCGTTGAAGAATTATAGTGCCTAGAACTATTTTTTCAGCATCTTCATCACGTAGCTGTACATTAACTTCCATATTCCTTTTTTGCCCAGTTTAATACCGTCCTGTAAAGGTTAGTATATCGTTTACGTAAATCTTTTCGATTCTCTATCTGCTCAATGATATCCGCTATCTGCTTACCGGTATATTTCTCTTTGAGTTTTAGGAACTCAGCTTCTGTAATTTGAGAAGAGAAATTTTTAGGGTTACTACAAAAAGGGGCTTTACGTTCCAACCAATCATTGAATTTTAGAAAATCAGGATTTGAATAAGCGGGTGAAGAAGCCACAGCTTCTTTCTTATCTCCGTTAGGAGATTCTTTCTTATCTTCCTTTTCCTCTTCCTTTTCCTCCATCGTGTTCACATCGTTATCACGTGGTGTTGACGTAGTGTTCACATCGTTATCATTTAAAGCCTTACTAATCAATTCTTTTACTATACCCTTACCGATATAAGACTTATCGTATCTCTTATCAAGGACTTGATGACTACGGAATGTGCGGATAAAGTAGTAGCTTTCTTCTGCATGAATAATAGGTACTAACATCCGGGCATCCACTAAGGAATCTATCCACTTTTTTATTTCAGATACTCGTAAGTTTTCATCGTAAGGAAATATTTGAGATTTGAGTAATGCAGCATTACCTTTGATAACTCCGAAATCATCGGCAAAGTTCCAACAACCAATAAAGAAGAGGCGGCACGGGATTGGTAATTTACCAATCTTCTCATCTTCCCAGAATTCCGGTTTAATTGTTCTTATTCGTGCCATGTTTATTCCTCTTTAATACCATATTAAAATCTTATGTTAGTTAATTGCCTGTCCTTGGAGAAAACAGCCCATTTACCATTGCCACTATCAAATAACCGTAAGTCCGACACCTCTCCGAAACGTTTGATGTTACCACAAAGGTCAACAATCCAGCCACATTCCTTGGAAGGATGCGGGCGGATAGCCCGACCTACAATTTGATACCACATAGCAAGTGACATCGTAGGGCGTGCCATTACTACTGTATCAAGTTCAGGATAGTCAAAACCAGTAGTCAACACTCCGACATTAGCAACAACAGGTATTTCACCTGTCTTGAAATGCTTGAGAATCATTTCACGCGTGACTTTTGGAGTTTCACCGGATACAATAGCGCAACCAGGTATTGACATCGTTAATCGTTCAGCCTCTTTCAAGAATCGAGTAAATACCAAAATGCCTTTTCGTTTTCCTCCAGCTTTGGGATTCATCAGCCTTTGAACGATATGAACGAGATAACCGTAAAAGTCTATCCGTTCATATTCTCGCTGGACGGACCGATCTGTGTAGTCGGCGCCGGTGGTGTTCACTTTCAGGTTGAGTTCGTTCCACCCTGAAGGATTCATAGGGTAGTAATTCAACCTCGCCAAATATCCCATATCTAAAAGAGTTGATACCTGTACATGGTAAATGACCTCTGAAAAGACATGGGGCTTTGTACGGGTGATAAACTTCAACATAGAACCGAAGTCACGGCTGGATGAAAGCCGGTAAGGTGTGGCCGTTAATCCAAGAACCTTGCATTTTACAGCTTCAAAGAAATCCTTGTACATTCCCTCTTTAGGGTTTACCAAATGGCACTCATCCACAATTATGTTTTTAAAGTGGGTAAATAATTCGGGATGATTCTTCACGCTACCTATGGTGGCGAATGTGATACGGCTTATCTCCTTTGAGTTGAAAGAAGCCGAATAGATGCTACAATCAAGAATACCATATGAGCACAGTTTCTTGAAATTTTGCTCCAAAATTTCTTTACTCGGCTGGAACACTAAGGTATGTCCGTCAAGCCTTGCAGCTATATCCGCTATGATAAGGCTCTTTCCCGAACCCGTAGGCAAGACCATGATAGCATTCGTTTTCTTGGCTTTGTTGTTGAAGAAAGAAACGGCTGCATTAGAGGCTTTCTGTTGATAATCTCGCAAAACATAACTCATAATCCTTTCTCCTTTCGTAACTTCTTATTAAGTGCCTTGTAATACTTGATTAGCTGCCCATACTCGAAATCAGACATCTTAGAAGTACCGGCAGCTTTCACTTTTAGTAAATCAAATTTCTGTTGTCCGATTTTAGTTATCAGATTCACCCGATACCCTTCCAAATGGTCCGCTTTGAATCTGTTGCAGTGTCGGCATTCAGCATGGCAATTATTCTCATCGAAACGTGTGGCCAAATGTGTACGACTGAAATAGTGCCCACAGTCTGCCTGCTCGAAAGGCTTTATCTGCCCGCATGAGATACAGCGGAAATATCCGTTTGGCATACAATCACGAAGCCGGATAAAAAGGGAAAACTCTTTGTCGAGTTTAGCTTTTAAATCCGGCTTCTTCTTTATTATCACCCCTGCCTTATCAAACAAGGGCAAAGGCTTGTCTTTCTTCTTGGACTTAGTTCTTTTTATGTAGTATGGCATATTATTGTATTCCTATCTGTTCTGTTAAAAACCTTTCTGCATACTCAGCGGCTCTTTTTATCGAATGTTCTTGCCTGTCTTTATTCTCATAAGACACATTATCTATTTTTGAGATCAGACTATTTGTCAAATCGCACATCAATTTGAGGTTTTCAAAACGAATTTCGTCTTCATTCGTTTCACCAACAGGATTAATCTTACCAATAAGATTTTCCACGATTTCAACAACGGTAAATTTCTTTTCCATAATTCTTGAATTAAAAGCCCCGAAGCGTATTCTCCGGGGCGAAACCATTATTCACTAACCCATGCCATTTATGTGTGGCTCACATTATTCCATCGGGAACACTATCTGTATGCGCATTACAGAAATATCCATTTGCAACTGAATACTTTCATGTTCCCTTTCCAACACAAGTTTGTGCGGCAGTTTGGGAGTCGAACCCAAGCAATTACAACTTGTAATACCTAAAGCACTTCGTACGCTTTCTTTAGGCTCTCTTTACCACTGAGAATACCTCCGCCATGTTTGCCCGTCTTTCCGAGCTGTCAACATCATGAACCGCCATGTAACACAGTCAACTTCCACATGATTTTGTGGTAATCCACCTCGATTGATACCCTTTGGACTTATATGGGTTTCTACCATACTCTCTCAATCTACTACTTTCTTTCATATATCGGTCGCTCCCATAACGATCTCAAATTTCCGAAAGTGGTGCGTTCATTGATACAAGATTGCTCCTATACAGAATATTCACTACGTCTGTATAGGAATAACTCAATCCAAATAAGCCATAGAAAACTCTTTCGAAATAAACCGCCCAACTGGAATCGGTTTGGCTGATTCAATAGCCGTGTGAATTTCTCTTTTATTGAACTCATGCCCCTTTTCTTTGGCTTGCTTCTCGCATTCCTCCTCTTTATTTTTGAGGTAGTGAGTGATAAGCATCATCGCCCTATCAACGTTGAAGGTGTTCACGACAAAAGTCTGAACCCTTTCGTCTTCATTCTCCCCGTCTGTGAAGGTGATTTTCGTCTCAATCTGGTAGAATTTCTTTTCATTCGGCTTAGATTCTTCGTTACTATCTTCAGTCTCATCGTCCATCTTGTCAACGTATTCTTCCATTGTTATTTCGTCTTTGAGGTAAGCGACAGCCACATCATCGACCTTACGTTCTTTCAGATTGTCGGTAAGAATCACGCAGGAATCGAATTCCTTTGCCATCGTCAGGGTGAACCCGAACTGGTAATTGAGTTCGATGTAGTCTTTCAAAATAAGGCAAGCATTCTCCAGCCCAGTGGCATACAACAAGAACTTATACTTCTTGTCGCTTATCTGTGCTTGTGCGATGTATGGATATAAAAACTTATTCTCATTCTCGAACGCCAAACGATTCTGGTTGCTAACTTCCACTTCCTTGATACCATCAGCTTCCATACTGAAACGGATTTTTGCTAATAAGTCTTGGTCTATCAGCGTGCCACGCTCAAAGAGGACTTCATGCCGTTCTATGTTGACTGTTTCACCGGTATCTTCATCAATGAAAGATTCCTCCCATGTTTTGAGGACACGTTTTGCAAGGTACATGTTAAGCATCTTCTTCGGGTCAGATGTCACATACCGGATTTCTGTTTTTCTTGTTTCTATCATAATTTAATTGATTAATAATTTGTCTTTTAATTTTCTTGTTCAGCTTCCCGACAAAACGTCCATGCTTCTCCGTCGTTCCATCGGGAAGACATTCCTTGTATGAATAAAGTAGTTTTTGCAGGAGAAGCACTTCTTGTTTTGTTAGAGTAAGTTTCATTTTTTAAATATAAGGTTTGTTATGTTCAATCTCAATCTCCATCATCTGAATCAGACGCTCTTCTTCTGGAGAAGGAATATATATACCTTGGGCACTTGAGAAATTCCGAAACCTTTCGATTGTAAGGCTCATCTCCGCACTGTCAAGGTCCGCCGAACTCCGCAGGTACTTTATTTTGCCAAGGAACTTATCTTCTCTCTCACGGATGAAAGTGTCTTTGTTGCACAAAATCTTATAATAGTTTCGCTTTACATACTCCATCGTTTCACCGATTTGGCAACCGAAATAAGCAAGGCATATATGAAGATACCTGTTCTGACTCAATGACCTTTGCGGCTTCTTCTCGGTCAGTTCAAATATCTTCTTTTCCTTTATCAGTTTCTCCAGCTTCGCTCTTGCCTGCTGGGCATGGAAAGGATTGGAACCATCGTATTTCATCAGAAGGGGAGATCGTCTTTGGTATTACCATTCGCATCAACAGGAGGCGGAAAGTTCTGCGGTTGCTGATAAGTCGGCTGTGGTACCGGCTGTTGTACTGGTACACTCTGAGGGGATTGAGATACACCTCCACGCGCTTCTATTTTGTAACATCGAATAGACGCCATACGTTTTAGTTCTCCATCTAGATTTGTCCATGAACGCCCCTGTAACACGAATGATACAGTAACAACATCATCATTTTTATAACGATCAAGTTCTGCACATTTATCACCCGAGAACTCTAAAGGAATAATGTTCTCATACTCACTACGCTCACCAGTATAAGGATCATAAGTGGTAGCATCTAAAATAAATTCCCGTTTAGTAAATGGTGTTCCCCCGTTTTTGGATGGGATTTGGACGGTCTGACCGATTTCAATTATCCGCCCAGTTATTTGATTCGCCATATTATTCTTCTATTTTTTCTTTTAATAAATACTTGGTTAAGTTTCTATATTCTGCCCACTCTAAAAAAGAGTGTAGCAGATTCATATTATCTTGCTCCATACCATCATAACGATAACATGTGATAGAAGGCTCATATCGTTTCAGTGGGAGTCCTCTTACATCATATCCGTGCTTATCTTTGTCGTATCCTTCAAAGATGAATAAGTCAAAGTGAAATACATCCGCATTGAATAGCTGTAGATAAAACCGCCATTGGCAAGAATTTATATAGTCAGCATCGGATGGATAAGAATATTTGGTCTTTATATCCCTAATCTCCACACCATCTATCATGTCGGCGCACCCTGTTATAACTGCATCCCCAAAGTCCTTGTAGAGCCTTATTTCGTGAAACGCATCCGGGTGTTCATTGTGGTACGCAAGTGCCACCTTGCATTGCGGTACGTCTAATATTACTTTGTTTCCTTCAATGTCAAAAATACGTCCACAAGGTATAGGTTCTTTCTGTTCTTTGCCATAATAGAGGAAGGTACGCTCGCCTGCTTCTATCTTTTCGCATTGCGGTGTACCTTCTTCTACAATTTTATGAAAAGCCGTCCCAATGCGAGTATAGGCATTTCCCTCAAATACACCCGTTATGCTATCAATAACCGATTGCTCAGTTATCTCGAAGTTAGCGTATTCGCTTTGCTCCATATACTTTCGGAATGCTTCAATAGTAGTCACGCGAATTAACGGTCTCATTCCTTGACGAACTTTTTATTTTCGTATTTATAGCCCTTGGATGCAAGGTTGGATTTCATTTCTTGAAAGAACGGATATTGCAATACTACTGGAAGTTCTTTCATACCTTCGATGAGTGCGGCTATATCTTCATCGGTCATAGCTGCCGCTAGATTCTCTCTAAGCATAGCAAGCATCTCATTGGCTTTCTTCTGTTCCTCCGATTTGTTCTGTATCGCGGACTTCACAGTAGAAATAATTCCTGCCATACAATTTGAGAAATCTGCACTAGTGGATTCGGGAATTTCCATCATCTGAAGCTGGGCGACATTCTTACCAATAAAGGTATCGGTAGGCTCAAATGAAACAGTACGTTTTCCATTGACTTTTGATATATATCCTACTTGGTCAGCAATGCGAAGAAGCAGATCCTTACTCTGTCCTGTACAATCAGGAGAGTGCTTGACAATATCACCTTCCACTGTTTCTTTATCATGGCAGATAAAGATTATGTCAGAACCATTAGAACGAAGTTGGTTAACAAATGACTTGAAATCCTCTGCCATTTGCCCAAATCGCTTTAAAGCATTATTTGCCAACTTATAATTGTTCTTTATGGCAAAGTTCATCAGATAGTCATCTAAACATGCCTTGGCTGTGTCGCAGATAATAGTCTTGTAAGACTTCATTGTTTCATACTCTGCCGTTATATCTTCCCATTTGTTAGCAGTGAGGGTATCACAACGTTGTACCGCTCTATCATAACCTCTATCCGTATCTATCAATAACGGATTTTCCGCTGTTGTGGCAAGGGATGTCTTGCCTGTTCCTGGAGTACCATACAATACAATGATGACCGGACGTTCAGGAGTAACGTCGTTCTTTTTAATAATTGGCATAATAATAAATTTTAAATTAATAATTCGTGGAGAAGCCCAGATTTGCACTGGGACGAGTTGCCAAGCTCGCCACATCTAAGGTTGGCAGTCCTATTATCGAGTGGTGCGTCTACTGATTCCGCCACTTCTCCTAATAAAAAAGTGTACTATCTTCACAGACCGCACACAACACAGTAAAAATAACTACATTTCAAAGGATTTTTTATTGCAATTAATGCCCCAACTCTTTATAAGATATTCGGGCCATTATAAATGATACTCCACAAATGATAAGCATAATAATAATCCCTGTAGCATACATAGGACTATCATTAACAACTGCTCCGTACAACATCACTATTGAGCATAAAAAGACGAATAGTGAGAGAATAAACATAATCACTTTCATAGCATTGTCATTACGATTAAATCATTTGAATACAACTCTACAAAATCATGCTTTCCAAACTGCACCATTACTCTGTCACCGTTAACGCTATATATCTTCCCGATCTTATTTCCCCAACCGGGAGCTTTATACTTTACCAATGCTCCTTTTTTCATGATTTCCAATTGTCTTTGAATTTACTACGTTGCATATTCTCCCTCATTCTTTCCATTTTTTTAATTCTTGCAGCAAATCCCGATTCCTTTACTGTACGTTTTACCTTTAAAGCAAAAAACACTCTCAATATCACAATGAAAAAAACAATGATTAATACTATTGCGATTGGAATCAAAAGAGGAGATAATACCCACCACCAAGACCAATCAATATAATGCATTAGTTTTAGTACTATAAATACTATCGTTAGCAATCCGCAGAAGCCAATACCACCTGTTGAATTATTATTTGCACTCATTTTATTACACGGTTACCTGTACACCATAAGGTATTATTCTGTTCTGTATTAAATTAAACTTCCGTTTTACTTTTTCCCTTGTTTCTCCCAATCCGTAACAAGGTTCTTATTTCCCCAAATGGAACAGGAATGGCAGCTACAAGTATTAATGTACCCAACCAATGCCAAAAGTCTTGGAAAATAAATTCTAATATTTCTATCATATCTATTCAGATTTAAAAAATAACCGCCTGTACAAGGGTAAAGTAAAACGGTGCGCACTTCGTTTCTCTCATGGCTTTTAGTACAGTATTAGCACTAACCTTTTCTGCGGGATAGTTCCCGTGAGCGTTCCGATGATTGCCTTACTACTTACACTAAGGATAGGTAAGCCACGGGATAATTGCATAATTACTTCAGCTTCCTGATTATATGACCGCCATACGAATCTTGAGTTAATTCTATAAACTCATGTATGGTATATGCATCTTTGTCAATATCTATACCCTTATTGGTACAGAATGATAGTCTTCCTTGCTTACATGAACCAGTCAAAACATGATGCCAATGAAATAATTCTTTAGCAGATATCTTCTTCGCAAAGTCAGGAAAATGTGCTCTAAAAGCTTCTAATCTCTCTTCCTCGGTTGAATTATCATACAGTTTTTCTTGGAGTGCAAAGAATGCCTCATGTAATGTCTCTCCATGTGCAAATTTGCCATTATCCTTGACAATAAATGTCGGAGTTAAGGTAAAGTCTCCATTGAGAATATATCCTTTGGCTATGTTGTCTCGGATACTTTTAATAATGGTCGGCGTTTCATCTATTATGTAGACTTTATCACCATTAAACATATTAATACCAGAGCCAGAGCCATAGCCAGAGCCATCGCCATAGCCAGAGCCATAGCCAGAGCCATAGCCAGAGCCATCGCCAGAGCCAGAGCCAGAGCCAGAGCCATCGCCAGAGCCATCGCCAGAGCCAGAGCCAGAGCCAGAGCCATCGCCAGAGCCAGAGCCAGAGCCAGAGCCATCGCCATAGCCAGAGCCATCGCCAGAGCCATCGCCATAGCCAGAGCCATCGCCAGAGCCAGAGCCAGAGCCAGAGCCAGAGCTAAGAAATAGCTTTATCTGTTCTTCCATACCGACACCTCCTCAATGGATTTGACCGCCTCTTCCGTACAAGGGATAATCTCAATTACTCCAAGTATCGTGATGGTAGGAACTACCAGAGTGAACTTGCATTCGCTTGGGCTTTTTGTCCCTTCGACCGCGAGCTGGGAAATGGATGCGGCTCCGTACCAGCACCACAATCTGCGGCAGTTTGTTAATGTAACTTCACTGCCATTCTTTTCTTTCAATGTTCCGAAAAATACGCCGCTTCTATCAGCTCTAATAATAACTTTCTTTCCAATCATAATTCTATAATATTTAAAAGATTAATAAGTTTAGCTCCCTTCAACGTAACAATACGTATTTAGCATTTCAACACGCCCGAATTTGACGGGAAGGGAGGTATATTGATAGCTTTCACTAAGCTTTTGTTCTATCAAATGGCGCGTAAAGCTCCGCGCATTTATATATTTAACCACGTTGCACGCATCCGCTCATATCATCGCAGAATTGCATTACGCTACCACTTCGCCTCGGCTATATGCTTATCGGCGCCGCCTAATTTTAAGTGTGCGGAACACTGGTACACTATTGAGGCTTACCATGCCATCCCGAATGTTAGGCTCATCGGTTTCGCCTTAGATCCCTACCCAGTTCTCGCTACTGGATGTCGTTCAATCCGTCAGTAGGGCTGTGGATCAATCTTTGTAGAAGAACTTTTCACCTGACTTACTGAACAGTTTATAGCCAGCGTACAAGCTCAGCGATATCATAATTGTTTCTATCATAATCATATGAGGTTAATTGTTATCTCCAACTACTATCGTAGCATCTTAAAGTTGGATCTAAATCCATCAAGGCTTGCCTAAAATTGTTAGCGGGTTTGGGATAATCCAGATACTGAGGATTAAATTGAGCCTTATAATCATCCATTTTCAAATGTGCATCCATCCAAGCATCTTTCAATGCATTATTAAAAGAATACCACTTGAAAGCCTTATTCTGCTTCATGTAAACCCAGGCTCTTTGCATGATGGCTTTCATATTGTATTTGCCATCTTTCACCAGTTTGTAATCTCTTGCTTTCATCTGTTCATCAATTCAATGATCCCATTCTTTGAGAACATTATTCTTTTACCTATTTTGACATGAGGAAACTCGTCTTTTCTTCTTCGGAGAGTTTTTACGCTAATACCAATCATAGTTGAAGCCTCTTCTGTATTCAGATACTCATCTGAATTGTACTTTATGCATTCTGATATATATGATTTCATATTTTTGCCTATCAGATTGTACAACTCCTCTGCGATTAAACGAGCCTCTGAACGTGTCATTTCCCCACCGCTATAATGGTTATAGTCAAATCCTTTAATGAGTAGGAACATCTGTATTTCTTAACATCCTGTGGCTTGTCACTTGAATGGCTTAATTGATAAGCATATGTATGCGCACTTTTCAAAGCCTCGTAGGTATCCATGTGGAAAGTCATAGAACTTCCTGCCTTTATACCCAAAATATCCTTTTTACTCACTTTTTTCATATTATTTCTATGTTTATTTAGATTTTATATGTATTTTATTTGCAAATAAGAAAGCTTACGACTATATTTGTCTTTGAAAATGTGTGAGACTTGGGAAAGCCATCACTTTCTTTTTGCATGTACCAAGTTTGTTTGTTTATTGGTTGACGATGCAAAGATAGTAGATAAATCATCTACCGCAAAGAATAATAGTAGATATTTTATCTACTTATATATGTTATAAAACATATTTTAAGTAAGTAGTTGATTAATAAGTATATATGAATAAATATAGAAACATAGTAATATTGATATTATCTGGAATATCCGTCTTAGTGTCTATAATTGCATTATGCAGAACCTATCCGCATACCTCTGATTTAGGAATGGATTACCAAGGGATAATAGTGGGAATATTGTCTTTGCTGGTTACAGTACTTATTGGGTGGCAGATATTTTCCGCAATAGATATACGAAGGATAAAGGATGATGTATTAAATATGAATATGGAGAATTATATTAGATCGGAAAAAAATATTATAGAAATACAAATGTCTTTATCGCAGTATTATTTAGAAAGAGGATTAGAAACAAATGATAGAATAGCTGTATTCAAATATTTGCTTCATTCTATATCAACAATAGTCCATCAGGAGAGAATTAATGATATCAATGGGGCAAACGCAATGATAAATACAATCATATCTTCCGTGTCTGACCCCAACAAGATTTTATTAACTCAAGTTCAGAAGAACTCCTTAATAGAACTGATTTTTTTATTCCGAAAGAACCATGATATACATAATACAGACAACCTTCTTTCTCTTGTAACGAAGATGGAGGTAAAAGATTGAAATTATTCGCTGAACAAAAACAGTTTGTATATGAATTTAATATTTCTTCTTTCATAATTCGTTCTTTGAAATATTTACATCGGTTATTAATGAGGTATCTTATGTATGTTCCTATGGCAGCTTTCACATACAACAAGAACATCAGAAGGTAGATATTCCCATGCAAATCTATTGTTGATATATTTTACATGGTGTATATTTAGTTTTTTCTCATTGCCGCAAATTTCACATTTTCGACCTCTTACAGTGAATATAAATTCTCTATAAGACTTCCATTGTGGCATTTCTAATTGGTCATAATATTGGCTTCTCTTTTGCGACCATTCGTTTTGGCGATTTCTACGATTTGTTTCGTCAATAGCAGGCAAAAGACATTCTTTTCGTTTGTTTTCAGTGAGGTAACTATTTGCCACATTTACGAGAGCAGCTATTGATTTAATTTTTTCACCTTTTACTGTTAACCAATTCTTCTTATCCCAATATTCTATAACTTGTTCTGCGGTTATTAAATATGGTTTCTTTCTTGAAGTAAGGAATATATCTATATCTTTCTTCTTAAATTGTGTATTTACATTAAGTACATTATCCATATTATTATATATTGTGTTAACTTATAAATTACCAGGTTTGAAGGAACGTTGATTTTTGAGTGAATCATCCCCTTACCCGTAGAGAGCGGTTTTTCTCTCTAACGGTTCAGGGATAATTCGATGGCAAATCACCAGTATAAGTTAGGTATCGACCCCATCGGCTCTGAATTGGGTGCTTCCAATCTCGGCTTTCAGCTTCTACAGAGTTGGTTATCTCGTAACCTGCACCTGCGCACCAGTCTGCTTATTTCAATCGACTGCCTTCTTTCGTGCATCCCCTCACGGGCTTTCACCGTGAAGCTTCGGAAGGTTGTTTTAAATCTGTTATTGGTCGAACGTATTTTCCCCGATAGCCCTCCGCAGTACTCGTAAAGCGGAAACAATAACCGATTGTACAACTGGATATAAATAAAATATCCGCTTCATCTGCACATGAAACGGATATCTATATATGTTAAACCTCTTTCGAGGAAAGTTTAACCAAATTTGTATCGTAGCACGTGCAGGTGTTACGGGGACAAAGGTAGTAGATAATTTATCTACTACAAAGAAAAGTAGATAAATTTTTTAAAAATAATATTATGGCAAAGAATCTTTATTCTGAAAGGTTTTTATCAATAGTTGATAAAATCGGGATTAGCGATGCTAAAATCGCAAATAGTATAGATGGACTAGATAAGACATTGATGTCGCACATAAGGACAGGAAGACAAGGAGCTTCTATTAATGTGTTATCTTCATTTTGCGAGGCATTCCCCCAAGTCAACGCTAACTACATCCTTACCGGAAAAGGTTCTATGTTCTTGAATAATGATGAATTGTCGTCATCTACAGACATCGGAACGTTCGGGCTTACCTATGATGAACTGGCAAGACTATACGAAACAACCGTGTCACGTTATGAAAGGCTCATTGAAAATATGAAGATGAAGTTTGAAACTCTTGAGCATGCGTTTGTAGATGCAAAGGAAACGTTTAATAGAGAAAGTGCATAAATGATAGAAAAGCCCATTTACATGAAGCCTTTCTATCCAGGCTAAAAGTAGTTTCATGCTCCTTGAGGTTCGACATGTTGCAGTATCTTCATCTCGTAAATTGCTTGTTTACGTTGCGATACAAGGTTATGCGCCTGTAGTTCTTTCTCAAGATCGGTTATTCTTTTATGCGCACATTCTAAATCTTCAGATATACGCAAAGACTGTCGCATGAGAATTTTAATTTGCCTTATGAGACGGCAAACGGGAAGGTTAACTTTCTCCATATAGTACGATTATTTAAATTATGGTTGATAGATAACATTTGTATTTTAAAAAGGTTCGAGATTTATATATGTTGTTAAACATGCTGTTTAACAACGAATTTGTTACGAAAACATATACCAAATGGGAAATAAAGAAAGTGCAGCGATACGACTACATAAATTTGTTATGTACGCTAAAAGTGAGAAAATGATTAAGAGTGTACGGAATTTTGAAGATGAGTGCGGATTGTCAAATGGCTATTTAAACAATGCGTTGCACGCAAGCTCTGGAGGTATAGGAAGCGATAATATAGCTCGCATAATAGAGAAGTTCCCAATGCTTAATATATACTGGTTATGTACCGGAAAAGGGGATATGTTGAATTATAAAGAAAAAGAGAAAGAATATAAAGAGATTATGACGCTTATATCCAAGCTTCAAAATGCGGTAAAGAAGATGAATATAAGAGGAAATAATGAAAAAATGTGATACCATAGATTATTATTAACAATGCATTGTGTTGAAAATTAGTATTTTACAAGTTATTGCATAGTCCCGTACGCACCGCTTAAAACTCTGAAATCGAATGATTTCAGAGTTTTTTTGTTCAATATACCAGGTGTTCCACCTAATAATAATTACATTCCAAACCTTGATGTATCCACCTCTTTCAGATTCTTTTTCTTATACCCTCCAAAGCGATAACTGAGATTCAGAGTAAAAGCCCGCGAATAGAAAGCACTGTTCATATCTAAGTCCTGTCCCTTGAAACGAACTTTTGTCTTAGGCATCCCTGTATTAAGAATATCATTACAACGAGCGGAAAGGCTCATCCTGTCGTTTGCAAAACTCCATTTCAATCCGGCAGTAAGATTAAAGATGGATTCAATATCGAATGTTCCTTGTATAACCGGTGTCTGCACATTCCCCATCAATTCAAAAGCCAGATTTTTATTCACTTTAAAAGTATTATCCAGCATAGCACTGAACACCCACTTTTTTCGATTGAAAGGTATATCAAAGAAATCATCACAACGTTGCCTCATCTGCATACCGGCTACAGTCAATCGAGAATCCAACCAATTTCCTGTTTTGAAAGGTAATATGATGTTTGCCCCCCACAACTGCATATAGTTCCAGTTTGTATTTTTATAAATTAACGCCAGTCTGTCGGTAGATTGATAAGGAGTTTGTATAAAGTAATCTGGAGTATGCATAAAGAACAGGTTAAAAATATATTTTTGCTTCAAGATATAACTCCCGTTCAAATTGTAATTAGTCATAGGTTTCAATCCCGGTGTTCCCCACAGTTCAGTGTACCCGTTGAGATAACTAACAGACGATTGCATATCCCAATAGCCCGGATACGCCTTATCTGTAGATAAGGAGAATTGGAATGTATGCTTTGGCGTTTTAAAATAAGTCAGCGATGCCTGTGGATAAACCGCCCATTTATGATAATTGCCGATAGTATAATATTCTCCCGTAGCCGATACAGAGAACGAAACTCCTGTCTCGTAGTTTTTACTGAGTGACACATAAAAATTAGTAGTCTGTTCTTTCAGATCAGAGTACATATTCTGAGTATGAATATCCCCCACTACCTTATCATAAGTCTGAAAATCACGATCTTTTGCAAACCGATAGGATACCCCATATCCTAAACTCCATCCTTTAGATAATGAATGTTTTTGATCTGCATAAATAGAATAGCGATCTATTCTTTGTCCGCCAACCATTGAAAAACTGCTTTGCCTGCCATCCTGATAGTCGGCATAAAGACTTTGATGATTGTCGGATTTATAATGCGTATAATCACCACCTATTTCAAGTCCAAATCCTGAATGATACTGCAATGTGACATTATTCATCCGCGTATCAAGATATTTATCCACATTACTGGTTTGATAATTCCCTGTCGTTTCGCTGCTATTATACTGATCGGGGCTATAGCTACCTGTATATATCACATTAATCGTATGATTGTCATTGAAATTATACTCAAACGCAGTTCTGAAATTGTGATTCCAATACTTACTGCGTAATTGCTCATTCTGGCTGATATCGTACCGTTCATTCTTCAGTGCATGCCTGGAATCGAGGTCTATATATTCCATATTCTTCACATCATTCGCTCCATACATCACATCAAAAGCCATTTTGGGTGTCGATAAACGGAAATTCCCTTTCATGCCACCGCTATTAAAATATTGATTCTTATAATCAGCACTTACTTCTCCTTGAAAAGAATAGTCATTCGAGCGTTTTAAAACAACATTGATAACCGCTCCCCGTACATGATATTCAGGGGGTGCACTATACATTACTTCCACTTTCTCCACCCTGTTTACCGGAGTATTACGCAAAAGAGTTTCAAGCTGCCCGACATCCATTGTGGTAGGTTTTCCATTCAGGATTACAGTCAGATTTCCTGCACCGACCAGAGTCAACACTCCCTTACTTTCTTGCACTCCCGGTAACCTCATCAATGCTTCATAAGCATTATTCACTACTTGCTTTTCAGATAAAACAGCGAGATTATAACCTAAACGTCCATTCTCCACTTTTACAAATGGGCGTTCCGCCTTTACCACCACTTCATCCAAAGCATAATCCTGAGGCTGCAACTGAATAGTCCCGGCATTTTTCCCATTGCCGGTTACTTGCTTCGTATGAAATAAAAGATGTTGGATAATCAAGCGGTATTTTTCTTGTTGGCCATTCAAAGTGAATATACCGTCAGCGTTTGATATCGACGCATCTATATAAATAGAGTCTACCGTTTGCAATACAATGGTTGCCCCCTCTATGGGGCGCTGTTCACTGTCTATTATCTTGCCGCTAATGGTTTGTCCCCATACGACTGTTTGAAAACTGCCTACTACAATATAGCTGATTACAGATAAGATTACTTTATTCAATCGCATCATTCTATGTCATTTACAGATACTAATGCCACCATTAGCTCGGATTACAGAAATTTCATGTTTTGATTTCTCTGTTTATAGACGAAGCGAAAAAATCATATTTGGTTTATAAAGAAGAAAAACATTTAATATTCTTAAATATAAGATTCACCCACAACTCTTGATGCATCCGCTAATATACTCTCGCTGCCTTACCAAGTCCATACCAACTCCGTATCAACTCCATACCCGCTCCGTATCAAGTCCGTACCCGCTCCGTATCAACTCCCAATAAAGGTACCTTTATACGGACCAGGTACGGAGTTGGTACGGACCAGACACGGTTCAGGTATATTTCAAATATTATTTTAGAGTTTATTCAGCAAATGTGCCTGTAGACATAAAGACTACCGAATACATAAAATAATCTTCACCCTCTGTTTGCGGTTGTTCAAACAGTTGCTTATAAATAGACTCCGGCTCAGGTCCGAAAAGTAAATCTGCATCCGGAGTGTAAATACCACAATACCATACAGGAGCCGCTTTCATATTAAAACGCGGAATACCTTCTATTACAAATTTATAAAACCCAACCTTTTCACCATCTTTTACGACTCTTGTCAACCCTCCGTAATTGGTACCCATATTATATCTCAACCCTTTTAAAGGAATATACCTATCTTCAACCAGACCACCCTCTGCAAATTTCTTCGCTTTACAGGTAAAAGGTATTTCATATTCACCACCTTCGGGAGACAGGATAAAAGGATTAGGACCATCTACTTTTATAGTGTATTCATACTCTACTTTTGCCTTCGATATTACATCTATCAATTTGTAGACAATGCTACTCCCATCAGCAGGAGGATCAACCAAAGTTCTTTTCTCAACCCATAAAGCATACTCATAGCCTTTTTCGTAAACGAAATCAGTAATACCTTGAAAATCCAGCGTTTTGTAGTCGCTTTCACTTTCTTCTTTCACCAGCATACAATCAATGGGAGAATCACTTCCCCAAGGCTGATAAGTACCTGTTTTGTCAGAAATAAGCATTTTTACAGTTTTTACTTTGTCTTGCGGTTCATCATCACTACAAGCAACAAAGCCAGTGATTGACAGGATTAATAGCAATAATCCTAATAAGCGTTTTGTCTTCATAATGTTTTCTTTAAGTCTAGTTTTTTAATTATGCAAAGATATACAAAATCTCTTTAAGCTTATTATAAACAAAGCCTTTTATTTCTTTTCTCAGAAGAAGCTTGAATAGAATTTTAAAGGAGATAGGCTATATGAAGATATAAAAGCGTACCTTCGTCAACAGAATGAGATATCGAAGAATAACAACCACCGGACAAATCCGGGAAAAAAAGAAAGAGCGCAGGCAATCTATATATGTCTGGCTGATAGTAATTGTGATCCTGGCAATACTTGTCGGAGTGGGTTATCTGGCCACTCCCAGTACTGTATTGCTCCAGCAAACAGCATTTCGGGGTATCAGTTATCGCCCACTCATGGCATTCGTGATGCTTTTCACCGCCATTTTTATCATTGTTATTGGCATACTACTGGCAGATAAATACACAAAAGTCGGATATTACCTGAAAACCATCGCCTTTGGCATTGTTATAGGAATGCTTTTTCACGGTATGGGTGTCAATCTGTTACTGAATATGAATCATTGGTTGGCAAGCAGGACTCCCGTACGCAAAGAATACAGAGTAACAGAAATCCGTTTTTTAAAGCCCAATAAATTGGCTCGTTATCGGACCATATTGCCTGAATGCAGAATTCTGAAAGCTGTCGACCAGGATAATCCTGACGACTGTCTTTACTTCCATGTCCCCATAAATGCACAAGTAGCTATGGGATGTATATTGCATGTTACAATAAAAAACGGTATCTTTGGATGGAAAGCAGTGGATGAATTAGAGTTTTACAACCCATAAAAGAGGCCGTATCAACAAAGGATTATCATCCATTCTGATACGGTCTTTTCTTCATTTAGATTTTCTTTCCGATATAGAATACATAACCATAAAAGTCTTTATACTTATAGTATAATTGTTGCTCATGGCGCTGATTAGCAATCAGTTCTTCAGCCGCCTGGTTACCCGCATGTTTTCGTAGAAAGTTTTCTTGGGCTTCAACCTGTGGCATATAGAAATGCTCGATCCAGCAATTTTCCGGTATACAGAAACAGGCTACAGGAATATATCCGGCCTTCTGCATCTGTGCCAGCTTATTGGGAATCGTATTTATTTCAGGATAAGCATCCATCCAGAAATCATTGATCTCAGCTGGACGTTCGTCAGTGAACCATGATACCTCTGATACGGCAATATAACCGCCTTTCTTCAAAAACGAACGCCATAGATTCAACCCGTATTCAAAACCAATATTATAGATGGCTCCTTCCGACCAGATAAGATCTAATTCTTCATTCCGGAACGGGAGTTCATCCATTGATCCAATAATACCTTTCACTCTATCCTGCAGGTTAAAGTGCTCGGCATAACTATTGAATTGGTTGATAAAATCAGGAAACAAATCAATGCCTGTAATTTGCCCCGGAGTATGTTGCGCCAGCGTAATCGTTTGGCCACCTGTGCCACAACCCAGATCAGCAATCAGAGATTTATCCGTAAGCCCCTCAACAAAGCTAAGAGCCTTGATTGTTGTTTCAGCACTTCCCGGTCCCTGACGTTCTACACTTGAAAAGTATTCGCAGATTAAACTAAAATCGAATTCGTGAATAGATTTATTTTCGTTGCTCATGATGCCCACAGTTATTTACTTACCGAATTCTTCTTAACTTTAAACATTCAACATTTTTTTATATCTCCACAAAGATAGGCAGACTTTTTATTCCTGCAAATTATCGGAAGAGAAAAAAGAACACCACCCTTGCGACCTGTTCCTTTCGCCATAACTGTAATTTAAGTTGTTATTATATTTTCCTTATTTTCTGACACTCAGGACAATAGTAAACCGACCCTCCAAGATAGGCTTCTTTCACAATCACACTGCCACAGCGCGGACAGGGATTCTTCCATGTTTTGGAAGAAAGAATCGTTTTATACCCTCCCTCATTTCCATAAAGGTCCGTCTGGGTATCACGGCCTCTTCCGGAAGTCATAGCCATTAAGGTATCCTTCAGAGATTTGAAAAGTGCCCCTTTCTGTCCATCCGACAAGTCAAGCACTTTTTGTTTCGGATGAATCCCGGCATTGAACAGAATATCCTGCGTTACCCCATTGCCTACACCCGGAATACGTTGTTCGGTAGCCAGCAGAGCTTTAGCCGTCAATGTCTTTTTGGCTGAAGCAAATAATTTCTCAAATTCCGCTTCCGTATAAGCATCACTCAACGGAGAAATACTTTCACGACTTATCGTATAATATTTATTGTCGATAACGCCATCGGGATAGGCACTGATAAAACCATACATGGCAACCGTGAATACAAGAAACGATTCATCTTCGAAAGTCAGCAGCAACTGGTAATTGGCAGGAACTTTATCACCCGGATTATAGTAACGTGCGCTCACCCCATCACCGATATTCATTATCACATTGCCCGACAGGTAAAAATCGACAAACATTCCATATCCTTTAGACGACAAAATCGTCTTTCCGACGAGCAACTTCCCATACTCCAGTGGATCGCCACTATAGAATGTGAACTTATGAGGCTTGGTAGCATTGAACACTTGCGTAATCGTTTTACCGCTTAAAACATCATTGGCTTGCTTACTCAGTGTAAGTACTTCTGGCAATTCTAACATACTCTTATATCATTTAGTTATTTATCAATAGGAATATAAATCTCCGTCAGCAATTCCTCAACCAGCGTTTCATCCGGTGCATTAAGATACACCTCAAACGTCAACGGACGTTTCTGATGATACATACTGTAAGGAAACCATTGATTATAGATCGTCTTATAAAATTCTGGTAAATCAGAATAACTGCCTTTATACCTGAAAACAGCGTACATCCCTCCGGGAATTTCCCGAAGTAATAATTTCCCTTCGGAATTGACACGCCCTTCAACAAGAACCCCGATATAGAACCGCCGTTGTTCCATCGGTGTAACCCAAGGATTATCCTGACTTATACTCACAAAACGATTACCGGGACCATTCTGCAAATGAACTGCTTTATAATGCAGTAATTGCTTCCAGATTGTAGTGTAAGCATATTTATCACGAAAAGTATCACCTACTTCTATGCAAACGGCTTTCAAAGTATTGATACGTTTAATTTTAGCCTCAGGCATACTATCCGGTTCTTGTTTCGCATTGACAGATTTATACTTTTCACGATAAGCTGACATTGAAATGCCGAAATGCTTCTTAAAAGCCTTTGCCAGACTAAACTTTGTCTGATAATTAGTCTGCATACCTATCTCTTCAATACTCTGTCCGGTAGCGATAAGCAGATGGGCAATATATTCCAGCCGTAAACGTTGAATATATGTACCGATATTCTCACCGGTAACATTTCTGAAAACCTTTCGGAAATGGAAGAATGAAAGGTGAACCATTTCAGCCAACTGTTCGGGATCAAGCTCATGAAAGAGATTTTGATCAATATAAGTCCGAACCCCATTGACAGCTTCATAGTGAACATGTTGCGTCATCTCTTTCTGTCGCCAGCGTTTCAGGGTGGAAAGACGCTTGTCCAATAAGGTTTTTAATTCTTGTGGAGTATAGTCGGTTCCCGAATACCAATTGTACTTATCCGTGTATTTCACCCATATATCCACCATTTCATTCATAGAGATGTCCACCGTATAGTTCCCATCTTTCAGACAATAGTAACAATACTCGTCACTGCAGGAGTGATCGGCATTGGTACCTAAATACTCTTCCACATCGAAACGGAGGGGCATCCCACAACTTTGGCAGTACTGTTTGTCCACTGTTTGATTCATGGCACAAATATACGATGCCTATTCCGGATATGATTATCCAAAATAGGCATCTTTTATGATTTGCTCCTGTTTTTCAGAGTAATTGTCTTGACTTCATCTCCAAATACTTGTTTATCACATCAATCGAGAGATTTTCAGGTGTAGTCAATAACGAATAGATACCATTCTGTTTCAGTGTAGATACAATCAGACGCTTCTCAAAAGCAAACTTCTCTGCAATGACATGGCGGTAATATCCCTCCGTATCCTTCGCAGGAGAGGCAATATACGTTTTCATATCAGCATCTTCAAAGAAAACAACAAGCAAGCGATGCTGACGATTCAGTTGCTGCAAATAAGCCAATTGGCGATTCATACTTCCCATACTGGAGAAGTTGGTATATAAAACCAGGAAACTGCGTTTACTGACATGTTTATTGAAATGCACGCAGAGAGAGGAAAAGTCCGTTTCACCAAAGGTAGTCTGCTGGCTATAGAGATTCTCAAGCAGAGTTTGCATCTGACCGGGAGCCTTTGAGGCCGGAACAAACGAATCGAAATGTTCATTGAAAGTCACGATCCCTGCCTTGTCCTCTTTCCGCATGGCAACGTACGAAAGAACTAAGGAAGCATTGATTGCATAATCCAATAAAGTCATTCCGCGAAATGCCTGCTGCATAACCCTTCCCTTGTCTATCACACTGTAAATCTGCTGTGAACGTTCATCCTGATATACATTCACCATAAGTTCATGCCGGCGGGCACTGGCTTTCCAGTTGATTGTACGGTAGTCATCCCCCTTGACGTACTCTTTTATCTGTTCAAACTCAGTATGATGCCCCACACGACGAATACGCTTGATTCCCAGCTCCGTCAGATTATCACTCATTGCCAGCAATTCATAGCGATGCAGCATCAGATAAGAAGGATACACTTTAATATCCTGCTCCTCTCCGCATGTATAACGCCGGGAGAGCAAACCTATCCGACCGGTTACGAATACGCGAATCTGTCCGAAACCATAAATCCCCCGGCTTGTCGGACGTAAATGATAACAGATTTGTTTTCCTTCATTCGCCTGAAGCTGTACCCGAAAACTAATATTTCTCTGCTGAAAAATGAAAGGTACTTCATCGATAACCTCCGTAAAGACGGGATACGGATAGCAGCTTTCCACCCGAAGATTCACCGCATTTTCATCCCCATTGGAAAAACGAGCGGAGCATTGACGGAATGCCCGAATCCCACGAATCCGGTAAAGCATATATCCGTCTGCCAGCACCGACAGCAAGAGGAGAAAAAGCAACCCCTGCCCGATGGTAAACAACGGAGCAAAAGCATACCCACTACCCATCAACAGGATAATTAGGATGAGAACCATATAAAACCGACGGGTAAGAATCATTTCGGAACTTCTACCTTATCAATCAGGCGTTGCGTTACTTTCACTGGTGAGTAGCCCTCCATTTCAGCTTCCGCCGTCAGGATGAGACGATGCTGAAGTACGTATGGAGCCACAAACTTGATATCCTCCGGTGTCACAAAATCACGTCCCTGCAAAAGCGCATAAGCCTTCGAAGTCTGCAACATGGCCACGGACGCACGCGGAGAAGCCCCCAGATATACAGCTTTACTTGTACGCGTCTGCTGTACAATCAAGGCGATGTACTGAAGCAATGTACGGTCTATAAACACCTGCTTCATCAGATTACGAAGCGACAAAAGCTCCTCTTTAGTAATAGCCGGGGTAATGTCCTCCAGCTTCACAAATGCAGCATTCGTATGGTGACGCTCCAGAATATTCACTTCTTCATCCAATGAGGGATAATCCATCGTCAGCTTCATCAGAAAACGGTCAAGTTGTGCTTCGGGCAATTTATAAGTCCCCTCCTGCTCCACCGGATTCTGTGTAGCCAGAATCGTATAAAGTTCTCCCATCGGATAGGTCGCTCCGTCAATGCTGACCTGACGCTCTTCCATAACCTCGAACAAGGCAGCCTGTGTTTTGGCAGGAGCACGATTTATTTCATCTACCAGTACAATATCAGCAAAGATCGGACCGCGATGGAAATCAAAATCATTGGTTTTCATGTTGAATACCGTTGTACCCAGTACATCACTCGGCATCAAATCCGGAGTAAACTGGATGCGGCTGAAATCTGCATCGACCAGACGGGCAACCAGGCGTGCCAACAATGTTTTCGCCACTCCCGGCACTCCTTCTATCAGCACATGCCCATTTGCCAACACAGCGGTCAGCACCAAGTCCACCATCTGTTCCTGCCCTACAATGACGGAAGCAATCCGGTCTTTCAACTCTTGTATTTTCTCGGAAAAGAGAGTTAGATCCACCCGTTTTTCTGTATTCTCTTCCATAAACTTCTTCTTTATATATGATCGATTATTTCATTCATTTTATCAATAAACTGCTTCATTTGCTCCGCAGTTATCGTTTGCCCTCCATAAATCACCGGTCTGACCGTACGGATAAACTTACCGATTTCTTCCGCACTCATGCCGGTCTTCTGAGCAATCCTATCGAAAGAGCGTTCATCATCCGCCACGTCTTCCACATCCACCTGGATTTCTCTTCTCAACTCTTCGGCAAAGTAAATATACTTTTTATGAACCAAGTCGGCATGGTCTTTCTTCTGAAAATAAAGCGTACCGATCAGTTCCGTAAACTCCATGGATTTATTTTCCGGTTCATGAATCACAGGTATCACACGTTGTCTTCTTCGCGCAGTAAATGTCATAAAGAGCAGAATGGCAATCATTGTCAGATACAAAGCCCAGCGAAGCGGTCGTTGCGAAATAAAATAGCGGAAAGGAGACATCTGTACCTGTGCAGCTTCCTCCAGATATCCCTCTGTGCGTATTATCGGAAACTCTCCCATCTGAGACAGCAGACGGAAAATATAAGCTGCATTCTTTCCGTCCAGTACACCATAATTGGTAAAAAGCAGCGGAGTAGAAACCAAAATAATTTCCCCTTTTCCCCACGAACAAGACATGGCAACCGGAACATTGCAAAGGGTATCCACTTGCAATGAATCAAACTTCACCCCAAAGTCATATCTGAATTCATCTGATGAAATAGATTTCTCCGCCAACACTTTCACAGAGAGCGAGTCCTGCCAGAAATAAGAGGAACACAATTGCGGATAAAAACGAAAGATCCGCCGGGGATAGACAGTAGAATCTCCTACCCAATGCAAACTATCCTTCGACAACAATGAAGCGGCATACTTTCTCAACACAATCGGATTAAAATAAGAGTAGCTACTCTCAAACCCCAGTGTATCCCGTAAGTTTCCTGTAAATGAATTACTCACCAACATTATTTTATTTCCCCGCTCCGCCCCTTTCAACAAGGCATTCACATCTACATCTGTCAGAGCCAGATGATTGTTAACAACCAATATCGCCCGGCGGGAAACCGTATCTTCCTGCTCCAACTGATAAAAGGTTTTCCCGGATACCGAATATCTCATCGGCAATGAAGCAGAGAGTAAACTATCAAAAACAGCACATCCGAAAGGCTGTTTATCATAGTGGCTAAAAGTAGGAGTCCATACGAATTTCTTCGGCAACCGACATTCTATTGCAAACATCAGGACCAGAAAGGATACGATACAGATGATAAACCAATGGCTTCCTCTCATACAGCGCCTCCTTTCTTCACCTCTTCCTGCAAAGACTGCATGACATGAAACAATGCTTCTGTAGCTTCAAAATTTCCATAACGCACTCGCAGGAAATGATTGGTCAATTGTCGGAAAGCGGGCATCCGCACTTCATAAACATATTGTGTAGGCGTTTTGTAGAGCTGCCAGTCTATACGCTTTTCATCACTGAGTTGTTTCAACGTCTGCAAATACAGCAATCGTACCGCTTCCCGGTAATCACTACGCGAAAGCGCGTCAGCAATACCTCGCGCAAAGTCAACTCCATAAATAGTGTCTTCTTCCACTGCATAAGGCAAAGCATTTTTACGGGAAATCATGAATAACTCCGGTCGCTTCTTGTAAACGAACCAGATTATCAAAATTAAAAGAAGGATAGCAATGCCTATCAGAATAAGCTCCGAGTATTCCTCAGCAAAATGGCTGCCGAATATTTTTTGCAGAATCTTTCCAAACCACCTGTTGAACCATTCAAACACATTAATATCAGGAGCCATCAACTCACGGCCATAGTCATACGCCGGATCAGATTGCCACACGGCAAGCTGGGTAGTATCACATACCAATGTATCAGCCGGAGAAGTTATCATTTATACAATTCTGTTTTTAGAGCTTATCAAAATTATCGATATCACTTTCCACCATGATATTGTCCACCTTTTCCGAAGCATGCCCGTACTGATACGCCAGACCTACAAGTGAAAAGATCATAGCAAGATAAGCACCGAATGCCTGGACAATGGCCAACAGATAAAGCATGAAATTATATCCTACCGATACCGTAGCCTCACTGCCTCCACTACTCATTGCAAATATGGATTTCACAATAGTGCCTATATACCAGGGCATCATCGTCACTCCCTGCAAGATACCGGCAATTAAACCCATAATAAGGGAAATCAGGAAAATACCTCCCCACGTAGCAAAACCCAGACGAAAAGTCTTCTTCAAAGATTCCATAACGGAGATATCCTCAAAGAGATAAATCGGTGCCCAAAGAGCAAATGGTACAGCCAAAATAATCACAAACGGAATCACCAGGAACAGGACGGGCCAAAGCAATGCCGCCATGAATCCCATAATCACCCCTAAAAGTACCATTAAGAGTAATCCGAAAAGAGTCATCACAACCAATCTTTTCACATTACGGAGCAACATCGGCCTCAACATCCCCAAAGTTACGCCTTGCAGACGTTCGTCACGTTCGTTGTAGGTTCGGATCAATGCATAAATCAAAGAAGTCAGCGCAATCGTTCCTATCAAAAAAACAAACATGTACAGACTATAATAAGAAAAGAATGACATCATTAGAGATGCATCAGAAGATACGCTGCCACCTGATAAATCAGCCAGCACCGTCATATATCCCATCATCCCGTTCAAACTCAGCGCTTGAATAAGACAAATCGGTAAAAGCAGATACGTAGTAAATTTCAGCATCAGCTTCCAGTTTTCTTTTATAAAATCAAAAGACGCACTCAGTTTCTCACCGAAATTACGTTTTACATACATTGCGATTTTAGGCTTTTGTGATTCCATGTCGTTTTCTATTAGGTAGATAAATATAGTAGAATAAAATAAATGTCAGGGATGTAAGAATCAGGCCGAGTCTCAACATATCCGGCAGTTGGGTATGGCGTGTGAGAAACCCCTCAATAAAACCTGCCATAATAAACACAGGGACTGTCCCCACTACAATTTTCAATCCTCTTTTCGCTCCTCTTTTAAAAGATTCCAGTCTTGAATAAGTTCCGGGGAAAAGCCATCCGTTACCTAAAGCCAAACCGGCAGCGCCGGCTACAATGATAGCCCAGATTTCGAGTGTTCCATGCAACCAGATGGCAAGCATAGAATCCCAAAGCAAACCGTGCTGATAAAAGAATGTCTGGAAAGCTCCCAACATGACTCCATTACTGAAAAGCATATAACCTGTACCAAAACTGGTCAGTATCCCCATTGCGAAGCAGTTGAAAGAAACCATAATATTATTCAACGTGATTCCCAAAAACATCGGAACCTCAGATGAGCTATTGTACACCGCCATGGGTTCGCCATTCGCAATATTGTCCAACGTCATGTCTACATAAGAATTCCCCATAATCAGGCGGACAAAATCCGGATCAGCGGCAGCGGATATAACACCGACCAAGGCACTCACTATAAAAATCAGGAATGAAACCAGCAATTCCCGGCGTGCATCGTGCATAACCTGAGGAATTTCCTTCGTCCAGAAAGTGATGACTCTCGACCATTTCTCACGCTTGTTCCGATAAATTTTATTGTGTAAAGCAGAAGCGAGATTATTCAGATAGATAGTAATACGGGAAGTCGGGAAGTGCGTCTGCGCAAATGCCAGATCGGCAGTAAGATCCGTATACACATCGGCAAGCCGGTCAGGAGACGAGTTTGTGGCTTGCTCCACCACGCCTTCGGCTTCTTTCCATTTTTCTATATTCCGACGAATAAACGTTACTTCTTTCATATTTTTACTGACTTCGAATGAGTTTTGTCTGAAATCAATAACAAAAGTAAGAGAATAATGATATATTTGCAACGAAATACTTAGAAATATTCAATCAGCAATGGCAGAATCTACTATTCTTACAGGGCAATTTGTCCGCATCAGCCAGACGCCCGCCAGTATTGGCGAGCGAATCATTGCTTTGATTATTGATTACGTTCTGATTGGATTCTATATATTTTCAACTGTAACGGTATTATCCAAGCTCTGCCTGCCTTCGGATTTCACTATGATTTTCTTCCTGGCGGTAATCTATTTACCGGTGCTGTTCTATTCTTTTCTATGCGAGATGTTCAATTACGGACAAAGCCTTGGGAAACGACTGATGAATATCCGTGTTGTAAAAGCTGACGGTTCCGTTCCGAGCATAAGTTCCTACTTACTCCGGTGGCTCCTCTTCCCTATCGATGGTCCGATTACCGGAGGTCTCGGACTATTAGTCGCTCTATTAACCAAAAACAGTCAACGGATGGGAGACCTTGCCGCGGGTACCATGGTTATCAAAGAGAAAAACTACCGCAAAATACATGTCAGCCTTGACGAATTTAATTATCTGACCCAGAACTACCAGCCTACTTATCCGCAAGCCGCTGACTTATCGCTGGAACAGATAAACGTAATTACCCGAACTTTACAATCCGGGAAAAAAGACCGCATACGGTACATTGCACAACTGACAAAAAAAGTTCAGGAACTTCTTTCTGTGACACCCCGTGAGAACAATCAGGAGAAATTTCTCCAGACCGTTCTCCGCGACTACCAGTATTATGCATTGGAAGAAATCTGATATCTCCCAAGCAATACGTAATTACACCACAACAAAGCTCTCCGATTTAAAGTTACTGTAAAATCTTCCGGAAGTTGCCGTAAACTTCAGTACACAATAGTCGGGATCAGTAACACCTTCTTTATAATACATGGTATCCCCGTCCTCCCATATCATTTCTTTACTGGCACTATCCGTCAACACCTCTACCGTGCCACGCAGCATTGCTCCTCTATAAAACCTCGAATCACAAAAATACATACAGGCACGATTGTTTTCCCGGAATTGTGCAACACGCATCGATGAAGTATTTGTCGACAGATAAATCGTCTTTATCCCTTCCCGCTTCCGGGGTTGCAACATAGCTTTTACATTTGGGAAGCCTTCTTCATCCACCGAACCCAGGAAAGCGATTTTCAATTTATCAATCATATTCCCGATTGTTTTTTCCGCTTCTCTCATTCTATTATTATTTTAATGGTTATTGAATGAGGCAAAGATAAGGACACAACAGAAAATCGGCATAACAAAAACAAAGGGAGAAATAGTACTTTTCACGGTTTATGCATACTCCGGTAAACCAAAGGGGTCTCACCCGTACATTGGCGAAAGCATCGCACAAAATAAGAAACAGTAGAAAAATGAAGTTCAAATGCAATCTCCGAAACAGGAAAATCGGTATAGGCAAGCAGTCTTTTCGCCTCCTCCATAACCTTATTCTGAATATATTGTTTTGCACTCATTCCCATAGCTGAATTTACAATCTCATTCAGGTAATTGGAAGTGATACAAAGTTTGTCTGCATAATGCCGGACAGAATGGTGTTCTCTCATATCTGCCCCGACTAATTCAATAAATTTACTGATATGTGTACCACCCGCTTCTTTGTTCCCCTCTTCCATCGAAATCAGATTCTGATAGGCTCGGTTCAGTAACATCAGCGCCTCGTAAAGATATGCCCTCAACACATGTACATCGTCCTGCCTGTATTGGTCTATTTCTACCTTAATATCATGCAAAAGCTGAAGCATACGCTTATAAAGTTCATCGGGCAAGTGCAATCCGGATGCAGTTTTTTCCATCTTGAAGAATGGAAGATGCTGCACAAACAGAGGATCTTTAAAGAAGGAGGACAAGAAGTCATCTTCAAAAATCAGAGCATACCCATTTACAATCCGACCGGTATCCCAATTCCGCACCTCACCCGGTTTGGAAAAGAAAACATCACCGGGAACAGCCTGATATGTCCGGTTATCAATAGAAAAACTCCCTTCCCCTTCCGTTACAAAAGTAATGTCATAATAAGTCAACGTGTGTACGGCGCTTTCAGCCAGGAACCTCTTTACATATTTCAGTTCTACCACATCTATCAGAAGTTCACTTCCATACTTATTCTTATAGAATGTATACCGAGGAATTGAGTTTTTCATCTTATCAGTACTAAATTTATTTATTTACAAACTTAAATTCATGCTCATTATATCTGTTGCCAACATTGGGATACTTTTGCAACAGCTTTTCTATATCCGCCATATCCTGAACTGACAAATCCACATCAACCGCCCGAACGTTCTCTTCCAAATATTTCATCCGCTTAGTACCCGGTATCGGAATGATATTCTCACTTTGTGCCAGTATCCAGCTTAATGCAAGTTGGGCAGAAGTGACACCTTTCTCCGCAGCCATACCGGCCAAATCAATAGCCAGACATTGGTTATTTACCCAATGCTCACCAGTGTATCTCGGCAAATGCCTGCGAAAGTCATTTTCACCCAATGTCTCTACACGGATTGCATTGGCAACCAGCCCCCTACCCAATGGTGAGAAAGGAACTAACGTAACTCCCAGTTCCTTGGTCAGTGGCAGGATCTCTTTCTCCACATCGCGGGTCAGCAGAGAATATTCACTCTCTACAGCGGCAATAGGATACACAGCGCAAGCTCTTCGCAAGGATTCGGGCGAACACTCACTTAAACCTAAATATCGGACTTTACCTTCGCGCACCAGTTCAGCCATTGCTTCCACAGTCTCTTCAACCGGAACAGCAGGATCTATCCGATGAGCATAATACAAATCAATGGTTTCTATTTTCAATCGCCTCAGGCTGTTTTCTACCGCTTGTTTAATATACCGGGGAGAACCGTCCACATAACTTTCACCACCACCAAATACACTGCCTTGATTATTACGTAAACGAAAGCCGAACTTTGTAGCAATAAAAATCCGGTCTCTTTTTTCACTTACCATCTTCGAAAGCAGTTCCTCATTGGCTCCATTCCCATACACATCAGCCGTATCCCAAAAGTTTATGCCCAATTCCAAGGCACGGTGCAACGTTGCGATACTCTCTTTTTCGTCCGCCACTCCATACGCAGCACTCATTCCCATACAACCCAGTCCGATAGCGGAAAGTTGCACATCTGTTTTACCTAATTTTCTGTACTTCATAATTTTAATATTTCATTTCGGTGCAAAGTTAGGTGTTAGCGTACGGACAGATGAGTACTATTCAAATCATCCTTTGTACAAATCAAATAGTTACCTTCCCCCTGACTTCAGTCGGCGACTTACCTGTATGTTTACGAAAGAACTTACTAAAGTAGGAAACAGACTCAAAGCCCAGTCCAAATGCCATTTCTGAAATAGAGAGATTGCTATGTTGCAGATATTGAACAGCTTCTTTTACGATTCTTTCTGCAATAAGTACTGAGGTCGTTTTTCCTGTCGTTTCTTTAATAACCTTATTCAGATGGTTCACATGCACAGACAACCGATTGGCATAATCAGTCGGTGTACGCAGAACTAATGCAGCACGGGGATAATCTATCGGGAATTGCCTTTCCAGTAACTCCATAAACAATTCTGCAATACGCAGTGAAGCATTCGGATGCGATTCATACTGATTAGCATCCTGCATCCTCATGGCCGTATGTATCAGTAAATGAAGATAACAACGCAACACATCAAGTGTACCTGTGTAACCGGATTGTATCTCTTCCTGCATCTGAGCATATATATTTTGTACTTTCATCAGTTGAGATTCATCCAGGAAGAAGACTTTGTCACCCGTCAGTTTAAATAAAGGTGTATTCGCCAAAGAGCCGTTCTTCTCTTCGGATTGCACAAACTGCTCATTAAAAATGCAAAACATACCCCTCTGCTCTTCACTGACAGACTCCCAAGCATAAGGCACAAGAGGATTGGAAAACAGCAGCGCCGGACGATCTACCAGAATCCATTTATCAGCATAATATAATTTCCCAATACCCATGATTAAAGTTACTTTATAGAAATCCCGATAGCTGAATTGCACAGTACCGAAATTGCACCGGCGGGAAAAGATATTGAAATATTCTTTCCCTTTAGAATAAGTTGCATCCAGTTTCGGATCGCAACGTTGTATTCTCTTGTAGAATTGAGGAATTGTTTCAGCCATTATCCAAGTCTCACTAAATGATACACCGTCCCCCTATTCGTCTTCTTGCAAGGGATATCCAATTTCTTCAGCGAACGTCCGAAGTGCCCTATTTTGCTGACCGACAGTTTATCGCGGGTTTTCTGCTGTAGATAATTGAATATCTCCATTGCGGTCAGCCATTCCCCTTCCCGTTCTTCTTCCGTCACCCGGAAATAACAGTGGAAAAGCTGTTCGAGCGGACTGACCTGTTCAAAATCCCGGTTGGTCTCTTTCAGGATAGCTTCGTCCTCATCATTCAGCCAGTAGCGCTCACCTTTATAAATGGCATCCATGGCCTGAGCATACAATTGCTTGTAGTTGATGGTGACATTCGTATCAATAGGTGCAGTCACTTCGATACAGATAAAACGGCGGCTGCCGCTGGGATCGGCAAGCAGGTCCATCTGATTACTGGTACCGATAAACGAGGCATAACGGCGCACTTCCTGAATGGTAGAACCGTAAGGTTTCCGCAAATTTGCCACAGGTTTCTGCAAAAGATGTTTCAGAAACCCCTGCTGGTTGGAACTAATCTGATCAAACTCATCCAGGTTCACCAGCAGAAAACGCCCCAGATAACGCTCCGCATCCTGTTTGCTCTTAAAATCAAGACTATCCGTATATCCGAAACGCAGTTCAGGAGGCAAAATAATGCGACAATAGGTAGATTTACGATACCCCTGTGCCCCAACCAGCAATGGCGACGTACTGTTTCCATGTTGGCGGTCGAGCCCACGCCAGTGAGCCACCATACTGAGAAACCAGCGATAAAACAACTCCCGCCAATGCGGATTATTGCATGGCACAAGATTGGCAAGCGCCCGGATGCGGTCTTTTCCGTCCCAACGCCCCACACTGCAAAGGTATTCTTCAACAGGATTGTACAAAGACACATACTCTGATGTCAGATAACGCTCCACGTCACGGTCCCAGGCACGAATCCCCTCTTTCAGGGCATTAATCGCCACCGTATTGCGTACCCTCCGATCCACCGGTCTGAAATAGAAATGAATGGAATTCCGCTGACGGTATTCCAGATCGTTCAACACCGTGTTATAACGAAACTCATAGCGCCGTTCCATAAACTCTTCCAGGCGCAGAGCGGTATCCTGCTCCGGAGTCAAAATAGTTTTAGAGCCAAAGCCCTTAGACTCTTGGTAAATATTATGAACCATAGTACGTACCGTTTGCTGCTCCGCCTGTGCATAATAATGAATAATCGTCTGCCTCACAACTTCCTCTTCCGGTATGCCCGCCTTGTAGCAATACTCCGCAAGGCGGACAAGCAACGGTTGGAGATTATTTCCCCGTCGCCAGTTCTCCATATCCCGGAGCGCCTTATCGAGGGCGGTTTCAAAAAGCATGGTGAAGGTCTGCGATGTTTCAAAACCCGGTTCCAGCCTCAGTAACGGATTTTTCTCAGCCAACTGCCGTTGCCGGAAGGTCTGTTCTCCGGGCATGGAGAATGGCTGTTCCAGACAGAAAGGTACCGCATGAGGATTGTATCCGGGATGTTCATCGAGCGTCATCCGGCAACTTTGCATCAGTGAAGGCTCTTTCAAGGTAATAGGAAACAGGAACAACGGTTGATAGCAACTCACCGCCAGGCGATAGGCATGGGCATGAAACAATGCGGCTTCCTGTTCACGCTTCGGTAAGTTTCCATCCGGTAAGGCGAAACACACCCATATTTTCACACTCCTTCCGCTGGAACCGCAAAAAGCGGCAAACGTCTGAGGAAGCAGCATCGCCTGACGTTTCACCAGTTCAGCCTCCGCCAGTCCAGCCAGCTTCTTCACTTCAAGCTGAACCAGACCATTGTATCGTTTCATTCTTCGCCCTCCGTCTTTAGTCCGGGCGCACTCCACGGCAGGATAGACACGTGGAAGTTTGTCAATATGAGAGAATGCGGATTCAGTACCTTCCAACTGAGGGATGACAGTCCGTAACCCCGTTACATACCCGTCTCTGGTTTCCGTTTTCATCTTCTTCATCAGCACGTCGGCATCATAAACGGTCATCATCTCTCTGCCTGCATCTTTGTCATGTCTTATTGAAGTGATTTTCATATCATTATCTGTTTTGAATTTTATTTATATAGTATAATTCCTTTAAAGAGTTACAAAGATACTGCTCCAAAAAGCGAAAGTCAAGTATTTAAGCATATTATTCTGCATTTATTTCAAAAAAGTTCAGCTCATACATTTTGCAGTAAAAGCTTCAATAATAATTGAGAAATAAACAGGGAATCACTTGACTTAGCCCTGCTTATTTTGTATCTTTGTAGTAAGTCCTATTGGGTGTTAACCTTGGTCAACAGGCCGTGCAATGGAGGTCAACAAGCCGAGCAACCAACGTTGACAAGCCTGTTGACCAAGGTTAATACCCAATCATTCCTAAGGGTAAAAGGGATGTTCCTTAGGAGGAAACAGAATAGTCCCTAATGTAAAACAAATTAATACCTTATAATTAAAACAAGCAACTATGGCAATCTTATTTGAATGGTACGAAAACCCGGTGGCTCCCAACCAGTCACAAGAAGAAACTAAACTTCATGCACGCATCACACTGAACGGAAAAACAGGAACCGACAGGTTGCGACGCAAAATCCAGGAACGTTGTTCACTGACGGAAACTGATGTATCGGCCGTGCTCGACGCCCTGTCTCATGCAATGGGTGAAGAACTGGCGGAAGGCAGGCAGGTACATCTGGATGGTATCGGTTACTTCCACCCTACCCTGACCTGCACGGAAGAAATAAAAGAAGATACAAAACGGAAGAATACGAAAGTAAGGCTGAAAGGCATCAAATTCCGGGCGGACCAGGAACTGAGAAGTGAAATCGGAAATGTGAAACTGAAGAATATAAAACACAACGGACACTCCAACAAATTATCGGATGAAGAAATAGACAGCCGGCTAACCATCTACTTCAGTCAGCACCACATGATGACAAGAAGTGACTTCCAAAGGGTATGTGGCATGATGAAATCGACCGCAATGGGGCATATCCGCCGCTTACGCGGGGAAGGAAAGCTAAAAAACATCGGATTACAGAATCAACCGATATATGCGCCAAACGTGGGGTATTACGGTATAACAGAAGAAGTTATGATGTAGAAATGTAAAAATCCGGCGTGAGAGTAAGCAGCTTACTCTCACGCCGGATTTTTACTCTCACCCACACTTAATATTCTAATTATCAATAAGCTATTTTAAAAGTGAGGGTAGTGAGAGTAAACCGAGCCAACTTTTTATTGAATCTTGAGCAACATTAAATTATTGTTAATTACCCTTTCATACATCGAACCATGTTTCAAAGATTATGTTGTTACAAATGAACAGCAACCTTAATTATGAATTTAAAATAATGAATTATGAAGAAGAAAATTAAATTTTTAAAGAAAGAATCGCTGTTACGTTAATGAACGGGATTCGAGAAAGAGTAGATTATATGATTAAACTAACTTTAAACTTAACAAAGATCAAAGCAAACAAGAAATCTGCAACCTAACCCTCCCGCTTTATTCCTGAAAAGAGCAAACAAATAAACTACTTCAGGGCATGTTATATTTTATTGTATCAACTATTAATGCATTTCAATTATGAAAAAATCAATTATTTTATCAGCATTTGTTTTAGCAGCATTGGCTGCAAATGCCCAGACTACCGTACAAGGCAGCAAATTCACAGACAATTGGTCTATAGAACTAAAAACCGGTATTATAACTCCTGTAAGCCACAGCGCTTTCTTCAAGAATGCCCGCCCGGCTTTGGGAATTGAGTTTACGAAGCAACTTACCCCCGTTTTCGGACTGGGAGTTCAAGGCATGGGATATATAAACACCTCGAACAGTAAGACAGCTTTTGATGCTTCAGACCTTAGCTTATTGGGTAAAGTCAACCTGATGAACCTGTTCGCAGGCTATACAGGTACTCCGCGCATATTCGAAGTAGAGGCCGTAGCCGGTGCGGGATGGCTGCACTACTACATGGACGGCCCTGGAGATGTGAACTCCTGGTCCAGCCGTTTCGGAATGAATTTCAACTTCAATCTCGGAGAAGCTAAAGCCTGGACGATAGGAGTCAAACCGGCATTGGTATATGATATGCAAGGCGACCACAACCGTAGCCGATTCAATGTAAACAATGCCGCCTTTGAACTAACAGCAGGTGTAGCTTACCACTTTGGTGGTAGCAACGGAAGCCATCACTTTACCTTGGCTAAACTCTATGATCCAGCCGAGATTAGCGACCTGAACAATTCTATCAATAATCTTCGCTCACAAGTGAATGAGAAGAACGGTCAGATCAATGTCGACGCACAGAAGATCAGCGCACTGCAACAAGAAGTAAACAACTTACAGAACCGGGTAATCCCTGTTGAGACGGTAGTGGAGACCAGCCGTATTCCAGAATCCATCATTACTTTCAGACAAGGTAGATCTACAGTCGATGCCTCTCAGTTGCCAAATGTGGAACGTGTGGCTTCTTACATGAAGAAATACGCAAATACAACAGTGGTGATTAAAGGCTACGCTTCACCGGAAGGTAGTGCCGAAGTCAATGCAAGAATAGCTAAAGCGCGTGCCGAAGCCGTAAAGACAATCTTGGTCAATAAGTATAAAATCAACCCGTCACGCATTACTGCAGAAGGTCAGGGAGTGGGTGACATGTTCACAGAACCAGACTGGAACCGGGTTAGTATCTGTTCTATTATTGAAGATGCCAAATAAACAAAATTAAAATCCCCCTCGCCACAGATAGTTGTAGCGAGGGGGATTTTTAGTTTATGAGAGTTCCGACACACCCTCATTTCTTATTCTATCATTTAAAGTACCCTACAGGATGATTCAACATAGGAATCTGACTATCTTTCAGTTTTAATACTTTCTTCAACTGAGTGGCATCCATCGAACCTCGCGGCACTGTAGCCAATTTAGCATTAGCACAGAATAAAGAGATATTCTGCGAAACGATACCAACATCCATAGCTCCAACCACTTGATTTTGTGGTTTCTGAACATCGCCAAAGAGGGAAACATCACTGACCAGTACCAAAGATACCGGAGCCGCTTTTACAAAAGTCTGACCACCTGCAACAGCATCGCGATGATCTCCTTCAGAAACCAGATTTAACTGATGATTTTTCGCATCGTACACATAGCTCCCTTCGGGTAATATCACGTATACATCTACATCCTGCTTATTCAAAGCCGATGGAGCTGTCCGCTTTCCAGACTCCGGACGATTGATTCCGTTAGCAGCCCACAATAAATCCGACAAGTCAGCAAGGCTCAATGCTTTCGAAGCATATTCACGTGTAGACTGACGTTCAGACAATGCTTTCATTACCGTACCGGCACGATTCAAATTGGGTTTGGGTAACTTAACTACCTTATCAGCAGCAGAAGCAGCCACTGAAAGCACTAAACAAACTAACAATAGTTGTACTTTTCTCATAACTGTGGTATTTTAAAAGTTAAGAGGCAAATATACAAAAAAGGAATGAATTTTCATTTTTTGAGCATTATAGTATTCTCTTTTAGATAGGCTTTAATTTACTTACTAATAAAATCCTGTGGATGTTTCTTTACAAATTGTGACATCAATACAAAAAGACGGCCTCCATTATTCAACTCATAATATTCATTATCAAATTCTGTCAGAGGATTATCCTCATAACTTTTACTAAAATTTTCCGATGTACCGTCATCAAACTTTTCTAATTCTGGTTTTATTGTCTCGTAACAAGCATTAGCTCGTCTCATAAGACTAGAGAAGTCAATAGCTCCAATCAATTCCAAAGCCTTTTCAACTTCATACCGATCCTCACCCGACGGATTGAAATAGTATTGATTAAATCCTCCGTTACAAACTTCTCCATCCAATTCATAAATAAGAGAGAAAGCCTTTTGTGAATCGCTAAACCAAACTTCGTCGCTAAGCAAGCTCCACATAATTTTAGTATATAGCTCATCTTCAGGAGTTGCATCTATCAACTCTTGAGTAATAGGCTCATAATCTTCAGAAATACCTTTACCAATATTTTTTTTCTTAAAACCAAGCAAATTCAAGAACCAAGTAAGCATAATAATATAATTTAAGATATAGTCAAAATTAACTCATTCAAATTCACTCTTTTCGGAAAAGACCGAAAGCATCAGGACAATGCTCCGCAAGATATAGACTTAGCGATTTCTTCCATATGTGTATCATCCGTTCCGCAACAGCCGCCAAATATCCTAAAATCATATTCTGATTTCAATTTCATCATACCTTCAGCCAAGTCGGCAGGAGAAGAAGATTGCAGATCAGCGGAACCGTCCAGTTCACTATAAGACAAAGCGGAAGTATTGGCCTGAATACCGATAAACCGCGTCCGGACAGCCTCGGTTTGGTTGAAGTTGTGCGCAAGAGCTTCATAAACGATGCAGGGATGTACACAGTTTGTCATATAGCACACCGGTTTGCGAGATACATTATCGTCGATAAAGCGGATAGCATAGTCGATGGTATGCCCATCAATGAGTTTCCCGTCTTTTTGAATGGTAAAACTAATGATATAGGGGATTCCGGTATCGGACATAGCCCTCGCTATACCCATTGCCTCGGTCAGCACAGGCATAATTCCTGCATACAAAAAATCTGCTTTCGCAAATTTAAATAGTTGTGCCTGCCAATGATGAAAGTCGTGAGCTTCCTCAATGTTCAGAGCACCGGCGCCTGTATAAGCATCTCCTTTACACCCCATCAGACCGCCAATATACATTTCAATATTTGATGTCTCCTTTATCTTACGGAGAAACCTGACATTATCCTCAATAATAGCCTCATCATATCCGGCCTGAATAACTTGCTGCTTATTAGCCCGTCTGGTCGGAGTGGTAGCCAAGAACGGTAGATTGTATTTTTCAGCAATCCCCATGTAGCCCCGCCAAAGAGTTTCCAATGCCAGCCGCCCCTGTTGACTATAAATCAAATCAGCCATAGCTACACTGCCATTGATGGTGAGACCATACTCACGCTTCAATCGTTCTCCCAATGCCCCCTCCATCAGAACTGAAGAATGAGAGGCTATGCAAGTTTCAAAATCCATACAAGTCGGTTTTATATATTACTCGCAGGTATGTGATGCCTGTTGCCGCAAAGTTACAGAATCTTTCCCGGCTTTAAGAATACGGATCAAATGATTTCCGGTAAAAACAGAAAACTCTTCTCTTCGAAAAATCTGAAAAACAGAAAAAAAGCATTATACTTGCAATCTAAAAACACACTAATAGCTGACTAAGATTATCATGTTATTAAATCTAACAGAAGAACAAATCATACAATTAGCCCCGGATGCAGCCTCCGTAAAAGCCGGAAAAGGGTTGGCGACAAGAGCCAAGTGGGTGTTGCTGGAACACAGTGACCGTGCTATCTGGGGGCATTGCCAAGGAAGTGGGAAAACTCCATACCAGACCGTAATCGATACAAAAAACGTAGCATTCAAATGTTCCTGTCCCAGCCGGAAGTTTCCATGCAAACATGGATTGGGACTCTTATTTTTATATGCCGCACAGGCTGAGCAGTTCAAAGAAGCGGACGAACCGGAATGGGTGACTTCCTGGCTTTCCAAGCGGGAAGAAAAAGCCGAAAAGAAGGAACAGAAAGCCAAAAGCGACACGCCTGTAGATGAAGCAGCACAAGCCAAACGTCAGGCTATGCGCCACCAAAAGGTGCTGAACGGTATTGATGAACTGGAGATTTGGCTGAAAGACCTGCTACGCAACGGGTTAATCAATATACCGGAACGGGCTTATACTCTTTTCGACGGTATTGCCCGCCGTATGGTCGACGCCCAGGCTCCCGGACTTGCCAATCGGTTGAAAGCCATTCAGGAAATAAACTTCTACGAGGAAAGTTGGAAATACAAGTTAACCGACCAACTCGGAAAACTCTACCTCCTGATGAAGAGTTACCGGAACCTGGACCTGCAACCGGAAGAGTGGCAACAGGAAATCCGCACACAGATAGGTTATCCGCAAGCAAAAGAGGATGTGCTGGCGGGTGAAACAATTACCGACCAGTGGCTGGTACTCCATAAGAGAAGTCAGAAGATAAACGAGCTGAATAATGATATTTACTGGCTATACGGATGTCGGAGTAATCGTTTCGCCATCTATCTCAGTTTCACAGCTCCCGGAACCTTGGCGGAATTCAATCTTGTTCCCGGAAGTACCTACGACGGAAAACTCTGTTATTATAAAGGAGTAGGCAGTCTTCGAGCCTTATTCAAAGAATGTGAATTATCCGAAGAAGCGGTTATCCCGCATTTCTGTGCGAATCTGCAAGAAGCAACCGCCCGATACAGGGAAGCCCTGCAACAGAACCCATTTGCCGAAAATGTACCCGTATTAGTAGAAAATCTGCGACTGGCTGTTCAAGGGAAACAACTCTGTGTGCAGGATGCAAACAATGAACTGATGCCTGTGCAGATGCAAGACATCACCCGAACAGACATCCTGTCCGTCACGGGTGGAAAGCCGTTTGCCGCCTTCTTTCTGGCAGACGCCAATTGCTGGGAGCTAAATTCAATGTGGTATCAATCTGACTATTATATTTGGAGAGATGAACGTAACTGAACCAATCATTAATGCAGCCTTATTGGGAACCGCTGCCAAAGAATTCATTCCAAACGGTTTACCGGAAACTCTGGAAGAAAACTTCCGGTTGCTGCAAGAAAAGAGCGAAGATGCGGAAGACGCTTTCTATCAGTTTTCAGCCCTGACTTTCGCCTACAGCCGTGCCGGAATGGAACCGTTACCTGCCGGAGAAGCTATCGCCATGAATGAAGCTCCGGATGACAGTCTACCCTATTTCGACCGGAATGTTGGCGACCTGCTGATTCAGATGGTCAATGAACAGAACCGGCATCTTTTATTATATGCCTACCGGAAAGCTGCCCGGTGCAACAAGCTTATTCCGCCATTCTATCTGCGGACGCTAATCTCACATGCCTACGACCGCAATAATCCCGATAAGCACGAAGAGCAAGCACTGCTTTCTTCCTTAACAGGTAACCGTGGACGCTGGCTGCTTAGCCACATGGAATTACCGGACTGGGGAGATACCGGAAACGAAACTTGGGAAACAGCCTCGCATGAAGAACGGAAGCGGATACTGCAACGCCTGAGAAAAGAGAACCCCGGACAGGGACTTGCCTTGCTGCAAACCGAACTGAAAAATGAATCTGCCGCCCACCGCGACGAATTGATACAATGCCTGCGCGCCAATCTGAGTAAAGCGGATGAAAACTTCCTGCAAGAGATTGCCACTACCGACCGAAGCAGTAATGTAAAAGAAACCGCCCGTCGCCTGTTATGCAGTCTGCCCGACTCGGAACTGGTAAAAACATACTGTGACCTGCTGCGTGGAAAACTTCATTATAAGATGTTACTGGGCTGGTCATACGATAAAATCACCTTTACACCTGAGATGAAGAAATTGGGTTTGGAAGAGGTCAGTTCCAACAAGAAAGAAAAAGATGAAGAGTTTCTGCTCCGCCAACTCGCCGAACGTGTACCACTCAGTTTCTGGGCAGAGTTCTACGACTGTTCACCGGAGAAAGCCGCCGCAAAACTGGCAAAGAAGCCACCATTCGGTTCCTACTTCAACTTATGCCAGCCGATAGAAAACTTCGGTGGCAATCTGTGGGCGTATCAAACCCTGAAAGAAGATTCAAATGAAGCCTACGCCTCTTCGCTGATGGGATTACTGACGCCGGAGCAACGGGAGGAAATCAACTTCCAGACAGACAGCAAGAGCAATTATATTCCCGAACCCTGGTATAATGCGGACGGGACGCAATGGGGAATAAAATTCTCCACACGAGCTTTACAAAGATTGTTCCATAGCAATTATTACTATTATCCGAAAGAGATGGCAGAACGCCTATCGCTATACTTTCCTCCGGAGATGTTGCCCAAAGTGGAACAACAGGCAGTGGCATACGATGCCGACCATGCCATTGCCAAATTCTGCCGACTGACAGCGGAGTATATGAGAATGAAAGAAAAAATAAACAGCTTGTTTAATGACAATAAATAATACAAAACAATATGAGTACCTTACTTAGACAACATGCCGAACAGCAATTCGCAGAAGAGCTGCACGAACTGAAAAAGAATGAAACAAACTCTGTTCCCGAAAATTGGGAAATGTCTCCGCAATCGGTAGTCACCTATCTGATGGGTGGCAAACTGAAGAACGGATTTGAAGTTTCACCTAAATATATAGGTAACCGCCGTCTGATGGAGATAGCAGTAGCTACCCTGGTAACAGACCGCGCATTGCTGCTATACGGACTTCCCGGTACGGCGAAAAGCTGGGTGAGCGAGCATATTGCTGCTGCCATTTCCGGTAACTCCACACTGATAGTGCAAGGTACTGCCGGAACAGGAGAAGAAGCCATCCGCTACGGTTGGAACTATGCCCGACTGCTGGCAGAAGGACCCAGTGAAGGCGCACTGGTGCAAACCCCAATAATGAAGGCCATGCAGGAAGGCAAGATAGGACGTATCGAGGAGTTGACACGTATCGGCTCTGACGTGCAGGATACTCTGATCACGATTCTTTCGGAGAAAACACTTCCGGTTCCGGAGTTGAATAAAGAAGTACAAGCGATACGCGGTTTCAATATCATTGCAACAGCAAACAACCGCGACAAAGGAGTCAATGATCTGTCGAGTGCCTTGAAACGCCGTTTCAATACCGTTATTCTCCCTTTGCCGGATACGATTGACGAAGAGATAGACATTGTACGCCGCCGCGTGGAAAGCTTTGAAAAGGTGATGCAACTTCCGGCAGAGAAACCTGCGCTTGAAGAAATCCGTCGTGTAGTAACCATTTTCCGTGAACTGCGGCAGGGAGCTACCAATGATGGAAAGACGAAGTTGAAAGCACCCAGTGGTACATTAAGTACGGCCGAGGCTATCTCGGTGGTAAATAACGGTCTGGCCATGGCAGGTTATTTCGGAGACGGACAGATACATGCCGAAGACCTTGTTTCGGGCATTCTCGGAGCAGTGGTGAAAGATCCGGTACAGGATAAAGTGGTATGGCAGGAATACATGGAGACGGTAGTGAAGAACCGCGACGGATGGAAAGATATCTACCGTGCATCAAGGGATATGATCTGATACCTCCCACTCCATCATACGAACTAAAAGATTAAAAGAATGGCAATTCACTTATTAGGAATAAGGCATCACGGTCCCGGTTCATGCCGGAACGTACTGGAATACCTGCAAGAGCTTCAGCCCGATCTCATCTTGCTGGAAGGTCCGGCAGAAGCCGAGACTCTGCTTCCATGCGTGCTGAATGAGCAGATGGAACCACCCGTCGCCTTACTCGCCTATCAACCCGACCAGCCACAGAATGCGGTGTTCTATCCGTTTGCCGAATTCTCTCCGGAATGGCAGACGATAGTTTATGCCCTGCGGAACGAAGTACCGTTACGCTTCTTCGATTTACCACTGGTACATTCGATGGCGCAAAATCAGGAGCCCCATAATACAACCGAAGAGCAACAGGAGGAGATTATCCCCACCGTATACAGAGATCCTTTTGACTATCTGGCAGAAGCGGCCGGATATACAGACGGGGAGTCATGGTGGGAAACTACCATCGAGCACCGTAAAGACAGTGCCGATGTATTTCAGGCTGTGAAAGAAGCCGTAACTGCATTGCGGGAGGAACTTCCCGAACATACCTCTCCCCGTGACCAGCTCCGCGAAGCCTGGATGCGTAAGATGATCCGCACGGCACAGAAAGAAAACTTCGAACGCATCGCCGTGGTCTGTGGTGCCTGGCATGTGCCCGTCCTCGAAAATATGCCTAAAGTAAAAGAGGATAACGAACTGCTGAAAGGACTGCCCAAAATAAAAATAGAATGTACCTGGATTCCCTGGACATACGACCGGCTTGCTTTCCGCAGCGGATACGGAGCCGGCATAGAATCCCCGGGCTGGTATCATTATCTTTGGCATCATCCGCAGGACGACGGTACCCTCTGGATCAGTCAGGCTGCTTCCCTTTTCCGCAAGAAGAATATGGATATCTCCGTAGCCCATGTCATCGAAACTGTGCGTCTGGCACAAGTGACGGCTGCTTTACGCAATCTCCCCGCCCCTTCACTGGCTGAGTTTAATGAAGCCATCACCACCGTCATGGGCTTTGGCGACGATATCCTTTTACAAATCATCAAGGAAGAACTTATCATCAGTAACCGTCTGGGACGTGTTCCCGACGATGTACCCAAAGTTCCCTTGCTGGTAGATGTGGAAAAGACTCAAAAACGGCTGCGTGTTCCATTTACAGCCGAAATCAAAGAGCTGACTCTCGACCTTCGTAAACCGAATGATCTGGATAGAAGTATCTTCTTCCATCGCCTGCACCTGCTCGACATAGATTGGGCAATTCCGGGCGGTACTGACGGTAAAGGTACTTTCAAAGAAAAATGGACACTCTACCATAAGCCGGAACAGATTATAAGCATCATCGAAAAGGCTATCTGGGGAAATACACTGGAAGAAGCAACGCAGAAGTTTCTGCTCAAACAGACGAAAGAGATACGGCTTCCGGAACTCACCCGGCTGCTCGACCGGGTAATCCCTGCCAATCTACCGGACTTAGTGGAGGCCATGACGATGCAACTCGACCGCCTCTCGGCCGCCTCCACTGATATTATCGAGATGATGGAGGCAGTACCCGATCTGGTAAATATCGTCCGCTACGGCAATGTCCGTAATCTGGATTTCTCAAAGGTAGGCGATATGCTCCAAGCTATGATTGCCCGTATCCTTGCAGGTGGAGTACTTGTTTGTATCAATATAGACGAGGAAGCCGCTACGGACATACTCAACAAACTGGTGTCTACGGATTACGCAGTTTCCACTCTCAATGATCCGGAACTGAACAGGATGTGGCTGGAATTCATCCGCCAGGTGCGTACATCCGTTAATGTACATCCGCTGTTGTCCGGCTATGCCACACGGCTGCTGAACGACAAGGGAGACATTTCAGCCGAAGAAGCGCAAAATACCCTTAGTTATTATTCTTCCATCGGTAATGCTCCGGCAGATATGGCCTACTGGTTCGAAGGTTTCCTCCGTTCTTCCGGTTCCATTCTGCTGCTGGATGATAATTTGTGGAACCTGGTAAATACCTGGGTATGTTCGCAGGAAAAAGAAACCTTCATGGAACTGCTTCCCATACTGAAACGCACGTTCAGCGAATTCAGTCCCGCAGAACGCCGGAAGTTGGGTGAGAAAGCCAAGGCGGGCGGTGCAGGCGGCATACAGACTGCAACAGCCTCAGCAACTTCACACAATGAAGAAGAAGCTGTGAGGGTGATTCCCTTGATTCACCGGTTATTAGGAATTGAAACGAAGTAAAGAGAAAACAATGGAAGAAGAATATCTGAAAAGGTGGCGCCTGATACTGGGTGGAAACGAAGCCGATGGAACGGGTATCACACTGACACCGGAAGAGCAACGCATCGACCAGTCATTAGAAGCCGTATATGACAGCGACCGCCGCGGAGGACTCGGATCATCCGCCCCAAAGGTAAGCCGCTGGCTGGGAGATATCCGTGAGTTCTTTCCGCAGACTGTAGTACAGGTCATTCAGCGCGATGCCATCAAACGGCTGAATATCACCTCACTGTTGACGGAAAAGGAAATGCTTGAAACGGTAGTGCCGGATGTGCATCTTGTAGCTACACTGATGTCACTCAGCCGGGTTATTCCTGAAAAGAATAAGGAAATGGCACGGCAGGTAGTCCGCAAAGTGGTGGACGAACTGCTACGCAAGCTCTCCGCCCCTACCCAACAGGCTGTGACGGGAGCGCTCAACCGTTCTGCACGGCGGAGAAATCCACGTTATAACGAGATAGACTGGAAGACCACCATCACCAAGAATTTGAAAAACTACCAACCGGAATACAAGACTATCATCCCGGAAGTCCGTATCGGTTACGGCAGAAAACGGAAAGCGATGAAAGACATCATCCTCTGTCTGGACCAGAGCGGTTCAATGGGGACATCCGTCATTTACTCCGGAATCTTCGGGTCTGTACTGGCTTCCATTCCGGCAGTGAACACGCGGATGGTGGTATTTGATACGGCTGTGGTAGACCTTACCGATGACTTGCAAGATCCGGTAGACTTACTCTTCGGTGTACAGTTGGGTGGCGGTACGGATATCGCCCGCGCCCTGACCTATTGCCAGGGAGTAATCACCCGTCCGCAAGATACGGTGCTGGTACTGGTGACCGACTTGTATGAAGGGGGCGATCCGAGAGAAATGCGAAAGAAGTTCGTATCACTGGTGAACAGTGGCGTGCAACTTATCGTACTGCCCGCCCTGAATGATGACGGTGCCCCTTCTTATGACAAAAATCATGCAGAATTTCTGGCAAATATCGGTGTACCTACCTTTGCTTGTACGCCCGATAGGTTCCCCGACCTGATGGCGGCGGCACTCAGTAAGCAGGATATAGGAATGTGGGTATCGCAGAATGTCAAGAGCACTTAATTTTGTGACAATCTATATTCGCAGGGAGATACCCCTACCAGTTTTCTAAACAGGTTGCTGAAATATTGTACGCTTGGATAGCCCAATTTTTCAGCAACCGAGCTTACTGTATCGCCTTTGCCTAATAGCATCTCCTTAGCGACTTCCAGCCTTTTCAACTGGAAGTATTCATCCAGATTCTTCCCCGTTTCAAACTTCAATAAATCGCTGAAATAACGGGGAGATAAATGAAGTATATCTGCGCAGTATTTTGTAGAGGGTAATACACCGTTTTTCAATTGTCCGGACTGGATATAGTCATCCAACGCAATATCCATCTTGTTCAATATCACCTTATTGACTTCATTCCGAGTGATAAACTGACGGTCATAGAAACGGGAACAATAATCCAACAGGAGTTCTATATATCTTGAAATCAAGGTCTTGCTATGACAGTCTATTGCATGTTGCAGTTCCTTCTCAATATTGTACATACATTCAATTGCTTTATCCTTTTCGCGCAAGGAAAGGTGCAACGCTTCATTCAGATGATAAGAAAAGAAAGAGTAATTCTTAATGTTCCGCCCTAATGAAGTGCTGCAAAGCAAGTCGGGATGAAAAGCCAACAACCAGCCCTTTCGGGGAAATGCCTTTCCTTCGTTGATATTGATGGATTGTCCAGGAGTCAGGAAAATCATTGTTGCATTAGAATAGTCGTAATATTTACGCCCGTAGATGAAATCCTCACATTCGCATTCCAACAGTAAGATGGTGTAGAAATCGAACTTGATAGTACGCTGCATCACATTGGCTTTAGATAAGTCAATGGCGCTCACCAACGGATGTAAGGTCTTATTTCCCAAACAGCAATTGCACTGGTGTACGGTCTCTATGTTCAATATATCCTTTTTCAAAACTGTACATTTTGCAGTCTATATTCATTGGGCGTACAGCCGACACGTTTTTTGAACAGGCGACTGAGGTGTTGCGGATATTGAAATCCCAAGGTGTAAGCAATTTCACTGATTGTCTCGTCCGTTTCAACGATATGTTCTTTAGCCAGTTCGATCACTTTCATCTGAATATGCTCCTGAGGTGTCATACCAGTTTCTTTCTTAATCATGTCACCGAAATAATTGGGCGAGAGATAGATTTTATCCGCAAAGTATTTCACGGACGGCAAGCCATCCTGTACAGGAAGATTGCTTCTGAAATATTCATCCAGAAGTTGCTCAAACTTGGTAAGAGAGTCTTTATTGGCGCCGCTCCGGGTGATGAACTGGCGTTCATAGAACCGCATACAGTAATTGAGCAGAAGCTCGATATTCATAGCAATTAATGCTTTACTATGCTTATCAATAGGATGCTCCAGCTCGATGCTGATCTTTTTCAGGCAATCCATCACAGTCTCTTTTTCCTGATCGGACAGGTGCAAAGCCTCGCTTACTGAATAAGAGAAGAAAGTATAATCCTTTATTGTCTTTCCGAGGGAGGTTCCGCGAATCAGGTCGGGATGAAAGAGGATGCCGTACACTTCTTGCTGCACTACATCATTCAGCATCTCTACTCCGGCGGTCTGGCCGGGAGCAAAGCAAACGATGGTTCCTTCCTGATAGTCATAATGCTGGCGACCATACTTGATATCACAGTTCTTAGCTCCTTTCAGAAAGAGTGCATAGAGACCATAAGTCATTTGGATATGATTGACCGATTTGGTTGCTTTGGTAAGATCCACCACACTCACCAGAGGATGCAGGGTTTCCAATCCGTAGAGACTGTTATAGTGATCTACATTATCTAATTTTATAACTCTATCCATATTCATAAGTATTTGAACTGCAACAAAGATAGAAATTATTTCAATTGAGAAATCAGGTATCTGTAATTGGGGTTATCATATCCGTAATAAGGGTACAAATTTCAGGATACAGCTTCAAAACAAAGACAACATTCGCATATCATCCAAAGCTTTCGGCTGATATTTTATCTCACTGAATACTCCCGTAAAGCCATCACCACGAGAACCGTGTGCCGCGAAACCTACTTTAATCTTCCCCTTCGTCCCAAGATTGAAATTCCTGACCATCAACCAGTTTTTATTGTCAGAGGAGTAGAAGAATGAATATTCCGATCCCCTCTTCACTACTGCCATATATGCGTAATCGCCTGCCGGCATGGAGTTGCAGTCATCAGAGAAAGTACGGGTGACAACGGAAACAATTGTCGGCTGAAGATGAACCGAGTTCTCATAACAGAATTTCGCCCAGACATCATCATCCTGATAAATGACAAGGGCAGCTACATCATAGACCGACTTCAATTTGCCTGTAACCCGTGCACTCATTGTAAAATCAGCTTCCGGCTCAAACAGGATAAGCGGGGCGTTCGCAACCTTCGACTTCCCGGAAGGGCTGTTGAAAAGATTCGTCTTTCCTGCCGCAGTTATGCTGATCCGGTCTTTTTCTATTTCATAATCAACAGGGCGGTTGTGGATAATCAGATTGTGCGGAATGGTGGAAATGCGCTTATTAATATCTGTCACCTGAAAGGATTTAGGCGTGTTATGCCAGGAAAGAAGAAAAGGAATAGAGCTCAACTTGAACTGATTCTGCGCCGATGCAGGGATAGCTAACAGGAAAAATAAAACGAGATAGCTAAGTTTTTTCATAAATGTATTGTATTAGTTTCGGACAAAAATAGACACATCCATCGGCTTTCTTCGTAAGAGTATACTAATTAAACGGAAAAGAAACTAAAACATCATTTACGATGCCTATTGGCGAACAGCAGGAACAGGTTATTCTTTATTCTCATAAACATTGCTGAACTTGTGCCTGTTTTGGTGAAGATTAATTTTAGTACCGTTATGGAAGATAAAGAAAAGAAAAATGTAGTGTCAGCAGGTGATAACCTGACTGACTACATGGAGACGGTAATTGCCGACCTGGAAAAAGAAGGGAAATTTCCGGCAGCACATGTTTACCGGAGTGTACTGCGCTCTTTTACCCGTTTTTGGAATGCCTCTGCACCGATGCGAAACGATCCGACATCAATGTCGAACGTCCTTGCACCGATACAGGATGTCTTTACACCGGAGCGACTGAAGGAGTATGAGACATGGCTAACGGAATGTGAATGTAGTCCGAACACTATTTCCACTTACATGCGCACGCTTCAGGCAGTGTATAACCGTTGGATGCCGCCCGGCATGGTAGACTACAATCCGGTATTGTTCAAGGAATTGTATACCAAAGTAGAGTCGCGCACCAAGCGGGCACTAACAGCGGGTCAGATGCGACAGTTAGAAACTACAGAATTCTGTGCGTTGTCGCTACCGCAACAGCGTGTACTTGCTTGCTTCATGCTGATGTTCATGCTTCGCGGTATGCCTTTCATCGACCTGGCACATTTGCGGAAACAGAACTTGCAAGGCAGGCGTATCGTCTACCGGCGTCACAAGACAGGTAAATTGATGGTGGTGGACGTGCCGCCGGACGCATTCCGGTTGCTACAAAAGTACAGAAACAGGGCTGAATCGGAGTATTTGTTCCCGATACTGAATGAGGCATCTCCGGGTAAAGAACGGTATCATCTTTATCAGGATACACTGCGCCGCTTCAACCGGGAACTGGCACAGCTGATGAAGAAACTTCTGCCCGGTGTTTCCGTGAGTTCGTATACCGCCCGCCATACGTGGGCGACGCTGGCTTATCATAGCGGAACACCTCTGGGACTTATCAGCCAGTCGTTGGGACATTCGTCCATACGGGTGACGATGAGTTATCTGAAGCCCTTTGATGCGGAGGTAATAGACAAAGTAAACAGACAAGTGATTGCCTTAGTGAAAGGAAGTAAAAAGAAGAAAGTCGATAGTGTCAACATGTTGTACGGCACTTTATTGAGGTGATATTACTTGCATAGTAACGGCAAAAGTCACATACAAAGATGCATACTTTTTGACAAAGAAGCAAACGAATGCTAATAAAACAGCTATTTAATCTTATATTTTACTATCTGGACTCCTCTTCACTATCCTAATAGATATACGAAATATAATTCCGCCTTCAATCCCTGAAAACGGATGCACTATTTGTGCGCCTTATTACCAAGACAACTTCTATTTATATGCTCATTCCTGGGTTGGGTGCCGTCCAAAAACGCTTTTTCAACCTGCACCACTATAGTTGTCTGCCGTTACTATGCAAGTAACCCCACACAATCACATTAATTATACAACTTATGAAGAATACAGAACTACACATCAAGAAAGGAGACCATGTATGGGTACAGATATACAATGGGCGAGATTACTCCTTTCATCCACGCCTTGCGGAAGTGATTGCTACTTTGCATCTGCGCATCTCCTGTGAAGTAGTTCCTTATGTGGCACTGCGTTATCTGGACAACCATAGCTGTGCATGCGTCCCTTATGAACAAATCTGTGGAATATGCGATAAATCCCCCTAATCATCAACTGAAATACTTTCAGCAAGCAATAATTAAATAAATCCTGACAGCCAAGATGAACCATAGAAGCCTCTAAAGAGTGTCATTGACACTTAGCACAAGTATGCCCGACACTTAGCACAAGTGTCCGTGACACTTAGCACAAGTATCGATGACACTTCTTATAAGTCTCCCACCCCCTTCAGAATGGTCTACAGGGCATGTTTTACTTAAAAACCATAACGTATGGCATTTTTCAAACCTATTTACAAAAAGATGTCCAAGAAGTGGCATCCCCAGGCCGTGAGCGTGGGTAAACCTATCGAGATGGACGAGCTTTGCAAGCAAATCGCCCTCATCTCCACTGTGAGCAGCGCCGACAGTAAGGCCACGCTCGAAGCCCTCGGCCTGGTGCTGGGGAGCAGTATGAACACCGGTCGCACCGTCCACGTGGAAGGTCTGGGCACTTTCTACTACACCTGCATCTCCAACGGCAAGGGCGTGGACAGCGCCGAGAAGGTGAACGCCAACCAAATCTCCGGTACTCGCGTCCGCTTCATCCCCGAGTCGCGCCGCCAAGGCAGCGCCATCACCCGCGCCCTCATCGGCGAGAATGTGACGTGGACCAACGTCAGTTCCATCAGTGGTCTTGACGGCACCGGTTCCGGTAAACCGAGCGGCGGAGACGGTGGCTTAGAAGAAGACCCGTTGGGATAAGAAGACAACGCAACGCACCTCTATTCAAAAAAAGCGCCCCGCTGCACAATGATGATGCAGCGGGGCGCTTTTGCATTTATAAGAAACTGTATTTGGGGTTATCATATCCGTAATTTATCTACAAAGGAAATGCTACGTTTCCCCGACCTTTGCAGTACAAAAAAGAAATATATGAAGAATAAATTCAAACTCAATTCAAGTACCCTACTTGTATTCATCCTCACAACCGGTGTATTCGGAATAATCAATACCGAAATGGGTGTGATTGGAATTTTGCCCCTGATAGCCGAGAACTTTCAAGTAACTGTTCCGGAAGCGGGTTGGACGGTCAGTATATTTGCGCTGGTAGTAGCAATATCCGCTCCCATCACCCCTTTACTATTTTCGGGTATCAACCGGAAAAAGGTGATGATACTGGCACTGGGATTATTTACATTAAGTAATGTCATCTCCATGATGACCACTAATTTTACGGTGTTGCTGATATCCCGTGCACTCCCGGCATTCCTTCATCCGGTATATGTATCTATGGCTTTCACGGTAGCGGCAGCATCTGTCAGTAAGGAAAAGGCACCAAAGGCGGTAGCAAAGGTATTCATCGGCGTATCAGCTGGTATGGTGCTGGGAGTACCGGTGACAAGCTACATTGCAAGTGAAGTTTCATATTCAATGGGCATGTTATTCTTCACCGTTGTAAATGCACTGGTACTGGTTGCAACCATCCTGTTTGTACCTTCTATGCCGGTCAAAGAGAAACTGTCCTACGGTACACAACTCAGTGTATTAAAAAAGAAAGTAGTCTGGTACTCCATTCTTGCTATCACGCTGATTAACGGAGCCTTATTCGGATTCTTCAGCTATATGTCCGATTACTTGAAGACAATCACCGGGGTTTCGTACACCGTAATCAGTACAATGCTACTGATTTATGGACTGGCCAATATAATAGGAAATGTAATAGCCGGAAAGCAACTGGCGGTCAATCCGGTACGTAGTATGATAATGATTCCTTTGGCACTACTGGCCTTTTATATAGGAGTATTCGCTTTCGGGGAATGGCTGATGGCAATGGCAGTTATCATTCTGATCCTGGGAATTCTGGCAGGATACGGACAGAACACCATGCAATACATGATAACGCATGCCGCTCCCGAAGCACCGGATTTTGCCAACGGACTGTATTTATTGTCTGCCAATCTCGGTACTACAGTAGGTGCAGCCGTCTGCGGATTGTTTATCACCTTCTTCAATACGCGTTATTCCGTCATCGGATCTTTGGTTTTCCTTGTTTTAAGCATTGTATTCGTCGTATTAAGAATACGTGCTACACAATCCGAAAGACAAATCAGAATGGAAATGGCTGCATAAGAAATAAGAAGTGGTTTTAACTTTATAATATAAAATGATTATGACTAAGAAAGTATTGATTTTATCATCCAGCCCTCGTCGTGGCGGAAACTCCGACACCCTTTGCAACGAATTTATGCGAGGAGCAATTGAAAGTGGTAACGAAGCAGAAAAGGTTTTCCTGCGTGACAAGACAATCCATTATTGCACAGGATGCAGCACATGTAGCCTGCACGGAAAACCTTGCCCGCAGAAAGACGATGCGGCAGAGATTATAGAGAAGATGGTGGCAGCCGATGTAATAGTTATGGCTACACCCGTTTATTTCTACACGATGAGTGCACAGATGAAAACATTGATAGATCGTTGTTGTGGCCTCTATACGGAAATGAAGAATAAGGAATTTTATTTCATTGTCACCGCTGCCGAAGATGATCGGAAACTGATGGAACGTACCGTGGACACTTTCCAGGGATTTCTGGATTGCCTGGAAAGTCCAACCATCAAAGGAGTTGTGTATGGAACCGGAGTTTGGCATGTGGGCGAAATAAAAGATAAACCAGCCCTACGGGAAGCTTATAAAATGGGAAAAGAAATAGAATAATTTATAGGATTTAAAAAAAGAATAATAATGAGTCATTTTAGAATTTACATTCCTACCCGCACCTTGTTTGGTGCCGGTATGGTGAAGGAACTTCACAATCAGCAATTGCCCGGAAAGAAAGCAATGATTGTTATTTCAAACGGTCGCTCTACCAAGGATAACGGATATCTGAATACAGTAGAAGCCGAACTCCAGCAAGCAGGTGTTGAAACTGCCGTATTTGACCAGGTAGAAGCCAATCCGTTAAAATCAACCGTAATGGCAGGAGCCGCTTTTGCCAAGGAAAACAATTGCGACTTTTTAGTTGCCCTGGGTGGTGGAAGCGTAATGGACGCCTCCAAAGCGATGGCATTCATGGCCACGAATCCCGGCGATGTATGGGATTACATCAGTGGCGGAACCGGAAAAGGACAAACGATGGTAAACAAGCCCCTACCCCTGGTTTGCATTACGACCACTGCCGGAACAGGTTCCGAAGCCGATCAATGGGGCGTTATCACCAATGATGAAACCAATGAGAAAATAGGCTTTGGCGGTTATGATGAACTCTTTCCGGTGCTGTCTATTGTCGATCCGGAGTTGATGAAATCTGTTCCACCTAAGTTCACGGCCTATCAGGGATTTGATGCGTTGTTCCACTCTACAGAATGTTATATCTCTAAAACTGCCAGTCTGATGAGCGATATGTACGCATTGACCGCTATTGAAAATGTAGCTAAATATCTACCGCGTGCAGTTGCCAACGGAGCTGATATGGAGGCTCGTGAAAGAGTCGCATTCGCCAATAATCTGTCCGGTGCGGTAATGACCTTTTGCAGCACTACTGCCGAACACTCTTTGGAACACGCAATGAGCGCTTATCATCAGGAGCTGCCACATGGTGCCGGATTGATTATGATCTCCAAAGCATTCTATGAATTCTTTATAGAGAAGCATGCCTGTGATGAACGATTCATCAAAATGGCACAAGCGATGGGTATGCCGGAAGCTGATAAACCGGAAGACTTTATCACCATGCTGGTAAAACTTCAGGAAGCTTGTGGAGTGGCAAACCTGAAGATGAGTAATTATGGATTTACGCCCGATGAATTTGATACCCTTGCCACCAATGCCAAGGAAACAATGGGCGGATTATTCCTTGCCAACCCTTACGAATTGAAGCACAAAGACTGCGTGGAGATTTATCGTAAATCGTTTCGTTAATTCATAAAACCAGTTATTGTACGAGGCTGTATCCGGGTTAATTTCATGTTCTGAACGATAATGAGAAACATGAATTTATCTTCCGATGCAGCCTCTTTTGTACCCAATAAACAAAATCTGTAATCCGGGTTATTATGTCCGTAATCCGTCTACAAGGAGTATCTCATTTCCGCCGTATTTTTGCAATATAGAAAAAAGGTAATCAATCATTTAATAAACAACAAACAAAAAACTTGAATAATGGAACTAATTAAAGACACTCATTACGAAGGTGAACGCCCTTTGTTCGCCGCTCACAATCTTCATCTGGAAAACGTAACGATCCATACCGGCGAATCTGCCCTGAAAGAATGTAGTAATATCGAAGCTGTAAATTGCCGTTTCGAAGGAAAATATCCTTTCTGGCATAACGATGGTTTCGTTGTGAAAAACTGCCTGTTTACGGAAGGAGCACGTGCCGCCCTCTGGTATTCCAATAATTTGCAAATGACAGACACTTTGGTAGAAGCACCGAAGATGTTCCGTGAAATGGATGGTATCCGACTGGAAAACGTACAACTGCCCTATGCACTGGAAACCCTCTGGTTTTGCCGGAATGCAGAGTTGAAGAATGTAAAAGTAGACAAAGGTGATTACCTGTTTGTACACGGTGAAAATATCAGGATTGATGACTTTGAGATGAATGGTAACTACTCTTTCCAATACTGCAAAAACGTAGAAATCCGTAATGCGGTAATCAATTCAAAGGACGCTTTCTGGAATACGGAAAACGTGACGGTTTACGACTCTGTATTGAATGGGGAATATTTAGGCTGGCATTCCAGAAATCTGCGTCTGGTGAACTGCAAGATTTCAGGTACACAGCCGCTTTGCTATGCCCACGATCTGATTATGGAAAACTGCACGATGACAGAAGATGCAGACCTCGCTTTTGAATATAGCAGTGTACAGGCCACTATCCATAGTCCGGTTCACAGTGTAAAAAATCCACGTACAGGAAGTATCACTGCCGAAAGTTTCGGAGCTATTATCCTGGATGAGAATATAAAAGCACCGGGCAACTGTGAATTGAAATTATGGGACGACCAAACCTGTTTTGACTGATTAGGTATGAAATACAATTTTGATGAAATCATTCCACGCCGGGGTACGAACTCCTACAAATGGGATTCTGCCAATGATGCCGACGTATTGCCAATGTGGGTAGCCGATATGGATTTCCGTACAGCCCCAGCTGTAACAGAAGCGCTGAAAAAGCGAGTAGAACATGGTATCTTCGGTTATGTCCGCGTGCCTGACAGCTATTATCATGCGGTAATCCACTGGTTCGACAGACGTCATAATTGGAAAATAGAGAGAGAATGGATAATCTATACAACCGGAGTAGTACCGGCTTTGTCAGCAGTCATAAAAGCCCTGACGAATCCTGGTGATAGAGTTCTGGTGCAGACTCCGGTGTATAATTGCTTCTTTTCTTCCATCCGTAATAATGGTTGTGAGATGATTTCCAATCCATTGATCTATGAGGATAACACCTATCGGATTGATTTTGACGATCTGGAGAAGAAAGCGGCAGACCCGAAAGTAAAATTACTGTTGTTGTGTAATCCGCACAATCCGGCCGGAAGAGTCTGGAGCAAACAGGAATTAATACGTATTGGTGAGATTTGCCTCCGGAATGATGTATGGGTGGTATCAGATGAAATACATTGTGAACTGGTCTTTCCGGGACATACTTATACACCTTTTGCATCTCTTTCAGAAGAGTTCCGGATGCACTCCGTCACTTGCACATCACCCAGCAAAGCTTTTAACCTGGCCGGACTTCAGATTGCAAACATCATTTCTGCTGATGCAGATATACGCAGAAAAATAGATAAAGCCATTAATATCAACGAGGTTTGTGATGTGAATCCATTCGGTGTGGAGGCATTGATAGCCGCCTATAGTGAAGGGGAAGAATGGCTGGAAGAACTAAAAAGTTATCTGTTTGCCAATTATCAGTATCTGAGAAACTATTTCAATGATCATCTACCGGATTTCCCCGTACTTAAATTAGAAGGTACTTATCTGGTATGGGTAGATTGTTCGGTGTTGAAGAAGTCATCAGAAGAAATCGTGACAGCTCTCCTGAAAAAAGAAAAGGTCTGGGTCAATGAAGGCAGTATGTACGGGAAAGACGGAGACAATTTTATCCGTATCAATATTGCCTGTCCGCGGCAACAGTTGGCTAAAGGTTTGGAGAGGCTGAAACATGCCTTCGGACAACTTTCTTAAAATCTCCTATAACTATATAAAAATGGACCTTCATAAAACCATATCATTATAAGCGTTTCCGTTTTTCCGGATAATTATAAAATAAATAGTCTTCATCTCAATCGTCCCAAGCTTTCATATATCCATCCCAACTATTTATCAGTGCAAATTTATTCGGATTAAAACGGGAACGTTTTCTTTAATATTAGTAACTTCGCAAAAACATACTAAGAATTTGAAATATCATGGAATACAGAATATTAGGAAATACAGGCCTATCAGTTAGTGTCATCGCACTGGGCTGTGAAGGTTTCGTGGGAAAAACGGAAGAACAGGTACATTCGGAAATGGATTTCGCCATCAGTAAAGGAATCAACTTTATCGATATGTATACCTCAAATCCCGATCTGCGCAGTAATATCGGCAAAGCATTGGCAGAGCGCCGGCAGCAGTTTATCATTCAGGGACATCTATGTACTACCTGGGAAAATGACCAGTATCTGCGTACCCGTAATGTAGAAAAAACAATTGCTTCCTTTGAAGACCAGCTGACACGTCTTCATACGGATTACCTTGATATTGGTATGATTCACTATGTAGATAGCGAAGAAGATTTCCATGAAGTATTCAATGGTCCTATCATTCAGTTGGCCCTGCGTTTGAAAGAAGAAGGTAAAATTCGCCATATCGGACTAAGCAGCCACAACCCTACTGTGGCAAAGTTGGCTGTAGAAAGTGGATTGATAGAAGTACTGATGTTCTCCATTAATCCCTGTTACGATTTGCAACCGCCCAGCGAAAATGTAGATGATTTATGGGCTGATGAAAGTTATGCCCATTCCCTTGAAAATATAGATCCGGAACGTGAAAAGCTTTATGAACTCTGTGAGCAGAAAGGTATAGGTCTGGATGTAATGAAAGCCTATGGCGGAGGAGACTTACTGAGTGAAACTAATTCCCCCTTTGGCAAAGCTATGACACCGGTGCAGTGCATTGAGTATGCGCTAACCCGTCCGGCTGTTGCTTCCGTAATGATCGGTTGCAAAAGTTGCGATGAAATGCAAGCTGCCATCAACTGGTGCAATGCTACTAAAGAAGAAAAAGATTACACCCCAATTATGGCAGGTATGGAAAAGTTTAGCTGGCAGGGACATTGTATGTATTGCGGACATTGCGCCCCTTGCTCGGTAGGAATTGATATAGCGAGTGTAAATAAGTACTATAACCTAACCATTGCCCAGAATGAAATACCCGAAACAGTACGCGAGCACTATAAAACGCTCTCGCACCATGCCTCGGAATGCATTCAGTGCGGACAATGTGAAACGAACTGTCCCTTTGAAGTAGCTATCATCGAACAGATGGAAAAGGCTACGAAAAAGTTCGGATATTAGCAAAACGAACGTTGCTTTACTTTCCAGGCATAAAGCAACACCACGATAAACGAAAGCAACGGAACGATGAAGGAGAAAGACATATTGGTCTGATCAGCCACATACCCCATCATGAGCGGTCCTACCGCTCCTCCGATGGGGGACATCATCAGATAAGAAGACGCACGCTTCGTATAGTTGCCCAATCCCCTCAATGAAAGAGCGAAAATCGTGGGGAACATAATAGCTTCAAACGCATATCCCAGAAACAGGGCTATTAATGACAAAATGCCCAGATTAAGAACTACCAAAGACGTGCTGACCACCGTTCCTATTGCACAAACGAACAACACTTTTTCTGCCCGGATATACCGCATAATCCAGCTACCGGCAAAACGTCCGCACATAAACAGTCCCAGACCACCGAACGAAAGTACTACAGATGCATCGCGGGCATTCATCCAGCCGTCATCCACCACATAATTGATAAAGAAACTGTTGATTGAGATTTCAGCTATCTCGTAACAAAACAAGCTGATAATACCGAAGATAAACAGCTTGTGCGACCAAAGCCCACGTGCACCGTTTTCTCCAACTTCTTCTTCATCTGCTTCATGAACAATCTCCGGCAGGCGTATCTTATAGAATACCAAAGCAACTCCCAATACAATGATCCCCATCAGTGTGTAAGGCAATGATATATTGCTTTCGCCCCCTTCCGAGAATAATAACAATCCCCCGATAAGCGGACCGCAAATACATCCCAATCCATTGAACGACTGCGCCAGATTCAGGCGACTGGCAGCCGTTTCCCGGTCACCTAATTCCGTCATGTAAGGATTAGCCGCTGTTTCCAGAAAAACCAAGCCACAGGCTATGACAAACAGGGAAAACAGAAAAAAGTTGAAAGACATCCAATATTCTCCGGGAATGAAAAGCAGGGAGCCTATGCCATAAAGCAACAGACCGAAAACCACTCCTTTCCGGTAACCGTACTTATTGATAAACAGTCCGGCAGGAATAGCCATCACGAAATAACCCAGGTAAAACATGACCTGTACCCATGCCGAATGGGCACGTGTAATAACCAGCACATCTTGAAAGTGTTTGTTTAGCACATCTAATATCGCATGTGCAAATCCCCATAAGAAGAATAGGGAAGTTACCAGAATAAAAGGAATCTTATACTCCTTCTTTACCAAATTTTGCATACAGAACTCTTTTATAAAGAAAGCCACTCAAGGTTTTCAGCGCGCAAAGATAGCCAAGAAGTTTCATAATACGGCAGTTTCCCTTAACTTTGTGCCCAAAATTCAAGATTATAAAATGGAACACAGAAAACTGACAAGATATCTGATATCGCTGGTGATGATCCTGATAATGGTCGGTTTAGCCGAATGGACCAATGAAAAGGAGATTCTGTTTCCGGAAATGACAGCACTGATCATCGGCCTGTTAATTATCGATAAGCGGGTATGGAATGTAAAACGTTGGCAAATCATCCTGCTTATGACTCTTGGAGCAGCAGTCGGTATCTGCATTGTTCGTTATTCACCCCTGCCCTATGTGGTCAATCTATGCGCTGCATTTGCTTTTGCAGGTGCTTCCCTTTTAATCAGTCGCGCTACACTGATTCCTTTGATATCAGCTTGCGTATTACCTGTTTTGCTTCATACGGAAAGTATTGTTTATCCGATAGCAGTCTTTTCAATGTCAGTGTCAGTAGTGCTTGTACAAATCATCCTGGAAAAATGTGGAATACGTAACCGGATGCCTAAAACCGTTGGCAGGAAACCCGGCAAGGAAGATATCATCAGATGGCTGATATTATTCTGTTTTGTAGGTGCTTTGGCCGAATTGGCCGTCGGCATGGATTACCCCTATATCATATTGCCCCCACTCATGGTGACCTTTGTAGAAATGGTAAACTCCAAAGCAGGATTCAGAAATCGCCCTACACAAGTATTTCTCTTTCTGACTACCGCAGCCACTCTGGGTACTGTACTTCAAATTGTCGGTCACCACCATCTTCATCTACCGGAAAGTATCGTTGCTTTAACCATTACGGCTATCCTATTCCTCATCTTCGAGTGGACAGGGAAATACTTTGCTCCTGCCGGAGCACTGGCGTTCATTCCTATGCTATTACCCAAAGAGAATCTGGGCTGGTTACCTTTAGAGGCTTCTATCGGAGCAGCCTTATTCATAACCATTGCCATGGTTGTCTTTCAAAAATGCTATAAATGGAATCGGGCACAACTCATCTTCTGTGCCACCCCAACCCTACTACGTGAATATATGAACCGTAAAAAGCGAAAAAAACAAATCGAATAAATTAAGAACAAGATGAATACATACATGGAAACCCCGCGCCTGATCCTACGTGATTGGAAAGAAGAAGACATCCCTGTCTTTGCCGGATTAAACAATAACGATCAGGTTATGGAATTCTTTCTCAAAAAGCTATCTTATCAGGAATATGCAAAAAAGACATTGGGACTGAAAGAATTATATTCTTTCACCTCACTCCCAAACAAACGTTCGGAACGCGTGATGCAAAAAATAGGTATGGTAAAAAGCAAAGAGTTTGATCATCCATTGGTCAGTCCCGACCATCCTTTATGCAGACATGTACTGTATAAGATCTCCTTGATAAATAGATAGTCAATATACCGTCCACGAGTACCTGTAAGGCACATTAAAAAGGGCTACACCCTTTATCCCGGATGGCTACACCCTTTACCCCAAAAGGTGTAGCCATCCGGGATAAAGGGTGTAGCCCTGAAAAAGAAAGGATTTTCACCTTTAAAAAAAAGTGCAATATACCATAGCCTTTCTAAATGCTAATAAAAAACAATTATCACTTTTTTATTAACAAATTACGAATTAAAAGTTGCCATTCCCAACTATTGTATTACCTTTGTCGCGGTTTGAGTTACGAATCGTTATCGTATAGTTCTCCTTTTTATATCTTATTAAGCAGACCTCTCCTTTAATTATCCCCTCACTCTTACTTAATATTTATTTAATTAAAATTTCAAATGAACATTTACATTTCAGGTTTAAGCTATGGCATAAATGATGCTGACTTGAACGAATTATTCTCAGCGTATGGAGAGACCTCTTCAGCTAAAGTTATTATGGACAGAGAATCGGGAAGATCCAGAGGATTTGGTTTCGTCGAAATGACAAGCGATACAGATGGACAAAAGGCAATTAATGAACTTAACGGAGCAGAATACGATCAGAAAACTATTTCAGTAAGCGTTGCACGTCCTCGTGAAGAAAGACCCCGTAACAACGGTTATAATTCCAGACGTTATTAATGTCTACCCTACAACAAGAACAGGAGATCAGATCTTCTGTTCTTGCTTTTTTCAACTAAAACAGCAATACAAAGAAAAGAACATCGCTAAACGAATAGAATACCCGGAAGTATATTTATCCGCTTACAGTCTTATTACAATATCAGTTTTATGAAGCCATTTTTTATTGGAAATATAGAGATAAAAACACCTATCATACAAGGTGGAATGGGAGTCGGAATTTCATTGTCCGGCCTGGCATCAGCCGTAGCCAACGAAGGCGGCATTGGTGTTATTTCATGTGCAGGTTTAGGCCTGCTATACCCTAAAGGCAAAGGCGACTATACCGAAAAGTGCATTTGCGGACTCAAAGAGGAAATCAGAAAAGCCCGCCAAAAAACAAAAGGAATCATCGGAGTGAATATCATGGTGGCCCTTTCCAATTATGCAGAGATGGTACGCACTGCCATAAGCGAAAAAATCGACGTAGTCTTTGCCGGTGCAGGACTTCCGCTCGACTTACCCCTATACCTGACACCGGAAAGCAAAACGAAGTTGGTGCCCATTGTATCTTCTTCAAGAGCGGCCAAGATTATATGCGACAAATGGCAGAAGAACTTTGATTATTTACCCGATGCCATAGTAGTAGAAGGCCCTAAAGCCGGAGGACATTTGGGCTTTAAGAAAGAACAAATACAAGATGAGAAATACGCTTTGGAATCCTTGATACCCGAAGTTGTAGCAATTGCAATGAGCTATAAGGAAAGAAAAGATATTCCTGTAATTGCCGCAGGTGGAATCTCTACAGGCGAAGATATTGCACGATTCATGCAATTGGGAGCTTCGGCCGTACAAATGGGAAGCATTTTTGTAACAACCCAAGAGTGCGATGCTTCACAAACCTTCAAAGAGGTTTATATCCACTCTAAGCCCGAAGACGTTCTCATTATCGAAAGTCCCGTAGGAATGCCCGGACGAGCCATTGATGGGGAATTTATCCGTAATGTAGAGAAAGGACAGGAAAAGCCCAAATGTTGCTCATTCCATTGCATCAAGACGTGTGACTATCAGAAGAGTCCTTACTGCATCATCAAAGCACTGTATAATGCGGCCAAAGGAAATATGAAAAGAGGATATGCATTTGCAGGTAGTAATGCTTTTCTCTCTGAAAAAATACGCAGCGTAAAAGAAGTGATAACTACATTGAACAATGAGTTTCTTTTAGCAACCTGCCAATTAGCTCCAGCAAAAATGAAAACTTAAAAACAATTCAATATGATGAAAAAGAGTATTGTCCGACCAGAGACCAGTCAGTTAGCAGAAAACGCTCTTAAAGAGCATAAGAAAAAAGTTGGAGAAGTTATTCTTGTAGCAATTACTCCACGAACAACAATTGAGCTTCCGGCCAATCTATCTCAAGCTGAAATAGCCGAACGTGTAGAACTCTATAAAAAACTGCACAGTTCCAAAATATAATTCAGTTGATTTTTCATCGATTGACAAAAGACAAAAGCCCTGAAGTTTCGCACTTCAGGGCTTTTTAAATTATTCTCCTATCAACAGTCTACTTACTGCAGCACTATTCATTGCCCATTCATAGGTGTAAACCTCATCGGCTTCAGGAGTATCCATCATCCGGCATCACTGGTACGTTTCATGAAAAGTAAATTTCGTTCGGGCACTCAGTTGTACACTGAGGATATCTAAAGGGAGTCCGGATCCGAATATGCCTATCCCCCTACTCCCGTCACTGCCTTCAGCAAATAACCTATCAGAAAGCTGATTCCGGCCACGGAGAAGCTCAACACCGCCATCTCCGTGAAACGGCGTTTAAAGCTTTCATTACGGGCAATGGCATAATAATAGTTGAAAAAGGCAATAATCAGCAATGCCATCACCAGCATGATGCATAAAGCCAGAACGGGACTTGACAATAAGATAAACGGACCTACCAAAGCCACTACGGTTATGATATAAGCTATCCCCGTATAAATAGCTGCCTTAACCGGACGCTTATTATGAGTCTTTTCTGATTTAGTGGAAAGGTATTCGGAAGAAGCCATAGAAAGTGCCGCTGCAATCCCTGTAATGCTGCCGGTTAGCGCAATCAGTTTCGTATCATTCAGTGCCAGTGTGAAACCTGCCAATGCTCCGGTAAACTCCACCAAGGCATCATTCAGCCCCAGGACCACCGAACCCATATATTGCAAGCGCTCCTCATCTATCATTTCAATAAGCTTTTCTTCATGGTGCTGCTCATCCCGCGCCATCTCGGCAAAGTGTTCCATACTCGGGTATTGGGAATATACCCCACTCGTTTCTTTCTCTCCCAGTTCCAGACGACGAACGGCAAACGTAACACCCAGCAGACGCACTAACCATACATAAAAGCAGATTTCACAACGATTAGGACTGACATCCTGATGAGTATAGCCTCGTAGTGTGGCGTAGTGCCTACTTTCATCCTCTGCAATACGTTGCAATATCTCCCGGTTATGAGGATCCTTTTCCTTTGCCGCTAACTTCCGGTATATAATACTCGACGTTATTTCCTCTTTCTGAAAGCCAATCATCTTTTTGATCAATTCTTGCTCAGTCTCTTTCTCCATGCTCTTTATTTTAAGGATACACTAAATTATAAGTTATTTATCAGGTACAACAATCCAAGCAATAATTGTTTCCGGTCAGAATGATTTTTTAATAAAACATAGAAAGCTGATCGGTACGCAGACTCTTCATTTCCCGTTCTTTAATCACTGCGTCCTTATCCACTTCTCCTATTAGCATCGGAGAATCCTTATCGTGTTTACTCCGGTTAAATTTCGCCGTATTATAATTACCTTTAATAGCATAGCAATAAATGCAGCCATTGAGGCAGCTTTCATAAGTGCCGATGTCAATACTTTCCACACAACGACAAATGTCCCGCTGATTCTTATCTTTACGGGCAATAATAGGATATCCGACAATTCGTTCAATCAACCTATTGTCAACGCACACTCCACCCGAAATACCCAAATGAGATAAGTCGACCTTCGTTGTACAAGTATCCAACTCCATCGAACATTCATCCGCAGTCTTCTTAAATGAAATGGCCATGGCATCGATATCTTCCTTTATCAACGGCTCGATATGAAACTCACGGAGAGAGGCACGCACATGCGGATAATGATCAATAAAACCCAGCATACACTTTTCAGTATAGTCATGCAAAGCAAATGCCATTTCAACAAATTTGTCTTGATGAAAAGCAACTGTGTATTGTTCATTCGTAAGAATAGGATCATATCGCCACACCACTTTCTCCCTTCCTATCTTATCAGAAAGGCGTTTGAATGTATCTATACGCTTTTGAAGTGGTGGCAGTTTACTTTCAAGTTCCGTTCCGTACGGATTCAGTGTAAACTGGAAATAGTATTTATAGTCCTGCAATCTGTCCAGTTTATCAATCATCGGTGCAGGATTCTTCGTCCAAAAGACAATGCAATCAATGACAGCAGGGTCCAGGTTGACCCTGCTGATCATATTAGGATTATACGGATTAGGTACCAGAGCATACCTTTCTTTTATCCGGTTGAGAAACCACTCCGAATAAAAAGCAGGTATATCCGTCCTGCGACTGGCACTGATGATCATCTTCCTACCTCGCTATTCGTCGAAAGATGGGACCACGTAATCTTCTTTAATGAATTCGTCATATACCCTCTTGGGATGGTCAAAATGAGCCACACCTGTACGATCTTCATTAAAGTTCTCGCGTCGGAATTTTTTCAGTTTCAAATTGTCTTCAGCATACTCTCTGAGTTTCCTCTTTTCACTTCCGTACAAAGAGCTATCCAATACCTCAGATTCCAACAAACCTTCCCTGGGAGTGATGGTAGGCAATAGATTTTGTTCCAACAGTCCGCGATAAGCACCATTGTACTCACACCAAACATTATCACCCAAAACAAACAAGCGATACGTGTAGTTTGACCATGCCGTCTTGATGGTAATCTCGCGGGCATAGATTTCTACTGTCGCCTCCGAATTGTAATTCGGATCACGGATGACAACCAACTTTCTGCCTGAAATATCCTCTTTTACTAAAGTTGTCCATCTCTCACAATTCAGGATCTCTTCGATAATTTCAGGTAGTTTTTCTCTAATTTCAAAATGTATTCTCATATTCTTTGCCTGTGGGTCAGGACTTTTTTACTACCCCCCAATTGATATATGCCCCTAAAGATAACAAGTATTTGTCAGAAAAACAATAAAAAATCCGTTATCTATTTGCCATGCGATAGATATTTTTCATATCATCGCGATGTAAAACCTTCAAATTTCCGGTTGTTGCACTACCACCGGAACTGCATTTATCTGTCATGAGTTTGATTTCTTCGTCAGTAGCCTGTCGCCCTATCAGCTCGCAAATACTAACCGGCATTCCAATTGCGCGATAGAAATCTTCCATGGCTTCAATGCCTGCCAAAGCGGTATGTTCGGGTGATTTGAAATCATTTGTTACACCCATCACATTCACGGCAAACTGAGCAAAACGGGTTACATTTTCTTTGTAGACATACCGTGCCCAGCTTCCCCAAAGAGCTGCCAGACCTGCACCATGTGCTACATCGAATAGTGCACTCAGTTCATGTTCAAGCTGGTGTGTTGCCCAGTCACCAGTTGTTCCACATCCCGTCAAATCATTGTGTGCCAAGCTACCTGCCCACATAATTTGGGCACGATGTACATAATTCTCCGGTTCTTTCAGTACTTCAAAAACGCTATCTTTTACCGTACGGAGAATACTTTCAGCAATGGCATCAGTCACCGTCATATCGTCATCATGAGAGAAATAACGTTCCATGGTATGCATCATAATATCCGTTACACCACAAGCTGTCTGATAGCTGGGTAATGTATAAGTCCGTTCCGGATTCATCACAGCAAACTTGCAACGGCACAGGTTATTGGAATAACCTTTTTTCAAATCACCGTCCTCATTGGTTATTACGGTGCTGTTACTCATTTCACTCCCCGCAGCAGGAATTGTCAGCACGGTAGCAACCGGCAGACAAGCTTCCGCATGGGCTCGTCCCATATAAAAATCCCAGACTTCACCCTCATAAGGTACACCGAAAGCAATCGCCTTCGCAGAATCAATCACACTACCGCCACCTACGGCAAGAATGAAATCAACCTTTTCTTTCCGACACAGTTCAATACCCTCGTGCACTTTCGACAAACGTGGATTAGGAACCACCCCGCCCAGTTTTACGTAAGCAATGCCTTCCGCCTCCAATGCCCGGCATATTTTATCCAGCAAACCGGAACGCTCCGCACTCTGTCCGCCATAATGTACCAGGACTTTAGCGCCGCCATATTGCTTCACCAATTTCCCTGTTTTATCTTCCGATAATGCTCCAAACACAACCTGTGTGGGTGCATAGTAAATAAAGTCTTTCATCGTCAATTTCGTTTTTTTATTCTGATACAAAGATAAGCATATTGAGGGTAGAAAGGTTCATAGAAACTATAACTTTTCATTATCTTTGCACCGTAATTACCGACTAACTAATCCGAGAATAAATATTATGGCATTTACCAACAACATTATGATTGTCCGCCACAGATTGCTGACAGAGCTGGTAAAACTGTGGAGGGATAACGAACTTGTAGAAAAAATAGACCGTCTTCCCATTGAATTGAGTCCGAGAAGGTCAAAGCATGCAGGACGCTGCTGCGTACATAAAGAACGCGCCGTGTGGAAATACAAATCACTGCCGTTGCTGGGACTGGATATGGAAGATGAAAAAGATGAATTAACCCCATTATCAGAGTATGCAGCACATGCACTGAACCGTGCAGAAAACGGAACGCCGAAAGATAACATCATGTGTGTGATTGATGAAGCATGTTCCGCCTGCGTACAAATCAATTACGAAATCACCAACCTTTGCCGCGGATGTACCGCCCGTAGCTGCCAGACCAACTGTCCGAAGAAAGCTGTCCATGTAAAGGAAAGCGGACAGGCATGGATAGACCATGATGAATGCATCAGTTGTGGTATTTGCCACAAGAGTTGTCCCTATCATGCTATCGTCTATATCCCAGTACCTTGCGAAGAGGCTTGTCCGGTGAAAGCTATCAGCAAGGATAAGAAAGGTATCGAACACATCGACGAAAGCAAATGTATTTATTGCGGAAAGTGTCTCAACGCTTGTCCGTTCGGAGCAATTTTCGAAGTGTCACAGGTATTCGATATCCTGCACAAGATACGCAAAGGAGAAAAAATAGTGGCCATTGTGGCACCCTCTATCCTGGGACAATTCAAGACTACTATTGAACAGGTATATGGTGCACTCAAAGCTGTAGGATTCACTGATGTCATCGAAGTGGCTCAGGGAGCTATGGATACGGTCAGCAACGAAGCACATGAATTGATAGAGAAGTTGGAAGAAGGACAGAAGTTTATGACTACTTCCTGTTGCCCTTCCTACATAGAACTTGTAAATAAACATATTCCGGGCATGAAACCTTATGTTTCAGGCACAGGTTCACCGATGTATTATGCAGCACGCATTGCCAAAGAGAAACATCCGGATGCTAAAGTCGTTTTCATCGGCCCGTGTGTAGCCAAACGTAAAGAGGCCCAGCGTGATGAAGCTGTAGATTTTGTTATGACTTTCGAAGAAGTGGCATCTGTATTGGACGGACTGAATATTCAGTTGGAACAATCGCAACCTTATGCCATGTCGTTCGCATCCGTGCGCGAGGCACATGGATTTGCCCAGGCTGGTGGCGTAATGGGAGCAGTAAAAGCCTATCTGAAAGAAGAAGCTGACAAAATCAATGCCATCCAAGTAGCTAATCTGGATAAGAAAACCATCGGTTCATTGCGGGCATATGCCAAATCAGGCAAAGCACCGGGGCAATTTATAGAAGTGATGGCATGTGAAGGTGGCTGTATCACCGGACCTTGTACGCACAATGAGATTGCCGCAGGTAAACGTCAGTTTGTACAAGAATTAGCTAAACAGGAAAAAACCTATTAATTGAAGCTTCCAAGCTTTAAAGTGAATATGATAATTCCCCTGATTGACAAACTTCGCCAGGAACACCGATTAAGTACTGAAGAATACAAAGCACTACTCCTTTGCCAAGACGCTGATACTTTAAAGTATCTGCAGGAGCAGGCACGGGAGGTGTCACTTGAGCAGTTTGGCAATCGGGTATTTATTCGTGGGCTGATTGAGATTACCAACCACTGCCATAACAATTGCTATTATTGCGGTATACGGAAAGGAAATCAATCTGTTCTCCGTTATGAGTTGACACGGGAGGATATTCTGGAATGTTGTCGTGAAGGGTATACCCTCGGTTTCCGGACTTTCGTCTTGCAAGGTGGTGAAACATCCTCCGTAAAAGATGATTTTATCCTTGAAACTGTTACTGCTATACATCGTGAGTTTCCGGATTGCGCCATCACACTATCATTAGGCGAAAAGTCCCGTAAGACTTACGAGCATTTCTTCCGGGCGGGTGCCAATCGATATTTGCTTCGCCACGAAACGCATAATGAAGAGCATTACCATCATCTGCACCCCGATAAGATGTCTATCAGACAACGCCTGCAATGTTTGGCATGGCTGAAAGAAATAGGATATCAGACAGGAACAGGTATTATGGTAGGCAGTCCGGGACAGAACACCGATCATCTGGTGGAAGATCTCCTTTTTATAGAGCAATTTCATCCTGAAATGATAGGAATCGGTCCTTTTATTCCGCACCACGATACCCCGTTTGCAGCATGCCCACCGGGAAGCATGGAGATGACTCTGAAACTTCTTTCCATCTTCCGGTTAATGCATCCGAAGGTGTTATTACCCTCTACCACAGCATTAGCAACTCTCGCACCGGATGGACGAGAACGCGGAATACTGGCAGGAGCTAACGTAGTAATGCCAAACCTTTCTCCCCCGGAACAACGGAACAAATACTCACTTTATGATAACAAAGCCTCTTTGGGAGCCGAAGCTGCAGAAGGCTTACAACAATTAGAAGAAAAACTGACGGCTATCGGATACCGGATATCGAAAGAAAGAGGAGACTACTAATCACTAATCACTCACCCCTAATCACTAAAAAACGTGTATAATGTAAGTTCAAAGCAGGCAGAAGAGTTCATCGATCACCAGGAGATACTGGATACACTGGACTATGCCCGTACCAATAAAGACAACCGTGCCCTCATTGAGAGTCTGCTCGAAAAGGCAGCCTCATGCAAAGGTTTATCCCATCGTGAAGCCGCTCTACTGTTAGAATGCGACCAGCCCGACCTGACGGAACGTATCTTCCATCTGGCACGGGAAATTAAGCAAAAACTATATGGCAACCGCATCGTAATGTTCGCCCCGCTATACCTTTCCAATTATTGTGTGAACGGATGCGTTTACTGCCCCTATCATGCAAAGAACCGCACTATCGCCCGCAAGAAATTATCACAGGAAGAAATACGCCGGGAAGTAATTGCCTTGCAGGATATGGGACACAAACGTCTGGCACTGGAAGCCGGCGAAGACCCTCTACGCAACCCCATCGATTATATTCTGGAATCTATTCAGACCATCTATGGTATTCATCATAAGAATGGTGCTATCCGGCGGGTAAACGTGAATATTGCCGCTACAACGGTAGAGAACTATCGTCGGCTGAGAGATGCAGGTATCGGTACTTACATTCTTTTCCAGGAAACCTATCACAAGGGGAATTACGAGGTCCTGCACCCCACAGGCCCTAAAAGCAAGTATTCCTATCACACCGAAGCTATGGACCGTGCCATGGAAGGTGGTATCGACGATGTAGGTATAGGTGTATTATTCGGGGTGAATACCTATCGGTACGATTTCGTAGGATTATTGATGCATGCCGAACATCTGGAAGCGGCATTCGGTGTCGGACCGCATACAATCAGTGTACCCCGTATCTGCCCAGCGGATGATATTGAAACAAAAGATTTCCCCAATGCCATTTCTGATGAAATGTTCTGCCGCCTCGTTGCGGTAATCCGCATTGCAGTGCCTTACACCGGAATGATCATTTCTACCCGTGAATCGGAAGCTGTACGACGTAAGGTATTGGAATTAGGTATTTCACAAATCAGTGGCGGCTCACGTACCAGCGTAGGCGGATATGCCGTACCGGAAACGAAAGAAGAGAACTCGGCCCAATTCGATATCAGCGACCGCCGCACACTGGATGAAGTTGTAAACTGGTTGCTCGATCTGGGACATATCCCCAGTTTCTGTACGGCTTGTTATCGTGAAGGTCGGACAGGTGACCGTTTCATGTCTCTTGTCAAACGGGGACAGATAGCAAATTGCTGTCAGCCCAATGCCTTGATGACTCTGAAAGAATATCTGGAAGATTACGCTTCACCCGAAACCCGGGAGAAAGGTATCCGCCTCATTCATGAAGAGATGGAACGCATCCCGAATCCGAGAATCCGGGAAATAGCTCTGCGAAACCTGCATGAGATAGAGGAAGGGAAAAGAGATTTCAGATTTTAGGCACGGATTACGCGGATGAACGCTGATTTTTTATAGCGCAGCCTTTAATCCGTGAAATCCGCGTAATCCGCGCCTAAAATGATCAAATCCCCATTTATTAACCCCTTAATATTGAAACTAATGAATCAGACTCCTTATGCCAACCGCCTACACATCGCCCTCTTCGGACGGCGAAACAGTGGAAAATCCAGTCTTGTCAATGCCTTGACAGGGCAAGATACCGTTATAGTCTCCCCCACTCCCGGCACTACTACTGATCCTGTGACAAAAGCAATGGAAATTCATCCACTCGGTCCATGCCTTCTTATTGACACTCCGGGCTTCGATGACGAAGGCGAGCTGGGAGAAATGCGCGTAGAACGCACCTTGAAAATAATTGGAAAAACCGACATCGCCCTGTTGCTTTGTGAAACCGGAGACGTACAGGAACAGGAATGGCTTCAACGATTGAAAGAACGAGGTATCCCTGTCATATTGCTTCTGAACAAAGCTGACGCACGCCCCAATACGACAGAACTGGCAGAACAGATAAAAGCAAGTTGCGGACAGCCTCCCATCATCGTCAGTGCCAAAGACGGCACAGGTATCGAAGCCATCAACCGCGCCATTCTGGAAAAGTTACCTGCCGATTTCGGAGAACAAACCATCACCGGGAGCCTCGTAGCTGAAGGTGATGTAGTAGTGTTAGTCATGCCCCAGGACCTTCAGGCACCTAAAGGACGACTTATCCTTCCCCAAGTACAGACAATCCGCGAACTTCTGGACAAGAAATGCCTGGTTATGAGTTGTACCACAGATAAGCTGAAAGATACACTTTGCGCACTTACCAATCCCCCCAAATTAATTATCACAGATTCGCAAGTATTCCACACCGTATACGAACAAAAACCGGCTGAAAGCCGGCTCACTTCCTTCTCCGTGCTCTTTGCCGGATACAAGGGAGATATACACTATTATGTAGAAAGTACATCCGCCATCGACCGACTAACGGAACAATCCCGCGTATTGATAGCCGAGGCCTGTACCCATGCTCCACTGACAGAAGATATAGGCAGAGTAAAAATCCCCCACCTGCTGCGTAAGCGAACAGGTGAAGGATTGCAAATAGATATTGTCTCCGGAAATGATTTTCCAGAAGATTTATCCCCATACAATTTGATTATCCACTGTGGCGCCTGTATGTTCAATAGAAAGTATGTACTGAGTCGCATTGAACAGGCACGTGCGCAACAAGTACCCATGACAAACTACGGAGTAGCCATTGCCCACCTCAACGGCATACTGAACAAGATCGTGTACTAAGGGAAGACCTCCCACCCCACTAAGGAGAGACCTCCTGGCTCCCTAAGGGAAGAGTTTATATACCGTCTGATATAATAAATTATACCGGATGGTATATCTTTTTATACCGAGCGATATAAATAAATATATCGAGTGGTATAAATAAATATATCGGACGGTATAAATTAAAATATCGAGCGGTATAACTGCTTATACTGCCCGATATATGAACTCTCTCCTTAGGCTATCGCTAACTGCTTCCTTAGGCTATCGGCAACTGCTTCCTTATAACCGAAGCTACTCCAACTCCTCCAGCACCTTCTTTACATCCACCGCCTGAAGCCTCCCGTACACCTTCTCTCCAATCATCACTACGGGTGCCAGTCCGCACGCTCCTACGCAACGCAGACAATCAAGTGAAAACTTCCCGTCCGGTGTCGTCTCTCCGACTTCGATGCCCAGCACGCGCTTGAATTCTTCAAGTAATTTCTCCGAACCACGTACGTAGCACGCCGTTCCCATACACACCGAAATAGGATGTTTACCTTTAGGAGTCATCGTAAAGAAAGTATAGAATGTTACCACACCATACACACGCGACACCGGGACATTCAGCTTTGCAGCAATCAGGCGCTGCATCTCTTCCGGCAGATAGCCGTGCAGATGCTGCGCTTCATGAAGTATATTGATAAGTTCGCCCGGCTGGTTGCCATGCTTGTCACAAATAGCACGCACTTGTTCGGCAACGTCACAGGCTAATTTGATATCTGACATAGTTTCTCCGTTTTAATAAGTTAATCAATCGCCTTATTGAAATAATGCGTATGCAGCAACCGCTCCGCAGTCTCACTCAGCGGTTTACCCAGATATTCCTCATACAGAGTCTTGATGTATGGATTCTCGTGCGATTTACGCAAAGGCTTCTGTGCATCTTCCCGATACAGTGCATTGGCACGTGCATACAGCACCTCCGAGTTGCCATGATGCAACGGTTGTCCGCCTCCACCGATACAGCCACCCGGGCATGCCATAATCTCAATCACATGATACTCATTCCGCCCATGACGAATATCCTCCAACAATTGACGCGCATTACCCAGACCATGAGCAATACCCACCTTCAGTTCAAAACCATCCAGATCAATCGTCGCACGGCGCACACCGGCCAGACCACGCACCTGCTCAAAGTTTACATTCTCCAATGTCCGCCCGGTATAAATCTCATAAACCGAACGCAATGCCGCTTCCATCACACCACCGGTCGTTCCGAAGATGACACCGGCACCTGTTGAAGCTCCCATCGGATGATCAAATTCCTTATCCGTCAGTAGCGTAAAACCTACGTTAGCACGTCTGATAAGTCGTGCCAGCTCACGGGTGGAAATAGAATAATCCACGTCCGGACTGCCATCTGTCTTAAACTCATTGCGGTCGCACTCATACTTCTTCGCCAGACAAGGCATAATAGATACCACTACCAGCTTTTCACGCGGAATACCCATCTTCTCCGCCCAGAATGTCTTGGCAATGCTACCGAACATCTGCTGCGGCGAACGTGCCGTAGAAGGAATATCAAGCATATCGGGGAAATGATGTTCAAAGAAATTCACCCATGCCGGACAACAGGAAGTCAGGATAGGCAGGCGAACAGATTTATCCCCATTCATATAACGCGTCAGGCGATTCAATATCTCGGCACCTTCTTCCATGATGGTAAGGTCGGCGGCAAAGTCTGTATCAAATACATAATCAAAACCCAATTCGCGAAGAGCGTACACCATCTTTCCCGTTACTAACGTCCCGGCAGGCAGTCCGAATTCTTCACCCAGAGCCGCACGAACGGCCGGAGCTGTCTGTACAATAACTACCTTATCCGGATTTTCCAGATCCAGCAACAAGCGGTTAGTATGATCGCGTTCCGTCAATGCCCCTACCGGACAAACAGCTACACATTGTCCGCAATAAGTACATTCACTATCACTCATCATCTTATCGAAAGCCGGAGCAATCGTAGTATTAAAACCACGGCGAATGGCTCCCAAGGCGCCTACCGTCTGCACTTCATTGCATACACTCTCGCAACGTCTGCAGAATATACATTTATCCATATTCCGCACAATGGACGAAGTGACTTCACGCTTACGAGGCGAAAGTTCCCCACCATTATAAGGCATCCGCCGGATATTAAAACGTAATGCCAAAGTCTGCAACTCACAGTTGCCGCACTTCGGACAGGTAAGGCAATCATTCGGATGGTCCGAAAGTATCAGTTCAGCCACCACCTTGCGGGCATTCATCACACGCAGGGTACTGGTACGCACCACCATTCCTTCTGTACAACGGGTAGCACAGGCGGGAGCCAGATTACGGCGTCCTTCCACCTCCACGACACAGATACGGCACGAAGCCGGATTATTCTTAACGCAAGTCCCCTTCAAATCAATATGGCAAAGGGTAGGTATATCTATACCGATTTTCCGAGCGGCTTCCAGGATAGTCGAGCCTTCGGGCACGGTAATATAATGACGGTCTATTTGCAGGGTTATTTGTTTTTCTTCCATAGCAGTAGTTTTTAGCAGACATTGATTGCTTTGAATTTACAGCGTGCCATGCACATGCCGCACTTAATGCACTTGTCCGGATTGATGACATGCGGTTTGCGCACATCACCCAGAATGGCATCCGCCGGACAATGTTTAAAGCAAAGATGGCAACCGATACATAGTTCCGGATTAATGGTATAAGTCAGCAATGCTTTGCACTGCTTCGCCCGGCAGGTTTTATCCCTCACATGCTCTACGTATTCATCATAAAAGTTATTGAGCGTAGACAGTACCGGATTGGGTGAAGTCTGTCCCAACCCGCACAAGGCGGTATCCTTTATCACCTTTCCCAATGTAGAGAGTGCATCCAGATCTTTCATCGTGCCTCGTCCTTCGGTTATCTTGTTCAGCATTTCCAGCAGACGCTTGTTACCAATACGGCAGGGTGTACATTTTCCACATGATTCTTCCACCGTAAAATCAAGATAGAAACGTGATACAGAAACCATGCAATCATCCTCATCCATTACAATCATACCACCGGATCCCATCATCGATCCTTCCGCCAGCAAGTTGTCAAAGTCAATCGGTGTATCCAGGTGCTTTTCTGTCAGGCATCCCCCCGAAGGTCCGCCCGTCTGCACCGCCTTGAATTTCTTTCCTCCCTTAATGCCACCGCCAATTTCATAAATCACCTCACGCAGTGTCGTACCCATTGGCACTTCTATCAAGCCGACGTTGTTAATCTTACCGGCCAAGGCAAATACTTTAGTCCCTTTCGAACGTTCCGTACCGATAGAAGAAAACCACTCCGCTCCCTTTGTCAGGATAATAGGAATATTGGCAAGCGTCTCCACATTATTCACATTGGTCGGCTTGCCCAGATAACCAGCTTCGGCAGGGAAAGGAGGCTTCAAGGTAGGTTCACCGCGCTTTCCTTCCATAGAGTGGATAAGCGCAGTTTCCTCACCGCATACGAATGCTCCCGCTCCGTAACGTATCTCAATATCAAAACTAAAATCCGTACCGAATATATTCTTTCCCAGCAACCCGTATTCACGTGCCTGGGCAATAGCAATTTTCAATCTTTGTATGGCCAGCGGATATTCTGCCCGGATATAAACCAATCCTTTCGGAGAACCAATGGAATAACCGCAAACTGCCATAGCCTCAACAATGGAGTGCGGATCACCTTCCATGATGGAGCGATCCATAAAAGCACCGGGATCCCCTTCATCGGCATTACACACCACATATTTCATGTCGGCTTTCTGCTTATTGGCAAACTCCCACTTCAGTCCGGTAGGGAAACCACCACCACCGCGTCCGCGAAGTCCGGAACGTTTTATCACGTCAATCACTTCCTCCGGCTTTTTATGGAGCAGACTATCTGCCAATGCCATATAGCCATCCAATGCAATATATTCCTCAATGTTTTCGGGATCAATAAAACCACAGTTACGTAAAGCGATGCGCATCTGCTTCCGATAGAAATCCATGTGCTTGGAGTCACTGACGGTCTTCTCCGTCTTCGGATCGATGTAGAGCAGCCGTTCTATCTTCCGTCCCCCGATAATATGCTCTCTGACTATCTCGTCGGCATCATCAGGAACCACCTGGGTATAGAAAGTGTTATCAGGGATAATCTTTACGATAGGTCCCTTTTCACAAAAGCCGAAACAACCGGTAGTGATAATGTCCACCTTGTCGGCAATATTATTTCTCTCGAGTGCTTGCTGAAGACGTTCAGCAATAATGTGGCTGTCGGATGCCTTGCAACCTGTACCGCCACAGATCAGAATTTGCAGATGCTCGGTTCCCAATGCCAACCCACAGCATTGCGCCGCAACCGTCTCATTGCTTTCTTCGCGTAGCAAGAGCGTGCCTTCTGCCCTTTTCTTGATAATTTTCAGATCATGGATAGTTAGTACTTTCATTTTGTAATAGATTTGGGGTCGGGAACAAAGATACAAAAAGACTTGAGATTACAAAAGGAAAGCAATAAAGATTGCAGGAGGGAGAATACGAGGTTATAAATTACAATATGATATAATTCGCAAATAACAATATATAAGTATTCACGAAAAGGATATTCACTATTTGTAGGTATTGCCCCATCGCCTCATTTGTGCGACCTTTGCAGCAAACAAAAATCAGCTTATGGAAGAAATACTGAAGCGGACAACAAACGGTTTTATCTCTTTTTGTACTAAGTGCCACGCCTACCATGTAGAGTTCGGCAATCTTTTCTTCACCTTCACGGAAGATGAATTCGAACATTTCTGCCAATATATCAACTCTATCGACGGCGAATATTATCAAGAGTTGAACAAGGACATGAAGAACGCCCGCAAGATATTTCTCCGGATGCCGGTAAAAGGCTTTTATTGCGCCCTCTATCCGGATGAACTGAAGGAGTTGAGACGCCTGATCGACTTCTCCCTGACAGACGACGCCATTGAAAGTGCATTATCCTTGGAAAACTATTGTTTAAATTAAGAAGATAATTATGAAAATTGAAAAGATTGTAGCCCGCGAGATACTCGATTCACGCGGTAACCCCACGGTAGAAGTGGACGTAGTTTTGGAATGTGGTGTTATGGGACGTGCAGCCGTACCATCAGGCGCCTCAACCGGTGAACATGAAGCACTGGAATTACGCGATAAAGATCCGAAACGCTACGGTGGCAAAGGAACTTTGAAAGCCGTAGAAAACGTAAATACTATCATCGCTCCGGCCCTCATCGGCTGGTCGGCATTGGAACAACGTGCCATTGACAAGAAGATGCTGGAACTGGACGGTACTCCTACTAAATCAAAATTGGGTGCCAATGCCATTCTGGGCGTTTCTTTGGCTGTAGCCAAGGCTGCTGCAAATTACCTCGACATACCTTTATACAGATATATCGGCGGAGTAAATACTTACGTTATGCCTGTCCCCATGATGAATATCATCAATGGTGGTTCACATAGCGACGCTCCCATTGCTTTCCAGGAATTCATGATCCGCCCTGTAGGTGCACCTTCTTTCCGTGAAGGCCTGCGCATGGGTACTGAAGTATTCCACGCCTTGAAGAAAGTATTGCACGACCGCGGTCTGAGCACTGCCGTAGGAGATGAAGGAGGTTTTGCCCCTGCATTGGACGGTACTGAAGATGCACTGGATTCCATCATGGCAGCTATCAAAGCAGCAGGCTACGAACCGGGTAAAGATGTAAAAATCGGTATGGACTGTGCATCCTCTGAATTCTATAAGAATGGAGTGTACGACTACACTATCTTCGAAGGTGAGAAAGGCAAGAAGCGTACTGCAGATGAGCAGATTGATTACATGGAATATTTGATTAATAAATACCCGATTGACTCTATTGAGGACGGAATGAGCGAAAACGACTGGGACGGCTGGAAGAAGCTGACCGAACGTATCGGCGATCGTTGCCAGCTGGTAGGAGACGACTTGTTTGTAACAAACGTAGAATTCCTTGCCAAAGGCATTGCTATGGGCTGTGCCAATTCTATCCTCATTAAAGTCAACCAGATCGGCTCGCTCAGCGAAACGCTGGATGCTATCGAAATGGCTCACCGCCACGGCTATACCACGGTTACTTCCCACCGCTCCGGCGAAACGGAAGACGCCACTATTGCCGACATCGCCGTAGCAACCAACAGCGGGCAGATCAAGACCGGTTCGTTAAGCCGTTCCGATCGCATGGCTAAGTACAACCAACTGTTGCGCATCGAAGAAGAACTAAACGGACTTCCAGTATATGGCTACAAAAGAATAAAATAAAGCTTTGTAGTGAATAAGTCATAAAAGCAAATGCGGGTGCCTGTGAAGGTACCCGCATTCGCTTTATAGATATTTGCTCCCCCTCCCACAGTTCGAGTTGTAAACTTCGAACTACTTTTATGTTTCTACATGATATTCATAAAAAGAAGAATATCTTAAACCCGGTACTAAAGAATTCTCATATTGAAAAATTATATATTTTTGCACCCGCTTTCGGAAAAAGGTCCGAAGAAACTATCAATATTCAATATAACATTTTACAAAAAACATGAATCACTCTTACAAAAAAATCATTGTTCCTGCCTTGCTGGGAACGTTGTTTTTAGGCGCCTGCTCAGATGACGCATCGTTTGAGGGAGAAGGCAAACAACAAACTTATTCATTAGTAGTGAAAGGAATTACGACTTCCGGTTCAGATTCTTCTGAGGAATTACGGGATGTGTCAGTTTTCCAGTTCAGCGATGGCAACTTGTACAAGACGCAACAATTAACCCCCGAATCCAATGGCCAGTCCAGTATTTCTGCACTCAGTGGATCACGGCTATACTTCCTCACCGGAGTGACACTTCCAGTTCAGGAAGAAGGTATTACCGAAGAAGAATTCCGCAATATGACCATCGGCGAAGAACTGCACAATAATTCAGCTCCTGACTTTATGGCTGCAATTGTTGAATTGGAAAGTACTCCCCAAACACGCAGCAATCAGGAAATTAACGTTGGCATGAAACGCGGTGTAGCCCGTATAGACCTGAATACTACAGCAGACAGCAAAACATTAATCAAAGAAATAATCGTAAAGGATGCTCCGGCTGAAACATATCCGTTCATTGAAAACGCTTCCGCATCAGATAAAACAGTAAGTTACTTAAAAAAATTTGATCCAGCTTTCGGTGGAGAACAACAGGGAATCTTCCGCATTTTCGAAAGCAAACGTCCTGTTAATATTATCCTGCGTGGTACATACAATGAAATTCCCATCAGTCTCAAGATGCAATTGCCAAGTATAGAGCGTAATAAGGTTTACGAACTATCAGTACTCAACGTAGGTGCCACAGTAGAAGGAATCTTCGAAATCAAACCCTGGGAAGAAGGCGAAACAATTATCGGGAAACCTGATACAGAGCATCGTATCCTGCTTAATGCTTCCCAATCCAAAATCCCGGAAGGCATAACTGTGGATTATGAGAATAATATAGTAGAGGTACCCGCCACAGGAGTCAGTGACATGAAACTGGCATTTGTTTCCGACACCCGAATTGATATATCAGCCACTGAAGGCACTGACAGTGGCGTGAATCTCAGTGAGATGTCGGTATCTGAAGAGACAGAAGGCATAGTATCAGCATTCAATGTATCAGTGGCCGCACAAGGTAGTGGCCGACTGGGCTATACAATTCTGGTACATTTAAAAAATGCTTTGCTAAGCGGCTCTTATGATTATGTAGAGATTCGTGTGGCTCCGAGCGACAAGCAGATCGAGACCGTTGAAATGGGTGGCAGCATTTGGATGGCATTCAATGCACGCAGCCGGGATCTGGAAGACCAAGTATATCCCTTAGACGGTGCTACCGTTGAAGAGATGTACCGTAATGGCTGGGTCAGCAGTATCGGTGGTTTGTTCCAGTATGGACGGAAGTATATGTACACCCCCTGGCAAGGATATAACCCCTCAAACAATCTGGGTAATCAAACAGCCGACATACCTTGGCAAAACGATACCCATATGCCTTGTCCGGAAGGTTACCGTGTGCCAACCCGCAGCGAACTAAACTCTCTTCTCCCCAAAAATCAGGAAATTCCCGGCACTTATATAGCAGGAAACGGAGAAAAAATAACCGCTACACTCCACGTTGGCAAAGGAACCCTGACTACTCCAACCGGTGTAACAGGAACGCAACACTATGTGAAATTTACTTCTGAAGATACCGGACGTTACCTTATTATCCCTTTGGCAGGTGGAAAAGGTGACAAGTCTACAACCAATAATCCGTCTTTCGGAAAAAGAGCCGTGTTATGGACAAGCGAACGCAACGGCTGTCCCGGTGGTTATGCATGGACTTACTGGTTACCGTTTGAAGGCAAGGAAACAACTGCTATTGCCGAGAGACAATTGCAGATGGAAGCATTTGCATCCTTACGTTGTGTAAAAAAATAAAGGAGGAATTCTATGAAGATTGCAAAAATCATACTATTATTTCTGGCATTGCTACTGACCAACTGTTCAGGCGAACTTGAGCAGGAATACGGGCTCATGCCGCCTGCCCCCGGTCAGGTAACATTTCTTCTTGGATTGCAGGAAGATGACACTTCTGCCATACAGACACGCAACGGTGAACCTGAACAAATCGCCCGCATGTGGTATGCCATTGCCAATGATCGGGGAGAAATGCTCAAACCGCTGTATCAAAAGCTGGAGGCCGACTTCTCCAAACTGACCATTGAAGGATTGGGATACGGTGACTATACGGTTGTATTCCTAGCCACCACGAATCCGGAATCAAAGGCGACTATCAACGAACCCGAGCAATTGTCAGATATCTGGTTATTGAATCAGGTTGCAAAAGCCCCTCTTGATGACGTTTATTTCTATAAAAAAATAGAAGTACACATTGGCAAAGAGCAAACTGCGGAGTCGCAGATTGTGACATTGGAGAGATGCGTAGGCAAAGTTGATATAGACCTGCACGTCTCGTCCGATTATATGTGGCGCTTTATACGCAAAATCGACATCACATTTGACGATGCCGAAGGAATATATGCCGGTCTCAGTGCAAATGGTGAATACTCCGGTACGGAAAGCATTGAATCTTATGACATCACGGAAAATCGTTCATTTTACTCATTGCCAAGTAAAGAGGCACTTTCCGGATTCGTAACGATCGAGTCAAACCGCAGTGATGGTACATCGTTTGTACACAAATACCGCTTCAGCAACTGCAAAATCGAAGCAGGTCGTATCTCCCACATCAGCATTGATTACCGGCACCCGGAAAGCCTGGACGGGTTGCTTTATATCCGTGAAGAAGATTTCTCCCGCTTCCGTACCGACACAATGTTTTTAGCTAACGAGCCACGAGACATCTTCTATAACAGTAAGCACCGTTCCTTTTATGTAAACGCACCGTTGCAAGTGTCCATCTCGGATGAACATCAATTACTGGTTAAATTCTTCTCACCTGTTGCTATTCATGATGTGACGATTTTATGTCGATTCAATAAAATCAGTACCGAATTCCTTGAATTGGCACATTTCGATCTGATTTATCCTTTCATGGAAGCCACTTTCCCGTTGCCCGTCGTAAGCTCTGACCGAACATTCACCACCAGTAGCGGCAGAAAGATAGTAATACCTGCACAACCGGAACTTTCCGGTGACGATGTTACGCTTGTTATCCGGACGGAAGATCCATACATGAAGAAGATAGAGCAGATAGACAGTCGATGGTTCATTCGTTTCTCAGCTTATTCAGCCGACAACGGACACGCTTATTGGCGGCACATGAATCCATTATTATGTCGTCACGGGGTAGCATTGGCCACCAATATGGCTTTCATGTTCTCTTCAGAAGAGTTTAACACAGAGATGAATAAATACGAAGGCAAACTGAAGGACAACGGAGGAAATGCCATCAACCTGGATGCATTACGCCAGAGAATCCGCAGTCATGGAGGCCTCGTATTAGGTCGCGTATCAGGTGTTGGTGGTCTGGGAGGAGGTACCACCTACGGATTGGCAGACTATTGTTACACCGGAGTCTATTTTGACGCAACACCGCTGGGATCTAATCCGCACAACTATGCGCGGCAAGCTATGTTCCATGAATATGGACATTGTTTAGGTTATAACCACAGCAGTACCATGACTTATGGCGACCAATGGACAGTACTCTGCGCCACAGTATTCGTAAATATGGGGCAAGAGGATAAATTACCCGTAAGTTCAAAAGACGTAATCGCCAATTTACCGATGTAAAAAACACAAAAGTAAATAAAAGCAAAAAGGGAGGAAGCAGATATGAGTAAATCAAATTTCTGCCCCTCCCCTTTTAATATGATATTAATAAAGACCTATTACTTCTGAACCTCTCCTTTTTCATTGAAAAGAACTGGATTCTCCGTACCGGATGCATCCACCAACGTTACCTTGTAAGTCTTGGTTCCATCCTCAGCCACTTCAACGGCTGCCTCTTTGATGGTGGCTTCCGAGTAGTTTTCTTTGATGGCATCCTGAACGGCCTGTGGGAGTTCTTTTACATCAATCGGTTTAAACTCGTTGATCATCGTTGCAATTTCAACGTCTGATACCATGTTGTTAGCAAATGCCACTGAAGTACCCAATCCGATTACCAATGCTACTGCTAAAAATAACTTTTTCATGATGCAAATGCAACTTTCATTTAAACAAGGCTTTTATACGAGGGCGAAGTCTATCCAATAATTCTTCACCAGAAATAGCAGATTTTATATTATCCCGTTCTCTCGTAGCAATGCCAAGATCAATCTTTGAATAAGCAACAAAAGACTCACTTGCTTTCTGCTGTATCGGTTCTTGTTCCTTATATACTTTAAACTTACCTATATCTCAATATATTTTCTACAAAGGAAATTTACAATATTGGATTATCCTAATAATCATTCAATAATTTGTACTGCTACGTTAATACTCAAATTAGAGCATATCCTTTTTATAAGGCACCAGAATAGGTACCTCACAAAAAAATGTTATCAAATTCGATTGATTTTTAACTATTGGCATACAGCCAAGTCTATATTTTGCGGTGCCAGACTCAAAAAATCTCTGCAACCGTTAAAAATTCCGGTAAAAAACTTGCCAAAATAATCCCATGCGGACCTGCCTTGCAGCTTAACCAGTCTATCCGGTAAGCGACCTCGTTACATTCGTCATCTTTGATTATCCGCATAAACTGATAGCCCGCTACAAACTTTTTCTCGAAAAGACGATAGGAACGGTTATCATAGGCGAACAGCCGAACGATACGGCGGTCTTTCGACATGACGATATAAATGTCACCGTCTGAAGGCTCACTGCTCAAGGTTAGCTCCACGCATATACGCACGGGAAGCGCCCCGGGCCTTTGCACGGATTCCGGTGTCTGTATCCTGCATGGGAAGGAACTGTCCTTCTTGACCGGGTTTTCCCCTAAAGGAGAAGACGGCACGGAATCCGATGGCGGAACCGAGGGAACACCGTCCACTTGAACTTCCACTATTTTCTGCAGGTATCCTTGTACCATTTATGAAAAATGTTGTAAGGAACGTTATTCTTTGAACAAAATGACTGAAGAGACACTCCATGAGGAACGGCCTCTGTTTGGTACTGGTATTAAAATCTTTCAAGATCTTCGCTACTATACATAATTGTTGGATTTAATTTCCAACAAAGATATAGATAGCATTTTTAAGTCATAATTTGAGGGCTTACAATAAGTCATAAAAGCGAATGCGGGTGCCTGTAAAGGTACCCGCATTCGCTTTATATTCAGTCATACAAAATAAACAATCAGTCAAAATAAGAATATAATTCCTTGAACTTTACGTCCAGTTCATTCAACAGATTCGGTTGCACCTCCAGCTCCGTCTTACGAATCAATAGATATGAACTCTTCTTGATATTAAAAAAGTGCTCAAACGCCTCCTCAGTAAAATAGGTTGCCATAAAACGCCTATAAATACGAAAGCGTTTAGTGTTAACATCGGATTCATCCTGCATATTTGCTCCTATAAAACCAAAAGAAGAATGTGGATTGATATTCCCAATCTCATGCATAATAGCTATACAGGTATTAATTACTGGACGAGCTTCATTCAATCCCGTCATCAAGCTATACTTATTAGGGCTATTCCGATGGGCTTTAAGATGAAATTTTACTGCATAAAAATCACATTGATAAACTTCTACCCACACCCAGTACCACTGGTGAGATTTTGGAGATTTAAAAGTATAAAGTAATTTATATTTTAGAAAAGTAGTTATCGGATTGACTTCTTCAACTCTTTGGACAAAATGGTATGAATAATGGGGAATCTCCATTATTACATTACATAAGGATATACATCAACACGAAGGCGTTTCAGTTCTTCTGTAGGAACTTTGACAAATCCGTTACCAGACATCAATTTTTCTTTTTCTTCTTTAGAAAAAGTACCTGATATCTCATTCAGATTTACAACATTCTTCTTTAAGATTCTGCTGTTTTTTATATTCCTTTTCAAGCTCCCCATAATGTCTTATTCTTTATCTTACTACAAAGGTACAAACTCTTCATTAATAAACAATCTTTTTCTATTTTTCTTTTCTATAGATTATTATACTTAACTTCTATTACATCAAAAACACAATAAAAGAGGTGCCCATGCGAGCACCTTTTTTATTGCGTACATAACTTATTTCTGAACTTCCCCTTTTTCATTGAAAAGGACCGGATTCTCTGTACCGGCTGCATCTACCAATGTTACCTTGTAAGTCTTGGTTCCATCCTCAGCCACTTCAACGGCTGCCTCTTTGATGGTCGCTTCCGAGTAGTTTTCTTTAATGGCATCCTGAACTGCCTGTGGAAGTTCTTTTACATCAATCGGTTTAAACTCGTTGATCATCGTTGCGATTTCAACATCTGATACCATGTTGTTAGCAAATACCACTGAAGTACCCAATCCCATTACCAATGCTACTGCTAAAAATAACTTTTTCATAATTCTAATTGTTTAAGTTAAACATTTCTTGTTAGCTCTCACATAATATAATGCAAGACGTATGCCAAAGTTAGTTTCAGAGTAGGATAACACTATATATCAAACATTTACATCCATAATGGCATAAAAATATTTTTCTATTTTGAGTATTTTTTCCACAATTATGTAGAAACCTGTCTACAATAAACTACAAGTTACTTCATACAACAGCCTTTTATTTGCTCTACAATATAAGCCACATCTTCATCCGTCACCCAAGGACCGGCAGGAATGCATAAACCCATATTAAACAAACGTTCAGAAACACCATTCACATAACAAGGATTAGTTGCATAGACAGGCTGCAAATGCATAGGTTTCCACAAGGGACGGGTCTCAATTCCCTGTTCATCCAGTTTACACCGGACCTCATCATAATTAGTACCGGTCTTCACTGGATCTATCAGAATAGTAGACAGCCAATAATTAGCGTTGAAACGACCATCAGGATTAGATTTCAACGTTATACCATCCACACCTTCAAAAGCCTTCTCGTAAAGAGCATGTACATGGCGGTGATGCGCAATATGCTCATCCAGCACAGTCATCTGACCACGACCGATACCCGCACAAATATTACTCATACGATAATTGTAACCGATCTTTTCATGCTGGTAATGAGGGAAAGGTTCACGAGCCTGCGTAGCATAAAACATCGTCTGCTTCTTGGCGCTTTCATCAGGAACGATCAAAGCCCCGCCACCCGAAGTAGTAATCATCTTATTACCGTTAAAAGACAACACGCCAAAGGTACCGAAAGTACCGCACTTCTGCCCCTTAAACTCAGAACCTAAAGCTTCCGCAGCATCCTCCAGCACTGGAATATCATATTTAGCGGCTATCGCGCAAATCTCATCAATCCTGGCAGGCATACCGTAAAGATGAACAGGAAGAATAGCTTTCGGCTTCTTACCCGTCTTTGCGATTCTGTCCTTGATAGCTTCTTCCAGCAAAACAGGGTCCATATTCCAGGTATCCTCCTCACTGTCGACAAACACAGGTTTAGCTCCCTGGTAAGCTACAGGATTGGCCGACGCACAGAACGTAAACGACTGGCAGATAACCTCATCACCGGCTCCTACACCAAGTTGGATTAATCCCAGATGGATGGCTGCCGTACCCGCAGATAAAGCTACAACTTCCTTATCCTGTCCTACAAAATGTTTCAGTTCATCTTCGAAAGCATTCACGTTGGGACCCAAAGGAACAACCCAGTTAGTATCGAAAGCTTCCTTTATAAAACCCTGCTCCTTGCCGCTCATGTGAGCAAGGCAAAGATAAATTCTCTTGTCCATTAAATTATTATGATTAAAAGAAAACGATTATAAACTTTTTATAATTCTGCATCTATTACCCGCAGCCAGAACATTATCCGGAATATCTTTTGTAACAACAGAACCGGCACCTATCACACTCCATTTCCCAATCTTCACCCCTGGAATAATAGTTGAACCAGCACCAATCCAAGTACCCTCTCCAACCGAGACATTACCGCAAAGAGTGCAGTGAGGAGAAATATGTACATAATCTTCAATCACGCACTCATGATCCACCGAAGCACCGGTATTGATTATACAATGTCTACCAAGACAGACATCCGATTGTATTATCGCGCCTTGCATCACCACCGTGCCTTCACTTATTTCAGATTCTTCGGATATAATTGCTGAAGGATGGAAAGCTTTACCAAAAGTCACATTCAGACTTTCTGCTATTTTCTTGCGGATACTATTACTTCCAATGCTGATTATCAGCGGTCCCCGGACTTCCGAAGAACATAATACGGGATAACCAAGAAGACTATGGATCGCTTCATTATCATCAAACAACGCTTCAACATTCTCATTATTTGCACGTAAAATATCAATGATCACCTTTGCATGACCACTGGCACCATATAAATACATTATCTAATATTTCAGTTATTTCCGATAAAAGGTTCCATTGTTACTGAAGTATCAGAACTGATACCTTCGCGTACAAAGACTTTTTTCACTGTTAAAAATATAATTTTCAAATCCAGCAGAAAGGAACAATGATCCACATACCATACGTCCAGTTCAAACTTCTTTGTCCAACTGATAGCATTGCGTCCGTTCACCTGAGCCCATCCCGTAATACCCGGACGAACTTCATGGCGGCGAGCTTGTTCCTTTGAATAAAGAGGAAGATATTGGGGTAGTAAGGGACGGGGACCAATCAGGGACATATCACCTTTCAAGACATTGAATAATTGAGGAAGTTCATCTACTGAAGTGGAACGGATGAACTTTCCTATTTTTGTCAAACGCTTCTCATCTGGTAATAGATCACCATTTTCATCACGTTCGTCAGTCATCGTTTTAAATTTGATGACTTTGAAAATCTTACCATACTGGCCTGGACGTTCCTGAGTAAAAAAAGCTCCAGCCCCTCTATTTGCAAAATGTAGCCAAAGAGTCATGATTAATAATATCGGCCAAATAATAACCAACACCCCAAAAACGACTATAAAATCTATCAATCGTTTTAAAAAGAAAGAATACATATTCATTTAGACAACAATTGATATTCTGCCAACAGCGCTTCCCAAACCTTATGCTGCTCATACCGTTCCACTATCATGGGTCTGGCTCGTTCCGCCATTTTCTTAACTTCGTCATTTCGATGCTCATAAAACCATTTCATTACTTCATAGAGAGCATTTTCATCACGTGGAGGAATAATCTTACCATTCACACCATCTTGAATGATTTCATTACAACCGGTAATATTCGTTGTTATACATGGAACCCCCAAGGCACCTGCCTCCATAAGCACCATACCAAAACCTTCTCTATATGATGGCAAGATAAAGACATCTGAAGCACACATAAATGGTCGGACATCCTTTTGATTTCCCCAATAATGAATATAAGGATTCAAATCTATTTCAGTTTTAGTATTTTCCTCTATCGGATTATCGTCTTCAAATGGACCAATTAATATCAAAATCATATCATGGTATAGATCAGTTATTCTTTTAAATGCAGATACCAATTCATTTATGCCTTTATCTTTCACAATACGACCAGCAAAACCAAAAACGAACTTATCATCCAAATCCGCAACAGAGGAAAGGACTTCTGCTGAAATCATTTTCCTATCAAATTTAGTAACATCAATACCATTAGAGCTTCCATTTCCTACCACTTTTAGCTTGGCTACCCTACAAATTCTATCAGTTATCAATATTGCTTTCACCCCATTGCTCACACAAAGAACTTCTGTTGAGCAATAACACGAAATACGCTCCATCATTTTTAAAACAGACCGCATAAAACCACTATATCCTTGGTATCTAAGCCCATGACACATATAAATTCTTACAGGTACACCAGTTAGTTTGGCAGCTATCATTGACAAAAAACTTCCCTTAGGAGTATTGCCGTGAACGATATCCGGCTTATTTTTTCTAAAAAAAGAAATGATTTTTATGAGACTTTTAAAATCATGCAGAAGAGATATTGATCTCACCATCGGAATGCAGTGTGTCTCAATCCCTTCCGTCTCACCAAATTTTTCAAGGGCATCTCTATCAGAAGAAATAGCAACAATTTCAAAATTGTTACTTAAATATGCCAACTGTCCCCTAAAAAAATTCAATGATAAAGGAATAGTAGTTACGATATAAAACAACTTTTTATTTCTCATTTGTATAAAGTTTATCTACACTGTTATCCTTGTTTCAATATAATCCGTGGCTTGGGTAATACTACTGTAGCATTATCGGGTATATCCTCCACTACCACACAATTTGCTCCAACTTTTACATTATTGCCGATGCATACATTCGGAAGAATTTTTGCACCAGCACCAAGTATTACATTATGTCCTATTACAACTCCCCCTTGAGAAATAGTGACCTGTTGATATATAATTATATTTTCACCAATACACACATCATGCCCCACTATAATACCATTAGGTCCATGAGGAAGATGCGGAGAAGTAGCAAAAAAAGCACCGGCATTTATATTAGTACCGAATGAGCAATTATGATAAGCATCAGTTTTCTTTATATAATAAAGATAGTAAAGCTTCAGCAACAGATTTGTCTTATCTTGAGGATTAGTCACAACAGCACGACGTTTCCAGTATTTCTCATGATTGTAGTGTTGTATCCACGACAGAATTATACGTCCTAATTTATGTTGAAAAGAGAAAGGATTCATTTCACTATAGAGATAAGGTATTGATAAAATGACTCTCTCCTTTGCTGAAGAACAGAATCATAATAGTTTTTGGCAAATTCATAGTTTCTATTTGCTTCCTTGTTCGCCATATCTATGTGGGTCAGTAAGAATTCAATTTTATTTGCCAAAGCCAATGAATCACCAGCTCGAATTAACATTTGTTTATTTAACAACTCCGGTATACCGCCCACTTGGGTTCCAATACATGGTACCCCCATAGCCATTGCCTCTATTAAGGCGCGTGGTAACCCCTCAGTACGTGACACTAACAGAAAAAGATCAGAATTCTTCAATTCTTCATCCACTTCTTCTCGACTTACATTTCCCTTAAAGTTCACATCATTAGTAATATGTAAAGCCGATGCCAACTTTTGCATTTCTCCTTTATTTTTGCCTTCCCCCAACCATGTTAACCTACAATACACCCCTCTATCCTTTAATAACGCCAATGCCTCCAACACCACATCCGGTGCTTTGTACATTTGTTCCAAAGAACCTACTGACAAAAGATTATACTTTTCTTTCTTATACAAGACTTTTTCTGAGGACGGTAAATTCCGAGAACTAATCTGTACATCTGACGCAGAAATACTAAATACAGAATTGTTCACCGGATAACGCTTTTGCAACTGATTTTCCGTAACATACAGAGCAGCGGCTGCACGGACAACAGTCCGCTTCAAATCATAAGTCCCTCTATAGCGAAAAAAAACACGAAATGGATGTCTGACGGCTCCAGGGGCAAATACATCCCAAGGATCTCCCACTACTTCCACACCATAAGGTATCTTACATCTTCTCAAATGGTCCGCCACAAGTGTTCCTATTTCTCCAGGAACCCGACAAATATAAACACAGCCAGGCATTAAACTATTTGCAACTATCTTATTGAGTTTTCTCCGTGTCTTTAATATTGTATAGGCCCCAAATAATACGGCAAATCTATAAATGAAACACGTTCACTCGATGCTAAATACTTATCGTTTATTGGACAATCATCATCAGAAAGCACACGTGCCATCACATACACATGATTAAATTTACACAAATAACGTTGCCACAAATTATTCGTAAGACCTCCATCAATACTATATACCAAACCTGAAGATCTACGCACCAAACGTGCTTCCGTACAAAAAACTAAATCCATAGAATATAATCTTATAACTCTTTTCTAAATTTAGCGAATAAGTCATCCGCATTAAAACATTTCTGTGCCCACTCCTTACACCTATACTTATCTCTATTGACCTCCCCTTTATAGATTCGTTCTATTACTTTTACAGCCTTTTCTGCATCACAAGGAGAAAGGAGTAAAGAATACATTTCTACAGGAACCGATTCCTTTATTGAAGCTATGTCAGAAGCCACAAAAGGCAATCCCGTAGCCATAGCCTCAATCAAAGCATTAGGTTGCCCTTCTGTTAAAGACGGGAAATAATATAAATCAAATAATGGAAGGATACGAAGTACATCACTTCTATAACCTAACAGATGAATTTGTCCATCCAATCCCATTTGCTGAACTATCATTTCATATTTTTCTCTCACTCCCTTACCCACTAATACAAAATGGATATCTTTATGCCTGTGACAAAGTTCCGAAGCAACTTTTAAAATAGTATCATGATTCTTTGCCTCATTACAGCGTCCGGTATGCCCCACAATGAAAGCATCAGAAGGCAAACTGAATTCTTGGAGTAACTGCTTCTTTCCCTGCTGTGATAGCTTTTTCATATCCATTCCATTATAGATAACCTCAAAGCGTTCTGATATCCTGTTACGTTTTGGAAAAAAGAAATCAAGTGCTGCCACTGAATTTGAGAGTATCTTAGTAGCAAAAACCAAGACCAATCTTCTCATACCAGCATTATAGAGTAAACGAAAAGGTGTCTCTTTAAAATGATTTGTAGAACCACGATAAAATACAATTCTCTTTTTTACTCTTGCCAACCAAGCTATCCCAAGAGGCAACCCTGCAAAATTCCCTGTAAAATCACAAACCGTATCTATCCCTTCATTCTTTAGTAATTTATAAAATCTATAATATTGCTTTCCTAAAATATAAGAAAAGCGCATAGGCAAGACTCTTACCATTCGGGCATATTGGGGATAAAGTTCTCCAAAACCACCCGATTTACAAATCACAATAGCTTCATGTTCTTGATAGTATTCCAAATATCTTAGTAGATAGGTTTCAATGCCACCTTGGTCCAAGGTAGTTATAAGAAAGAGAGTTTTCATCTTAATTGTCAGTCTGAATAAAACATTAAAGCATCCACATAGCTTATTCGTTCTTCAATAATTTGCTGTTGTTCCACATCGTTGCGCTCCCAAATATTTGTATATGGAAACCATCTAAAATAGTTTATAGTATTAGGAACCGCATACGAAGTATCTTTAAAATAGCTTGAAAATTTCAACCCTAACGGCATACATACTGCTATAATAAAAAACAATACTTTCACTTTTTTAAAATAACAACACTTCAAGGCTAAAAATAAAAATTCCACATAATAAAGTAACAGAACAGGTATAATATAATTCATAAATCTGTTGCCTATAGCCGTATTTCCTACAGACAATGATGCAAAGAAAAAGTATGTCATATAGAATTCATTCCCCCAAGAATTACTATTCTTTAGCTTCGTATTATTTATGTATATTACAAGCATAGGAATGAAAACATAAATTAGTATATGCAATATTTTGGCATTTGTATTCAAACTGGCATCTTTATACAATTCAAATTTCTGCACCATCATAGGATTCATCATAAGTACCTCTAAGACAGGTGACAAATAATTGAATATTACAATCGAAATCAACACTAACAAAAATACTTTAAAAAATGAATATCTCACATAACGAAATAATGGAATAAAAAAGGTAACAACAGCTGATGAATGAAATAAAAAGCAGACAAATACCATTAGGTAATATTTTCCCCAATTTCCACTTTTATAAAAGCGCAAAGCATACAAAAAAATAGCAATAGCCAGTGCTTCTCTAAGTATTTCCATATTATAATACAAATATAAATATGAAAAATAGAAGAAAACAACAGTAAACTTATAACCTGAATATTTCTTTATCAAGTAAAAAAGAAGAATATTCAATAAAATCGCATGCACGAACTGAAAGAAAAAGAAATCATCCCAAATTATTTTTATCGCACTATTCAATAACAACCATAATGGATCAAATAAAGCATAAGAAAAGATATTGACCTCAAAAAGCGAAGGATATTCTTCAAAATATCGCATATAGCGAACTGTATCTCCCCCCACAACACATCGACATCCAGCCACTCCAATAGCTATTAATAACAATAATCTGTAAGATAGTACCTGATATGCTTTTTTCTTCTTTATATCATATTGATATACACAAAAAGCTGAAAAAAGAAAAACCATTAAATAGAGCATATAGTCTTTTTGTAATGAACACCACCTTTATAAATTAGCAAAGAATAATATCCAGCTAACAAAAACAACATTACTATTCTATAATGTAAGGGTATTGACACATAAATCATAGTAATCGCCATTATAAGGGCAGGAAGAGCTGAAAACAGCAACGTTCGGTATGGAAACTCTATTGGATAAAGCCGATAAGAAAACAACCAACTCAAAGCCAATAGAACAATATTTGTCAACACCATTGAAAAAACAACACCAGACAGTTCTAAATACCTAACCAAGAAAAACAAACTTATCAGATTTACTCCCAAAGCCGACAAAAAAGAAATGGATAAGAAATAGGTTTTAGATAAATATTTAGGACCGATATCAACCAGTTCCTTAACAATTAGAAGGGCAATAGCTATTGCTATGCAACCTACATACCTAGCTGATTCTACAAATTTAGGAGAAGCAAAAGCTACAATCAATTCTTCAGAAAACAAAAATAGACATAATGAAATGAAGAATACAGCTGGAACGGTCATACGGTATAATATAATAAACATTTGTTTATGATTCTTCTTTTTTAAAGTTTCGAACATATACTGATTCCATGCCATCATAAACGTTTGATGTATTAATTGCATTATAGAGCCTATTTTTAATGCCATTGAGAACAGACCTATATGATAAGTATCTAAATATCCTAAAATAAAGAAACGATTGGCATAAGCATTAGTCGCACTACCCACTCTTGCCGGAAACTGAGGTAATGCATATTTTAAAGACAATTTCAGGTATGGCTTTGACAGATGAAAAATGAATAATTTACGCACTAAAAAAAGGGAAAACAAGGACGATAAAGCTATTGCTATTAATTGAGAAAGAAAAAAACCATTTATTCCATAATGCATCACAGAAACAAAGTAATAAACAAAAGAGATCAATAAAAGAGATTTGACAAGTACTACCAAAGTGAAAAATTTATTTTTTTTCTCAAACCGTAATAATATCAAAGTCAAAGTAGATAATACCGAAAAGACCATTTGCATGGCTGCTATTCTGATAGCCATTGCATATTGTTGATTTTCACATAACCAATTGCTTAAATAATCTGCACAAACAGCCACTCCCAGTGAAAGTAGAAACGTTATTGAAAGAATCAAAGAAAAAATAGAAAATAAAAATTTCTTTTTGTCTTCACCTTCATATTCATAATAGAAACGTTGCAAAGATGTTTCAAGTTGCAAAAAGCAAAAAATAGTCACTACCCCTATAAATGTTTGTACCAAATCAATTACACCAAATTCTGTCACAGAAAAGACACTGGCATATAACGGAATTAACAAAAACGACAAAAATCTTTCTAGAGATACTGCCAAGCCAAATGAAAAGAAATTTAATATTAATTCTTTCATAAGCTTACTTTTTCTCCAAAACGTTCGACCCACGAAAAGAAGTCATATTTATATTTAATTTCTTCCGATATAGGAACAATAGGAGTACTCATAAATGACTTCAAATTATTCCAATTATCTTTCCCTATGATAAATATATTATTAGGATGATAAAAATCTGCTTTAACTAAAGACAACTGATTAGTTATTAGTTTTTTTTGAAAGAATAGAGCTTCCATTACTCTAAGTGTCATACCATCTTGTCCTTCTTGCAATATGTCTAATACGGCCTTACATGAAGAAATATATTCCAAGTTTTCTTGATAAGACAAACGTGGCTTCTGCTCTTCTATAGGAAGCTGTTCATCAACAATATGAAAGTAAGGAACTAATTGCATCTTCTCTACCCTATTTTGTATAGTAAACAAAAAGCTGTTTCGACCTTTACTTAAGCCACAAAAGAAAACATCTACCTTTTCTTTTTTAGATTTAGGCAATTGCAAATCCTTAAAATAATATGTAGTATTATAGAACATATTATATTTGTCACAATCATTTGCATCAAAAGACCATAACTCACATCCCCAATTCTTTACTAATTCGGGATCTATACAACAAAAAGCAGGATTCCAGTACCATAGAATAATGCGCTGACCAGGCTGTTTGTTTTTACACAAATACTTGATTACATCCTTGTTTTTAGTCGCGCAAACAATGATTATAGAATAACTACTAAGATTTTTTTTCCAATCACCCAACCACAAATTTCCACTATATCCAACAAGACCAAGAATTCTCCATAATTTCTGATGAAATGAATTTGGAAAATGATACTGTGCACAAGTTGATATATTCCCTTTATTCATTAATTTAGAAAAAAAAGCTGAGACTGTGCTTACAGAAATATCCGTTGCCCTATTTAAAAATAATACTTTATCCATATTCTACTTAAAAAAATTGTCACCACGTATTCTGCAACAAGAAATGCTTCTATTTAGGAAGAAAGTTAATATACGGTTTCACAACGAAGCTATCCTCCTCCAATTTTAGAAGTTTTTCTCTTTTTTCCTGAAATGAAAGTCCTGAAGTTCCAATATTATGCAACTTTATTTTCTCATAAAATGCTTCCGTATTACCTATATACTTGATAGGATTTCCTGCAACCATACAGTTATCAGGAACACTTTTTGTGACTACAGACCCTGCTCCAATTATCACATTTGTACCTATTGTCACTCCAGGCATAATCATACACCCTTCTCCTATATAAGTATAATCACCTATAATTATTTTACCAAAATAATCAATATTTTTATCTTTATACTTTTTTCGTATAGACCACAATCCACCATGTGTGAAAAACATAGTATTAGGTGCTATTCGTACATAGTCTCCTATACTTATCAAATAGGCTTCAGAAGGAAAACGACGGGTTGAAATATAGCAATGTTTACCTATTTTCACCCCAATTCTTCGAGCATATTCTTCATCTGAAAGAAATTTATCTCTGATTTTATCTATTACTTTTTTTAATAACTTCATAAAAACAACAAATTTATAAAACAACAAAAAGCTTTTAATTTATCAAATAAAATTAGATGAGTTAAAAAGTTATCTTTACAATCTCCCATCAATAATCGACTTATCCAATGTACCTTTCACATCGAACAAAACATTAATCTCCTTCAACATTTTTTTCACCTGAAAATGAGAAAACTCATCATGTGCAACGGCTAAAATAGCAGTATCAAACTTTTTCAAAGGAAGTTCATTAACGACCTCTATTTCATACTCATATTTTACTATTTCAGGATTGACCCACGGGTCATACACCATGATATTCACATTATATTCTTTCAGTGAATTATAGATATCAATCACTTTCGTATTGCGAACATCTGGACAATTCTCCTTGAATGTAAAGCCAAGTATCAAAATATTAGAATTTAATACCTGAATACCTTTCTTCAACATCAACTTCACTACTTGATTAGCTACATACTCTCCCATTCCATCATTCATACGACGACCAGCAAGAATAATTTCCGGATTATATCCAAAGGTTTGTGCACATTGAGCCAAATAATAAGGATCAACACCTATACAATGTCCACCTACCAAACCTGGCTTAAACGGTAAGAAATTCCATTTTGTACTTGCAGCTTCAAGCACATCCTGCGTATCAATACCCATACGGGTAAATATTTTAGAAAGTTCATTAACAAAAGCAATATTAATATCGCGTTGAGAGTTCTCAATAACCTTTGCAGCTTCTGCCACTTTTATCGTAGGAGCCAAATGAGTACCTGCCGTAATAACCGAGGCGTATACCTCATCCACTTTCTTACCTATCTCAGGAGTAGAACCGGAAGTTACTTTCTTAATCTTCTCTACTGTATGCAATTTGTCTCCCGGATTTATACGTTCAGGCGAATAGCCTGCAAAAAAATCAATATTAAATCTCAAGCCGGACACTTTCTCTACCACTGGAATACATTCATCTTCAGTTACGCCTGGATATACTGTAGACTCATATACCACAATATCGCCTTTAGATATTACTTTTCCCACAGTAGTACTTGCTCCATATAGAGGAGTTAGATCAGGATTATGATTTTTATCAACGGGAGTAGGAACAGCTACGACATAAAAATTACAGTCACGAATATCCTCTATGTCAGCAGTACATTTAAAACCATTAGCTATTGCCGATTGCAACAAATCATCAGAAACTTCAAGTGTCGCATCATGTCCTGCCATCAAGGCGTCAACACGCGCACGGTTCATATCAAAACCAATAGTCGTATACTTAGTTGAAAACAAACGGGCCAAAGGAAGCCCAACGTAACCGAGACCGATTACGGCTATTTTTACTGTATCCATAAGATTTTCAGTATTTATAAAAATTAAAATGATTCAAAAAAAAGAAGAAAGAGAAACAATCAGATATTCTCCCAATACCACTTGACAGCTTCTTTCAGTCCGTCACGCATACTGTACTTAGGGTTATAGTGAAGTAATTTTTTTGCCTTATCTATGCATGCCAAGGAATGTGGAATATCGCCTAAACGATTTGGACCATGAGTAACCTCAATATTAGCTATCTCTGAATCAAAATCACTCAGAAATTCTTTTAAATAGTCCACTAATTGATTTAAAGTAGTACGTTCACCAAACGCTGTGTTATACACCTGATTTACTGCTTCAGGATTAGTAGTAGTCATCGCCAACATATTCATTTGGACGACATTATCAATATAAGTAAAGTCACGGCTATATTCACCGTCCCCATTGATCACGGGACTTTCGTGAGCTATCAGCTTCTTCACAAACAGAGGAATTACAGCAGCATAAGCCCCAAATGGATCTTGCCGACGTCCAAATACGTTAAAATAGCGCAAGCCGATACACTCCATATTATAGGTGCGAGCAAAAACATCCGCATAGAGCTCATTCACATATTTAGTAATAGCATAAGGAGATAACGGCCGGCCTATTACATCTTCTACTTTCGGCAAACTCTTACTATCACCATAGGTAGATGAACTGGCTGCATACATAAAACGCTTCACACCTGCATCACGAGCAGCTATCAACATATTCAAAAAGCCATCAATATTGACAGCATTCGTAGTTCCCGGATCTTTTATAGAACGAGGCACTGAACCCAATGCAGCTTCATGTAAAACATACTCAGCACCTTCTATTGCCTTCTGACAATCTGAAAGACAACGAATATCCCCCACAACCAACTTGAAATTATCAGGATATTCATTTAACAGAGGAAGTAGATTTTCTATTTTACCTGTAGAAAAATTATCTAAACAAGTAACATTATAATCATGAGCCAAAAGATACTCACAAAGATTAGAACCTATAAAACCAGCTCCTCCTGTTACTAAAACTCGTTGTTCGTTTTCGCTATTCATATAGTATATATCATAAACTTATTTTTCAACCTCAATATATCAATACAGAATTTCAGAATAATCAAATAACCATTCACTATTTCTTAAATTAGGATGTGCTCTATCTTTCTCACTTAAAATCACATTTTCTGCCGGTATTCTCCAATCAATATTTAACTCCAGATCATCCCATGCTAAAGCACATTCACTTTGGGGAACATAAAAGTTATCACACTTGTATTGAAAGACCACTTCTTCACTCAAAACGGAAAAACCATGAGCAAAACCTCGTGGAATAAAAAGCTGACGATAATTATTTTCTGTTAACTCAACTGCTACATGTTGTCCAAAAGTAGGAGAACCTTTTCTTATGTCAACAGCAACATCCAGCACTGTTCCTTTCACTACACGGACTAATTTACTTTGGGCAAAAGGAGTTTTTTGAAAATGCAATCCACGAATGACACCATAAGACGATTTGGATTCATTATCTTGTACGAATGTCGTTTTACAAACTTTTTCTTCAAACTCTTTCTGATTGAAAGACTCAAAAAAACAGCCACGACCATCTTTAAAAAGACGAGGTTCAATGATTACAACACCTTCAATTAATGTTTTTAGAACTTCCATATTATTAAGAGGCAGCTTTTATTCATCAATATATTCCCACGGATAAGGATTATCCACCACATTCTGGAACTCCTCAATAGCTTCTTGCTGTTCAGCAGTGAGTGATGTAGAATCCCAGGAAGCAATGATAGTACGACCTTCGTCAGCCAAAGGCTCGTCAAATACCTCACCATAGCAGGCGGTGAGCAGACGAAGTTTCAGCAACGAGACAGGAAGAGCATCAAGAATATCCCAGCAACAGTCCAAGACCTCCTGGATATGTTTCTGTTTTTCACCGTGATCAATAAATGAGGCACTATAACCCATCAGAAGAGCAAGACAAACGTTCGCCTGTTCTTCCACAGTAGCGCCTTTGACACCGGAATTATACAAAGCCGTAGTCAGGCGATAAACTTCACCGTTACGACGGGAAAGGTCGTCACTATAGACAGGACTACCGTCCATGCCCAAATACATCAGATCGTGCGCTGCACGCTGAAGAGCAAGTGTTTCTTCGGAAAGAGACATAATGATTTATGATTTATAATTTATGATTTATCAGCTGTTCAATGGCAACGGCTGATCGTCAATTATTTGATTACTTCTATGAGATCCGGATGAATGGTAGCAAGCGCAACAGCAATAACACCTTGTATCTCGATAACCACACGGCGATCACGTGCGCCTTTTACTTTCAGAAAAATACCTTCCTGCCCCTCAAAGTCACCGCCCGTAATACGAACTTTTGTACCTTTGGACAAATTCAGTTCATCCGGTTGGAAGTACATGAGATGGTCATTGTAAGTACCGGCTACAGCAATAAAGCGTTGCATTTCACTGTCGGAGATAATAATCTTCTGACCGCTACGGGTATCCGTAATGTATTGCAAATAGCTTACCTGTGATTTGATGCGCTTCACATCCGAAGGACAGGCATGGACAAACAGCAAGTTGTGGACAACTGGAACCAAAGCACGGACTTTCTTACCTTTCTTTATGCTGATCTTGTATTGCATGGGAATAAAACAACCCATTTTTTCCTTTTCAAGCAAGCGCATAGCATCAGGCTCTCTACGGTACGTGGCACGCATGGCGTACCATATTTCAGTCTCTTTATCCGCTTCCATTTCAAGAGTTATTTCAGAAAAGGGTGTTCTCTCGGGGCTTTAAAATTCTTGCATACGCTTGAATTTCAATCACTTGTGAACACTTTATGTAAGATACGGCAAGTATTGTGTTCTTCTTGCCCATTGATTTCCCGTAGTTGTTCATTACCATGACATATAGCAGGTAAAGAGCTATAAACTAATTAATTAAACAGATATATTATCTTTTAATCGTTCGTTTAAAAGATAGGTTGGAAGGTTGTTTTCATACTAAGATTCTTTCAACAAGAAAGTAATCTCAAAATTACAATCTCATTTCAAAGGTAACAGGCTATATATTAGTAATATATATAGGCAAAAAGAAAATATTTAATTTTTCTTTATCAGAATATTTTGTTGTTTCATTTCTGGGCATTATCTTTGCGCACATTAAACGAACGATTAAAAAACACCCATCATTTACGACAATCATTATTAACACCATATCCATACTCTCCTATCCTATCCCCTATTTCATTATTCTTGCATTTCTGTCCCGGCAATCTCTCATCCCACAGTTTCTTTTATAATAATGTACCCGCGTATACACACCCCATAGGCGCGTATTTTCCTACTTTTTCTTTATATCTTGTTACACACATTCTATAAGTAATAGGTAGTAGCTCTCCATACCTATTTACCATTTTGTGTATAACACATAGAACAGAAAATATTCACTTTTACAGAAAAGAATGACAGATATTACAGATAGAACCGTTAATTTTGCTTTCGTATAGTAAACTTAAAATAAATTACTAACTTCTAAAATTGTGATTTTATGACTAAAAAAACACAATCTTGAGTATTGAACTCAACTGCAAGGATGGCTACAACATCGAAATTGAAAAGAAAGAAGACAGGATCAATATCCTGTTAGTTGAAAATGAGGCGTTTGGAGAACGGATTCTGGTCGGGGCCGAAAAAAGGAAGGAATTCCTCACTCCATGGATAAACATGCTTATGCACCACAAGAAAGAAGCAGGAATCAAAGGAACCATGGATCTGGCAAAGAAACTGGAGCACATCGTACTCTTTGAAAAAGGAAAGCATGAAAAAGGAGTTCTAGCTCTGAAAAGCATTAATACTGAAATCATTAATCTGAGAAAAGAATTTCAGGAAAAGGAGGAGCAAGTAAAAATAAAGAAGTAAACGTTCAAAATTGTGCAAAAACGCCTTTTCTCACTAAAAAGGCGTTTTTGCCATTCAGATTATTATCCCCTATTTCGTGCCGCCAATAAGGCAGATTTAAACAACTAAAAACAAATGGAAAATATTCCAGTTACCGCATACAGCGGATTCAGCAATGTACGGGGAGAAATAACACTCCGAAAAGTTATTGAAAACATCACCAAAGGGATACATGCAAAACTGATATTCAAAATCAGGCTGCTCGTCAGCCAGGGAAAGATGGAAGAGGCGAATAATGTGAAAAAACAGTTGCCTTTCTATACCGTTACAGCGGGATACAGGGAGAAAAGGCAGGCATACAGCATTACAAGGTATACACACATCATCCTACTGGATATTGACGACCAACCTGAAGAGAAGTTGGAAGGACTGAGGGAGAAAATCAATGGAGATCCCAATACGCTGGCTTCTTTCCTGACTCCCAAAGCACACGGATTCAAGATATTCGTATTCATGCGCACGAAGTATGCCACGACTCTAAGAGAAAGTCTTGCCAAAACGGGGATGGATTTCTCCACCTTGGAGAAGCATCACCGAATAATGTATGACACCTGCAAGGAATATTACGAAAAACTGCTGGATGTGGAAGTCGACGGAAGCGGGAAGGACATATCAAGAGGATTCTTCACGTCTTTCGATGAAAAGGCGTACCTCAATGAAGAACTCATGAAAGAGGTGGACGAGACACTGGCGGATATCATTCCACCCGAAAAGCCACGACCAGGAAGGAAAAAAACGGTAAGTGAAAAAGTGATAAGTGGTAAGTTGATAAGTGAAAAGACAGTGAGTGATAAAGTGATGAGTGATAAGCCGGAGGGCGGAAAAGCGGAAGCCGAACCCTGGGAAAGGATGGAATTCAACAAGGCGGTGCTTGCGGTGAAGAGGATATCAAAGTTTGAGCCGGGAAAACGGGACTGCTTCATCTTCGCACTAGGAAACAAGTGCTATACGAAAGGTCTGGAAGAGGAAGTGGTCATGCGTCTGGCACAGGAAAAATTCGGCAGTGAAGAGTTCAACGCGGCAACGCCCATACACAACGCGTACATCTATACCGACAGGACGACGGAAGCCAACATGCGCAAGGAAGAGGAGAAGCCCGACACGATTCATCAGCTGCTCGATTTCCTGAAAACGCATTATGATTTCCGAAGGAACATTATAATGGACCGACTGGAGTATCTCGACTTCAACGAGAAGACAGAAAAATGGATAGGCAAACTACGACCCGTAAGAGCAACAAGCTACAACGCCATATTCCTGGAACTGCAACTGACAGGAATCAAGTGTTCGCTGGATTACGTGAAGGCGATCGTAAACTCTTCATATCCCAGGGAATTCAATCCTTTCACGGACTACATTGAGAAGCTCAAGCCATGGGACGGAGTGACCGATTACATCGGGCAACTGGCAGAAACCGTACAGACCGAAGACCAAGAGTTCTGGAAGAAAAGTTTCAGAAAGTGGTTCGTGGGCATGCTGGCGTGTGCATTGCAGGACGAGGCTGTGAACCATCTCGTCATCATACTCTACTCAGAGCAGGGAAAGGGAAAGAGCACATGGATACGAAGGCTGTTGCCACCTGAGTGGAGGGAATATTACCGGAACGGAATGGCCAATCCGGAAAACAAGGACCACCAACTGATGCTAAGCACGCACCTCATCATCAATATGGAAGAGTTTGACGGAGCCAGAATCAGTGACCTGGCAGGACTCAAAAGAACCATCACGCAGGAGAGCGTCACAGAACGAAAAGTATACGACATGCAGACACTATCCTTCATACGACGAGCGTCCTTCATTGCCAGCACCAACAACCGGCTGTGCCTACAGGATATAGGAGGAAACAGACGATTTTTGCCCTCTTCTGTCATTTCGATGGATTACAGAACACCCGTCAATTACGAAGGGATATATGCGCAGGCATACGCGTTGCTGAACGGGGGATATCAATACTGGTACGAAGGGGAAGAGATAGACGAACTGAACCGGCACAACGAAATGCACCGCATGAAAGATCCGGTGGAGGAGAATCTGCTGGTATATTTCCGGAAACCGGAACCCGAAGACACCTGCGTGAAGTGGATGCCCGCAGCAGCCATACTCAGCAAGATTGCCATTTACGGAAAGATACAAGTGAACAGGCAGGCGATACAGACATTGGTACTGTCGCTGGAGAAATACAGATTCCGCACGAGAAGGAACGCACAGGGAAGCACCGAATATGAAGTGGTGGACTTGCAGAATGATGAGGTAAACAAGGGATTCGGGAAGTGAGTTATCATATAACGAAACGGGTGATAAGAATATATGTAATACAGCATTACATCATATCTTATCACCCGTTACATATATTGGCATTTTATTTACAAAAAGTACAAATCTTTCATTTGCTGGATTCAAACTATCTAAGGCTCACCGAGATACTTGAATATAAGTTTCACTTCAAGGGGCAGATAAGAATGGCGGTTCTTGTTATAACCCGCTTCCTTCAGTTCCGCCATCAGTTGCCTGTTAGCATAAATCCACCGGCGAAGAAGTTGTAGAGCGGTAGTAATACATACACCGGGATTGTAAAGCATGGCAAGGTCGGCTTTGGTATAAGCGCGGACAGGGACTTTTTCATCTAAGTTTTCTTCTTTCATAAGTTTGTTTTTTAGTGATTTACATGGTATAAAGGTACTCATTTACAGCGACAACAGAAAGGAATAAAGAAGGTATTACCTCTCATTTACATTCTCTTTTTTTCATACAAACTCAAATAGCTTCAAGCGGAAAGTGGAAGGGAAAAGAACGGGGTATATTTGCAATGTCCAAAGGGGAAAAGAGCGAAAATCTTCCGGCAAGCCCATGATGGCAGAGTAAATTAAGAAAAGCATGAGAAGAGGATTCGGACAGCTTTCCCCAAAGGATCATTAAATAACCTTGTTTTTTAACTTTTAAAAAATGATTGATTATGGGAGTACCATTCAAAAAGATTCCGCGGAGAGATCCGCGAAAGGAGGATGCGGTGGCAAAGTTTTATCCGCAACTGGTGACGTTAGGGGACAATGCCGACCTGGAAGACGTGGCATACGTGATGAAGGAGAAAAGCTCGCTAACCTTGGGAGATATCAAAAGTGTAATTACCAACTTTGTAGAGGCGCTGATTGACAAGCTGTATGGCGGGCAATCGGTGAACATCAAGGATTTCGGGGTATTCAGCCTGTCGGCACGGACCATCGGAGTGGAGAAAAAGGAGGATTGCACGGCTAAGAACATCAAGGCCGTGAAAATCAATTTCCGACCGTCAACCACCATCAGACCGGATGTGACGGCAACACGTGCCGGACAGAAAATTGACTTCTACGATTTGGAGGCATTGGTAAACAAGGACGGAAGTTCGTCAGGTGGCAACTCTTCCGGTGACCAGGGAGGATCCGGTAGCGGCGAGGGAGGACTGGATGAAAATCCGCTGGGTTAAAATATCACTAATCATTTAATCAAAGAATATGAAAAAGTCAATCTGGGATAAAATTCTCAAAATTGTGATTGCGGTAGCTTCGGCTATAGTAGGGGCACTGAGTGCCAATGCCATGAATGTGTAAAGGGGTAAGATAAATCTCCCTCGAAAATGAATAAGGCTGTTTCATCAGAAACAGCCTTATTTTCTACAAAATAAAACTGACCTATCAAAAGCTCAGAATGGTTAGTATAATTTTGCATGATAAAACCACAACTCACAACAATAATAGAATGTAATAATCAATCTTTATTAACACAAAGTTAAAAAGCAATTATAAGAAACCTTACTTTTGTATTTTTGCATTAATATTAGATATTAATGCAATATAAAAGAATACTTAATAATCTGGTTATGAGACTTTTTTTATCTTGGAAACATATAATCAGCCTCTGTTTTGTCTTACTACACTTAAGTTTATCCATTGCCCATGCAACCGTAGTCCCCAAACAACATCGACCACTTATAATTAACTCTTATAATGAAGGAGCCCCATGGAGTCAAACGCTTATAACCCCTATTATGCTCCAAACTTCTTCAATACTGGCCCACATGAATTTCACTAAAGAAAAAGGGTCCACTCCTCAGGCGCACATTATAAAGGCCTCCGAATACTTTCAGAAAATGCACCCGGAAGATGTGGAACGTATGCAGCAGATACACAAGAATCTTGCATCCGGAAAATTACAACATGCCAAAGAAGAGTTTCGCATCATTACTGAAGTGGAAGGACGAAAATTTACAGATTGGCTTGAAACGAATGCGGTAGTAGATCAATACGATGAGCAGGGCAATCCGATATCATTGGTAGGTTCGCTACTATTAATTACAGAACGTAAGAGACAAGAGAAGGCACTGGTAACAGCTAGAGAAAAAGCTCTGGAATCCGAACGGCTAAAGTCTGCATTCCTGGCTAACATGAGCCACGAAATACGTACACCATTGAATGCCATCATAGGTTTCTCCAGCCTGCTGACCACCACTGAGGATGAACATGAACGGGAAGAGTTCATCAGTATCATAGAGAATAACAACCAGCTTCTCCTACAACTTATCAGCGACATTCTGGATCTGTCGAAAATAGAGGCAAATACTCTTGATTTCAATTACCAGAACGTTGACTTGAACGGACTGGCAAGAGACGTAGAAAGAACAGTACGACGCAGACTACAACCGAATGTTGTCCTGAAATTTATTCCCGGAGTTACCGAGTGCCATGTACAAACCGAACGTAACCGACTTTCACAAGTACTTATCAACTTACTTGTCAATGCCACAATATAAGAGAATGTGCCAAAACAGAATAAAAGAACGCAGATTACATGAATTACGCAAACAACAAGTCAGATAAGTTCTGATTATCAGAAGGATAAAAAAGAATCATTTGTGTAATTCATGTAATTTGCATTCTAAACTTCATTTTGACACACTCCCATCATTATCTTGCTTTAAATCTGAATTTTCTTTTTCTGCCGTCCCTTTTCCCCTATACTCGCTCGGACTGACCCCGAAATGCTTCCGGAATACCTCTCTGAAATATTTCGCATCGCAGAACCCGGTCATATCCGCTATTTCCGTAATAGAGTGTTCGCCTTCTTTCAACATTCGGGCAGCATACTGCATACGGATGAGACGTACATAATCTGCCGGAGAACAATCAGTCAATGCTTTCACTTTATTATAGAAACTACTGCGACTCATGTGGTGAAGCGAACAAAGCATATCTACCGTAAAATCCGGATCGGCCATGTTCTTCTCCACATTTTCCCTGACTGAAGCTATGAATTTCCAGTCAAGTGTATCCCGACACCCTTTCGGCCATTTTTCAGTTTCGAAGTCCGAACTGCCATACTTCTTATGCAATAAGATCCGATTGGTAATCAAACGGTTGATACTCGCCTTCAATATGCTGATGCTGAAAGGTTTCGCCATGTAATCATCCGCACCTATCTTCAGTCCTTCCAGCATGTTTTTCTCATCACCCAATGCAGTCAACAGAAGCACCGGAATATGAGATGTTTCAATATTGCCCTTAATGGCGGCACACAATTCATCTCCCGACATTTCCGGCATCATAATATCTGACAACACAAGATCCGGCTTAAACTCGGATAGGATTTCAAGAGCCTCCTTTCCGTTGTGACAGGACTGCACCAGATAATCCTCACCAAGCGTATTCACCAGATAAATACGCAAATCGTCATTATCCTCCACGATGAGGATACGTCGGGAAGAAGCATCACTCTGCTTGGGCTCAACGGCAGAAAGTGCCGGAGTAACAACTTCCGGCATGCTGATAGATCGCTCCGGAGTTGCAGATATGATACTGGCTTTACGAAAATGTTTGTTCCCCTTAGGAAAAATGATTCTTACCAGTGTACCTTGTTCCGCCGTACTCTCTATAGTTATTTTTCCACCATGTAAACGCACCAGCCTATGCACCAATGCCAGGCCGATTCCACTACCGCTAACCCTCAAGTTGACGGCATTGCTACCTCGAAAATAGGTATGAAAAAGTCCTTTCTGTTCATTGCGGGGAATACCGATTCCGGTATCTTTCACCTCAATGCCCCAACCATCCTCATATTCTGATGCACTGACATATATGTTCCCATTTTCCGGTGTATATTTCATGGCGTTCGACAGGATATTCTTCATGATAGAATCCATCTTATCCCTGTCAAACCACACGTTCAGGTATTGAAAATTACTTTCGTAAGTCAACCTGATATGCTTGATGTTTGTATACGCATGAAATGTGTCACAAATGCCTGACACATACATACCTAATTCATACTCAGCAATATACATATGTGATGAATAGGTATTGATACGTTCAAAATTAATAAGATTTGTTATAAGCCGTAAAAGAACATCCACATTTCTCAGAGCCATGCTCACATGTCCCTTACCTTCCTCATTCACCATATCTTTGTTCCGTAGTTCTTCCAACGGGGCCTTTATCAGAGTCAGAGGTGTACGGATGTCGTGAGCTGTGTTTATAAAAAAGCGTGTCTTTTCTTCCGAAATCCTCTTCTGTTTCCTCAGTGTAATGATGCGGAACAGAATCACACACACCAGAACAGCTAACATAATATAACCGGCTATAGCCCACGGAGTAGCCCACAACGGAGGAGATATGATAATCAACATACTGCGCTGTTCATAACTCTTATACTTTTCTTCGTTAGATACGGAACGTACATGAAGCATATATTTACCCGAAGGGATATTGGTGAAACGCATCAGACCGTTGGAAGAAGGCGTAGTCCATTCATCATAAAAGCCTTCCAATCTCCAGGAGTATAAAATATTAGAAGGATAGTCATAATTAATGGAGGAAGCCCTCAGTGAGAAAGTATTCTGTTCATATTTAAGTTTCAAAATTTTCGTATCGTTAATATCCGTTTCCAAGGGTGATCCTTCATCACCGGGATATACAGGCTGATAGGATATATTCAAATCACTAAGCAACATCGGAGAAAAAGTTGGGACCGGTATGTGCATATCCGAAGGAAAACCAATGACCCCATCATTACTTCCCAAGACAAAACGACCGCTACTATGCAAAATACCGGCACCGGGATTGAAACAGACACTCATAAGCCCCTGTTCACGCGTCCAGTTATTAAATGACATTCTACGAGGTGAAAAATGAACAATTCCATTTTCCGTACTAAGCAATAAATCCCCGTCCGGTTTAGGAAGAATTGTATAGATATTATTGGATATAAGGGCACAATTATCTGTATAATACTGAGCGAAGGCCTCTTCTTCGGGATTATAAAGCACCAGCCCGGAACCACTGGTACCTATATACAACACACCATCGTCTCCCTGATACAAGGCATGGATATGCATAGATTCCACAGGCATATCGATGCTGCGATATTTTCCGGAAAATTTGTCTAGCAAATATAGTCCTGCCGAAGTGCCAATCCACATCGAAGAATCGTCTTTTTCGCGAATGCAGGTAATAGAATTCAAGCCGGAATACAGGCGGGATTTACCACTTTTAAGATCAAAACATTTCAGATTATAAAAACCGCCTGACCAGATATTACCTTCCGAATCTTTCCTTATGTCACGAATGTACTGATCGGGACGCAGGTCTAAATGAAAGAAAAGAGAAGAAGCAATATAGTCAACCGTAAGGGCACGTTTATCTATCTGGTAAAGACCGGAGGTAAAACCACCTGCCAGAATAATTCCGGGCGAGATTTCACAAAGCGTCAGGAATATATGATTCTTATCTTCCAGTTCATGATCAAAAGTGCTGAAAAAGGAATGCCATTCCCCCGTAGCGGAACTATATAGACTTATGCCATTGCTGGTACCGAACCAAAGGTCACCCTCACTATCTTCAATGACATCATGCACCTGGTTATTGACAAGTGACTGGCGGTTCCCAACTGAATGACGAGTCCAGCGGTAACCGCTGTAACGATTGTCGCGGATGGTTATTCCACTGGGATAATTAGCAATCCAGATGCGACCCTCATGGTCTACATGCACATCGTTTATATTGTTGCCATTCATTCCATTATGGATATTATAATCTGCTACAATATAAGGAACTGCATAACATGTATCAATATTCATACGATAGATTCCTTTCCCGTCAGTAGCTATCAGAATTTCCCTTTCCCCAAAGGGTATAATACGTTTGATATTCACGTCACTAAGGGTTTCATCCGACCGATTTTCCTGAGAAGTATCAAGATCACAAATCCACACTCCCTGCTTAAAAGTACCGACAAACAATTTCTTCAAAGCAGCTGAAAAGAATAACTCGCTCACCGGTGCATGAAGATTATATGCCGGTGTACACGAAAGTAACGTACGAGACTCATCCAATACCGCCCGATACAACCCGGACTCCGTACCTATGAAGAAGTTTTCCCTATCTATCTGGGCAATAGAAGTGACATTACTGATTATACTGGATGATAATTGCGATATCTTTCCTGTGCGGGTATCGAACAATGCCATTTGTTCCTTACTGCAAAGCCAGATACGTCTGGAATGATCCATATAGCTATATGTAATATTCGGCGAAGAGATTCCCTTTTCCGGTAAAGGAGGCATATACACCTGTTCGAACCGATCCCGGCCCTGTTCATAGCGGAAAATGCGGCCTTTCCGTCCAGTTCCCCACAACACACCGTCGTCAGCCATGTAAAGCCAATTCAGGCTAAACTGCATATTGAGCTTCTGTCCCTTATCCGTCAATTCATAGTGTTTGATTTCCTTGCCATTGTAACGGTCCGGACCTTCCTGAGTAAGGAACCACATATATCCTAAAGAATCTTGTAGGATACGATAAACTTTCTGACTGCCCAGACCATCCTCCATACTTATATATTTATATGCCTGGGCTACACATACCTGAGTAAAAAATACGAGTATGGCAAACAGCATGGAGGTTTTTCTCTGTTGATAAAATCTTCTCCTGTTCATCACAGTTCGTGTGTTATCATCCAAGGATTCCTGACTCCGAATCTGACAAGGAATCCCAACGGTTTAATATTAAAATATGAGATTAATATGCAAAATTAACCAAAAAGGCAGAAAAGTTCACAGTATAAAACAAGTTTTTTTCATAATACACGTCATTTTTTATCGCTATTACCATATTTTTCTTATAACAAATAGCATTCACCAGAAACGATCCTTTTTCTTATTTTCGTTCTCAATCACTTATTTGACAACTTTTTAGCCATCTTATTTGTTAGAGACATATACTAATCTATAATCCATGATCCATGAAAGTACATGAATATCAAGCAAAGGAAATCTTCTCCCAGTATGGAATTCCGGTAGAACGACATGTGTTATGCAATACGCCCGATGAAGCCGTAAAAGCTTTCCGGCAGTTAGAAGTGGACAAAGTAGTTGTGAAAGCACAAGTGTTGACCGGTGGACGAGGAAAGGCAGGAGGCATAAAACTAGCTGACAATGAAGAACTGGTAAGACAGCACGCCCGGGAAATTCTGAAAATGACCATCAAAGGTTTTCCTGTAACCCGAATTTTAATCAGCGAAGCTGTAGATATCGCAGCTGAATATTATGTCAGTTTTACCATTGACCGCAACACGCGTTCAGTAGTGCTTATCATGAGCGCGGCAGGAGGAATGGATATTGAAGAAGTAGCCCGCAACACTCCGGAGAAAATCATTCGCTATAATATCGACCCGTTGATAGGATTGCCTCAATATCTGGCACAGAGTTTTGCATTCATGCTTTTTGACCAGGCGGAACAAGCCAGGCGTATGACTTCCATCCTTCAGAATCTCTATAAAGCCTTCATGGAAAACGATGCATCGCTTGCTGAAATCAACCCGTTAGTGTTGACGGCTAAAGGTACCCTTACAGCCATTGATGCCAAGATGGTGTTCGATGATAACTCTCTTTATCGTCACCTCGAGATACACTCACTTTTCGAACCTACATCGGAGGAACAACTCGAAGCTACAGCCAAAGAAAGAGGATTCAGCTATGTACGTATGGACGGAGACATCGGTTGCATGGTAAACGGCGCCGGACTGGCAATGACTACCATGGACATGATTAAGTTATATGGCGGTTCACCTGCCAATTTCCTGGATATCGGTGGGAGTTCAAACCCCGTGAAGGTGATTGAAGCCATGAAGATACTGCTGAATGATTCGAAAGTAAAAGCGGTCTTCATCAATATATTTGGCGGCATCACTCGTTGCGACGATGTAGCTATAGGATTGATACAGGCTTTCGACCAATTGCAAACGGAAATTCCTGTCATTGTAAGACTGACGGGAACCAATGAAAAAATCGGCAGGAAACTATTAAAAGACAGTAACCGCTTTCAGGTAGCGGAAACCATGAATGAAGCCACCCTGATGGTAGTAAAATCTGTGAAAGGAGAAACATTATGAGCATACTTATTGATAAATCGACCCGTCTGTTGGTACAAGGTATTACGGGCAGAGACGGACATTTTCATGCTGTGAAAATGAAAGAATACGGTACGAATGTGGTAGGTGGTACGTCTCCCGGAAAAGGAGGCAGCACCGTAGACGGGCTTCCCGTTTTCAACACCATGTACGAGGCAGTGGAAAAGACGCAGGCCAATGCCTCCATTCTTTTTGTTCCCGCCAGCTATGCGGCAGATGCTATCATGGAAGCCGCAGATGCCGGAATCAAACTGATTATCTGTATCTCCGAAGGTATCCCTACCCTCGATGTAATCAAAGCGTATCGCTTCACTCAACTGAAAGGAGCCATGCTGATCGGGCCGAACTGCCCCGGTTTAATTTCTCCGGAAAAGAGCCTGGCCGGAATCTTACCCGGCAACGTTTTTAAAAAAGGAAATGTCGGAGTGATCAGCCGTAGCGGAACATTGACTTACGAGATTGTTTACCATCTTACAGCCAACGGCATGGGCCAATCTACCGCTATTGGCATGGGAGGTGATCCCGTAGTAGGACTTTACTTCCGTGAACTATTGGAAATGTTCCAGAATGATAAGGATACGGAATCCATCGTCATGATCGGTGAGATTGGTGGAAACGCAGAAGAACTGGCGGCTGAATATATAAAGAAGCACGTAACAAAACCTGTCGTAGCTTTTATTGCCGGACAATCTGCACCTCCGGGAAAGCAAATGGGACATGCAGGTGCCATTATTTCCGGTAATTCCGGCTCTGCCGAGGAAAAGATTGCAGCACTGACGGCAGCTGGAATACAAGTGGCAAATGAACCGGCAGAAGTACCTATCTTATTAAAAGCGTCACTTCCAAACAAATAACATAAATCTGTTGGCGGAATTTATTCATTTCGGTATAGTAATGAATTTTCACCACAGAGTAACACAGAGTTTCACGGAGTTATATTCTTTTGATTTCAAATTGATTAAACTCCGTGAAACTCTGTGTTACTCTGTGGTGAATTAATTCATAACCCCAAAAAAAGAAATAAATTCCGCCAACGAGTAACATAACTACATTTTAAATCAATTCGTAGCTGGCGCTTTGGATAGGCATATCCAGATTGTGCAGTACTTTTTCCAGTAAAATACCCTCCCGATTGTCGTACTCATACCCAAAAGTAGCACGAATGCCCTGAAGAATGAATTGCGTGGCACGGTCCAAAGCAATAGGAAGACTATCCCCTTGCAATAAAGCACCGGTTATGACACTTGTAAAAGTATCCCCGGTTCCCGGATAATGGGCCGGCAAATACGGACAAGTAATTTTCCAGTATCGATCCCCTACCCGATTATAAGCATATACCGAGGTCTTGTGACTCTCTTCATGAACAGGAACGCTGGTTATAATAACCACCTGAGGGCCTGCATCAGACAAAAGACGAAGGTAAGATTTCAATTCTTCATCCGTATTATCTGCTTTATAAGGCTTGTCCATCAGATAAAAAAGTTCAGTGAGATTTGGGGTGATCACATCCGCCTTCGTTGCCAAGTGGCGCATTTCGCAAATCATTGATTCATCAAAGTTTGTGTATAGCCGTCCGTTATCTCCCAATACGGGGTCAACTACCACCAAGCTGTCCGGCTGGCGGAAGTCATCAATAAAATCCGAAACAATCTGTACCTGACGCGGAGCTCCGAGATATCCTGTATAGAAAGCATCAAACTGTACATCCAGCTTTTTCCATTCGGCAATAATTCGAGGCATTTCATCCGTCAGGTCAAGAATAGAAAACTCCGGATATTGCGTATGACTGGAGAGCACAGCCGTAGGTAAAGGGCAAACCTGAAAGCCCATGGAAGACAAAATCGGAATTACAACCGTAAGGGATACACGCCCAAAACCAGACAAGTCATGAACGGCAGCTATTCTCTTTACTTTATTTGTATACATCTTGGTTACTACATTTTTTCTTTCACATAAAAAAACTCCCCGCAAAGATAATCTTACGGGGAGTAAAGAACAAGCTAAAAGAGAAAATGTTTGATTCAATTAAAGTTTAGGAATTAAGCTAATGCAAGTATCAGTATTTGTGCAGTAAGCACACGTAAAAACATGGTAAGCGGATAAACAGTGGCATATCCCACCGCAGGAGCATCACACGAAGTCAGATCATTGGAATACGCCAACGCGGGCGGATTCGTGGTTGAGCCACCCAATACTCCGATCAACGTATAATAGTTTAATTTAAAGACGTATCGTCCGACAAGCCCGGCTATCAGCAAAGGAACAATAGTTATAATAACACCATAACCTACCCAGACATATCCACCGTCATAAATCACCGTTTCCACAAATCCTTTACCGGCACCCAATCCCACACAAGCCAGGAAAAGGGAAATTCCTATCTCACGCAGCATCAGATTGGCACTCATGGTAGTATAAGTAATCATTTTGTACTGAGGACCGAAGCGACTGATCAGAATGGAAACAATAAGAGGGCCGCCCGCCAATCCTAACTTTACCGGCTGTGGAATGCCCGGAAATACGAAAGGTGTACTACCCAGGATACATCCTAACGCTATCCCCAAGAATATAGGTATCAGATTAGGATGATCCAAGCGTTTCATTGAATTTCCCAATACTTTTTCCGCATGACTGACCGCCAGCTCGCTACCAACAATAGTAACACGGTCGCCCATCTGCAATTGTAATTGCGGAGCAGCAACCAAGTCTACTCCCGAACGATTCACCCGGGTAATACTGGCTCCGAAATTATTACGTATCTTCAATTGGGAAAGCATCTTTCCATTCAGTTCAGGTTTCGTTATCAAGATACGACGGGAAATCAGTTTCTTGTCCAATTGCTCCCATTGCATATCAATCTGCTTACCGAAGAAGACGCTAATAGCTTCAATATCTTTAGGGGTAGAGATAACCAAAATTTTATCATTCAGATGCAATACCGTATCTGAATTAGCCAATTCCGTTCCTTGCCCGTCATGATACTGTACACGCGAAATCACAAAATCACGGTTCATCAGCGGACGTATATCTTTTATCTTTTTTCCGTCGATAGCTTCATTACGGATTTCAAACGAAATAGGACGCACAGTGAGTTCCTGTATGTGTCCCAGTCCACGTTCAGCTTCCGCCTCTTCTGTCTTGGTATTGATACGCAAAATATATTTCAAGGCTATCAATGACAAGATAATGCCGACTACACCCAGTGGATAAGCAACCGCATATCCCAATGCTATCTCAGGGGCATCTATTCCGTTCAAATCACTGTTCGCCTGCTGGGCAGCTCCAAGTCCCGGAGTATTTGTTACCGCACCGGAAAGGATACCGACCATAGTAGTGATAGGCGTACCCGTGACAAAATGTAATATAATCGTGATGACTACTCCCAGAAAAACGACCAGCATAGCCAACAGATTCAAGGTAAGTCCGCCTTTTTTGAAAGCAGAAAAGAAACCGGGTCCCACTTGTAGCCCTATGGAGTAAACAAACAAGATCAGACCGAACTCTTTCATAAAATGAAGCAAGTGTTCATTCAGAGTCATATCAAAATGCCCGAATACAATCCCCACAAAAAGTATCCATGTGATACCTAATGAAACTCCCGCCACTTTGATTTTAGCCAGCATAATGCCAAATGCTATCACAAGTGAAAGGATCAGTACGGAATGAGCCACTCCTCCACCCCAAAGATCAGGGTATCCTTCAAAAAGGTTCTTCAATAGTTCCATAATTTAAAGCATATATAATTTTTTCTTCATATAATCCGTTTAAAGTCTCCCCGGAGAAATCACTTCTACGGGGAGACGCACACATTGAAACATAACTAAATCATAGTGGCATATTGCCGTGCTTTTTAGGTGGGTTGCTCTGACTCTTGTTATGCGTCATTTCTAACGCCTGAATCAGCTTATACCGGGTATCACGAGGCATGATAATCTCATCAATAAAACCACGCTCGGCAGCCCGATACGGATTAGAAAACTTAAATTCATATTCCTGGATCAGACCGGATTTTTCTTCCGGTGTAACATTTCTATATAATATATTCACAGCACCTTCGGCTCCCATCACAGCTATTTCAGCCTGCGGATAGGCCAGATTGATGTCTGCCCCTGTCTGTTTGCTGGACATCACGATGTACGCACCGCCATAAGCCTTACGGGTTATCAGGGTAATTTTAGGGACAGTAGCTTCTGCATAAGCATAGACGATTTTTGCCCCGTGACGAATGATGCCATTATGCTCCTGCGTCACGCCAGGCAGGAAGCCCGGTACATCTTCGAAGGTAATCAACGGAATGTTGAAGCAGTCGCAAAAACGGATGAAACGTGCAGCCTTATCGGAAGCATCTATATCCAGCACACCAGCCAGATAAGCCGGCTGGTTGGCTACAACTCCTACCGAACGACCATTCAGACGGGCGAAACCCACCACAATATTCTTTGCAAAATGAGGCATCACTTCAAAGAAATATTGGTTATCCATAACAGGCTCTATAATATCCTTAATGTCATAAGGAATGTTCGGGTCTTCCGGAATCACAGTTTGAAGTTCTTCTGACTGACGTCTGGCATCATCCGTACAAGGAATAAGCGGAGCATCCTCCATATTATTGGAAGGCAGGAAGCTGAGCAATTCGCGTATGGCCAGCATGGTTTCTTCTTCAGTGTTACACATGAAGTGAGTAACGCCACTCTTACTGCTATGTGCATAGGCTCCACCCAGCTCTTCCTTGTCCACTTCTTCATGCGTAACCGTTTTCACTACATCCGGCCCTGTGATGAACATATGACTTTTCTCTTTCACCATAAAAATAAAATCCGTCAATGCAGGTGAATAACAGGCACCGCCGGCACATGGGCCCAGAATAGCTGAGATTTGAGGGATCACCCCGGAAGCAATCGTATTCTGATAGAAAATAGAAGCATATCCTGACAAACTGCCGACACCTTCCTGAATACGGGCACCTCCCGAGTCATTCAGAGCAATAACCGGAGCACCATTTTTGAGTGCCAGTTGCTGTACTTTCACTATTTTCGCTGCATTAGTTTCACTCAAAGAACCACCATGCACCGTAAAGTCATAGGCGTACACAAATACCGGACGACCGTCAATCTTGCCGTAACCAGTCACCATGCCATCACCTGGAATTTGTTTTTTCTCCATTCCGAAATTGGTGCAACGGTGATTTACAAACTTATCCAACTCATTGAATGTCCCTTTATCCAGCAAGGCTTCTATGCGTTCGCGTGCGGTCATCCGCCCGGCAGCATGTTGTTTTTCTATCTTATCAATGCCTCCACCCTGCGAGGCACGCTTATTAAGTTCTTCAAACTGATTATATATTTCTGTCCTTTCCATACTTATTCTTCATTTATAATATCCAATGTCATTAAAATCTGGTTACTGCTCACTGAATCACCTTCCGCCACCAAGATTTCTCTCACTACACAGTCCGAATTGACCTTATAGTTGCTTTGCATTTTCATAGCTTCAAGCACCACTACAATATCTCCCGCCGACAAACGGTCCCCTTTCTTTACAGGAATCTTCATAACCTTACCCGGCATCGGAGCAATAATCTTATCGTCCTGTCTCTCTTCTCCTCCTTTTCGCATACGCAAGTATTTCACCTGGGTATCTGCTATATCCACATGATAAGAGCGATAGAACAAATTCACATCATAGCTTTTTCCTCCTTCACCGCGGATGACTTCCGTATTGTAAGAATTTCCGTCGTGTAAGATGGAGCAGCTGCCGTTTTCTGCCATGGCAATATCCACATCGTAGATTCTTCCATCAACATTCAACCGGACTTTATTATCTTCTTTACTGACCAACGTCACGTCGGCAACGCGGTTTCCAATATGTATTTCCATTAACTACTTCCTCCCTCTTTAAATACGTAAAACTCCTTTTTGCAAACCAAACTCACGCCAGCGACTGATAGGACGACCATCAGACGACTGCGTAGAAGAATTCTCTTCCAGGTTCATCAGGTAATCTATATAAGCGGCAATCATGGCAATATTCTCAATTTCTTCATTATTACTGTTAGGACGCTGCAACATACGCGAGTTTTTCTCGATAAACAGCGTGTTGTATTCTCCCTTTACGAAATCGGGGTTGTGCATGATGCGCTTCAGATAAGTAAGATTCGTCTTCAATCCGGTAATTTTATACTCATACAGCACACGGCGCATACGCTCAATGGCATACTGCCGATTGGTGGCCCATACGATCAGTTTTCCGATCATGGGATCATAATAAATAGGAATCTCATACCCTTCGTAAACATAGCTATCGATTCGGACACCGATACCGTTCGGTTCAGCCAATAACTTAATGATTCCCGGAGACGGCATAAAATTATTCTCCGTATCTTCCGCACAGATACGACATTCGATAGCATGTCCCCGCTGAAACAAATCTTCCTGTTTAAGATGCAACGGATAACCGGATGCAATCATGATCTGTTCTTTCACCAAGTCCACACCCACCACTTCTTCCGTAATGGGATGTTCCACTTGCAAACGGGTGTTCATTTCCAGGAAATAGAAATGACGATGCTTATCCACCAGAAATTCGATAGTACCTGCACCCGAATAGTTCACTGCTTTGGCGGCAGCTACAGCCTTCTCTCCCATCTCTCTGCGTAATTCCGGAGTGAGGAAGGGAGACGGACTTTCCTCCACAATCTTTTGATTTCTACGCTGAACAGAACATTCGCGATCAAATAAATGAATCACATTGCCATGATTATCACCCAATACCTGAAATTCAATATGATGGGGTTCCTCCACAAATTTCTCCAGATATACCGTATCGTCACCAAAAGCAGACATAGACTCCGAACGGGCGGTATTATAAGCCTCAACTACTTCATCCTCACTATGTATCAGTCGCATACCTTTTCCGCCACCACCCATAGAGGCTTTCAGCATCACGGGATAGCCGATCTTATTACATATCATCACAGCCTCCCCGGCACTCTGCAAGGGTTGTTCCGTACCGGGAACTACCGGTACTCCGGCTGCAATCATGTGTTTACGGGCTGAGATTTTATCGCCCATCGCTTCCATTGTTTCGGCAGAGGGCCCGATAAAAATAATGCCTTCTTCTTTGCAACGACGGGCAAAGTCCGCATTTTCAGATAAGAAACCATATCCGGGATGGATGGCATCCGCTTCATGCTGCCGGGCAGCACGAATTATATTCTCTATATTCAAATAACTGTCTCTGGAAGCTGCCGGACCTATCAGACAGGCTTCATCGGCATACATGACGTGTTTTGCTGCACGGTCCGCTTCCGAATAGACAGCTACTGTACGTATTCCCATCTCTTTGCAGGAACGCATTACACGTACAGCAATCTCGCCTCTATTGGCAATCAATACTTTTTTTATCATTGTTCTTCTGTTTATCACAAAGGGGTGCATCACATACATCCATAACGATACCCTCTTTGACTGCCGTCAGACAGTCATGACATAAACAGCCCGGGTAATTCTTTTGCAAATAAGCACGTTGCTGCTCATTCAGTCGTACCGTAGCGCAATGGCATGACAAAATCCGATCGTGCATACACTCAAAGGTTGCACCACAACGCGGACATACCTTTTTCATAGGCATCCCTTTCGCATTAATTAAATTAAAACAATTATACGTTCGTACTGTTCCCCTAATCCCACGAGTAGCAACAGACTTTAACGAATGGCAGGTCTTCTGACTGACTCCCTTTCTGATTCCTTCCCGGCCTCCAATTCACAGCCAGTGGCTAAAGTATTTATCAAGAAAGTTATGGAGCTTCACAGCAGCGGGACTGTCCGGGATTTACACCCGATTCCCTTTTAATCCAAATGACAGAAATGTTCATCCGAAACCAATTCGGGGCAAAGATAGTGGAAATTATCATTGGAGATGCTTTTTAAAACAAAAAATATAAGCTGGGAATATTTTTTTCTATCATCCGTTGGATTATAGATTTTATTTCTAACTTTGTCAGCGATAACGGTTTCCAAATCACCGCAAGCGTGAAATGGAATTAAAAGGGAATCCTGTGAAAATCAGGGACTATCCCCGTAGCTGTAAGTTTCATCTCCCTACCATGTGGAGAAAAGATTGTGGCACTCTTTAGCCACTGGTCCTGCAAAGACCGGGAAGGCGCCATAACGGAAACAAGTCAGAAGACCTGCCGATATCTGTAATCATTCAGGCTTTCGGGTGAAAAGCGATAGAATGCATCCTCCAAGATTCATTTTATTACTTACTCTCCTTATTTTGTCGTTTGATTTAGTATAGCTAACTAAACAAAGAATATTTATTTGTTAAATCTTAAATTACAGGTATGATCAATTCGGAGACTTTCATCGTCAAAAGAGATGGGAAAAAAGAAGCGTTTTCACTTGACAAGATCAAGAACGCAATTAGTAAAGCATTTTTATCTGTCGGCAGTTTTGCCACACAAGATGTGATCACCAACATACTCAGCCGCGTGAACATCAGTGATGGAACCAGTGTAGAAGATATACAGAACCAGGTAGAAATTGCACTGATGGCTGAACACTATTACAGTGTAGCAAAAGCGTTCATGCTATACAGACAGAAACATCTGGAAGACCGGGAAGTACGTGACAAGCTCCGTTTCCTGATGGATTACTGCGATGCCTCCAACCCTGCCACCGGTAGCAAGTATGACGCTAACGCCAATGTGGAAAATAAAAATATAGCCACACTGATAGGCGAGCTCCCCAAATCGAACTTCATCCGTCTGAACCGCCGTTTGCTGACTGACCGTCTGAAGGACATGTACGGCAAGGAACTTTCAGACCGCTACATCGAATTGCTGAACCAACACTTCATATATAAGAATGATGAAACCAATCTTGCCAATTATTGCGCAAGCATCACCATGTATCCGTGGCTGATCAGCGGAACCGCATCCGTAGGCGGTAACTCCACGGCACCCACCAATCTGAAGTCTTTCTGCGGAGGATTCATCAATATGGTATTTATCGTATCGAGTATGCTCAGCGGCGCCTGTGCCACACCGGAATTTCTGATGTATATGAATTATTTCATAGAAAAAGAATACGGAGAGGATTACTATAAACATCCGGAACAACTTGCCGACCTTTCCTCCAAACAAAGGACCATAGATAAAATAATCACCGATTGTTTTGAACAGATCGTATATTCCATCAATCAACCTACGGGGGCACGGAATTTTCAGGCAGTATTCTGGAATGTAGCTTACTATGATCAATATTATTTCAATAGCCTTTTCGAACATTTCGTCTTCCCGGACGGAAACGCTCCCCATTGGGAATCATTGAGCTGGTTGCAGAAGCGTTTCATGAAGTGGTTCAATAAGGAACGCACCAAAGCCGTTCTTACTTTCCCCGTAGAGACAATGGCTTTACTGACCAAAGACGGAGATGTACTGGATAAGGAATACGGTGACTTCACGGCCGAAATGTATGCGGAAGGACACTCTTTCTTTACATATATGAGTGATAATGCCGACTCGTTAAGTAGTTGTTGCCGCTTACGTAATGAAATACAGGATAACGGATTTAGTTACACCCTGGGTGCAGGCGGCGTATCTACCGGATCAAAAAGTGTGTTGACTATCAACCTGAACCGTTGCATCCAGCATGCAGTGAAATCCGGATTGCTTTATCATTTCTTCCTTGAAGAGGTAGTAGATCTGGTACACAAGGTACAACTGGCCTATAACGAAAACTTAAAGCATCTGCAAAGCAAAGGAATGTTGCCTTTGTTCGATGCCGGATACATCAATATGGGACGCCAATATCTGACAATCGGTGTAAACGGGCTGGTGGAAGCCGCTCAATTCATGGGAATTGAAATCAACGATAATCCTAAATATGAAGCTTTTGTGCAGGAGATTCTGGGAATAGTTGAAAAATACAATAAGAAATATCGAACGAAAGATATACTCTTTAACTGCGAAATGATACCGGCCGAGAATGTAGGCGTGAAACATGCCAAATGGGACAAAGAAGCCGGTTTCCAGACATTCCGCGAGTGCTATAACAGCTATTTCTACATCGTAGAGGATGAGTCGCTGAACGTCATCGATAAGTTCCGTATGCATGGACACAGGTATATAGAGCATCTGACGGGCGGTTCGGCACTCCACATGAATCTGGAAGAGCACTTAAGCAAAGAGCAATACAGGCAATTACTTCGGGTAGCCGCCACTGAGGGCTGCAATTACTTTACTTTCAATATACCTAACACGGTCTGCAACGAATGCAACCACATTGACAAAAGATACTTGAAAGAGTGTCCGGAATGTCATAGCCAGAACGTGGATTATCTGACCCGCGTTATCGGCTACATGAAACGAATCAGCAATTTCTCTCAAGCCCGGCAAAAGGAGGCTGCCCGAAGATATTATGCTGAAGTACACTGATTACGACATTGTTTTTCAGGAGATACCGGATGAGGTGACATTGGCAATCAACCTTTCGAACTGTCCGAACAGGTGTAAAGGTTGCCATAGTCCCTATCTGCAACAAAATGTTGGAGAAGCGCTGACAGAAGAAAACCTTTCCGTACTTTTACAAAAGTATGGAAAGGCTGTTACATGCGTCTGTTTTATGGGTGGAGATGCAGATCCTTATGATGTAGCGTATTTTGCCAATTTTCTACAGCAACAGCAGATTGCCCCGGTAAAAGTGGGTTGGTATTCCGGTAAGCAGGAACTGCCTGACGGATTCCCGATACGGAACTTCCAATACATAAAACTTGGGCCTTACGTAGAAAGTCGCGGTGGCTTGAAGTCTGAACAAACCAACCAGCGGCTTTACAAGATTGTACAAGGAGAAATGAATGATATTACTTACCGGTTCAGGACAAATAGCTGATCTCTTTCCGCCTGAACCGGAATTACAAAGTCTTATTCAAACCGGAGAACAAGGCGTCCCGTTTGCGAGCCATCCACCCATTTTGGTTGTGAAGAAGGACCGCACAAGTCCGTGGAATTTACTTTATTACGCACCGGAGGAATTACATTCAAAACAGAAATTCCGCTTTCGGGAAGTGTATACAGTAACCGGTCACGACCATCACGGGGTTGATATACTCCGATATAGGAATCAGGTGTTTCATTCGTCAGGCTGATGGTTCCCTCTTTCGTGCGAATACTCATCCAGGAGACACTGCCAAAATATCCCTTGAATTCAGGATAGGTGAATGTCTCACCCGGAATAGGATCGTTATAATCATTCTCCCAGATATCATACTGCGTGCCATGAATACGATTCTGCCATACACGATACGGACCTGCTCCCAACCAACGCTTGCTGAGCACTTGTTCTTCAGGGTAATCAAAGCAAATACCCATCAGGTCTACCACACCGGAGAAGTTGTAGGTATAATCAAGAGTAGCCATGCCGTCCGGATGAATTGTCCACTGAGCTTTGTCTAAATTACCCAGTTTATAATTAGCGGTGAGGATCAGATCCCCCCCCTCTTCTTTCACATCCAGTTTCGTGAAGACTGCCGCATCGGTAAATTCACTGTAAGTACGGTCCTTTGCCTTGGCTTTTTCGTCATCATGATTATAGAACTGATCCAGGGAACGGTCTGCACGACGTGCACCGATAAAACGGGGACCGTTAGCAAAACTAATCTTACGGTTATTGACGGATACATCTTTCAGCTGCCCGTCTTTCTTTGAAAAGACAAAAGTACGCCCGTTTGCTTTTACCGTAATACCTTTTTCTGTTTCCGTATAGGATGCACGGCCGGATGATGCAGAAAACTGTTCTGTTTCCCGATTCAGTTTATCTACGGGGAAAGTCCAGCGCCAAAGTTCATACCCATATTTATCTATAACTGTCAGGAAAAGAGCATCCGCTTCGGGAAGAATAGAAGTCTTGATATCCACCACTCCCACTCCATGGGCTGCTACATCGCTTCCTTGCACTTCACCTTGTTTCAGAATTCGTGTAGTTGTATTGGAAGCATCCGTTACCGACGGGAACTTCACTTGCTGCCAGATAAAACGACAGGTGTTCAGGTTCAGATAATCATAACGGTTCTCCACAGAGAGTTTACCGTCGAAATTCCGGTCGATAGCGGTATTCATAACCTGCACCGGGCTCCATAGCTGCTTGATAGTGTAATAGCTGCCTTCCTTTTCATGGTGAGGGCCTACAATTCCGTCAGCTCCGAAATTTCCCTGATTGTCTATGAACCCGTCCATATCCACGCGCTTCACGCCTTCATCCGCCAATACCCACAGGAAACCACCGATACAACGCGGATGTTTACGCATCATTTCCCAGTAATCATACAGGCCGGCACCATGACCTCCGTCGTACAAACCATGCAGGAATTCAGTAGGCATAAAGATTTCCGGCAGGCGCATGTAGTTCTGGCTTTCTCCATACGAACGATAGTGCATGGTTTCGAAACCGGAGAAGTTACCTTGCGGATGGATGACCGGGCGTTTCTGCAGATCGTATTTATGGAATTCTCCGTCCAGTTCAATGTTCCAGCCTTTTTCATTACCATTGCTCCACCAGATAATGGACGGATGGTTCACATCACGTTCTATCATGCCTTCAATCAGACGTACTCCCGTAGGGGTATCGTACTTGCCATGCCAGCCACCCAGTTCATCCATAACATAGAGTCCAAGAGAGTCGCACGTTTCCAGAAATTCCGGGTCCGCCGGATAGTGGCTCAGACGGACAGAATTCATATTCATGCCCTTCATCAGAAGTACATCTTCAATATTCTTCGCTTTACTTAGGGTACGACCGCTTTCGGGACGGAAACTATGACGGTTGACACCACGCACGTTGATACGCACCCCGTTCACGTACAATCCGTCACTTTCACGAACTTCGATAGTACGGAAACCGAATGTCTCGGTCTCATGATGCAGGACTTTACCTCCTTTATCCAACAGTGAAAATTGAGCTTTATAAAGATTCGGAGTTTCTGCCGTCCATAAGGCAGGGGCAGAAACGTTCAATTGTAAAGTAGTCCAGTCGCTTCCGGCTTTTAGGGGTACGGTGGTATCTGCCAGTTTCTTCCCTTTACCGTCCAAAATCTGTGCACGGATACTCATTCCGTCACCGGAGATATTCGTGTAGCAATTGGCACGGAATGATCCGTCCATTTGTGCATCAATAGCAATATGACGGAGATTGACGGCAGGTTTTACTTCCAGAAATACCGGGCGGAAGATACCGCCAAAGTTCCAATAATCGGCGCGCCGTTCGGCAAGGTTCACACTGGCATTCTCGCTCTCTTTGGAAACTGTTACTTCCAGCTGATTCTTCTTGCCATATTTCAGTAAATCCGTGACATTATATGAAAAGCGATAGAAGGCTCCCTGGTGTTTCGATCCTGCCTTACGTCCGTTAACCTTAACTTCCGTATCGGTCATGGATGCTTCGAACACAAGGCTGACCTGCTTGCCACGAAATTCCTCGGGAACTTCAAACTCATATTTATACATTCCTTTCTCACCGGCAATGCCTTCGGGAAAGGCTTTACCATAAAAACTAATTCCATACTGATAGGTACCAAAACCCTGCAACTCCCAGCAAGAGGGGACACCTATTTTCGTCCATCGACCGGAGTTACGTCCGTCGGTACAGAAAAAGTCCCATTCTACTGTGTCGTCGCATCCGTGGCCGGAGAGGTATTGCCGCTCTGTCTGCGGAAGTGTCTGGGCAGTCAGGGTGGTGGCTAATGCCAAGGTTGATAATAAAGTGGTTACGTTTCTCATTGTTACTTTCATTATTGTGTTAGTTATTCTTAGTTACTGATACCGGGGCGGTACTGAAGCAGGTTTTCCCTTCGGCGTGCTAACCAGACTATCTTAATTCTCCTCCTGGGAGGAGGGGAGCTTAAGTTACTTTCCAGTTTTGACACACCTTCAATTGAGATAGTAATGCCTATAAAAATAGTATGCCGAAGGGAAATCTTGCTCCAGCACTATGCCGGCTCCTATTTCTCATTACAAATCCGTATATGCAAGGTATGTTCCTTCTTATCAATGGCATACTTCTTCAGTACGCCCGGTCCGCAACTGCTGTTACCCAATCCAAGTACGGCGGCATCCAGACTCAGGATAACCTCGGGGCGGGGTTTCAGATTACAGTCATGCGTTTCTTTATATAAATCCTGTGCGGTATAGTGCAGGGCAGAAGCAGAAAAAACATCTTCCACAGCATCGACACGAATACCTTTGCCATGCCTGTCGGTCAGCATAAGGCGACGCACTTCTTCCTTATTTCCACTATCTTGCGGACGGGGATAATGCACATACTGGTCGGCAACCGATCTTTTCCAAAGTCCAACAGCTGCGGAAGTCTTACGGTCAGGATAATTATCCTGCGGACCACGCCCCTGCCAGATAAAAGTATTATAATCGGATGAAAGGCAGAATGCTATTCCCAAACGGGGTAATTCGGGCAGAATTCCCTGCGGTTGGAAAGTAGTTTTCAAGTCTATGGTTCCATCGGAAAGGATAGTATAAAGAAACTTTGTCACGATCATACCTTCTTTATAGCGATTCCTGGTTTGAATCCGGACAATGACCGCTCCGTCCTCACGGACCTCATGCTTAAAAGAGTCCAGACTAATACGAGGATTATCCATTTGATGCAAACTCCAGTCTTTAGCCAACCAGTTGCCAAAACTCTTATCATTATCTGTCGGTGCACGGAAGGCCTGTGTTACAGGTTGAAGAGGAAAATCAGCCGGATGAGCCAGCATTTCTTTTCCATGATAAGTAAGGGAAGTCAGGCTCCCGGTTACGTTTTTCTCCCATTGAATAGAAAAGCCGCTCCCACTGATGGATAAATGTTCTTCATCTGCCCTTACCTTCAGTCTCCCTCTATTCTCAAGTTTGGAAGACAATAATGCGCTTTCCTGAATGCAGAACTGTTCCCATGCCACTTCATGCCCGGCTTTCGCCCAAAGAGCATCCCGCTTCAAGATGAAGCTTATCGTGAGACGCAGGTCAGAAGTAGCCTTTGCCGAAGCTTTCTTGCCGGCTATGGAAACAGGTAAAGGGATCGTTTCACTTTCTCCGGGAGCTACCTCGGGCAATGTTATTTCTCCTTGATCCTTCTGCTTCCCATCTATGGACAACGTCCACAAACAGCGATATTGGGACAAATCCGTATGATGATTCCTATTCGTCACTCTCAGCTCTCCACTCTCCACTCTCAACTCCACGGGTGAGTATACTTTCTTCACCTCCCAATATTTAGGAGTTGTTTCGCGGTCACTCATCAACAGACCATTGAAGCAAAAAGCCTTCAGATTCGGTTTATCGCCAAAATCACCACCGTAAGCTACCATGATACGTCCATCGGGTAACGTCTTGTAGATGCCCTGATCTACCCAATCCCAGATAAATCCGCCCAGCATACGGGGATTACTGTATATCTCGTCCCAATATTCCTTGAAATTCCCCAGAGCATTTCCCATGGAGTGAGCGTATTCACTCGTCATCACGGGACGGTTGTCATTGGTACGTTCCGCAATTTCCAACAGCCGCTCCCAACGTGCATTTTCCGCACGTTCCTTATCTTCTCCCTCGGCAATGCCGGGATTCAGATACTCCTGTTTTACCCGGGTATAGAAACGACTGATTACATCTACCGTCTTCGGATCAGGTTCACCGCCGGCTCCCTGTGCACCTTCATAATGCACGGGACGTGTCGGATCGAAGTCATGCAGCCAAGCTGAAATAGCGGCAAAATTCGGACCATAACCACTCTCATTACCCATACTCCACATTACAATGCTTGGATGATTTTTATCCCGTTCTGCCATCCGCACGGCACGGTCCAGAAATGCGGCATGCCAATCGGGAGTGCTGGCTAAGGTTCCGCGCAAACCATGCTCCTCAATGTCAGCCTCATCCATTACATAAAGCCCCAGACTGTCACAAAGCTCATACCAGCGGCTGACATTGGGATAATGACTGGTTCGCACCGCATTAATATTGGCTTGCTTCATCAGAAGAATATCCTGCAACATACGTTCTTCGCTCATGACACGAGCCGTACGGGGATCGTGTTCATGGCGGTTCACCCCACGGAAACGAACCGGTGCGCCATTAACCAGCAGTTGTCCGTTTCGTATTTCCACTGAACGGAAACCGACAGATTGTTCTACCTGCTCTATTACTTCACCTTCGGCAGTCAGCAGAGCCAGGTGTAGTTTATACAAATAAGGGGTTTCAGCAGTCCACCTTTTCGGAGATTTTATCGTTGCCGACATACGTCCCAATTTACGGGGACCACGTTGAGGATACCATTCGTTCATCCTGCCCGCTTTATGTTCCAGGTCGAGTATATCTTCCACATCCCCTTTCAGTGTCGCGATTTCTCGTCCGGAAGCATCTTTCAATACTCCCTGCAGGGTAGTTCCTTTTCCGGTCATCCCTCGGTAAACGCTGAATTGAGGATCTATCTGCAAGATGAAATCCTGATAGTCCGTAGAAACCGGAAGAGTCCGCACTGCATAATCACGGATACGGATATCGGGTGTGTGCAGCAAATGGATGCTGCGGTGGATACCACCAAAACGCCAGAAGTCCTGATCTTCAAGATAAGAGCCGTCACTATACCGGTAAACTTCCAGTGCGATCTGATTCTCTCCGGCATGCAGGTAGTTTGTAATATTGAATTCACTCGGTTCCATACTTCCCTGGCTATACCCTACCCGTTCTCCATTTATCCAGACATAGAAAGCACTCATCACTCCTTCGAAACGAAGAAAGGTCTGGCCTCTTGCTTCCCAACCGGCAGGCAACTGAAACGAACGGCGATACTGTCCTACGGGATTCCGTTCTTTGTAAGTCGTATAGTCAACCTTTGGTTCACCCATCACCCGGGGTGGATCTATCTTGAACGGATAGCCTGCCGAAACGTATATCGGCGTACCATATCCGTTTACTTCCCAATTGGCAGGTACGGGAAAACCGACCCAGTCTTTATCATTGAAATCCGTCTGATAGAACTCTACAATTCTTTCATCGGGCACAGGTGTCCAGCGAAACTTCCATGTTCCATTCAGACAGATGGAACAATCTCCCTTCTGTGCGTGGAAAGGAGTAAATGCGGCCCGCGCCGGTTCGCGGTTGATTTGAAGTACATGGTGATTCTCCCAGTCATGCACAGTTTGTGCTGACGGCTGGATGGGGAGCAATAGACCAAAGAGTAAAGTATATATCTTCATTCGTTACACTATTAATATTAGGATAGACGGACGAAGATGTATTTTGTACTCTTTACTGAATCTCCAATGCGTCAAATGCCAATCCATTCATATCTTCCGCCGAAAGCAGCACTTTATAATAGCCCGCATTGATGAATGTTCCGGTAGTGGTACTCACCATTTTCCACTTATCGGGTGTTTCAGGGAAAGTAAGGATATCATCTTTCAACATCACACCTTTGCTGTCGATAAACTGCATCCGTACAGGCAGCGGCTTACCAGTTGTATTCATATACTTAAACCGGAGAGCGTAGATTTGGGCCAATCCGGTAGAAACACTCCACTCGATGCTATTCTTCTTTCCTTTTCCAAAGAAGACGCCCATCTGTTTGCGATGCTCCCTCTTCGTAAAAGCACCTTTTACAGAAGCTGTCTCAGCCTCATACGCCACACTGGCACGAGCATTTTTATCTTCCGGAAGCAATTCCTTGGGAGTCTTCACCAAAAGCTCTTTGTCTGCCGCCACCCAACTCCAGTCCGGAGCCACCCAGTTCCTGTCCGCCGCTGAAAGTAGTTCCGAAGCTTTCAGTCCTAAAGCCGGAAACACAGACGGTTTCAGTTCCTGATTTGCAGAAGCAATGGCAATTCCGGAAATCAGTGCCTGACCGGCCTTTACTTCCGGGAAGTGTATTTTCAGCAGGCCTTGCTTCGCAACGGCATATACTACCTTTTTGCATGCACCGTCATGACCACTTTCAGCCCATACGTCCAGATCATCCAACACGAGGGAATCGTTCACCATTACATCAAATATGCGCAAACCTTCACAATCGGTAGAAGCACTTCCTCCCGTACCATGCCAGGGCTCTGTAAAGTAAAATTCGATACGATAGGTTCCGTCGGCTACAGGAAAACGATATTCCAACTGGTGACGGCCAAAGCGGAAGGACTGGAATAACGTCCAATCGCGCGTGCCACGTATCGGATCAGACGTCGTACGCTGACTGGCAAGATAAGGATTCAGACCTTCAAAATTTGCAGCCCATGAACGGGAATACCCCAGATTATCCTGTGACCAGAGTTGCCCGAAGCTATCCGTATATTCATCTCCACCGCAATTGATGCGATACAGGTAATTATATCCCTCCTCTCCCTTCAGTACAGGCTTTGCTTCCTGATAAAGCGCATCAAAGCGAGGCGCCCGCTCTAATCCTTCCAGAATGATTATATCTTCCGCGACAGGTTTTCCTTTGTAATAACCTACCGCACGAAGCACATTGTAGCGGATATCCCGGTTCTCCCACACGAAATGAGTTCCCACTCCATTATTCCCCTTCCGTCCGAGGAAAGTGACTTTCTCATCAGACATATCGTTATAGAGCAATACAGAATCGCAATTACTATAAGCCTCGATAGTAGCCCGGTGACGCCCCTCCTTAAAACGATCCGTCCAGGTATGCGATACGAGATAAACCATAGGATCTTTGGCTGCCGAAACATAGTTGGCACGATACATATAATATACGTCCAGCGGCTCTTCCCACGGAGTCACCAATCCTTTATAATTGAATGGTCCTACTTTATCTATTTTCCGGTAAGCTTCATCCGGCTGGCGGCGTCCGGGATTGTCATGACTGCTATATATCCATTGGAATTGTCCGCAAACACTATCTCTTGCCTGCTCCGCCAAACGGATCTTAGTTTCCATCAGCCGGCACATACGATCTTCACTCCACGTTCCGTTCACCTCAAACTCTCCGGATTCCGTATGCAATCCGATGCTTCTCCATGCACCATATTCTCCGTTCAACAGTTGATTCTTCCGGGAGAGTTCTTTTCCATATTTGGTGACATCTCCCCCGTACGTACCACTCCAATTCTGGATTACATTCCAGTCGGTTCCTTCCCCACCATTACAGGTAGTGATGACACGCATCGTACGCGCCGTCGGATCCATCTCCCGGATAATCTCACTACATTCCTGTGCAAATTCACGGGGCAATGTACTTTCATTCTGCAATCCCCATATAACGACTGAGGGGGAATTGCGACGCTCTTTCACCCACTGGCGAAGCAGCTTCTTAAAATTCTCCCGGAATTCCGGTGTGTCATACCATACATGTGCGGAGAATTGCGTCCAGAACAAAATACCTTTTTCATCCCAGTATTTCTGATAATCAAGATGATGGGGCTGATGGGCGTCACGGAAACCGTTAAAGCCTGCCGCACATATCTGCTTTACCCTTGCAGCTATCTGCTCCCTGCTGAACGCGTGACTTTGTCCGAACTGATGTTCGTACTCGCAAACTCCATTGATAAAGACAGGCTTTCCATTCAAATAGAAACGTCCGTCTCCGTCATTCCGTTTCACCGGCCAGCTGATGGTACGGATACCGAAAGGAGTCGATATCTCATCCGTAGTCTTCGTATCCCGTTTAATCATGCTTGCCAGTTTATACAGATAAGGATTATCTGTACTCCACAACACCGGATTCTCTACAGGAGAGTGCTGGCGAACCACCTTCATCTCTCCCGGTGCCAATGTCACTTTCCTGGCCAGACGGAACACTTGCTTTCCATCTGCATTGCTCAATTTATTGACCACTTCAATCGTTTCCGTAGTCTTACCATAGTTCTTAACCTCCGTATCGACAAATACATTAGCTGCTTTCTCATCATTCCAGATATGTACTCCGAAAGGTTCGATACGGATTTCATCTGTACCTTCCAACACCACAGGCCGGAAGATTCCTAAAGGTTGCGAGCCTTCACTGAATCCCCATTCCGAAGAACAGCCGCCACACACCCAAGGCATATCGGCAATCATTTCCGGGTGCTCAGCTTTTACCTCCAGATGATTGCTACCTTGCCTCAATGCATCGGTCACATCCAAGGTCAATGTCGTGCGTCCTACGGGATGCCGCCCAAAATCCTGACCGTTCAATTGAATTGTGGCATAAGTGCCTACTCCTTCGAAACGAAGAAAATAGCGCTTCCGGGATTGGTAATTATCCAAAGCAAAATCTTTCACATACATAGCAGTGCCATGCAGATTGCCATGAGTAAGCTGACGATAACCATAGTAATCATCCCAGTTGTGAGGCAGTTGACAATTGATTGCATTACCACGCTGCAATGAATTAGTATTCACCGGTTGTGAATGATCAATCAGCCATGTTTTCCAATCTTCATTCAATTCGGTCAGTATACGACGATTCTTCGTCTCCATTTTTGGGAAACGGACGGCAGAACGTCCCATCGGTTTACTGGTAGCAACCGCAATCCCCCGCTGCTCCGCATTATTAACCGCACAATAGAAGTGATAAACAACTCCATCATGCTTTACCACATAACTTTTATGGGCAAACAGTTCATCATAGTTTTTAGAGGGAATAATAAGGTCTTCTCCAGTCCAGTCGGTCCAGTGCACCAAATCATAGCTGGCAGCAAAAGTATTGAAAGCCTTGTATCTCCGTGACGGTTCAAAAGCTGAAAAATAGAACATTACATACACATCTCCCATTTTCTGTATATGGGCATCTCCTGTAATGGTTCCATCAGCTTCGTGTGCAAAAACAGGATTTCCGGGATAACGTTTCCATGTTTTCATATCTTTAGAAAGGGCTATCCCTACACGTTCCCCTTTCAGACCTGTTTCCGGATGGCGGCCTCCCGCATTATAGAACATAACAAAGGGGGCACCCAACGTCTTATCCTTATCCCAATAGACGGTACTTTTATATTGAGTCAGCTTTTCCCACCATTGGGCATCCTTGTCATGGATACTCAGAATGGGCTTATTCAGAGACTCCCACTCGTGCGCAGTAGACAAATCTCCTTTCGTCCATGCCAAACCGACAAAAAGCGGTGCCTTCACAGCCTCATACCCCGTTCCTTCTCCACCGATGTAAGTCATCCAATGACGGTCCTTATAAGTCTGAAGTTCATAGCTTCCTCCCCACTCCATATCCGGTAGAGCAGGAAATCCACCTCTTTGATTGCAATCCCATTCACCATCCCGGTACGAAAGAACCCGCCCCAATGTGCGCCACTCAAGCAAATTATCACTTTCTGCCAGCCAGGTTTCATAACCACGGCCGTCTGTCCCTCCCTCACCGTTATAAACAACATAGGTCATCAGCCATTTGTCTCCCTGACGGAAGACCGTAGGGCAATCTATTTTATGGTGATTATCCTCCGGAGCAACCACCAGTCCATATTTATAGGGTGTTTTTGCTTCTTCGAAAATCTGCTCCATCCGCTCCTGCGCAACATCACGCTGAGCAAAAGCAGACAGGGCAGATATCATGCAAAAGAATGTCAGTGATAGTTTTCTCATGATTCAGTATTAATAAAACAACCAATCCATTGTTTCTTCGTCTCCGGCCAATCCTGCATTACGGGCTTTCATATCCGCATCCGTAAATCCCAGAACCTGGAGATATCCTTTCGGCAACATCAGCGTATGCTTGCCTGCCTGAAAACTATATGCATGTACATTGGCCAGTGGCATTCCACTGATACGAACAGCATTCGTCAATATCGGCTCGGCCTGACCGTAATCATTAGCCGAAGCATCAATCTCAAGTTTCGGTGCTTTGGCATACTTCTTTTGGTCATCCTTGAAATAGGCGACCAGAAGTTTTACCGGCGCATCCGTTTCAAAAGTAATACTTGTTCCCTTTTCACGCTGCTCATTGGCATTGAAACGAAATGCTTTCAATCCTTCCAGTTCAGGAGCCATGGCTTCTATCTTTCCCGGAAGATTAGTAAATAGGGAAGCGCCCTCACTTAATTTAACGGTCGGATAACCGGATAGAATTTTCACGCTGGCGGAAGCCCAGGCCGGAATATCTACCGATTCAGTAGTTGCTTTTCCATTTTGTTTTTCCTCCAGCAGAACAAGGTTCGCTTTAAAATTCTCCAGTTCCTTTTCGTAATGTACCAGCAATTCTTTCCAAGTCTTATTGTTGCCGCCATCTCCACCTATAGGAATACGGCGTTGTGCTGTCTGCATACTATTGGCATACAGATAATGTTCATCTGTAAGTTTCACTAATTTACGATAATGTTCCAGACTCTGCTCCATCAGAGGAATGGCATTTTCCAGATTCTTTAGATCTTTTCCCCACTGATAATCCAATACCAGTTTGGCAGCTCTCACTTTCAGATTAAACGCATATGCAAACTCGCGATAACAATGTATGTCATTCTGCAAACGTGCGAACTCATCTTTATTGTCAGATACGGAATTTGCTGCCTTATCAATGGCGGCTACCGCTTTATCTCCATGCTCTATAGCCTGGGCAATGATATCCAAAGGCAACTCACCTGCATGAGGTTGCTTTTTCCATTCCTTTTCTACATATTCTATCAGTTTCTCACCTTCCGGTCCGCAACTTTCATAGAACCCCGGATAGATGGTGTATTTGTATGGATTGACAAACTGACTCATAAACATACCCAGCAACAATGTCTGGCGATTTCCTTCTGTGATGCCGAAACGACGCAGCAACTTCGGTGCTATTTCGCCACTTTCTTCATACGCCTCACGAATCAGTCCGGCATTTTCATCAGATGTACCATAGAATTTACCTAACTGATAATTCCAGTAATCAATTTCCTGTGAACGATCACGACGACAGTTCCATGCATATCGTCCCCAGGTCTGATACCATATCCAGTCACGGTCAAGCTGAAATTCCCGCTTGCCATCCGGTAATTTGTCGGCGGTGTATGGCCAATCCCAATAAGAAGCCTGTGGGTAAAGATGCAGGGCATTTGCGCCATGAACATCGTGCATGGCCTTTACAGCCTTCTGTACAAAATCGGGAGACCCCCAACGGAAAGGTTCCAGATTCGCCAGAATATGAACATTACTGATATGGATAGAACCGAGTGAACTCAAATCCGTATGTATCTTTGCCCATGGTCCGCGAGGTTCGTATGTGGTCAGTGATTCACCGTTATACTTATGCATGGTATAAAGATTCTTATAGAGTGGCAGGGCGGCATCCATCACTAATTTACAGTCTGTATCGTGTGCACGCAACAAGAGAGGCGGTTCATCTGTACGTCCAAGTGCCTGTAATCCATCCTTTACTCCGGGGATAATTGTCTTTGTGAACCATTCCACATCATCCTCCACAGTACACATGGCTTCACCCAAGCAAACAAGCAATCCTACATTAGGATATTTCTCAATAAAAGCGGCAATGCTCTTACGAGTATAATCCGCAATTAAAGGAGTAATAGGACGGTTACGATCCTGTGTTCTCAGACCGTAATGTTCGGCAAACGGCTTTGAAAGAATGATATTGTAGAACATTTGTATCACAAAGATACCACGTTTATCCGCTTCTTCCGTGAGGAAAGAAAACATTTCTTCGTTCTTTTTGAAGGTCTCTTCGTCCACTTCCAATGCAAACGGGTAGTCTTTCAGCTTCACTAACGAAGCAAACGGATGCCCGTTCCAGAGATAAAGTGAGTTCATACGATTAGCAACCAGCATATCCAGATATTTAATCCATTGTTCTTTATCATAGAACCAGGGAAAACTCTCTGGTGTATAAGGATATTCATATACGCCGTGACCCGGCAGATAAGTCATCTTCTGCAATCCTACGCAGGCGCCACGCAATACCATTTCCGGCCCATCCGTCAGCTTCTCGGGAAGGTTCAGTTTGCCTTTTGAACTACTCACACGGTCTATCAGTTCACGGCATCCATAGATGACACCGCTGCCATCCCTGCCGGATACTTTCGTCAGATTACCGACTGTTGTAATCTGAAAGCCTTCTTTCTTTAAAGTCGTATCATTGGTTTCTGTCAGCAGGATGGTTCGGACATCCGGGTTGGAGAATATAGTATCTTCCTGTTGCATCACAACCTGATAGCCCGCTTTATCCAGAGTGGTTTGTAACTGTTCCGCACCAAACAGAATACGATTCGACGCATCCGGCGGAGTTATAATCTTCACGGTTTGCTTGCCGCACGCTGCAAAAAGGAGTGTACATGCCGCAAACATGAATAATCTGATATTTCTCATATTTCTATTTATGATAACTCTCTCTCTTTCTACGAAAGAAGAGGAGAGGATGGTTTTACTTTATATTGAAGTGTGGTAAACTTTGAGAGAAGTTTACAAATGATAATTTTACTCACTACACTTGCCAAACCTGAGTTTATAGTAAAAAGACGCAATAAGTATCCGTTTGTACTCATATTCTGCCTTTCAGTACTTCAATCCGCTAACAATTCTCTCTTCCGGAGTATCTATCCAGAGGCGCCAGGTATTCTCATCAATCTTTTCCACAGTTCCAATATTAGCCTTTGGCTGCCGGCAGCTTTTTATCGTCAGATACCCTTTGCCTTCTGTTGCGCGTACCTTAATCATTTTCCGGTCCATATGGATATGTATATTTCCGTTCGGTGTAGGTACACTGCCTTCCATCCATTTCAGACCTCCCAATACCGGAGTTATAGAGAATTCCTTATAGCCTTCTTTCACAGGTTTCACTCCCAGGTAATATTTGCCGAGCAGATAAATAGGACTTGCTCCCCAAGCATGACACAGACTCTTCCCATAAGGACGACCATACATGGAGAGATGCTGCGTACCGCTTTCCTCCGGATTATATTTTTCCCAAAAGGAAGTGGCACCTTCTTTCAACATTCCTCCCCAGTACGCTTTCATTTCCTGCATCACTGTTTCTTGTTCACCAAGCGCACAAAGGGCTTCTAACTCATAAAAGCGCATATAGGGAGTCGTGATCTTCAGGATGCTGTCATTCAAAAGAACGGAATGTTTGATGGCCTGCTGTTTCTCCGGAGTCAGATAGTTGAAGAAAACGGAAAACATATTGGCATAACGGGTGACGGCATCGCTCTGAACACCATTGATGCTGTTATGTACAAGGGCCTGTTTTGAGGCATTCCAGAATATCGTTTCCAGTTTAGCTTTCAAGGTAGCAGCCAGTTTCTCATATTTCTGTTGGTTGGTCCGGTCTCCCACCAACCCTGCACAGAGCGCCATTGTCTCAAGACTCCGGCAGAACAGAACCTGCTCAAAAGAGAGTTCTCCCTTTTTATCCAGATAACCGTCGGCCCAGTCTACAAATACCCAATCACCGGACATACCTTCAACCATACCGTTCTTATTGGTGCGTCCCAATACATAATCCATCATAGTCTGCATACGTGGATAGAGTTGATTGACAAACTGCCGGTCACCACTATACAGGTAATAATCGTAGACGCTGAGAAACCAATAGAATGTATAATCCATAATCGTATTGCTATGACTGGTCACAGGATCTTTACCCCGAAGCAACCAAATAGTACGCTTCACCGACTCACTGTCAAAAAAGAGATAGTAGTTCATCAAATAACTCTGAATGGCGTCTCCGCTCCACACCCAACGGTCACGCTTGATGCCGTCGATAAAAAACTCACGGGTAGTGAGGTGCATAGTGTAGGCACCTACTTCCCAAATACGGTTCAGTTCTTCATCGTTGCAACGGAAAGTTCCACGATATTCTTCGGGAAGGTATTCGTACTGCATAGATACCTCACCTATCTGTACCCCCGGTTCATGAGTGATATAGACGTAGCGGAAAGCCTTACTGTTTTCCAGGGTATATTCGTTTTCGATACCGGACAGCGGGGATGTTTGGCGGATGGCAAGATCAGTGACTTGTCCTGCTTCCAGTTGCAGTTTATCCAATGTTTCGCAGTATGCCTTGTCTTTCGCCTCTTCCGGACTTTCACCGTAATAGATGTCGATGATACCTTTACCGGAGAGATTCTTCAGAGTGAGGTAACCGAATGTTTCTTTTCCGAAATCATAGAGGATGCCTCCTTCGGGTTGTGTAGCACGGGAGGTGGGTTGATGGAGTGTCCGCATCAATCGGAATTGGGAAGGGAGTTGTGTGGCTCCGTCAAAGTTCCAGCAGCCGGCATCCATATAGATGGTGGCTGAGGTGTCACTGGCTTTGCCGCTTTCGTCAATCCATTCCTTGTCTTCATAAGTCACACGCCAGGTAGCATCGGAGTTTACAGTCTTACCTTTTACGTAGATGGCAGGGGGAGTCGACTGATTCCAGACTTTAATATTCAAATCATGTGTCCCGGCCGGAAGCAATAAGGTTTCCAGCATACCGAATTGGAGTTTTCCATCCAGCTTAACGTTATACTTTCCTTCAGCGGCAATGAAGATTTCTTCCGGTTCGGAAAGGTTCAGTTGTTTGCTGAATTCCACGACTACATAGTGGCTGTCGGTCTTCCAAAAAGGAGGAAAAAAAGCACCCCGCTCCGTACGACGGTTATTCATCCGGTTGCCTAACCATATTTCATAATCGCCCGGATACCATATCCAAGTCTGGGCAAAAGTGCAAGTTGCCAATGATATGGCAACCAAAACTACGATCCATCTGTTTTTCATTTCTACTATAATATTGAATTAAGATTTCCAGATTCGTTGAATGATAATTTATCGGCGTAGCTATTGATATTCTGACTATCTCAATTCCCCTCCTCCCAAGAGGAGGAGAATTTAAGATACTTCCGCGTAACAATTCTCTCGCCGATAAATTATCATTTATTCTTCAAGTCTTTATATTCCTCTTCCAGCCCTGCCCGTTCACGAATAGCCGCATCCACTCCCGGCCCGTTATTCTCCCACACATTTCCGGGTCCATTCGCATTTTGCAGATACTTCTCCCCTTCCGTCCAATTATCGCGGACGGTGATAAAAGACGAACCCTCATCGGTATAGAGATAAAACCAGTGGTTAGGGTCATGCACATAACCCGGCTTATAAATGCTATGCACACAATTCTCCGTTACATAGGTCTTGGGCTGGGAACCTAACGTATAAATTCCTGCCACATCATACATATGCTTCGCATAGTGATGGATCAGATTGGCATGAACCTGATTATTCTTCATACAATTCACTGTCTGAGTCCATCCCCAGCCAAGGCTGATACCGCTATAAGGCACTTCGCATATTTCATTGTGCACGATATGGATGTCGCTTACATATCCCGCAGCAATGGCAAGACAACCCCAATCTTCGTTACCCGTCTCCGTAAAATAACAATTATCAATCCGTTGATGTGTACACACTTCACGACGGTCGGCAGGATCGTACGGAAGATGTGTCTCGTGAGCAGCCGGGGAGAAACTCCCGACCAATAAACCATTCCCCGCAATATCACGGAAAAGACAACCACGGATGATTCCTCCATGCACCGCTTCTTCATAATCCACCCCCGTGGAGCCCAGATGCTCGAAATGGCAGCGTTCAAAGTCTATCGTCCCAGCGGCAGCCACCCGAACTGCCGCCGCAGGACGTCCCAACCAGCCCTGGTTATCCAACGGATGATTCCTGTAATTCCGTTTCATTTTCGGATCGATACGATACCCATCCGTCAGATACATACCACCCTGAAGAGGAACGTGCCCTTTTACGGAAGGACGCATCCAGGTGGTATATGAGAAAGTGATCCGCTCGAAACGAAGATTAGTAACCGGACGATCCAAAGTACCTTCAATTTGCACCAATGTCTCAATAGCAGGCACAATCGCTTCCACTGATTGCATATTTTCTCCCTCACGCGGATAATAATAAAGCTTACGGGTATCTATATCATGATACCACTCTTCCGGAACATCCAGCAGTTCACGTGCATTGGTCAGATAAAAAGCTGAATTGTGTCCATCGGTCGTTACCATGGGACGCGGCCAGGGATGTTCAAACTGGATACGACTCTCGGGCTGATGGAAACGGACTGCCGCACTATCTCCCAAAACCTGCACAGAACGAATCCGAAGATTAGCCACACACCACATCTGGTGAAGTACCATTTCGGCGTATCTTGACTTTAACGCGCCTTTCCCATCCGTAATCTGCCGAACGGCGGCGGCAGGCACATAAAGAGTTTCAGTCTTCTCGTCGACACTGCAAATGCGATGCATATTCTCAAAGTCCTCCACATCACGGGCACGTGTGGCCTTCTGTCCATCCACCCACAGTTGGCGGAAATCCAGCGGACGGCCATTGAACATCGGTACATCCGCCACCCATAGTTTTCCTTGTTTTTTCCAGTTCCTGATAGACACACCACCACTTAATACGGCATCCTCGCCACGAACGGAGCGAATAACGGTGGGCGAGCCCTTTGTCCCGCTATCTTCAGGACGAATGAATATCGGTTCATAGAGGAAATAAACACCGCCCTCCATATACACTGTGATGCCTCCCAGCACACGATTATCTCCTGTCCGGCGCCACTCGCGTGCCTGACGCAGGGCGGAGGTCAGTGTTGCCTTCGGAGATTGGCGGGTACCATCATTCTGATCATTTCCACGTGGGGAAACCCAAATATCGCCTGCATGCCCTACAAGGGTGAGGAGCGACAAGGCAGTTATTAGTATGATTCTTCTATTCGACATAATGTTTGATTATAGATACGCGAACAACGCGTATCTGTATTTATCTCCCCAGAGGCATCCAAACGGTCATTTCTCCTTTCCCCCTATTCCCCCAAGCATAGTAAGGAATCAAACGGATATCCACCGTCTTCCCGGCGAAACTGACAGGCCGGTAAAGTATCCCTTCCCAGGAATTGGATGAAATCAGACGAGCCTTGCCCTCAAGAGCAACAACCGGACTACCTTCAATCGTCACTTTCTTTGGAATGAGTTTGATATCAGCAGGGATCAGTACATTATCAATGCTTCCGCCACCTCTCATATCCATGCTCTCCAAGCAATATACCAACGGTCCGCGCTTCACCACTACCTGATTGCGTATTTCTTCCGCCAACGGATGAGCCTCAAGCAGGCGGACAGACATATCCATCACCCACTCTACCACATCCCCCTTCTTCCAGGTACGTTTTACCTCCGCATACGTATTTGCTTTTGCGGCAACCGGAACCAGCTCTCCATTTACGGTCAGCATAGCTTTCTCACACCACTCCGGTATACGGAGGAAAAGGGAGAATACACCGGCTTTGCGGGGCACCCGGTCAAACTCTACACGTACATTGCCTTCCCAAGGATAAGCGGTCTTCTGTGTCAAAGCAATTTCTCCTTTATCTCTCCAGTTTGTAGTCAATGTATTCGCACCATACAAATTGCAATAAATGCCTTCGGAACCCAATGTATAAGCATAGTTCTGTGCCTGGCAGAGTGTACGCAACGTATTAGGCGGGCAGCAGAAGCAACTGATATACTCCGTCCGTTCTTTCGGCCAGCGAAGTGTATAAGGTAAATCAGCACTGATACGGAGCGGATTCGTATAGAAATATTTCTTTCCATCCAAACTGATACCACTCAGAATACTGTTATAAAGACATGTTTCCACTAGCTCCGCATACTTGGCATCTCCCGTCACTTCCAGCATGCGCCAGTTAAAAAGCATATTGCCGATGTTAGCGCAGGTTTCATTATGAGCTGTACTATTGGGTAATTGATAAGGGCGACCATAGCTTTGATGTACCTTCTGAATACTATCCGGCTCATAACAGGTGCCGTCGGGCGAAGTACCGTCATAAAGGGCACCGCAAGCCCCGGTCACATACATTTTCCGGGTAACGATGTCATTCCAAATACTGGTCAGGTTCTTCATCAATTGCTCTTCACCGGTTTCGGCATAGACATCCGCCACCCCGGCATACAGGTAATTGGCACGTACCGCATGTCCCATCGCCCGGTACTGCTCACGGAAAGGAATGCGGTCCTGATTATCATCCGTACCATTTTCCACCATCCCCCGAATGTCAATCAGATTCTTCGACAGTTCCAGATAACGTGGATTCCCCGTGGCGCGGTACATTTCGACTACCCCCATATAATGGGAAGGACATATAGCGTTACGGGCCAATTCAGCGGAAGCGGTTTCATAGAAATGACAAAGGAAATCGGTGGCACGGACGGCTGCATCAAAAAGAGTGGTCTTCCCGGTGGCACGACGATGAACGATGGCGGCCATCATCAGATGTCCCAGATTGTAGGTTTCAAAGTTCAGGCGATTGGCAAAGGCGCCTTTCTCATCTTCGGATCCTACCTTGGTTCCGACGACTGTTTGCTTATGCGGCTCTTCCAGAGTATGAGTATCGATTCCTTTATTAAGCTCTTCGATAATAACCGGGGTATGGATATATCCATCTGTTCGCTGAGCCTTTACGACGCAAGTAATGAAACGGTCCATTAGTTTGTCCAGTTCGGGGTCTTTGTTAACTGCATAAACTGAGGCTACTCCTTCCATCCATTTATACATGTCCCCATCGTGAAAGGGTGGTCCCCAGTGCTCGCCCTCGCAAATGCCGGCAGCGATCTCAAAATTACGGAAACCGTGAGATACTTCGGGCGTGTTCCAGGTGTTCCACATGCTTTGCAGGGAGGTGCGGCTAAACACATCAAAGCGCTCTGCCCAGAAGCCATCCGTCCAATGTACGGCATCAATGCCGGTGTTCACCATCCGGGCGTAGCGGCTCCGGCTCATATCCGTCAGTCCGTTGTTCTGTGCAAATGCTCCCGTGACGGAGGCGGAAGCTAAAAGAAGTATCAGTTTAATCTGTCTCATGAATATGAATCATCTGAAATTTCATACAATATCTTTAAAGAAGAGACGCAATGAAGCGCGTTTTGTACTCAACAAGAAATGGTCCAGCAAGTGCTATTACATGCAATGACCGGATTAATACGACATTTTATCACCTATTTGCTGGGTACAAAAGCTATCTTTAACCGTCCTTTTCTAAAAGTATAAAAGCTATTAGAAAAGATGAATAAAAAGAGATTATTCGGCTATCTGTTTGTACTGGTATCCGTGGGCAATATTTCTGCACAGGAGTCACGCCTGTCCGCACAGGAATACAAACTTTGGTACGACCGCCCCGCACAAGTATGGACGGAAGCCCTCCCCTTAGGGAACGGGCGTCTAGGAGCTATGGTATACGGCACGCCCGCCACGGAGCAGATACAACTGAACGAAGAAACCATCTGGGCGGGACGCCCCAACAACAACGCCAACCCCAATGCACTGGAATACATTCCCCGGGTACGCGACCTTGTATTTGCCGGCAAATATCTGGAAGCACAGACGCTCGCCACCGAAAAGGTCATGGCAAAGAGCAATTCGGGAATGCCCTATCAAAGCTTTGGCGACCTGCGGATCGCGTTTCCCGGACATACCCGTTACACGAACTATTACCGGGAACTAAGTCTCGACTCCGCCCGCACCCTCGTCCGCTATGAAGTGGATGGGGTGCAATACCGGCGCGAAACCATCACTTCATTTACCGATCAGGTAATTATGGTACGTTTAACCGCCAACCGTCCGGGACGGATTACTTTCAACGCTCAACTCACCTCCCCTCATCAGGACGTCGTCGTCACTTCCGAAGAAGGAAACTGCGTAACACTTTCCGGCGTATCTTCCCTGCACGAAGGACTGAAAGGCAAAGTGGAGTTTCAGGGAAGACTGACCGCCCGGAACACCGGCGGCCGGATGACATGTGCCGACGGTGTGCTTTCAGTAGAAGGAGCCGATGAAGCCATCGTCTACGTCTCCATCGCCACCAACTTCAATAACTATCAGGACATCACAGGCAATCCGGCCGAACGTGCCAAAGATTATCTGGTAAGAGCTATGACACATTCATTCACTGAAGCCCGGAAGAACCATACGGACTTTTATCGCCGATACCTGACACGCGTCTCCCTAGATTTAGGAGACAACCGATACGAACACGTGACTACCGACAAGCGCGTGGAGAACTTCAAACAGACCAATGACGCACATCTGGTGGCTACTTATTTTCAGTTCGGACGTTACCTCCTGATTTGTTCATCCCAACCCGGCGGGCAACCCGCCAATCTTCAGGGAATCTGGAACGATAAGCTTTTCCCCTCCTGGGACAGCAAATATACCTGTAACATTAACCTGGAAATGAACTATTGGCCCTCGGAAGTCACCAACCTGAGCGAACTGAACGAACCCCTATTCCGCCTGATACGCGAAGTCAGCGAAACAGGTAAGGAAACCGCTCGCATCATGTATGGCGCCAATGGCTGGGTGCTACATCACAACACCGATATATGGCGCATCACGGGCGCAGTAGACAAAGCTCCGTCAGGTTTATGGCCCAGCGGCGGCGCATGGCTTTGCCGGCATCTTTGGGAACGTTACCTCTACACCGGAGACACTAAATTCCTGCACTCCGTCTATCCCATCTTGAGAGAGTCCGGACGCTTTTTCGACGACATCATGGTGAAAGAACCTGCGCACAACTGGCTGGTGGTCTGTCCCAGCAACTCACCCGAAAATGTACATTCGGGCAGTAACGGCAAGTCTACCACAGCTGCCGGATGCACCCTCGACAATCAATTGATATTCGACCTTTGGACAGCCATCATAGCCGCCTCGGACATCCTGGATACAGACCGGGCATTTGCCGCCCGACTCTCACAGCGCCTCCGTGAAATGGCTCCCATGCAGGTAGGACGCTGGGGACAGTTGCAGGAATGGATGTTCGACTGGGATGACCCGAAGGATGTACACCGCCACGTTTCCCATCTGTACGGACTGTTTCCAAGCAACCAGATATCTCCCTACCGCAGCCCGGAGTTATTCGACGCTGCCCGCACTTCCCTCATTCATCGCGGCGACCCATCCACTGGCTGGAGCATGGGATGGAAAGTTTGCCTGTGGGCGCGTCTGCTCGACGGCAACCATGCCTACAAGCTCATTACAGACCAACTGACCCTGGTGCGTAATGAAAAAAAGAAAGGAGGCACCTACCCCAACCTGTTCGATGCACACCCACCCTTCCAGATTGACGGAAACTTTGGTTGTGCCGCAGGCATTGCCGAAATGCTGATGCAAAGCCATGACGGTTTCATCTATCTGCTACCCGCATTACCGACGGTTTGGAAGGACGGAACTGTGAAAGGAATCATCGCCCGCGGAGGTTTCGAGCTGGAACTAAGCTGGAAAAACGGGAAAGTGGAGCGTCTGGTTGTAAAATCTCATAAAGGAGGCAATTGCCGCCTTCGCTCAACGAGTCCGTTGACAGGCAAAGGTCTGAAACGTGCCAAAGGTGAGAATCCCAACCCGCTTTATGCAGTTCCCGTCATTGCCCAACCGTTAATCAGCCCCGAAGCCAAATTGAACAAAGTGGAAATAGCAAAGACCTATTTATACGATCTGCCCACCCGGGCAGGACAAGAATATACATTGATTGGAAACTAAATACTGAACTTATATGAATCGTATCTCACTGAAACTACTGACGGTGTGCGGGATTACCTGTTTCATGGCCTGCACAACCACCCAAAAACCAAAGACCGAAAAATGGAGCGAGCGTATGGCACGCTCCGAAATGAAGCGTTTTCCTGAACCCTGGATGATTGAAAAGGCCAGCAAACCGCGCTGGGGATATACACACGGACTTGTAGTAAAATCCATGCTCGAAGAATGGAAGCATACAGGAGACAGCACTTACTACGATTATGCCAAAATCTATGCGGACAGTCTGATTGATAACGATGGACACATCAGAACCATGAAATATCTTTCATTCAATATAGACAACGTCAATGCCGGAAAGATTCTTTTCGACTTCTATGCCCAAACGGGAGATGAACGCTATAAAATAGCCATGGACACCTTGCGCAAACAAATGAGGGAGCAGCCCCGCACAAGCGAAGGCGGTTTTTGGCACAAGCTGAGGTATCCGCACCAGATGTGGCTGGACGGTATCTTTATGGCCTCTCCTTATCTGGCACAATATGGCGCCACTTTTGGGGAGCCGATCCTGCAAGACGAAGCTGTGAAACAAATTCTGCTTATAGCCCGCAAGACTTATGATCCGGCTACAGGACTCTATTATCACGGATGGGATGAAAGCCGCGAGCAGAAATGGGCAAGCCGGGAAACAGGTTGTTCACCGAATTTCTGGAGTCGCAGCATCGGATGGTATGGAGCCGCCATAGTGGATGTATTGGATTACTTGCCACAGGAAACCGAAGGACGCGACAGCGTACTGCAAATTCTACAAGGCCTGGCACAGGCAATGGTGAGGTATCAGGACCCGCAATCCGGAACCTGGTATCAAGTGACCGACCAGGGAGCACGCAAGGGTAATTATCTGGAATCATCGGCAACAGCCCTGTTCATATATACACTTGCTAAAGCCATCAATGAGGGATATATCGGAAACGAATACATCACCCCTGTACAGAAAGCATTCGACGGCATGATCCGTGAGTTCACCCGTCTTGAAGAAGACGGCACTTACACATTGACCCATTGTTGTGCCGTAGCCGGACTGGGTGGGAACTCCGGAAAGTATCGTGACGGCTCGTTCGAGTATTATATTGGCGAACCCGTGATAGAAAATGATCCCAAATCCGTAGGGGCGTTCATATTGGCAGCAATTGAATATGAACGAATGAATTAGTGATTAAGCAAACAATTATAATAACATCAATAACAATGAAAACATTCAAACTAATCCCTTTTCTTCTGCTTTTGCTGACTATGGCAATGCCCGCCTCTGCACAGAAGAAAGCACAGAAAACGTATATCCCCTGGAACAATGGTAAACTAATGGTCTCCGAAGAAGGTCGCTATCTGAAACATGAAAACGGCACTCCTTTCTTTTGGCTAGGAGAAACTGGATGGCTACTACCTCAACGTCTGAACCGCGATGAAGCCGAGTATTATCTGGAACAATGTAAACAACGGGGATATAACGTCATTCAAGTTCAGACCCTGAATAATGTCCCCTCCATAAATACCTACGGACAATATTCTATGACTGATGGATATAACTTCAAAAACATCAATCAGAAAGGCGTATACGGCTATTGGGACCACATGGATTACATTATCCGTACAGCTGCCCGGAAAGGACTTTATATCGGTATGGTCTGTATCTGGGGCAGTCCTGTGAGTCGCGGAGAAATGACGGTAGAGCAAGCCAAGGCTTACGGCAAATTCCTCGCCGAACGCTATAAAGACGAGCCGAATATCATCTGGTTTATCGGAGGCGATATTCGTGGTGACGTAAAAACTGCTGAATGGGAAGCTCTCGCCACATCCATCAAAGCAATAGACAAGAATCACCTGATGACCTTCCACCCACGCGGCCGTACCATTTCCTCAACTTGGTTCAATGCCGCTCCCTGGCTGGACTTCAACATGTTCCAAAGCGGGCATCGCCGCTACGGGCAACGTTTCGGTGACGGTGATTATCCAATCGAAGAGAATACCGAAGAAGATAACTGGCGCTTTGTAGAACGCAGTATGGCCACAAATCCCATGAAACCCGTAATTGACGGTGAACCTATCTACGAGGAAATTCCTCACGGTCTGCACGATGAGAATGAACTGCGCTGGAAAGATTACGATGTGCGCCGTTATGCCTACTGGTCGGTTTTTGCCGGTTCTTTTGGACATACCTATGGTAATAATTCCATCATGCAATTCATTAAACCGGGTGTTGGCGGTGCATACGGTGCAAAGGAACCTTGGTACGATGCTCTGAACAATCCGGGCTTCAACCAAATGAAGTATCTCAAAAACCTGATGCTGACTTTCCCATTTTTTGAACGTGTACCTGACCAGTCCATCATTGCCGGCACAAACGGGGAACGCTACGACCGCGCCATCGCTACACGCGGCAAAGATTATCTGATGGTGTACAACTACACCGGACGTCCGATGAAAGTAGATTTCAGCAAAATCAGCGGTGCCAAAAAGAATACCTGGTGGTATACCACCAAAGACGGCAAACTGGAATATATCGGTGAGTTTGAAAACGGAATACACAATTTCCAGCACGATAGTGGCTACAGCAGCGGAAACGATCATATCTTGATTGTAGTGGACAGCAGTAAAGACTATGTAAATAAGGAATGGGACGAACTGCCCGATGCACAACAACGATGGGAGAAAAAGTAATCTTGAACTATTACTCAATATCATAACGTAATCAATATGAATAAGAAGATATTAATATCCCTACTTTACCTCCTCATCCTCGCTGGTACGGCACACGCAGCCTTGCGCGTCACCGACCTGCGAACAGAGCAATTGAAGAATCCACTGGGAATCGATATCCGCCACCCCCGTCTGGGCTGGCGTATCGAATCGGACGAACAAAATGTGATGCAGACCGCCTATCATATTCTTGTAGCCTCCTCCCCTGAACTCCTGGCACAAGGCAAAGGAGACTGCTGGGATTCAGGCAAGGTGAAAACAGACGCTTCCCAATGGATCACTTATCAAGGTGAAACGTTGAAGCGTAACACCCCTTACTACTGGAAAGTAAAAGTCTATACCCATACTAATGAAACCGACTGGAGCGAACCCGCCTTCTGGAGTATGGGATTACTGAATGAAGCAGACTGGCAAGGGCAGTGGATCGGCCTGGACCACCCCGCCCCCGGTGACAGCGAGACACAATGGAGCCGCCTTGCCGCCCGCTACCTCCGCAAAGAGTTTGCACTGACCAAAGAAGTGAAACGAGCCACAGTACACATTGCCGGAATGGGACTTTACGAACTCTTTATCAACGGTCAGCGCATCGGTGAACAAGTCCTGGCACCTGCCCCTACCGATTACCGGAAAACTATCCTGTACAACACGTATGACGTCACCCCCCAACTCCAAAAAGAAAATGCCATCGGTGTCATCCTCGGCAACGGGCGCTTCTACACCATGCGCCAGAATTACAAACCCTACAAGATACCTACTTTCGGCTATCCCAAACTACGTCTGAATCTGATTGTTGAATATACGGACAGCAGCAGACAGACAATCGCCTCGGACATTTCCTGGAAACTAACCACCGAAGGCCCTATACGCAGCAATAATGAGTACGATGGCGAAGAATACGATGCACGCAAGGAATTAGGAGACTGGAATCGGGCAGGCTATGATGATACGAATTGGATACCCGCCGGGCGCGTCAGCATTCCCTCAGGAACCTTGCGTGCGCAAATGATGCCGGGCATGAAAGTAACGGAAAGCCTGAAGCCTGTTTCTATCCGGAAACAGGGAGACAAACAGATTTTGGACATCGGTCAGAATATGGCAGGATGGCTACGTATTCGTATCAAAGGCCAGGCAGGAGACAGTATCCGTCTCCGCTTTGCCGAGCGCTTGCAACCGGATGGCGAAATTTTTACGAAGAATCTACGCGACGCACATTGCACGGATATATATGTTGTCAGCGGACGTGAACCACAAGATGCCACCTGGGCTCCCCGCTTTGTATACCACGGTTTTCGCTATGTGGAAATCAGCGGTTATCCCAATGCCAAGACCGAAGATTTTACAGCTGAAGTAGTAGATGACGAAATGGCTCATACCGGGACCTTCACCTGCTCGGATGAAACACTCAATCAGGTATTGCGCAATGCTTTTTGGGGTATCCGCAGTAACTACAAAGGTATGCCCGTCGACTGCCCGCAACGCAACGAACGCCAACCTTGGTTGGGAGACCACGCGATGGGTTCCTGGGGTGAAAGCCTCTTTTTCAACAATCATGCCCTATACAACAAATGGACACGTGATATTCGTGAAGCACAGCGTGAGGAGGGCTGCATCCCGGATGTAGCTCCGGCCTACTGGAATTACTATTCGGATAATGTCACCTGGCCGGCTACCCTTCCCCTGGTATGCGACATGCTTTTCACCAACTACGGTGACCGGCGCGCAATCGAAGAGAATTATCCGGCTTTAAAGAAATGGGTATCTCATATCCGCGAGTATTACCTGACCAAGGAATTCATTATTACCAAAGACAAATACGGTGACTGGTGCGTACCTCCCGAGTCTTTGGAAATGATTCATAGCAATGACCCTGCCCGCAAAACGGATGGTGCGCTTATAGCTACCGCCTACTATCTGAAAGTCCTGCAACTGATGCATCGTTTTGCAAGCCTGCAAGGCCTAACCGCCGAAGCCGAAGAATGGGGAGCACTGGAAGGCCGGATAAAAGATGCCTTCAACGCACGTTTCCTTCATGTGAAGGAAGGTACTTCCCCCGTACCCGGACATACTTTATATCCGGACAGCATCTTCTACGGTAACAATACGGTTACCGCCAATATTCTGCCGCTTGCTTTCGGACTTGTCCCCAAACAGTACATGGACGAAGTTGCCAAGAATACCGTGGCTACCATTATCACTACCAATAAAGGACATATCAGCACCGGAGTCATCGGTACACAATGGCTGCTACGCGAACTAAGCCGCCGTGGTCATGCCGATGTCGCCTATCTTCTGGCCACTAATAAGACTTATCCTTCGTGGGGATATATGGCCGCGCAAGGCGCCACCACCATCTGGGAACTCTGGAATGGCGACAAAGCAAATCCCGGAATGAACAGTGGAAATCACGTCATGCTCTTAGGCGACCTGCTTCCCTGGTGCTTCAACAATCTGGCAGGTATCCGTGCCGACCGTTGGAAGCCCGGCTATAAACATATCATCTTCCAGCCTGCCTTTGACATTCAGGAACTAAGCAATGTAGATGCCTCCTACACAAGCATCTACGGAAAAATAGCCAGCCGGTGGAAAAAGACCCCGACACATCTGAAATGGGACATTGAACTCCCCGCCAACACTACAGGCGAAGTATATCTTCCCGGCGGGCGGAAAGAAATGGTAGGTTCGGGCAAGCATCACTTCAGTGTAGATATCCCTACCCGGAATGTAGCTATCCTGAGTGACGAGTTCCTATATGAGAAAGCCTCCTTCCAGGAATGTCATGGAGCCACCATCGTAGAATTGAAAAACGGGGATCTTGTCGCTTCATTTTTCGGCGGTACCAAAGAGCGCAATCCGGATTGTTGCATCTGGGTGTGTCGCAAGCCGAAAGGTGCCAAAGAATGGACCTCTCCACAACTCGCTGCCGACGGCGTATTTTCAATAAAAGATGCGCAGGCAACCTTGGCAGGCATTGATTCCACTTGTACTCCTGTGACAAATGCCCGGGGAAAACTGATTGCCCGCCGGAAAGCTTGCTGGAACCCGGTACTTTTTCAAATTCCGGGAGGTGATCTGATTCTCTTCTATAAAATAGGCTTGAGCGTAGGCGACTGGACTGGCTGGCTCGTGCGCTCTCGCGACGGAGGAAAGACTTGGAGTAAACGTGAACCGTTGCCGGAAGGATTCCTCGGTCCTATCAAGAATAAACCGGAGTACATTAATGGTCGTATCCTCTGTCCTTCCAGCAGAGAAGGTGGCAAGGGATGGCGCATTCATTTCGAAATTTCCGATGACAACGGCAAGACCTGGAAGACAACGGAATCACTGGCTGCGGAGCTTTCCGTACTTACTCAGCACCGTAAAAAAGGAAGTGTCAACGTAGATGATCTGGAAGGTGGCGAAGCCGTCAAAGGTGAAGGTCCAAAACCAATATATGCGATACAGCCCAGCATACTGATGCACAAAGACGGAAGATTACAAGTATTGTGCCGCACACGCAATGCCCGGATTGCCACAGCCTGGAGCAATGATAATGGCGATACCTGGAGCAAAGTAACACTTCTGGATGTTCCGAATAATAATTCGGGAACGGATGCCGTAACATTACAGGACGGTCGCCATGTACTCATCTACAATAATTTCTCGACACTACCCGGCGCTCCCAAAGGACCTCGAACTCCTCTCTGTGTAGCCATTTCAGAAGATGGTATAAATTGGCAACCTGTGCTTACATTGGAAGACAGCCCTATCAGTCAATATTCCTATCCAAGTATTATTCAGGGAAAAGATGGTAGGCTGCATGCTGTTTATACATGGAGAAGGCAGCGAGTTAAATATGCGGAAATAGATTTATCAAAACTTCGATAAGGCTTTTCTGGATATATCTGAATATAAGAAAAAAGCCCCGGAACTCTTATTATGATCTGAGTTCCGGGGCTTCCTTTTTTATTTCTTGTTCTGAGCCTTTTCCGCTTTTCTCTTATTTACATAATCCTTGAACATCTGGCGCCAGTTACGACCATGCTCATTAAAATACTGTTCGCACTTGGTCTTGTAGATTTCAAAGATGGCAGATATCTGCTTCATGTTTTTATAATCAATAGCCTGTTCACGAGCCAGCTTCAACTGTTCCAACACAAAAGCGGTTTCTTCCTCCGTCATATCAGGGACAATGGCCTGATAACCTTTCAAAGTGAAAGCTACTTTGCCTACAGTATATTTATCAAGAATCTGCTCTACTTGTTCTTCCGTCAGCACTCTGCGCAAATCTTTCATCAGCTTTTCATGAACTTCTTTCGGCATGGCGGAATCGGCAATCATTTCCCGATCCAATTTACTTAAAGATTTACCAGTGACAGGATTGATACCCTCCGGAACAGTGGAATAAGGGTGTTCATTATGCCAATCACGAACCTTGCGCAAATGATTATAGATAGTTGTTACAGCAAAGCCCGCTTTCTTATCATCCTCCATATTTAAGGAAGCCACCCAGTCCATTGCCTTTTTCTCAAGAGAAGCATCCGACTTTAATTGGGCAAAAGCTTTCTTGTCAATATAAACAGCTACTTTATCAAACGAACGAATTGCGCTTTCCGGCAAAAGTTCTCCTTTCTCACCGAAACTATACATAGCGGATTCCGGTTCGATGGTGACTTTTGTTTCATCCAGCATATTTCTATTCAAGCCGAACACCTCAGCAAAAAATGTATAGACAGCATTCCGCTTATTAGGACCAAAGTCATGTCTTTCTTTCGGAAGATGTATGTTCGTCACTTTATCTTTTGCATCGTAGAATCCATAAACACGCTGCAAATAAGGATATTCCAGTGTAGGCACACTTGCCGTCCAATCACCACCATCAGACACTACTAATTGCGGACGGGGAGCAAAGATTGCTGCCAATTCGGCATTGCATGTGCCACCCGCCGCCAATTGAATAGGCATACCGCTTTCACAGGGGCATCCTCCATCAAAATGAGAAGCCAAACTTACCACCGGCGCCGAAGCCGTGAAGCGATCATCCAGTGCACTCAGCAGAACTGTTTGCGTGCCACCACCGGAACCGCCATTCACACCGATTCTTTTCCTGTCAATATCTTTACGGGCAGCAAGCATATAGTCGAGAATCAGCAAACCATTCATCGCCTGAATGGTATGAGCTGCACTACTGCGGTGTGTCGCACTGCCAACCTGCAAAATTGACTCTCCCCAACCGAAGAGATCATAATCCACACAAACAGCCCCCATACGTGCCAGGGTTCCCATACGCTGTTGTTGATCTTCGCGATAACGACCTCCTCCAAAGTGTCCATTCGGACAAATGATCAGCGCATGCTTCTCTTTCGATTTAGGGGCATAAACAGAACCGCAAACATACAGCCCTGGAAGCGTCTCAAGTGCAAAATTCTGAACTGTATAGCCATCATATTTCCTCACTTTGGAAAGAATCGGCTTCGACTCCACACATTGTGCGAGTAAAAGGTCAATTCCCAGACGTTGCCGGACTTCTTTTCTTAAAGAATCGGCACGGAGTTCAAAAGCTTCCTTATCTGCATAAAGCGTATTAAGGTAAGCCAGCATTTTCTCTCCGTCAGCATCTGTCCGCCGAGGATATTCATAAGCTTTCAACTTATATATATTGCCAGTTTGTTTCACAAACTTATAATCGAAAGGGGACAATACATTCGTCAGCGATTCTTCCACTGAATAAGGACGGATACGAAAATCCGCATAAGGCAACACTTTACCGACCGTATCAATATCGTATTTCAGGCGGATACCAAAACGATTTTGTATGTCCGTAAGAACTTCGTTCAAAGGACGGGCAAAGGCCGTTTCAAATGTTTGTGTTTGTGCTTCAGCCGAAAGAGATGCAGCAAAAAGCACAGAGAAAAGAATACGTTTCATTGTTCTATATATTATTGTTTACTTTTCATCGACTTCCTTTGGATACACCTTTTTACCATTCACCATGACATCTTCCATCGTGATGCGTTCGCAATCCTCAAAGACACATTCCTCACCGGCTCCCTGCACATGGATGTCGCGCAGTACAATATCAGAGATCGGAGCTTCTTCCAGCCCAACTATCTTAACAGGAGTCTTGACATCCGTAACCGTCATTCCACTGATATGTATGTTGCGAAACAGCGGAGTGCGTTCACTCTTGGGTTCGGCAGGCATACCGCTATACTTCAGATTCAGTACCACAGCCTCCTGCTTGATATTGCGCATCACAATGTTACTGACACGGATATCTTCGACCACTCCTCCCCTGCCCCGGGTGGACTTGAGACGAATGCCCCGGTCCGTTCCATCGAAAATGCAATTGGAAATAGTCACCTTACGCACGCCTCCACTCATCTCACTGCCTATCACTACACCACCATGACCGGAAAGCATGATGCAATTAGTGATGGTTATATTCTCACAGGGTACTCCCAACCGGCGCCCCTGCGCATCGCGACCGGACTTGATCGTTATGCAATCATCTCCCACCGAAATGTGGCAGTCGCTGATATGTACATTCCGGCAGGACTCCGGATTGATGCCGTCCGTATTGGGCGAGGGTACATTATGAATGGTTACTCCCTTCACCTTCACGTTTTCACAGAACTCGGGATTCACCGTCCAGAACGGAGAGTTGACGATCTTCACCCCCTCTATCTTCACGTCCTTGCAACGAACCGGCTGGATAAACGGAGGACGGAAAAAACGACGTTGCAGTGTACCGATGTAGTCCTTGTTTGTTTCAGCATAGATAGCCGTTGTATCATTTGCCTGGTCCCACATCGTCTGATACTTATTCACATTCCGCATGCCATTGTCGCGCAGATCAATCATCACACGAAAAAACTCCATCCACCACTTCTTTCCCTGCCCGTCCAGCGTACCTTCACCTTTGATTGTTATATTTTCCGCATCCACGGCATAAATCAAAGGCTGGAAACTCTTCATCATCACTCCCTCATGACGCACCTCCACAAAGGGAAGATAATCATCGAAGCTATCAGAAAACAGCAAAGTGGCTCCCGCCTCCAACTCCAAAGTGATGTGGCTCTTCATCCGGATGCTTCCCGTCAGATAAGTGCCGGCAGGAAAAAAAAGGGTACCGCCACCGTTCGCGTTCAGGCGGTCGATGGTAGAATTGATAAGTTTGGTATTCAACGTCTTTCCATCCACCTTCGCTCCTACTTTCAGCATATCTACACGCTCTGCACGAAGCACCGTAACCGCACAAAGGCAGAAGAGTGAACAAAGAAGTATTCTATATTTCATGGTCATAGTATGGTTGTTTATGGTTCGTTTATAGTTTGTTGTTCATTCACTACAAATTCATGTTTCCCGCTCTCCACCTCTCTCGGTTCTTTCTCTCCCGGAAGTGTAACCACCGCCACAGTGTTTACCGGAACGGACAACTTCAGCTTAAACCGGCCGTTCTCGCGGGTCCAGTCCACAGTTATCTTACCGTAAAGGGTTTCATAAGACGACTGCACGTATTTCAGATCACCGACAGGCGTTGGGGCGATTCTGAACTTCTGGTATCCATGCTTCACGTCCGGAGAGATACCGACCAACGAGTTAAAGAACCATTCATCAATCTGCCCCATCATAAAATGATTCCAAGAGGAGCCCTGACGAGGGTCCCATTGTTCAGTCAGAGTCGTTGCACCAAACTTGAGTTGAAAGCCATATCCGGGCGTTTCCTCATGGTTGAACATTTTATAGATGAGTTCATCGGCTCCGTAATTGGCCAATGTCTGGATCAGATAGCGGTTTCCCACATCTCCGGTAGTCAGACGATTGCCGTGTGCTTCCACATCTTTTATCAGGTTCTTAAATACTTTGCGCTCCAGATGACGATCCGTTTCATAACCTCCAGAATGGCCTCTACTCAGAACCATATCCAGAAAAAGCGGCAAAGCATTGCTGCACTGGCTTCCCGTACCATACTGCGCCGCATCGTAATCCAGAAAGCGCTCGTTGAATGCTACCACGATATCATTCGCCAACGAATTGTAATACCTGACATCATCAGCATTACCCACAATGCGAGCAGCCTTTATCAGATATTCGACAATCATGTAATAGTGTGCCGTAGCCACCAGCGGGACAGGCGTATTGCGGGAGAATCCTGCACGGAAGTCACCGTAATCATACCAGTCACCCAAACCGAAAGAAAGGATATGATTATCTGCGCGGGTAGAGAGATAGTCCACATATCGGCGCATATTCTGGTAATACTTCTTAATCAGCGAATCGTCCCCATAGGTTTCGTAATACATATACGGGAAAATGACCAAAGCACCTCCCCACTCGGGAGATTCGGCAAAGGCATCCATGCCCGGTCCTTCGAACACGACATACTCCGGTGCGGTGCTTGGCATGGCCCCGTTGCGATGTTGGGCATCCGCCATATTCTGCATAATCTGCGGAGCGAAAGCTGTCAGGTCATAATTGTATAAAAGCCCCGGCCCGTTGAGGTGCACCTGTTCCAGCCATCCCAGCTTTTCCCGATGGGGACAATCGGTAAATACAGACTGCATATTGCTGCGAACCGCCTTCTCTATCAGACGATGGGCAGCGTTGAATATCGGATTGGAACACTCGAAAGCAGACACCTTTTTTGCCGAGTTATAAACAAAGCAGGATTGAATATCTTTCAGAACAGGCAATTTCCGGGGATTCTTCTCCCCCTTCAGTACGGCACCCTCTACCTGAATGTAGCGATAACCATAGTATGAGAAACGGGGACGCCAGGTCTCGTCCCCCTCACCCTTCAAGGTATATTCGTAGTAATGCTGACGTCCCGTTTGCCGTTGGTTACAGGCTCCTTCCTCCGTCAGAGCCTCAGCCACCACCAAAGTAACTTTCTGACCTCGTTTACCACGCACGGTAATTTCCGGAAAACCGGAAAGGTTCTGCCCCATATCCAGTACGAAAGCGGAAAGGTCGATGGTTCTCTTGGTCGATTTACAGGCAGAGGCAATCTGTTCCGGGGTCAGTTTCGTCACTTTCCGGACACCATAACGTTCCATGATTTTCACCGGAGCCGCCATTTGCGGACGCAACGTTCCCTTCGGAGCTTCCTGAACCACTACCGGGCTCCAACGCGCATCATTAAAACCTGCCCGGTTCCACCCTTTTTGTTCGCGACGCGCATCATAATCTTCGCCTCCATAAATACAATTAAAGGTGAGGGGGCTTAAGTCATATTTCCAACTGTCGTCAGAGCAAACCACATCCCGTGTTCCATCTTCATAATTGACAAGCAGTGAGAATAAAAGAGTCGGTGCCCCGAAGCTGATCTGTAACTTGCGGTAACGTCCGCCCTGCACATTATAGAACCCGTTTCCCAATAAAACTCCCGCCACATTCTCGCCCTCCTGCAACAGTTCCGTTACATCATACATATTATAATAGACGCTCTTGTCATAATCACTCCAGAGGGGAGCAAATTCACTGTCACCGACTTTCTTCCCATTCAAGGTGAACTCATAGAATCCAAGGCCACAGATGTATGCGGTAGCCTCCGCAATCTTTTTGTCCGTGCGGAACGTCTTACGCAAGCAAATGCTTTTCTTTGCCAATGTATCCACGTCTTCCCATGCCGCCTTTACCTCCGGCTTCTTCAACTCGCCTCCGTGGAATTTCCGTCCTTCGGGCAAGCGTGCGTCTTTACGGGTGATGGCCCCAATCCATTCAGCCGAAGAAAAACCTTGGGGAACTAAACGAAACTTTGCTTCTCGACTCCATTCGGAAGGCGCGTCCGTTTCATCCCAAACCCGTACACGCCAGATGTAGTTATAGAAACTAAATCGGAGAAACTTCGCTCCATGAGTCGGTATCAACTGGCTTTGCGAAGATTGGACCTTTCCCGTATTCCAAACCGTACGTCCGGTGCAGGCTTCCCGAATCTCAATCTCATAAGCAGTCTGCCTCGTCCCATTCTCCGGCGACTCCATGGTCCACCCCAGCCGGGGATAGGCTTCAACAAGCACCAACCCTTCCTGCATTTCGCAAGTGAGATGGCTGACCGTTATATTCTTTGCCTGTGCCAGACACGGCAAGCAAAGAAGAAAGAAAATATATCTTTTTAAAAACATCATTCGTTTTTTTCGATTTCAGTAGTAACCATTATTTCAAGACGTTCTCACAAATGATTCTCGTCAATCTATCTGCATATCCAACTTGTTTTCCATCTACAAAAATACGCAATCCTTTTCCGCGATGGTAACGATCACCATATTTATCCCAAAGAATTGTCAGGTTACGACCATGATATAAAACATTATCCAGACAGAACCAATCCCACTTATCTGCCGGTATCAACGGATTTACTTCCACCGTATCATCCAGGCGCGGGCGTAATCCAATCAGACCGGTAATCATCAAATCATTAAAAGTAGAATGGTTATAGTAACGACTCCGTTCCTGGTCACCCTTCAGCCAATAACCTGTCACCTCATCCAGATATTCACCAATGTAAGGACGTCCGCGATGATATTGCGACTCGACATACAATTCCATTTGACGGAAATACACACTATCGGATAATACTCTCTGTGGATAATTATTCATAAAGTTAGCCATTGCTGTCAATGTCTGGGCAGAAGCAAACGGCCAGATTGCTCCGTCCCATTCACATTTACCAACTCCGTGGGTACGAAATTCCGGATGACGGCGCTCGGCAGTAGTTAATCCGTAAGGAGCAGAAAAACCGTTCTCATCCATAATCTCTTTCCAGGCAACTTCATATTGCTTCACTGTGTCCGGCAAATTAAAGTACCAAGGTATATACCCGATAGCCTCGCGTACATTCGCAGAAGAGTCCGCACGCATTGTCTCAAAAAACTGGTGACGTGAATTCCACAACTTATCTTGCACCAGCCTTTTCAATGTATCCGCCCGCATACCATATCTCATAGCCATTCCTTCATCATCCGAAAGGATTCCCATCAGTGAAAGAGCTTTTGCATTACCATACATATAGCTATTAATGGTGGGGCGGGCATACTTTTTCTTACGTCCGCCACTAATTGATTCTTCCATGCCATCCTGTACATCTCCTTGCCAATATAATCCGTTTTGCAAACGGTTCGTGCACTCCCAGCGTTGATACTCGGCTTCCAGATTTTCCTTCATATCCAGCATGAAATCCTTATCAGCATCCACCATATAACGTGCCAGCACAGCATCCGCATTCCACGAACTAAACTTATTCATCTTATTCATCGGCCCGCCATCATTCCCCCGATACCACGTATGAATAATCTGATCCAGATACTTCGGATCACGCAACCAACGGCTTTCATAAATATGATGCCCGATAGCGCAGGCTATCAAATTATATTTATCAGAATAGGAACGCTGAACCAGAAATTCCGTCATACCATATCCCACAGGTGTTTCTTTGATATGCTTCCGCAACGACCACCAGCGGTAATAGTACATCTCTTCAAAATTACGTTGCGGACATTCAAACAACGGTATATTCTCTTCCATCCATTCCGAAGCCTTTGCATTCGGAATGGCCTGGGCTATATTCTCATCTTCCATACCATTGAAATAATCTGCATAATGGCTGAAATCCGCATACTTCAAAACAGCAGCAGTCGCATCTTTATCCACAGAAGAGGTCTTCACATTGGCGATACGATATTCAGCTAGTGGCTCCTGGTCACCGGCATTCGGCAGATCATAGGTCTGATCAGCCGGTGTATCTACAGTGGGAAATGTTCGTGGAACTCCTGTACGGAACGCAATACGTTCAATAGCAGGTACCGGTGCATAGAACATGCGCAATCCTACTCTCTTACCATCCACAAATACCTGAATATTACGATCGGTCACTGAAAGGATAGCCTCTACATGATAGTTTTTTCCCGGTTCATATTTCATCAGGTTCCCAAAGCGGGAACCGCCTTTAGCACGAAAAATCCCATCAGGAGTCAGCTCAAGCCGGGAACAAGCAATGCTGTTCTCATCCAGGAAGTCAATCTGAAGAGTACCTTTATCGTTTTGTCCGGCCTGTAGATCAAATGAGATTTTCAGTTCTTTAGAAGCCGGTATTTTTCGTTCTACCTTGGCATAATCAAAAGGATCTTTATCTTGCAAACGCAGCCACTTTCCGTCTAAAGTGACTGGAGCCCAAAGGGGAGAGTAAATATTCCAGTCGGTCAACTCAGCTATTGATCCGGCTTTTGAGAAATCATCGTCTGCATGTGCAGAGGCTTGTATCTGTACCGGAACAGGAATACGTGATACCCACATATCTTCTTTATTCACACTGTAAGCAACCCATAAATCACCATCCGCAGGAATTCCATTTCCTTCTTGAATACCGCGGGGATATTGCGGACCATACGACTTATAGTTTCCTCCATAACGCATCGGCGGAATTTCACCATGCACGAGGTTCAAGGTCGTATATTCCAGCCCATCCTTACTCAACGATATAGCCAGCGGCCAGCGAAACTCCGAAGGATTATACACGGTAGCATACATACCATCAGTCAGGCGTTGTCCCCAAATCTTTGCATTGCTATTAACGAATCCTTTGGCACGAAGCACCGGTTCCGCCCAAGTATAGCCACCGTCTTCAGTGATTGAAGTCAGTGCATGTTTCCAAAGGCTGACAATACGCCCGTCGGGTAAAGTATAGCAATTGAACGCTTTATATCCCTTCTTCAAAGGAATAATCGGGTCTTCCCGATCCGCCTCTTCCACCCATTGCATTCTATACAATGGATTATCCAGAATTTCCTGACAAGCCTTTACAAACTCACGATCCTTACTTTTCTTGAAATAAGGGTAATCAGTATTTTTTTCATTAAATCCATGATTATAATATATAAAGTAGATGGGACCGAATGAACCGTCTTTCTTAATTTCACGAACTACCCGACCAATACCGTTTCCATCATTCGGATCATCTTTTTTATCCAACGCAACTCCATAATTCCCCATTGTAATCAGTCTGCCGGACTTGGATACATAAAAGCCCACACGCTGATGCATGATGGCAATCAAGTCTTTTGCCTGCATACCCGGACGGGAAGTCTTCGTATATCCGTCGGGAACTTTATAAGGAGGAAACACGATTTCCGGATTTGTCCAGTTATATCCGTCTTTAGAAGTCATCAGAAAAGTCTGGGAAGGCGGAATATGCTCATCCGACGGATCTGCCAGATATTGATAATAGAATTGCCCATTCCAATAGGCCAACATCGGTTGGTGATTATAAGTCCATCCTCCACCATTCGACGCATCCGGATGTTCACGATTGGCACGTACCAATTGAATATTATGCACTCCCACTACCGGTGACAATTGTCCATCATGATAGGTGGGATTAGAAAGTTCGGTTCCAGTGTAATGTATCCTGTCTTGTGCTGAAGCCGACGTTAGTGTCAGCCATCCAGTTGCCAGAACAAAAAGTATTTTGATAGGGCTGTTCATTATCTGTTCCTGTTTTATATATTATTTCTTCTTGCTTTCTTTCAACAACTCCTTAACGAGCGACTCCGGGGCTTTGAAAATAGTCCCATGTTTATGGCCTGTGGGTACACTTACGTTTCCGGTTTCATCCGTAAAATTACGAAAATCCCTGGTACGCACAGCGCCATATATTTTCTTCCTGTAGACATCGAAATAGATAAGATAGTCATCTCCTATCTTCTCTACAGAGGGACCTTCTACAAACGATTCCGTGAAAGGTTGCGATGCAGGCGAATAAGGTCCTGTCAATGAATCGGCAAAAGCAACTTTCAGATTACGCTCGGGACGTGTATTATCTTTAAGCACCATTACATAATCATTCTTTGCACGTTTTATGATGGTAGCATCAATTGAACTGAAGCCCGGATCATACAAAAGTTTGGTTTCGGATATCGTCTTAAAGTCTTTTGTAGTGATGTAATATAAGCGATGGTTATTCTTTTCTTCTTCTATACCCTTTTCAAAACGCCCCGGAACACAAGATGCCCAGACCACCATGAATTGTTCAGCCTCATCATCATAAAAAATCTCCGGTGCCCACACGTTGACGGTCGTCGGTTCATGGGCCATTACCGGAATCATTTGTTGCTCCGACCAGTGAATCAAGTCTTTGGAATATGCATAGCCAAATCCCAAATCACCTTTCCAACTGGTGGTCCAAACCAAATGATAAGTACCGTCCGGAGTACGTACCATCGAAGGATCGCGCATCAACTGATGTTGTCCCAATTCCGGTTTCAGCCAAACACCGGGAACACTATCCCAATGCATGCCGTCTTCACTATATAGATATCTTAAACCTTCATTAGCCGGCTCATGGAATGAGGTGAACATATAGTAGTCTTTGTTTCCTCCACAAGAAGCTAAGAACAAAATGCTTATTGCAGCTAATGTATTTCTTAATTTTCTCATTTTCTAAATAATACTTTTGTTTTTATATCGTATTCTGTATACAGAGGAGACGGCAATAAGACGAATTTGTACTCAAAGATAATGGAAGATTCGCCATATTCCAAAAATCAGAACACAGAAAAGGGTGACTTCTCAGCCACCCTTCACATCACATAACTAACCAGTTTTTATCTATCCTAATTATCAGAGAGAGCCTCCACGTGCTTTCACACGCTTGTACCACTCTTCACGTTCTTTTGTTAAATCATATCCACGCTTAACCAAATAGTTATTGATACGCCCCTTATATTTACCAAAGGCTGCATGTTTCTTATCCGAATTCTCAGCATCCAAGGCAAACTCACGGGCTTCTATGAGCCAGGCATAGATTTGTGCTTTTTCTTCTTCCTTCAAAGAAGGGATCATGTCAATTGTAGCATCATACGTCACTTTCACAACGCCATAAGTCATCCCATCCTTCACCACTTCTATTTGCTTCTCATCCAGAAAAAGAGATAAATTCGCGGGATATGCAAAGTGAGAACGGTATAATGCCGCATCCTTTTCATACTCAGCCGCTTTCAAGGCATCATCCTTTGCAGCACCACTCAATCCCGACTCCTTTATTTTCTTCACTTTGGCATCACGAACTTCATAAATATCATTCAGTTCGAAGTACCGATTGGCAATCACATTACGAACATCTTCAGCCACCTTTACATCTGTAAGCCCAAGTTTATCTACGATCTTCTGAGATCGTTTAACAATAGATTCCACATATTGAGGATCACGATTATCCTTATTCAAGTCTACCGCTCCGGCTGATAACCAACCGAAAACCAGTAATAAAGAAATTAATATTATCTTTTTCATTGACATTACATTAATTTACCTTTTTCTGCCAATGTATCGTAGTTATTCTTCATATCAGTCCAGTCTACCTTATTCTTCGTACTGATACCATTGATATATTTCTCAATATTAGTATACCCATCACCAGTGCAATCTTTATTGGCATCACTCGGATCGTTTGGATTCAGACCATTCGCAATTTCCCATTCATCCGGCATACCGTCACCATCCGTATCCACATAAGGAGTTCCCTTATATTCCGGATAGCCACCCATTTGGCGAATATCAGTTATAATACCCTGTTTATAAGAATCTTTCGGCAAACGACGGTATTTAAAATAACCTTCCTCATCCTGAGATTTTGGAGCTAATCCCCATTTATCTCCATAGGCATCTTTCGGAAGTTTCTTTTCATAATAAGCTTGACCGGTTTTCACTTCCTCAATAACCCGCTCATCAACAATGTCACGGCAAGGAATATTAGCACCTACATATTTCAAAACATAATCATAAGCATCATTTGCAGACATAATATTAATATAAGGCATTACGAAAGGTTGATACGTACGCATCTGCTCGGTATACCCCTCTGTATCCTTTTGAGTCTCAATCTGAATACCACCAGCCCAGTTATCCTTCGTGATTTCAGGATATCCTTCCATCACATTGCCATCTGCAAAGACACGGCCATATACTTTATAATCCAGCTTGCTGCGTCCGGCTTCCGGCTTCAGAATGCGATGACCGACCGGAGAATCTCTCGGAGTCAAAGGACCCGGTTTATAGTAATTATTTATCATATTGAACATAGCACGATAATCGCCACCATCAGCTGAACGATGTACCCAATTGTAGACAACATTATTCACGAAATTGAAAATCCCATACCAGCCAATAGACGGGTTACGCCCAGCATTACTGGCCCAAAGATTGCGCATAAAAGCACAGTTCTCACCACCCAATGTACTACCGAAAGCATGATTGTATGTATCCAGTGCCTTAGCGGAAATTGTATTTTGAATGGTTACATTGACAGTCGGAAGTTTCTCATCTTTATATCCTTCACCAGGACTGTACATGTGACGATAGAAAGAAATATTCTCATCCAGCCCCCAAGTACAGGAACAGTGATCGATCATAATGTTACCAATCGGATTACCCCCAAATGAATCGTCACGGTGATGAACCTTCGTTTCACCACGACGGAAACGCATATGACGTACCACTACATCGTGAGTGTCAACCCAGAAAGATTCTCCGGCAATACATACACCGTCACCTGGGGCTGTTTGTCCGGCTATCGTTACGTATGGAGCACGGACAATAATGGGAGATTCCAATCGAATGATACCAGCCACATTGAATACAATGATACGTGCACCACCGGTTTCGCAAGCTTCACGGAAAGAGCCCGGGCCGCGATCATTCAAATTAGTTACTGTAATTACCTTGCCGCCACGGCCACCGGGAGTGAACATTCCCCCACCCTCAGCTCCGGGAAAAGCGGGAATACCGGCTTGAGGAAGATCATCCGGACGGGAAGCCCACTCGATATACGGACGCCCTTCTCTGGCTTCTTTCTCAACGATAGGCAATGCTTTCGCCCAAGCTTCATCCGAACGCCGGCGTTCTTCAGTTATCATTTTCTTATAAGTCTCCTTGGCTTCATCGGTCAATTGCGGGTATTGTGCCCATGCAATGGTCGGAGCCAGCATTGCAGCTGTACAAACTATCAGGAATGCTTTCTTTTTCATTATTCTCGTATCTATTAATTAATTGTATTTATTAGACGAAGATAAAAATGTTTTGTAATCACATGAAACTATTTTAGTAGAAAAATAATCCATAGAATGATGGCAACCACTCTAAAAAAACTGCCGGATGAAGGATCACCCGGCAGTTTTAACTATCTCACAAAAAAATTAAAAGCCAACTTACGGCAACAAACTACCGTTACCGATAGGATTAAACGTTCCTTCGGAACCATAATAATCCGTCCAGCCAATATTCTGTTGCAACTTAATACTGTTTTGCAATACATTCTGCTTGATACCTAGGAAATAGTATTTGTTCAGGTGAGTAATATAGAATGTAGGCGTACTTGTACCATCAAGCTGATCGTTTACTACACGATTCAGATTGTTTTCGTAAAAATTGTCCAAGGTAGCAATCTGATTTTCCCAGTCTGAGTCTGAAGCATCCGGATTAAGACTGATTTTTGTACGGTCTGATGTTCCCAAGTATTCTGAAGCTTCCGGATTGAACGGATCACAATCCTTGCCGGCCTTGCTATTCGTATAGAGTTCAGGTTTCACAGCCAGGATAATACCATGCCTGCGCGTTTGGTTTCCGCTGATAGGCTCAACACCCAACCGTGTGCAAGTACCAAAACTGTCGTCCCACAAAAGCCAACGACGCATATCATCGAATCTCTTTCCCTCATAGGCCAGTTCTATCTGACGCTCATAAAGAATAGCACCCATCAAGGCATCACCCGCTAAAGTAGAAGAAAAGCCGCAATCACCCGTATAGCCTACACGTTCGCGAATATATTTCAGGAAAGTCAATGCCGTAGCATTATCTCCTTTTCCGCAAGCTGCTTCCGCTACGTTAAGAATAACTTCCGCCATACGTATTTCCATATACGGACTACTACTCTGCGAAAATACTCCGCTACTGAGATTGGAAGTATTGTAAGCATTCGGATCCGTACGTTTGCGTACAAAGATACTTGAACTGACATCACCGTCATAAAGCGCTGAGTTACCCGGTTTGCCTTCAACGGCTGCGGCAGCATCCTTAAACCATTGGTAATTCCATACCGTATATGTCTTATTGGTATTATAAGGCCAGCAAACTCCGTTAAATGCAAAGGTGCGATAGAAGCGTGGATCACGATCCTTGTAGAACTTCAACGGGTCATAAGACAATGAGCTTTCACTTGGTTTCTTACCATCAGCCATGGGGAATAAATCCACCATTTCAGCCGTGGCAGCGATACCACCACCACCTTTGATGTCTTTGGGACGGGCACTTTGTTCCCAGCTGTTATTGAACTTGAACTGATCATCAGAGATATTATTGTACAATGTTATCAGTACAGCCTCTTTAGACAAGGGGTTCACAAACATTTTTTCCCAATCCTGCGCTCTTTTACTCGTTGCACCTACCAATTCTCTGTCACCATTGGTAGTAAGTTCATCATAAGCAGCCTTGTTTGCAGTATAGGCGGCATCCCAGCGTGCCTTATCGTTGGAACGGTTGAACAATGGACTTGCATAGAAGAGCAGCAAGCGTCCCTTCAAAGCCATAGCCGCACCCTTAGTCACACGACCGTAATTTACCGACGGATCAGCCCAAACAGATGGCAACAGAGAAGCCGCATTATCCAGATCCTCGCAGACAAACGTCACGCAATCATCCGTAGAACTACGTTCAACATTCAAAGTCGATTCTTCTATTGTACCGTCTCCAATTGTCGGATTTTGCGCGCTCTTTATAATAGGAACACCACCATAAGTAGTCACCAAACGATAATACAACCATGCACGCCAGAAGTAAACTTGTCCTTTAAGGAGATTTCTTTCCTCTTCCGACAATGTTCCTTTGTCAATATTGTCGAGAAATAGATTGCAACGACGGACATTTAACCATACACCGTTATTATTAGCCGGATCATTGGAACCGTTGAAATAACAATTCACGTTACTGGAAAGTATTTCAGCCAAACCCACAAACTGTGTAGAACCGGCATACTCTAATGTAGACTTAGAAAATTCATCGGCAGATCCTGTGCTACCATTCAATGCGCTTACACCACCTACTTTGGGTTCAACCTGCCTGTGAATATAGTCTACACTGGCCTGCGCCATACTGAAATTACTGTATATTTCGTCATTGAAGCCATTATAATCCTTCTTCTCCCTCAAGAAGTCATCGCTACAACTGCCCAGCAGAAATATTGCGCTGAAGGCAACTATCCCCACACCTTTATGTATGATATTATCTATTTTCATATTCTAATCTTGTTTATCAATTATATCATTTAAAAAGAAAGATTCAATCCCACAGTCCAGCTGCGCAATGCCGGGAACGTACCGTAACCGGTCAGAGGATCCGTATAACTTTCGGGATAAGGATTGAAGAAACTGAAGAGGTTGGTTCCCGTCACATTGATCTTACAGCTTGAGATTCCTACTTTGCTCAGCCATTCCTTAGGCAATGTATAACCTAAGGATACATTACGAAGATACATGCGGAATGAACTAATCTGCCAGAAATTGGACGCTTCATTATTCATACTGTATTTCATGTTAGGGTATTTGGCAGACAAATTCTGTTTAACAACCACATTGCCTCCATCATCCACTACATCTTCGGGAACGAACATATCTTTCCAATATATCGGAAGGTTGGCACCATCCAGTGAATTCTCGTTCATGAAGATATAGGAACCTCCCGCATACGTAGAATATCCACCCCATGAACTAGAGATGTTGGCATTCAAAGAGATACCTTTCCAGCTACCACCCAGAATCAGAGACATGCCATAAGGATTGCTCTTTCTTCTGCTCAAACGAACCATATCCTTATCGTCTACGATACCGTCTGCATCTTTATAAGAACCGTCCGGATTCTGTTCGCCACGAACATCACGGTATATCAGCATACCCGGTTTAATCTGATCCGGTTTATAGCCCATATACTGCGTTATATTGTAGTCCTCAACAAACTTGTCAATTTCAGCTTGGTTACGGAACATTCCCAAACAGTCATATCCCCACTGCCCCATGTCAACCGGTCCATTGCGATAAACATCTTTGTAGGTTGATATGGCCGGCCAGTCTTTTTTGCGATAGCGGGCGTCACGCCATTGTCCATTCAGTTGAACGGAATAGTTGAAGTCAGACACATGATCGCGCCAGCCTAATGAAAGTTCTACACCATAGTTATCTACCGCATCGAAATTCTCGGCAGCCGATTTGGCACCTACAGTTACAGGCACACCACTACGCACTACCAACATATCGGTTCTCTTGTCCAAATAAGCGTCAATACCTACTGATAAACGGTTCTTCAGGAATTTCATGTCAATTCCTAAGTTGAATTTGTAGTCTTTATCCCAGTGCGCATCATAGTTGGGAGCAGCCTCAGTCTTTAAAGCCCAACCTAAATTGTTGCTCGGTGAAGTGCCAAATATTGCACCATAATTAGCCTGATACGTATATCGCTGACGCCACAGCCAAGCTGCCGTATTATCTTGTCCCAAAATACCGAATGAGGCACGTACCTTCAGATAATCCATCCAATCCAGCTTATACCACTTTTCTTCTGAAACAATCCAGCCCACAGATACGGAAGGGAATACTCCCCAATAGTTATCCGGCGAGAATTTGGTTGAAGCGTCAGAACGAATCAGGAACTCAAACAGGTAACGACCGTCATAGGCATAGTTAACACGACCAATGTAAGATAAGTCACCACTTTCACTTCTCGCCGTCTGGCTACTGGAACTTACCGAACCTGTAGCTGTATTGGTTTCACCATTAGCAAGATCACCATTCAGCGGACCTTCTTTCAGAATACGTGAAAACTCGTAGTTCATTTCACGCTTTTCCATAGCGAACATGGCACTTACCGAATGTTTTCCGAAGTCGCGCGCATAACTTGCCTGGAAGTTGACCTGATAATTGTCTGTACGGTCGAAGTCACGCAGTACGCGGTTTCCATTATCAACCGACTGTGTTTTCATATTAGACGGCAAAGTCAGGTTATTACTTGGCGCACCTTCATCAATATAAAGGTGATTACCTGAACCACCACGGGTGGTAAAATAATAACCGTTATATTTAGATCCCAATTGTCTTCCTTCCGTATTACCGATACTTTTTGCATAGCTGAAACGTAGTTTCAAACCTTTCAATGTCTCCAACCAATCAAAATCATACTCCAATGAACCATTGATGGTCATATCCTGAGTTTTGGTTTGTTTCTGATTACCTAAATCTTCAACAGCGAAATAGTTGTAACGCAAATAGTTCGAGTTTCCGAGAACACTACTGTTGGTATTCTTAGGTCCATATCTCAACAACCAGATATCTTCGCCTTTGTCATTTTCCACAGACCATGGCACATAGCGGGGTGTAGTCAGCAATGCCAGGTAATCATTATCATCCTTCTCTCCGCCAATCTTATTGAAAGTTGTTTTCCGGTCACCATAGTTACCCGAAATAGATAAATTCACTTTCAGATGCTTAGCCACTGTTGTACTCATTCCTACACGATAATTCCAACGGTCATAATCCAACATGCTCAGGTTACCCTCCTGGCTCTGATAAGATATGCTTCCGAAATAAGATGAGTTATTTCCGCCGCCACTGATATTCACATTATGCTTCGTGCTATAGGCAGCCGACCAGGCTTTGTCCAGCCAGTCATAGTTCATGCTTTTCATAGCTTCCAACTCGTCCAATTGGAAAAGGTCTTTTTTACGATTACCGATAGCATCATTGCCGTCAGCACCTTTAAATCCATTCCAGAATTGACCATACTGATATGCATCCAACATCTTTGGACGTGAAATTTCATCATTCATCGTCACCGAACCAGTGTAACTGATGCGAGGTTTTCCGTCCTTGCTGCCTTTCTTCGTAGTAACAATGATGGCACCTTGTGCGCCACGTGCTCCATACACTGCCGCAGCAGCATCCTTCAAGATAGATATAGATTCTATTTCGTTCGGATCAAGGTTATTAAACGCTTCCGAAGCCGATATTCCATTACGCGGATTATCAGACTGAATGACACCATCAATCACATAAATCGGCGCAGTCGTACTTCCCGAAACGCCGGTAGAGAACGGATCACGAATGGTCATCGTTGCACCGACACCAGGGCGACCATCACCGCCGCTTACATTCAAACCAGCTACCGTACCTGCCAGCATGGCACCCATATTGCTATAGGGCATTTCCTTTAGGTCATTGGGGTTAACCGTGGATATAGAGCCAGTAAGATGTGCTTTTTTCTGAGTACCGTAACCTACCACAACCACTTCGTCCAGAAGTTTGGAATCTTCAGCCAGAGTCACGTTTACAATTCCGTTCGCAGGCACACTCACCACTTGTGTGACGTATCCTATAAACGAAACTTCGAGTTTAGCACTTGCCGGAATCACCAGACTGAAATTTCCATCCAAGTCGGTAATCGTTCCCGTATCAGTTCCTTGTGCCTTTATATTCGCACCAATCACAGGTTCTCCGGTCGTATCTACCACAGTTCCTTTCACTGACTTCTGTTGTTGGACAACATTCATTGCAGCAGTCTCTCCAATGCTTTCCGCAAAAGCCTGCGTCACAGGAATCGAAAACAAGAAAGAGAGACAGATTATCTTTGCTGCGCTCAGATACCTGCTCTGTGTTTTTCTAGAAAAGATCTCTTCTTTTTTCATCTATTCACTAATTTAAATTCAAAAATATAAAAACTATTGATTGGACTCAATCTATATTTCATGAACTAAAGACGAACAACTAAAAAATATGTAATCACCTAAAAAGAATAAAAAAGTAAAGTTTTCTATTTACGATTATTTCCAACAGAAAAAAGATAAGGCTCTAAATATCAAAAGGACAAGTATACAGGAGTATCGGGGTCACAATATCGCTATATTAACACTTTACACAACGGACATCAGCTTCAAAAGCAGTGTTTCAGAATCTTTTGCAAATAAATAGCAAATAATAATGCAATATCTCTGCATATACTTGCGCATTTGATTGCTATTTATGTAAAAAAGAGCTACTCATTGGCGGAATTGGAGCATTTCAGTATGGCTATGAGTAAAAGTTATCAAGTAACGTTAAAAAAACAACTTGATACAGTTTCCATAAGAACAAATATTTCATATCCGTTAAAAAGTTATCTGAATATAGTCCGGCTGATTCTTGATTCTCTGGGATTTCGTCACCAGTCTTTCATGAAGGATAATCGAAGAAGGAAAACTCCTGAGTTCGAGTTTTCATCAGTATTTCCTACATCCTACACCCGATATCGTTTTTTTTGTTTGATTATCAAACAGATAGATGCTGTAGGAAGTGGTGTAGGAAAGTTTCATCCTGCACCGAATTCACGCGAATACCTCTTTTTTAGCCTGAATTATTTATCAAAAGGGTTAAAAGAGTTATCATTTCGTCAGGAATTAAGGGAGCCTTCTCTATAATGAGATTATAGAGAAGGCCGAATTATAGAGGAAAAACTTGATATGCCCCTTCCTTTTTCCTTTAAAGCCTTAATGTTATTGTCATTATGCTATAAGCAAAACCTTGTTTTCCGGTTGAGGGCTGTCCGGCCTGCAATTGCGGGCTACATAGCCCACATATGGAAAACATAGAGCCCGCAACTGTAGGACGAAGTTTTGCTACGGGCAAAAGAACAAAAACAATAAAGCAAAGCGTAGTTTTCGTACCACCTTCTTCCTATCCTTCTTATTGTTCCTAAGCATTTTATTGTGAGATCTACAGATCTGACGCGTGGGATCTACAGATCTCGCGATAGGATGTTCAGCTTCCTTTCGCAGGCTGACATTATGAAAGAAATCAGGAGTCTTTTGAAGGATAACGCAGAGATACCCTCTGTTTTCTTGTAAAAGAGATGGTTTTACAGGGATTTGCGCAAGGTGGGCAAAAACAATGTTGATAGTCTGATTATTAGTCTATTGTAATTAAAAGCACGTCTCAAATACCTATTCTTGGGTGTAGGATGAAATTAACCTACACCATCCTACACCACTTCCTACACCGTATATCTATTTGATAATCAAAAGAAAAAGGTCTCCGGTGTAGGATGTAGGAAATTGAGAGATATTTTTCTGAGTAAAAGAAAGCGCTTTTACATCTTCAGTGTCTACTTTATTAGACTGCTATTATTTCATTTATTTCTGAAACACTTCCTTCAAATATCTGACATTCGTCCCATAGTTCTTTCTCACATTATGCACATCATCCTTATCCCGTGAGCGTTCTACTACCAGCCATCCACTCCATCCCATTTTGTCGAGCGTATTTTTAACCTTCTTTATATCCAAACGTTCGTTAAAAGGAAGAGTTACTCCGTCCGTATCCGTACAATGAATCTGGCAGATTCTCTTCTTCCCCAGAATCTTGAGCTCCTTGCACAGATCACGTCCGTTTTCCAATACATTCTGAAATTTAAAATAGATTTTAATGCCCGGGGAATCTATCTCTTTCAATAACCTCACATCTCCTTTAGCATCCAGTTGGGTTTCAATCCCTATAACCAAACCTTCGGAAGCAGCCATATCTCCTACCTCTTTCAAACGCTTCACAACTCTCGTCCGAAGTTCCGGTTCCTGCTCCCAGCCTGCCTTTATACCCCCTAAAGGAAGAAAAGCAACTTTGGCATTCATTACTTTCATTGCATCCAGACATTCCCTTACCAATTCCTGATAATTAGCTCGGTCCAGAAAAGACTGACCATAGAAACCGGACATAGCGACAGAAGGAACTTCCAGTTTGAATTTCCGTGCCGTTTCACGAAACAATTGTTGAAAATGAGGATCACGCAACTTATTATCGAAGTTCTCCCTTTTACCCAAAGAACCCATATCCAGTTCTACTCCATCTCCGTTCAATTCATGTACCAGCTGAAACGAGCCAATTTTCTGACGCTTCAGAATCATCCAGTCGCATATGGCAACCTTATAGCGCTCCCCTTCCTGTTCGGGAGCAGCAATAGCCAATTGTGGAAAGCACTCCAACAGTATGAACACGCAGAGCATGTATCCTAATAAATTCCTTTTCATCTGATACTACTAATAATCCTATCCTTCAAATCATTATACTCATTCATTGAAAAGCCGCAGGCAACGTCGGGCGGAGCTAATAGAACTGCTTTAGCCTCTTCTGCATCTCTTATGTCTTCCGGGTGTACCCGGAAATAAGCCTCCCATTGAGAAACCAACTCCGGAGATACACCCAGTACATATTCAATGAAACCTTCATCCATCAAAAAATCCCTTACCTTAGAAACCATATTTGCATCCTATTTTAAACGTTTACAAAGATAGGACGCTGTTACCCTGAACCTGTACTCAATCGGAAAACCCTTTTACCTAAATTAACTCACCAGAGCACGCAACTTCGTCAATCCCCGGTGCATCAAGTTACGTACAGACTGGTAATTCATATCCATTATCTCACAAATATCTTCATATTTCCTTTCTTCTATATAATATAATGTAAGCGCTTCGCGCTGACGGGGAGATAACTGCCCCAATAAATGTTTCACCAATGAGAAATCATTCTTCTGCTGTTCCTCCTCCACATAATCTTCTTCCACATCCATAGATGATATCGCATTCACCTCTTCTACGGCCGTGTCGGACATATACATACGCCTGCGAAGCTCATCACAAAGTTTATTCTTCAATGAAATGAATAAATAGGATTTCAAATTATCAATAGTCCCTAATTCATCCTTCTTCACATAAAGTTTCACGAAAATATCATGAATACAATCTTTCAGCAACTCCTTATCAAGGGTCAACTTCAAACCATAATTAAAAAGAATACGTACGTGCAAATCATACAGCTGAGAAAAAGCAGCCATATTTCCTGCTTGAAAAGAAGCAAGTAAAGTTTCGGTTGAATTATTAGTCTGTTCCATCATAGCATTAATTCAGTTATTTTGATGTTGCAAAGCTATGGGGAATCAACCCAAACTCTAGGTAAAATCTGATCTGTGGATTGAAAAAACAAGTACTATGTTTTATAACACTTTTTTATTAGATATTACCAGCAAAAAGAGAAAATCCCGTTGAAGGTCATTCAACGGGATTTTCTGTTCTATAATCTATGGAACCAATAAACACCTTCTTTTCCATCAGGCACTTTCAGAGTATATACATTGTTAATCTTCAATGATTTACTAATCACTTCCATTTCTCCCGAATTAGGATGAATATATCTTAAAATGTATTTCCCGGATGACAATTGCACAGGCACCTCTACCCCCGAATTGGAATAAATGATACTTCCGATACCAAATTTTACCATTTTCTTATAATCCTCAGAGTCAGTTTCTTCTACTTCCATCACTGCAGCATCTTTCAGAAACGCCTTATCTTTGCAAGGAATTACCGGACAAGAACCACCAGCCATGAAAACAGCCCATCCCATAGCCGGATAATTCTGTGCATAGAAAGTGACTGCTTTCTCCGGAAACTTACGTCGATATTCATTTACCGCTTTATACGCTTCAGTAAAAGTAACTTTCCCGACTTTCATCTTGCGCATATGTTGTCGGGGAGCCATATTCTTTCCCCCTTCCGGAGCAAAAATGCCATCTGTTTTATAATGCCAATATCGGATATCAATAATATCTACTACAGCTGCCCGCTTTGGATCAGCAAGAATAGCATCCTGCACATCTTTCGTTGTACTTAAAGCGACTTTAGCCTTCTTACCGGTTTCCACCTCCCATTCAGCTATTACATCCAACCAGAACTGTACAAAATGCAGAGGACCGGTAAACTCTGCACTGGTCAATTGAATCACATTCGGATTATCGGCAAAGTTGTCCAAGCACTGACGAATGTATCGTCTATGCAGCTCACGTCGCACAGGATGATTGATATCATAAAACATATCCGCAACAAAAATGCGTTTATCGCCTGCAAAAGGAACAGGTTCCGGGAAGTCCGTTTCATTAATATTATTACTGCTTCTCCAAGGACAGTCCACCCAATGTGCACCGGCTTCCAAAATATTATGCTGGAAATAGTTCTCATGGAACAAGAGCAATCCTTCTCTACTACCCTTTTCCGCAAATTCTTTCAGACGTGCCCAATACCATGCATTGGGACGGTTCAGATCATATTTACTCAAGCCTTCCCAGGCAATGCCTTGACCGCTACGTCCGAAAGGTTGTTCATAAAAGGGGCCCCATACATCTCCATCGCGCCGACGGATGCGTTCATGGTCATCCCGGCGACGATCATACCAAAGTCCATAATTCTGGTCAAATACGAGTATATTATTCCGCTTCATAAAGTTGACGACTGAATCTATACGGTCTGTCAGTCCCAGCCCCTCACGACCGGGAACAAAGCGGGTAATTGCCGGACTTGCTTTCTTCAAATAGTTGGTTCTGAGCTTACCATTCCACCAAGGAGTAGTGCGGCTTTTTCCCACCAACAAGGCCCCATCCATTTGAACACGCCCATTTGCAATAACCATTTCCGGTAAGTCTCGCGTTTCGCCCTGAATTGTCTTTTTCTCTTTAATATCCTCAATAGATTTCAAACCGGCAACTGACACCGAAGGAGCAAATTCCCTCTCCTCAATCCAATGTTCCAACGTCAGACGTGGCTCATAAGCTTCTTTGGCAAGTTCCATCGCCACCTCTACAGTAGGACTGCTCGTTGCACTTGTATTTCTAGGCAGAATACGGGCACGCTCAGCACATTTCTTCTGCAAACGCTCTTCCAACTGGGCATAAAAGATGCTACGAGGTTGCACATGATTATTCGATTCCGCCCATTCACCGTCGCCGGAGAACTGTGCCCAACACCCATACGCGCGGTTTTTCGCCTCTTTTGCCGGAGTATAACACTCTATCTCAGCGGCTGTACATTGCCAGAACAAACTATTCGCCGTATTCCAACCTGCTCCATTCTTATCTTGTCCCAGATTCTTAAATGTAAGATTATGACCGTCGATATTAACCACATCAAACAGCAATCCGCACGCCCAAGAATCAATAGATCCGCTGAATCCCAACGATTCATACGAATCGCATTGCACAAAGGCATTGGGCCCGGCAGCACAATATCCGGCAGCAAAGTCATGAATGCCCTGCTCAGAATAACAACGCTGAAACAAAGTCTGCTGTCCCAATGTATGGAAAGTACAACGGCGCATTCCTCCTATTTCAGATACCGGTTCCCGGGAAATACAGTCCTCAACCGTAATTCTTGATCCGGTGCGCTGGACAATAACCGCACTACCTGAAAAATGTCTGAAACTCACTTGTCTCACCCAACAGTTCTCCGCCTCTCCGATAGAAATACCTGTCCAGCAATGGTCTTCATCTTTGGAATAACGCCTGTCATAATCGGAGACCAATGTCATATTTTCAATTCCACACTCCTGAATGCGACCGTTCCATTGATAAAGAATGAGAGAAGAAGTCCCATATTGAGTATCCAATGCTACCGTCAATGGTGCATCCAGAGTAATCTGATTACCGTTTACTTCGCTGATTGTCCGATCCCATGTCAGGTCCATATCACCCGCCTTCCATCCTAAAGCACCGATGCCTCCTCCAAAGATATCACACCCTAAAGCGGTAATCCACTCCTTACCGGAAGGGCGAGTCACCATTATCCGATCTCCTTTCTTTAAAGAAGTGCCCGAGGCAACTTGTAATGTCCTTTCATTCACAGGGACATAAGCTGAAAGAACCTGCAAGGTATCTTTTGCATTCAAATTATCTATTCCTTCCATATAAATAAGTGCTCCTCTGTCTACACCTTTCTTTAGCAGAATAGTTTTTTCTCTATCCATACCACGCAGAACAATGCCGGACGCGGAAATACGAAGTTCCCCGGATAAGCTGAATTCTCCACGATCCAGCAATACGGCTCCACGGAAACCGGAAGTATTGGGAGTCAATGACGCTACATAGTCAATGGCACGCTGGATTCGCGCAGTATTATCACCCGCCTTCCAGGGTACAAACACTGCATTGCCAACAGAAGGAATATCCTGACCAGAAGCATGGTAGCCGCAATAGGAGAAATCAAGTATCCGGTTTCCCCGTTCATCATTCAGGTAAGTAATTCCTTCATTCTTAACCTGTAAAGCAAAGGTTTGCGCATATCCCTGCACAAACCCTATACTCAATAATCCCAGAAGGATTGTTCTCAATTGCATATTCATTACAATAAACTTTATTTTCTACACATACTTTTATAGCAGACTTTTCCGTTTGGATAATGTATCGTAGTTGTTCTTCAAATCCGTCCAGTCCACTTTCTTCTTCGTATCCATACCGTTGACGTATTTCTCAATATTAGTGTAACCATCTCCATTGCAATCCTTCACGGCATCACTCGGATCATTCGGGTTCAATCCGTTAGCTATTTCCCACGCATCAGGCATACCGTCACCATCGGAGTCTACAATAGGCTCTCCTTTGTACTCGGGCAATCCGCCTACCTGACGGATGTCCGTAATGATACCTTGTTTATAAGAGTCTGCAGGCAAACGTCTTTTCACATAAGGAGAAATGAATTCCGGAGCGTCTTTCACATAAATGGCTTTCCCAGTCTTCACTGTTTTGATAACTCTCGTATCAACAGCATCCCGTTTCGGAAAAGTCGCTCCCACATTACTTAACACGAAATTATAAGCCTTTTGAGCATCCATTATAGTTACAGGAGATGTTTTGAAAGGCTCATCTACCCTTATCTGCGGAATAAATTTTCCGGCATCCACTTCATTGGCTAGTTGTACACCACCATCCCAGTTGTCTTTTGTAACCTTTGCATTTCCATGGACGATATTTCCATTTACATAAGCCTTACCAAAGGACATCGGCTGACTTTTGTCACGTCCGGCTTCCGGCTTCAGAATACGATAAGATATTGGTTTATCCAATGGTGTGATAGGTCCGGGCTTGAAATAGTTATTTATAATGTTATAGAAACTCTTATTATCACCACCGTCAATAGAGCGATTCCACCAGTTGAAAACAACATTATTGACAAAGTTAAAGTCTCCGTCCATACCTACCGAGCTGTTACGACTGATATTTGAAGCAAAAAGATTCCGGCAAAACATACTGTTATGCCCACCGATTGTTGCCCCGAAAGCATGATTGTAGGCATCCAATGCTTCCGAAAATATTGAATTCTGAATCGTGATATTTACAGTCGGCAATTTCAGTCCATGTCCATCCGCTCCCCGGTTATACACATGGCGGTAGATAGACATATTCTCATCCAATCCCCAACTGGCCGAACAGTGGTCTATAATGATATTCCCTACAGCATTTCCTCCCAACGCATCATCACGGAAAGCTACATCCTGCGCACCACGGCGGAAGCGCATATGCCTAATTATGACATCATGCGTATCAACCAGAAAAGAATGTCCGGTAACACAGATACCATCTCCCGGAGCGGTCTGTCCGGCAATTGTGACATAAGGAGCACGCAGGCTGATAGGTGCCTTCAAACGGATAACTCCGGAAACATTAAACACAATGACACGAGCACCTCCTGTTTCACAAGCCTCACGCAAAGTTCCGGGCCCTGAGTCTTCCAAAGAAGTAACCACAATCACTTTGCCACCACGCCCACCGGGAGTATACATGCCTCCGCCTTCCGCACCGGGAAAAGCCGGAATATTACTTTTCACCAAATCTTCCGGTTTGGAAGCCCACGGCTTATAAGGACGTCCTTTTTGTGCTTCTTCCATAACAACCGGAAGGGCTTTCTTCCATGCCGCATCTGATTTCCGGTCGAACTCCGCTTCTTGTTTTGCCGCTCTCGCTTTCACCGAGTCGGGAATGACAGGATACTGTGCTGCCACCGGTAATACGCACGTAGCCAGCATCCATACTGATAATACTTTCTTAATGTTGTTCATTCTTTCGAATCTTAATAGGTTTTCTAAGAAGACGGTTAAGAAAACATTTTGTAATCGGTTATTTCTCTCCTTTCCGCCATTCACTCATATATTCGCGGGGAGTCTGGTTATATTTCTTCCGGAAGCACTTGCTATAATAACCCGAGTCTTTAAATCCGACGGCAAAGGCAATCTCCGAGATACTCAAGTCTGTGTTCTTAATCAATTCGACAGACTTATTCAAACGAATCTCTTTAACCAGGTCGACAGGTGCCAGTCCGGTAAGGCTCTTCAATTTCTTAAAGAATGCCGAGCGGCTTAATCCTATTCCAGAAGCTATAGTATCGATATTAAAATCGCTGTCGTCCATGTTCTCCTCAATCACCTGATGTATCTTTTCAAGGAACTGCACATCCTTCTTCACAAGATATTGCTCATAACTATCTTCCTCCGTTGTTTTTTGATTCTCCATTTGCAGGCGAATCCGTTCCCGGAAGAGCAGCCGCTCAGATAGCAACTGATCAATGCGTGCCAACAGATATTCCTTGCTAAAAGGCTTCGTTATGTAAGCATTGGCTCCCAAAGTGATTGCTTTCGTCTTGGCGCCTTCATCATTCTTTGCGGTCAGGATGATAACCGGAATATGACTGATCTGGAAATCTTTACGAATAGACTGCAACATCTCCAAACCATCCATTTCAGGCATCATCTGATCGGTGACCACGATATCGGGATGATACAGGTGGACTTTCTTTAATCCATCTACTCCATTATTGGCTATATGAATATTAAACTTGTCTTCTAATTGCAGTTTTATCAGCTGACAGAGGTCTTTATTGTCTTCCACCAATAAAAGATTCGGCAAAGAAGCATCTATTTCCGTCTGTTCTTCGGAATCTTCTTCTGCCATGATATCAGTAGAAGACACATCTCCGGCAGGAGCTGTTTCAGTGTCACTGACATAAAAATCGACTTCCGAAATGCGATAATGTTCCTTTCCGAGCAATAGTTCTACAATAAACACGGTTCCCTTTCCTTCAGGGCTTTCAGCACGAATCACTCCATGATGCAGATTAACGATTTCTTTGGAAAGTGCCAGCCCGATACCCGTGCCCTGATAATACGAGTTTTTGGCATTCTCTCCTTGCGAGAAGCGTTCAAAAACCTCGGTCAGCTTATTCTGGGGGATTCCGATCCCGTTATCTTCCACTCTCAGGAAACAGTGTTCCCCATCTTCTGTCAGTCCGGCAACTACATGGATGCTGCCACCGGAAGGGGTAAACTTGAAGGCATTGGATATGATGTTCCGAATAACAATACTCAGCTTCTCCTTATCCGCCCATATCATAATAGCCGCATCCGGTAACTGGAAAGTAAAGCTAACTTCATTTTCTTCGGAAAGAACACGGAATTCCTTTTGGAAAGAGACTACCAACTCATTAAAATCAATCAACGACACATGCAAACGCATCTTTCCATTCTGTATCTTTCGGAAATCAAGTATCTGATTGACAAGTTGTAACATCTGGTTAGTGTTCTTCTCCATTAGTTCCACATATTGCACACCTTTTGGTGAAAGTGTCTCATGCTCTCTCAATTCCTGTATCGGACCTTTTATTAAAGTCAGAGGAGTACGTAGTTCATGAGAAATATTTGTAAAGAACTTGATCTTCATTTCCGAAACCTTCTGTTCGATGTAGATGTCATTCTTCATTTTAATCATAAAGAAAGCCAGACGCAAACTGAAATAAAGGGCTATAATACCCAAGACTACATAAATCACAATAGCCCACCAACTTAACCACCAGGGCGGAAGAATAGTGATGGCCAATGTACGATTGGAAACGAGCTCCGGATTGGCTTCATCTATTGTTTCCACCCGGAAAGTATAGGATCCAGGCGGCACATTCGTGTAAGAAGCAATACGGTTTTTGCCATTGTAATGCCACTCCTTTTCGTATCCTTCAAGGATATATCGATAAAACACACGATTGGGATTATAGAAGTTCAACGCAGCAAATTCAATGGTAAACATAGACTGATTATACTTTAACCTGATTGCATCGGCAAATGTAATCGATTCTTTCAATACAGGATCTTCATGAAAACTACGCAAATCACGATTGGAGATTTTGAAGTCGACTATGCGCGTATCATAGTTCATATTCTGCGTTTCCAGTTTATTAGGTGAAAATGTGAGAATACCTTGCCTGGAACCAAGCCATAAGTCACCACTCAAAGTACGGAGCGCGCTGCTTTCTTCCAACTCAACATTCAGGAATCCATCGTACCTGTCGTAATTACGGAACTGTTCGGTGTCTTTATTGAAACAAGACAATCCTATTTCTGTAGTAAACCAGAGATTTCCGTCTTTATCTTCTACTATTGATTTTACTACATCATTATTCATACCTTCACGGATGCCGTAAGATTTAAAGACAGGTACCCGCCTTTCTTTATCATAGTGTACCAGTTTATTCAATCCTCCCCCAAATACGCTTACCCAGATTTGTGATTCGGAATCTTTGTACAATACATAAATATCATTGTCAGCAACATTCGAACGTTCACTCACCTGGCGGTAAGTTTCAAATTGAATCTCTTCGGGATTGGTGAAATGACCATCAAAAGACATCAGACCATCCATTGTTCCTACCCAGATACGTCCGTCATTATCCTCCGTCATTGTACGCACTTCCATATAAAGCCCATAAAGCGGATATTGCTTCAAACCATTATACTTATGCTTGAAGGCAATTGTCCCGTTCGCTTCACTGATCAGATTCAAACCACCACCTAACAAACCAACCCAAATACGCCCCTGGCTATCCTGATAAGTGAAATACACATCATTACTACTGATTGAATTCGGATTCTTAGGATCATTTTTATAACGTACGAAGCGTAACCCTTGAGGAGAATTCATATCCGGTTCAGCCTTCACAAGACCATTGCCTTTGGTAGAGAACCAAAGATTCCCATCTTTATCTTCCATGATATGATATACAGCTCCCACCAGATAATTCTTTTCCGAGAAAACCTGCTTTACCTGTCCATTACTATCAAGGCGATAAAGGGCCTGCCAACGGGTTCCTGCCCAGATATCGCCATTCTTTGCCTGATACAGAGCGCGTATCCCCTGATTCCAGGAATTAGGTTTTTCATCACCAACCGGCACCGGTGACACTTCTTTAAGTACTTGGAACTGCTTCTTGGGAAAGTTAACCCTGTACACCCCATTATCTGTAGAAGCCAACCAGAGAATCTCGTCTTTGTCCAGCAATAGATGAAAAAACAGTTGTCCGGGAGCATCATCAACGAAAGGCTTTGATTGATTCAGACGAACCATCTCCAGTTTCTCCCGGTCGAACAAAAGAATCTCTCCACCCGGAGTCAGAAAAAACATACCCTGTTCACCGGCATCTTGCATTTCAAAATTTCCTATGGAATTCTGTTTAGGAAATGTAAAGCGGCGATTGGCTTTATTTAAAGGATCATAGTATACCAATGCATTATTACCTTCCTGAAACCAAATTTTATCATATTTGTCTATAAATATAGTTCCTGTTTCTCTCCCGTCGATGGAAAGCGGCAACTTTGTCAATTGCTTATAACCGATATTATATTCATATACTCCTTCACCTGTAGTAATATAGACCAACCCTGTCTCTGTTACCAGCAAATTTACGACCGACTGATCTATTCCCGGTATTTCATAACGATTGACCACTCCATTTTCCGGATCAATACTATAAATATGTCCGTTCCGGTCACCTAACCATAAGCATCTGGAGTTATAAGATGCACAGGTGAACTGGTCGGGGCTACCGGCTATCTTCTTCTGAATGAAATCGGCAGGCTTATCTTTCAACCCCGCTCCTTTCCTTAACGAAAGTATCTGATAATCCATACCCACCCAATTGATAAATTCGGAAGTCTCGCATAACACATTATGCTTCAAACGCATATCGTAGTGATTGATATTAGGGCGTGAATCGTGCAATTGCTTCATTGTAATTTTGCCCTCTTTATCAGTATGCGCACGAAGCAGACTCTTATCCTTGGTCAGCAATAGGACATCCCCATCCGCAGTTGTCTGAATCTTGATAATCTGAATATTTTCAGAGTATTCCTTCACATCGTCATAAACCGCATGAAAACTTTCATGCTTCTTATCAAACAGATAAAGTTTGCGATCAATGGTCTTGATCCAAAGAAAACCATTTTTATCTTCTATGATACGCTGAATCTTACGTGGAGGAATATCAGCCGAATAGAATCCGTCACGATTATCGTACGAACGAAACTTAGTGCCGTCAAAACTACATAAGCCATACCAAGTGCCGAACCAGACAAAGCCTTCGCTACCTTTTAAAGTACAGTTTACAATATTATTAGGTAACCCTCGTTCGGCCGTGTAATGTTCCACAATCATGCTGGGATAGGCAAAGCTTGTAAGCCCTATCACCGATAGAAATAGTATTAGAATAGATCGTTTCTTCATTTATAACAACAGTTGATATAAAATGTATCCAAAGATAAGCTTTTTCTAACAGTGACTAAAATTATCACTCCCTTATTTTAGATTATTCTTTTGTTCCGAACTCCGTCTGCTGACGCTCTACCTCATCCAACACCTTTTGGCGTTCTTCTTCCGTCAACTGTATTTTCTTGTCAGTTGTATCTTTTTGTAACCTTGTTCTCACAGCCGCAGAAGCTATTTCCCGCTCCTCATAACAAAAAGGAAATTCTGCAGGAACACTTTCGAACTCCAGCTCCGCAGCCGTCGGAGCTTGTGTACCCTCAAATAGCACACGGGCTTTCACTTTGATCTTTCCGGCTTTTCTGGTAGAACGAATCAGTACAGGGGCAGAACCGAACTCCACTGCACGGGGATTCGCACCAATAGTAGCATCGCCAATAATATCTCCTTCCCCTTCTACGGTAAAGACGATATTCTCTTTAGCCAGGCGTCTCACATTTTCATTGTCATCAGTCACCTCAGCCACCACTACAATGAAATCAGAACCATCCGCCACCAGATTCACATTCCCTGTATCCGCATATAGCCTCAATTTAGTGGAACGCCGTGAAGGCATCTTCTTCTGAGTGCATACTACTTTCCCATTTATAATGCCTTCTACAATCATATTCACTTTTTGCCAATTCTTCTGAGTATAACTATAACTGCGAGCTTCCCAGAAATCCCATACATTTTCAAAAACAACAGGGGCATTCGGCAGATGACCTTTGGCATGAACCACCGGCTTCGTCCATGTCTTTGTTCCATCATAGACAGAAAGTCTGACAGAATCACAATTACTGAAAACCACTACATCTTTATCAGAGAACTGCGACATTTCATGAGCAACGAAAACCATGGGTCCACACTCAGCCAAAGGATGCCGCAGACTGGCTGAAGACTGACTGCGGAACATCTCGTATGCATATTTTTTCTGACGAAAAGCATCATAAATACCTCCCCAATATGGGTCAGGGTGATACCCTCGTTGGTGATCGAACGGATGCCACTGGGCACCACCGATAAACAGGCCCGTAGTGCGATACATCTCATCATAACTCTTAGCCAGAGAAAGTGCCTGCACCAGCAACGGATGTTCTCCCCAGCTGCGGCTTGCACGGTTATCATTATTGTGGGCATACCAGTCATCCACATTCTCCCCGAACTCACGAGTGAAGATACATTGCTCCGGCCTGTCTTCCTTTTCATCATCACCGGGCCAACCATAAACCACATCATAATGTTCTTTTACTCCTGCCGAATGTACATCAGCAGCAGCTACCGGACGCCCCGGATACGGATATTCTTCTTTGGTAATATCAAGAGCCTTCAAAGCGAAATCAAGCGGGTAACGGGTTTCATTCAAGATAGGTTCCCACATCAAAACAGAAGGATGATTGCGGTCACGACGGATCATTTCACGTGTATTCCGATGGACAAGCTCTCCAAATTGCAGATCTTTGTTCCAATATTGCCACCCCGGCGTAGCGACAATTACAAATAGGCCAAGTTCGTCACATGCATCCATGAAAGACGGGTCCTGCGGATAATGGGCTGTACGGATAATAGTGCATCCTGCATCACGTAAACGCTTGGCATCACGCCATTGCTGGGAGTTTGGTAAGGCATTGCCCACATAAGCGAAATCCTGATGACGGTTGGCTCCCACCAACTGACCGAAAAGTTTGCCATTCAGCCAAAAGCCATCTTTACCACGGAATTCCGCCAGACGAATTCCGACACGGGTGATTCCGCCATCTATGGACTGATTGCCTTTTTTAAGGCGAGACTGTACTCTATATAAATAAGGTGTATCCGGCGACCATAGCTTCGGATTCTTCACTTCCATTTGCTGACGGATTATTTTCTTCTCTCCCGATTGCAAGGAGAGTTTACCGGATATGCGCCTGATTATTTTGCCGTCAGCATCTGTCAGTGTCGTCTCTACAATCACAGATTCAGAACGGGTATTTTCATTCTGTACTTCCGTATTGACACAGACTTGCGCACTCTTTTCACTGATCTGATCGAAGTGAACAAACACACCACCTCCGGCAACTGTCTGCGATTCGATGGCATCAGTAATGGATATAGGGGATTTGGCAATCATCCATACATCCCGATAGATGCCTCCATGATAGGTGAAATCCAAGGTATACTGACGCTTACCCGGAGGATAGGATTTATCATCGCTGTTATCTACAAAAACAGCAAGCAGGCAGGAGTCTCCGGCTTGCACTCCATAGGTTGTCAAGTCCAGTGTGAAAGGCAGATAACCGCCTATATGCTCCTGAATACGTTTTCCGTTCAGATAAAGAATTTGTTTCCCCATCGCAGCTTCAAAATGGATGGATACCCGTTGACCTTTAGTCTCTGCGGGAACGACGAAATGCTTGCGATACCAGACAGGTCCCTGATAGTTCCGGCATCCACTGGCCTCAGCAGGCATTAGTTCCACTGTGTGAGGGGTGGAGACAACTTCCCATGAACAATCATCGAAGTTCACTGTTTCCGCTCCAGATATGTCGCCTTTGAAGAAGCGCCAGCCCGGATTGAAATCATATACCTGCCGTCCGCTTCCGGGAAGCTGAATGAAACCGGCAACTGAGGTCTCGGGACGGTAAGTTCCTGTCGCTTTCCCTGATAATGGGAATAAAAACAAAAAGGCTGACAAAGTTAAAAACAAGTTCTTATTCATATTTCTTAGTTTGATATCATCATTTTGTCTCTTGAATCATTATCACCACATCCTTCTTCCTACTTTCCGGTGACACTTTTAAATCTGTCACTTTACCCTCTTTCAAAGTAGCCTCTACTGTTGTTTTACCGGGTGCATGAAGTTTGAAGTGCACATTCCATTCTAGAGGCCAAGCCGGAAACAGGAGTATCAGTTCTCCGTTTGTCTGCAACAGCATCTCCTGAAGCCCTATCATGCCGCTTCCTCCCCAGTTGTGATCAGGCGTCCAGTCATAGCCGGGGCCCCAGAAAGCCGGAAAGCGATGCGGGCCGTTGGATAATTTAGCCAGATTAAGCCGTCGGGATTCTTCAGTCAATCCTAAACATGCAGCCCAGATATTATCTTGTTTCCATCCGATATGCGAACGAAAATTAACCGCTTCGGGATCATAGAAATAAGTGTTGCGGGCAACCTCCAACTTTTCTTTGCCAATGCCGTAAACACGCCACGGAAATACGGGATAGAGTTGCGGAGTCTCCACATTATTAATACGCTCCCAACTCTTAGCAGGGGCAATCGTTTGTTTCAGCACCGGCATAGTTATGGAATTCGCAGAATCCTTTACTTCGATATAACGCAATGGTATCGGTGGGATTACTTCCAGCATTTCGTTCTTCCGTCCGTAAGTTTCCAGCACGGTCCGCAATGCGGCAATAGTGCTGCTGGCATTATTAGTCATTTTATAGGTTTCACAGGCAGAACCCGGAAAGAGAATCAGGTGTCCTTCTCCATCCAACTCCTTCCGTCCACGACGGGAAGCAAGCATACGATAATGCTCATCAAAGAAAGTCAATGAACTTTCAATCAAAGGCAAATAGGAAGTGATATCCGCATCGGTATAATTATTCGTCTCAAGTATCATTTGGCAGAATTCGAGTGCGGTATCCCATTCGTATTCCAACCATGCGTTGTATTCCAGTCCTTTATCGAACCCTTCCGGGCGTTTAAAACCATATTCGGCAGGATTGGGTAAACCGAAATTCTCTATCTGTTCGCAGAAACAGGCTCCCCCGTGTTGCCAATACACACGGCTGCGCAATTCGGCATTCTTCAACATCCGGTTATAGAAATCAAACTGGGCAGGCATCATGTCAGAATCACCGCTTTTCAACATCGGCCAATATACCAGACGTTGATTCTGTGCAGTCATTGTGCCACCTCCCCATTTCCGATAATCAGGAGTAAATGCCTGTTTCGGATCTATATGTGAAGGATCAAAGGTGAACAAGCCACCATTGAACTTGGTAGGAACATTGCCATAAGCATTACAGCCTAGCATATAGCGGAAAAGAGTATAATTCCGGGTTATCTCCCCAGCCTCTCCTTCTGCCACAATGAAACTACGTTGCCAGAAAGCGTTCCACCATTGGCGGGTTTGTTTCTTATCTTGCGAAAGCACTTTCATAGAAACCTTTCCATGTGGCATTATTCTCCTCAGGCCGACTTGTAAGTCTTGTATCCACTGTTCTTCTGTCTCCGTCTGATCTGTATGCAGTACAACGAAAAAGTGTTGTTTTCGGGATACTTTCGATGAACGAAACTTCCAGGCCCGATAATCAGTTCCGGCATATACCGCATCTGAGATTCCGGCATATTCCAGATTCTCACCTGACAGGCATCCTCCGAACGTCAGGTTCTTTAAAGGATTCATCAACCGGGATTTGACTGTATCCATACCTTGCTGGGATACTGCTACATCAAAAACGGTCTCTTCCGGATTACGGTGATAAAACGTAATAAGTGGAGAATTAAGAGTGGAGAATTGAGAGTTTGGGAGGGGACGGATAGTGTCGGCACTTGTTACTGCTCCCTGGGGAGGAGCCCATTTGTAAGAGCATTGTTGCCCCTCTCCTTTCCGGATCGGCCGGTCCCGGTATCTCCAATTCTCATAAAAGATTTCTGCCTGCAAGGGACGGGCATTGACAATCTCTACATGAACTACGGGATGGAATACATCCGCCCAAATTTGAATTCGTGTACCTTCTGCCGAAATCTCTACGAATCCGTCATTAAGCATTAATTCCTGCCGGAACTCTTTTGTTTCTTTAAAAGGATTGGGAGACAGGCGGATACGAAAACGCCCCTGTTTCAGCAGACAATTATTCTCATCAAAAGTACCGCTGCGACTCAGATAAAACAATACATCACCCTCTTCTACCCACACATTCATACCGATATCTCCACCTCCACACGGCATTGATTCGGAAGAATTACGACTGGGGGTATTCCAAACAACATTGGCATGCTGGCTCCAAAGAGCCGACACGCCAACAAGAATCAGGATTATAATCAGATAAATTCTTTTCATATTTCACACGCATCACCAGTCATCCGAACGGAAAGAACCTAACGGCAAACCGTCACAATAGACATCTCCTTCCACATAATTCACAAAACCATATCGCACAGCAACAGGATGTGGTACCATCTCACTTTTTACAAGCATCTTGCTGCGTTCGATCCATGCTTTAGCCGGATAGAATACTTTGTCTTCACCCGCTACCTCAAAATTCTTCGATTCAAAACAGTTCTTGCCACTAATCCACATGCCAGCACGTTCGAAACTCACAATGACCGTGTCATTCTTTATTTCAATGCTTTTATAATAAGGGCTTTCACCGTTTACTCCTTCTATCCCGTAAGTCTTTGTCAGGGCAAGAAGTGCCAATCGCTCACCGGCAACTTGCTTACGGGCAGGATGAATGCCTTTTTCCATCCCTGCATCCAGCAGTACGGCCATACCGGTATTGGGTACACGGTGCTCTACTTGCGCCTGTGCTTCGCGGAGATAGGCTGTATTGATTACTTCTTTTCCACGTTCCGTGATAATTCCATAATCGTATGGAGCTATCTGGCAGTAATAAAAAGGAAAATCACCTTGTTTCCATTCGGTACGCCATCCGTTAATGAGTGTCGTAAACATATCCGCATAGGTATGGGCACGATTCCAGTTATCCTCACCCTGATACCAGATGACTCCTTTCATGGTCAGTCCGATCAATGGGTGCAACATACCATTATACAGTACGGTTGGAGTACGGTTCTTTGATTTGATATCTGTCTCCGACCGGGGTATCTTTGCATCCGGAAAAGCTTTCAGCCAGTCGGCAGTCATCCAAGCTTCGCAAGCCGAACCACCCCAGGCAGCCACTATCAAGCCTACCGGAACATCCAATATTTCATTTACCAACCGCCCGAAGTAATAGGCTGTCGCACTGAAATCACGCACTGTAGCCGGACTTGCCTCTTTCCAAGAGCCTGTCACATCATTTTGCGGAGTGAACGTAGAGGTACGTTTCACTGTGAATAGTCTTATCTTAGGGTTCCTGCTACGGAGAATATCCATATTAGCGTTCTCTACAGGCTGGTTTTTAAAGCCTTTCATAGGCATCTCCATATTGCTTTGACCGGAGCAAAGCCATAATTCCCCTATCAGAATATTGCTCAGAACTTTCGGAGTTCCATCATCAAAAGTAACAGTATAAGGTCCGCCTGCTTCGGGAGTGGAAACGGCTAGTTTCCATGCACCTTGTTTATCCGTTGTTGCTGCATACAGTTTTCCATCCCAGCTAGTGCGGACGGTTACTTTCTTATTGGGAGTTGCCGTCCCCCAGAGATTGGCATGGGTCTGTTGCTGCATAACCATGCCATCCGAGAAGATGGCAGGCAGGTGCACTTCTGCATGAGTTGACAGGCAAACTGCAAATAGAAAAAGAGCAAGTGTAGTGCCTGCTGTAGCTATTAAGTTTTTCATCGTTGTATATTTAGGGTTCTCACAGAGTTCAGGATAAGCATCCCAAAAAGAGAAGAACCGGATTCCGTAAAGAGAAGACGGAAAAGAGGGAAGTTTGTACTCAATAAAATGAAAATTTAGCGGGCAAAGCCCGCCCAAACAACGAGCTACCAGTGGCAAGTATCCGAACTGTGTATCAAAAAACTATCAGATATTAGCTTAACGCTAACATACAGAAAGATACTTGTTGTTTATAGTCCGTTATTTACTTTAGCTTAGAATCCATCAGTGATAAGCTCTTTTCCCACTACGACTGAAGATAGTTCCCATTAGGACTGAAGGTACTTCCCACTAGGACTGAAGCCACTTCCCACTAGGACTGAACTCGTGTTCCACTACGACTGACATTAGTGGAACAGCAAGTGCATTGCCACACAGACAGTTATGCTCTTTGCATCACTCCTATATAACTCATATCGGGAAAGGTAATGAGTTTTCACCACAGAGTAACACAGAGTTTCACGGAGTTCTATTCTTTTGATTTCAAATTGATTAAACTCTGTGAAACTCAGTGTTACTCTGTGGTGAATTAATTCATAACCCTACAGAAAGGAATGAAACCGGTCCCAGCAGTCCCGCCGGAAGCAGTGTTTTTTCCTGTCTCCTATATTTGGCATTCGTCCAGATTCCGCTGAATGGTGCTTTTCCTTCATCAGCTCCTTTGAGAGCATTCGCCCAAGTATTGGTCACCTCTATTTCGAGTTCATTTGTACCCTCCTTTAAAGCTGCCGTAATATTAGTCCGGTAAGGAGCAGTCCAGATTGTTCCACAGTCCACACCATTCACGCGGACAGTTGCCAGGTTGCAGACCTTTCCCAAATTCAGATAAACAGTTGTTTCCGGTTTGTCTTTCCAATGGAATGCAGTCCTGTAGACGGCTGTTCCCGAATAGTACCGGATCTTCTCATCCTGCTCCCGGCTCCAATCGAAAAGTTCTTTCCGATTTACGGTCCTGCCATTAGTTATGAAATTCACTGTATACTCTCCCAATTCTACTGCAACCTCCGAAAACTCTTTCGCAGAATAACTCCCCTCCTTCTGTTGCTTCTGTAAACTCTTCTCATCACCGAAACAGTTCTTTTCTGTCGGATATACGATGAATACGGATTCATTCGGCGCCAACGTCAGTGTAACTTCCGTTCGATTATTCTTCTGTTCATACGAAGGCCGGAAGTCTATTTCTCCTGTCAATGGATTCCAACATTCGGGCTTTCTGCCGTAGATACGCATACTTGCAGTGAAAGTACGTGTCTCTTCCCGTTGGTTAGCAATAAAATAAATATCCCCCTGTTCTCCCCGACGATGCGTCCAAGCAACATCTTCCGGCACAATCAGATCACGTTCCAATCCGTATGCCGAGAAGTCATCTCCGGTATAAGGAAGGTCAGGAATCAATATGCCCGCTTTCTTCAATTCATTAATCTTCTTCTCTACTTCAGGAGACAACTCTGCCTGTTCCGGATTCATCGGTCGAGGAAGCGGTACGACCAACACTTTATAACTGACTCCACCCGGCAATGTCATCCTGCCATCTTCCACTTTCGCCAACCGGAGCAATGCATCCTTGTTGAAACTATCATAAGCATAACCACGAAGCGGATTCACCCATTTCTCCGGATCAACCATATTGGCAGAATGCGTAACGCCCACAGGACGCACACGCAAAGGTTGTCCTTCATTCGTCCGACGAATACGCTCACTTTCCACACGCTCCGCCCCGAAAATACCCGGAAGAGAAGGAACCAATCGGTCCGGCAGTACTGCACGCCTTGGAATCTCTTCTCCTGTGAAAACGGCAATATCTACTACCGGATGTCCATACTGTAGCAATGCTTGACAACGTGTGGCATAATCAGAAAGTGCCTTTGCCCCTTTATTCCACCAGGTCTGATCTCTCTGAAAGAAAAGGCCGATGCCATCCAATGTCATACCGGGTTTGCGATCCAGCCATGGATTGTGGACATACACATGATAAAAAAGGCGGTTAATCCCCAATGCATAATTCCGGTCGAGCAACGCCTTCAACATTCCGGGATGTTCATCCCATGTACCGCGCACCTCCGTAAATCCTTCTGCCTGGATAATACTCTTTCCATAAATATGTGCCCCACTGACAGCATCCAGCATATCATTCAGTTTGTCATGGGTAGGACTGTTCAGCCAGAATTCTCCCATGGGAAGGTCCACCATTTGGTAATGCAACAACCCATCGCTCACCATCGTGGGAGCTACACATTCTGCCGAGAACTGACAATCATATTCTTTAGCACAATCCGCCAATACTTTATAAAAGACATCAACAACAAGCTCGGATATAGTAGTACGAACATCCCTCAGAATCTCTTCACTCCGTTCTACACTTTCCATCGGAATACCCGCCAGTAACGGTAAATAAGGCATCAGGTCGTATCCGCGACGTTTCCGGAATTCAGCTACAAACGTATCACTCCAATTCTGACTGCCACATTCCCAGCTATCCACATGCATGTACTTCAATACACAGCGTGCAACGTCTGAATCTGTCTTTAGAAATGCCTGTGCAAACCAGTTGTCGAACTGTTTACGCACTGTTTTCGCACTGAACTTATCACATTCCAACCCCTTTCCCCCTCCGGCAGTGGCATTGGTATGTCCGGTGGCAGTATGCCCCATACGCAATAATTTCCATTTTCCCTTGGGAAGAGTAGTTGTCAATATACCCGCTTTACATTGATCGGTCAGATTGATAATCTGTGAAAGAGAATAGCAATCTTTCTTTCCGACTTCCGCTTCTTTCGTAGCCGAGGCAACACGCCATACCAGTCCAGCTTTCCCTTCCCACTGATTCAACCGGGCTTCCCGGTGCAGTCGCAACTGCTTTATCTTCAAATTAGGTTTCCACTTGGCTGCATCCATATCCTCACTTCCCGGCTCACTCCCTTCAGGAGTCCAATAGAAGCGGAAATAGCGAGCGATAGTTGCAGGAATGGCATGCGTTGAATTCTCATCCGTATTCTGCCATCCCTGACGGGCAGGTACCAACTGTTTCACCAAATGAAAATTCACTCCGTCATCACTTGCCATCACTTTCAGTCGATGCGCCTGATAGTTATTACCACTCAGAATCACTTCAACGTTACGACAGGTAAAAGGACGCTCGTATTCATACTGGATATAACAAGGATATGAAGAACGGATAACACCGACAGCATCCATATTCACCGCTTTGGGAGAATCAGCATGCTCTTCCATAGCTATATTGACACATGTTATTCGGGCCGGCATCTCATCCGGTACTTCCTTTATGGGCAAAGCAAACAGAGAGATATCTTCATAAAAACCTTCATAGGCCTCGGGCTGTGGCAGACGGAGCGCCTTATGTTTACCCCCCTCAACGATTGTGTCACTCCATACCACCTTCTGCATAGATTCCTCCGGACTGATCCAAGGGCCACCGGCTAATGCAAAACCATCACAGATATGCATACCCAACTTTAATCCCAAACGATTGGCTTCTTCCATACTGAAACGCACCATCTCCCACCATTCAGGTGTCAATTGTTGTGCTTTTCCATTATATTGCGCTCCTTCATTAATTCCCTTAATCGGCATCAGATACGTACCTCCCAGCCCAGCTTGCTTCATAGCCTCCAAATCGGCAGTAATCCCTTCTTTTGATACGGCACCATACATCCAATACCAGAACGTCCAGGGTTTTGCCTCTTCTGAAGGATGAAGAAATTGTTCGTGAAGTGAACGTATCTGTTGAGCGGAGGTAGGGTTGGCAACGATCCACAACAGTAAGGATGCTATGAATATTCGGAATTTAAACTGAGTTTTCATTCTTATCTTAAATTATTTATATAAGTAAGGGGTTTATTAATTCATAACCATACCCCAAAGACGAAAAACCGCCTATTTTGTACTCATCCTCCTCCTTCCTTCAACGATTCCCCCAAAGCCCTTTATAAGTACCATACTGCAAGCAATAACATTCTTTTGACAACAAATTCCTCAAAATATAAAAGTTATCTCTATATTTGCCCACTGAGATTTTAATAAAGGATAGAAAACAGGAGCAAAAAGATATATGAAAGAGAAGCCAAATATTGACTGTGAGAAATATCGCCAGATTGCGCAAATGGCTAAAATGGGTTGGTGGGAATCGGACCTGAAGAATCGCCAATATATTTGTTCAGACTTTATAATTGACTTACTCGGACTTGAAAGCGACCGGATCAGTTTCGAAGATTTTCATGAAAGAATACGGGAGGATCATCGGAGGCGACTCAGGAATGAATACTTTTCGCTCACAAACATAGAAACCTATGAGCAGATGTTCCCCATCCGGGCAAAAGATGGGGATATATGGGTCTATTCTAAAATCAGCTTCAAACAACCGGATGAAGAGGGGTACAAAAATATGATAGGATATCTGCAATGTATAGACAAGCAGACCGGAGAAACGAGTGAAAATGCAGACTCTCTCCAGGTAAACAGCCTGCTTTATCAACAAAACAGCCTTTCTTATTCATTACTCGCTTTTCTGCAATCGGATGATATTACACAGATCATCAATAAAATATTGGCAGATCTCCTCAAACAAACCAAAGGAGACCGTACCTATATATTCGAAATAGACCGGGAACATAAAATACAAAGTTGCATTTACGAAGCAACAGCCGAAGGAATATCCCAGGAACTGGATTTCCTGCAAGATGTACCTTGGGATGATTCTCTCTGGTGGGATCGCCAAATCTCAGAAAAGAGATCAATCATTCTGAATACATTGGATGATATGCCTCCTGAAGCAAAAGTTTACCGTGATACCTTGGAGGTGCAAGACATTAAATCGGTAATGGTAGTCCCTCTCCTATCGAAAGATAAGGTATGGGGATATATGGGCATCGATATGGTCAGAACACACCGCAGCTGGAGTAACATCGACCATCAATGGTTTTCTTCTTTAGGAAACATCATCAGCATTTGCCTCCAATTACGTAAAGCGGAACTTCAGGCTAAAGAGGATCGCCGCGCATTGGATCACAGTGAGAAAATTCTTCGTAATATTTATAAGAATCTGCCGGTAGGTATCGAGCTCTATGACAAAGACGGGTATCTGGTAGATATGAATGATAAAGAACTTGAAATATTCGGCTTGGCGGATATGAAAGAAGCACTGGGGGTATCACTGTTTGAGAATCCCAATATTCCCGAAGACGTGAAAGAAAAATTACATGCCAAAGAGAATGTGGACTTCTCTATTAATTATGACTTTTCTAAAATCGACCGATACGTCACAAGTCGAAGAAAAGATGTTATCAATCTTCAAACCAAAGTGGCTCTGCTTTACGATTCGCAGAATCAATTCAGCAATTACCTGTTTATCAATATAGATACAACAGAAACCACCAGTGCATACACCAAAATACAAGAGTTTGAGCATCTGTTCCTCTTAATAGGTGACTATGCCAAAGTAGGGTTTGCTCATTTTAATATAATGACAAGAGACGGGTATGCCCAGAATACATGGTACAGGAATTTGGGTGAAAAAGAAAACACTCCCATGCCTCAGGTTATCGGAGTGTATTCTCATGTTCACCCGGAAGATTGCGCTGTTCTGAAACAATTTGTAGGTCAGGTTAAAGAAGGGAAAGCCACTAGTTTAAGTAAAGAAGTACGCATCAACAGAGGTAACGGAAAATATTCGTGGACCAGTATAAACGTAATGGTCAGGGATTATCGTCCTCAGGATGGAGTTATTGAAATGCTGTGTATCAACTATGATATCACTCCCTTGAAAGAGACAGAACAGAAGCTGATCATTGCCCGTGACAAAGCCGAAGAACTGGACCGCTTGAAATCTGCTTTCCTTGCCAATATGAGTCATGAAATACGTACTCCGCTCAATTCTATCGTTGGTTTTTCCAGTCTGCTGGCAGAAACAGACGACAGGGAAGAACGCCAGGAATATATCAAAATAGTAGAAACAAATAATGAATTGCTTCTGCAACTGGTTTCTGATATTCTCGATCTTTCGAAGATAGAGTCCGGAACATTCGACTTCGTACGTTCCGACCTGGATGTAAACGAAAGCTGCATGAAAATCATCAAATCGATGGAGATGAAAGTGCCGGAAACTGTGGATCTGGTCTTTGAGAAGTATATGCCCGATTGCCATATTTATACAGACAAGAACCGATTCATGCAGGTCATAACCAATTTCATAAACAATGCATTGAAGTTTACGAAACAAGGCACTATCGCTTTAGGATATGAACAGACGGCACCTCACGAAATAAAATTCTATGTACGTGATACAGGTTTCGGGATTCCCAAAGAGAAAATTGATAGCATATTCGAACGGTTTGTGAAACTCAATACCTTTGTACAGGGTACCGGTCTCGGACTTTCCATCTGCAAAAGTTTAGTATCTCAGATGGGAGGAAAAATCGGAGTGGAATCAACCGAAGGAGAAGGTTCATGCTTTTGGTTTACTCATCCGTATTAATCATTTTATTTTGTACCTTTGCGCCCGATTTACATTAGAGACGCAACCATCATGCAACAGAATACACAACGCCCGGTAAGCTCGATAGCTTATCCGATATTGATCGCATTAAGTATTTCCCATTGTCTGAACGACTTATTGCAATCCGTCATAACCGCCACATATCCGCTTTTCAAAGAGGACTTGACATTGAGTTTTGCACAAATCGGATTGATTACGCTGGTTTATCAGATGTCCGCATCGGTATTCCAACCCGTATTCGGATTATTTTTTGATAAGCGCCCGTTTGCCTGGACACTACCGATGGGTATGTTGTTCACTATGACGGGGATGTTGAATCTGGCCTTTTCCACGAATCTTTATTGGGTATTATTCTCAGTGTTCATCATAGGTATAGGTTCTTCCGTACTTCACCCGGAAGCATCCCGCATCACTTCGCTCGCCTCCGGAGGCAGAAGAGGATTGGCACAATCCCTGTTTCAGGTGGGTGGAAACCTGGGAGGATCATTGGGTCCGTTACTGGTAGCTTTAATTGTAGCACCTTATGGTAGGCACAACATCGCATTATTCGCAATTTTATCAGTGATAGCAATCATGGTAATGATACCTGTCGGCAAATGGTACAAAGGATACATTACCCGGATGAAACGTGATCATATTGCCCTGCAACCTCATATGCAGATGCCTTTGCCTATGGGGAAAACGGTTCTTTCCATTTCTATCCTGCTGATACTTATCTTCTCCAAATATATTTATATGGCAAGTTTAAGCAGCTATTACACCTTCTATCTGATTGATAAATTCGGAGTAAGTGTGCAGGACTCCCAGCTTTATCTCTTTGTGTTTCTTGTGGCTACAGCCATCGGAACACTGATGGGTGGTCCTATCGGAGATCGTATCGGAAGAAAGTACGTCATCTGGGGTTCCATCCTCGGTGCTGCACCTTTCAGTATGCTGATGCCTCATGTCGGCTTGCTTGCCACAATTATTATGAGTTTCTGTGTCGGCCTGATTCTTTCATCTGCTTTCCCCGCCATACTGTTATATGCGCAGGAATTATTACCCAGTAAACTGGGACTGATCTCCGGATTATTCTTCGGATTTGCTTTCGGAGTGGCAGGTATTGCCTCGGCTGTATTGGGAAATATGGCGGATAAGTTCGGCATCGAAGCTGTTTATAATGTCTGCGCTTATATGCCGTTACTCGGATTGGTTACCTGGTTTTTGCCTGATTTGAAGAAAAACCGTAAATAATTATATATTTCCATAAGGAGGTGCTTCTTCACAGACTCCTATCGGATAATCTTTTAAAATATCAGGATTACGGTGAATATGCCAGAAAAGATGAATTCTTATAATATCTCCCTTTACGGAGTATATTATCTTGTAAGGTTTCACTAAAAGAAATCTGTATTCATGCTCTTCATCAGTCAGCATCCACTCAATATTGCCAATTAAGGGATTCTGTTTTAAAGTATTTATTTTTTCTCTGAGCTTCTCTTTATATTTCAGAGCAATCTGAGTACCAAATTTCACTTTTCCATATTTGAAAATCTCACCGATTTGTCGTCGTGCTTCAATGTCGTATTGTATTTTCATTATTGCAGTGCATTATAAAACTCTTCCATTTCCTCTTCACTCACGTATTCCCCTTCATCAAAGCGCTTTTCGGAGTCCTGCAACTGTTTTCGGGCCTCTTTGACACCTATCTGATAAGGAGCATTGGTCAGATTTCCACTTCTCTGTATAATATCTTTTATTGTATCGAGCACCTCTTGGTTATTGATGTTCAACACTTCTCTGGCTAATGCCGCTTTATAAGCTTCCAATTCTAAAGTGTTCATAATCGATTTATTTTTAGTATCCATCAGCAAAGATAGATAAAACTTCTATATTTCTTAATGGATTATCATTTGTTTTCAGTCATACCTATAAGTGGTTAGCTACAAAGAAACATTTCATTATTTGTGGGTATTTCATAAACCCCTCTGATGCCGTTACTTTGCAACCGTACAAATTAAACCATTTTATAGTATGAAGAAAATAGGAATATTTTATGGTTCCTCAACCGGAACTACACAAGGCATTGCCGAAACAATCGCTTCTAAACTTGGTGTTCCCGCATCTGATGTAATCGATGTCAGCAAAATGAATGCCGACATGGTAAAAGAATACGAAGTTCTTCTTTTAGGAACTTCCACCTGGGGTGACGGTGAATTGCAGGATGACTGGTATGATGGCGTTAAAGTGTTGAAAGAATCAGACCTGAAAGAAAAAACAATTGCCCTGTTCGGTTGTGGTGATGCTGAGTCTTATTGCGATACATTCTGCGATGGCATGGGTATCATATACGAAGATATCAAGGATTCCGGTTGTACCATCGTTGGTAAGGTATCTGCAAAAGATTATTCTTTCTCCTCCTCTATTGCCGTCATCGACGGTATGTTTGTCGGACTCGCTCTTGATGACATCAACGAAAGTGATAAGACGGAAGAACGTATCGACGCTTGGGTGAGCGACATAAAAAATCACTTGGCATAATTTTCTCTTATTCCATAGCCTTATGACAATATCTGACATTAACCCGGTAGAATTGAAAGTATTCCTGAACCACATCTACGAATTTAAGAAAGGAGTACGCCAGATGGTACTTTATACTACAAACAAGAAGTATGAAGCTTTTGCCGTGAAACGCCTGACAGACCAAAAGATAAGCTATGTTATCCAGCCGGTAGGAAACGGTAGGATCAATCTTTTCTTTGGACGCAAGGAATGCATCAAAGCAATCCGTCTTTTGGTAAGGCAGCCACTGAACAAGCTGTCTCCCGAAGAAGATTTCATACTCGGGGCAATGTTAGGTTATGATATATGTGCGCAATGCGAACGGTACTGTGAAAGAAAAGTCCGGTGCGCTTGATTAACTTTGCATGTGTTTAGTTAGTTGTTTTTGTAAAAAATGCCTGCGGATTCCGTAGGCATTTTTATTATATCATCCGAAAATAGAAAGATAATCAGGCATAGCTATGCATACCGCCCAGTAGATAATTTACTCCGAAGTAAGTCATCAGCACCGTAAGGAAAGCCAACACCATATAAGCATGGAAGAACCGGGGTTGCCGGAAGACGGCAAGCGATTGTCCGTGGAATGCCGCACCATAGATTAAAAAGGTGATCAAAGCCCAGACTTCTTTCGGGTCCCAGGCCCAATAACGCCCCCATGAAACATTTGCCCACACAGCACCAATAAAAATTCCCGCCCCCAGACAAAATACTGCCGGATAGAGCATCAACCGACTGAAAAGCATCAATTGCTCCACACGAACCTTACGCTGTTCCTGAATCTCCGAATCGATTGTCTTTTTTCGCCAGCCTCCTATGCAGAATGCCAGTAATCCATTTAGCATCATAAAGGCAAACAATGCATAAGATACCATAATCAGAGAAACATGGATACTTAACCAAGGAGACAGCAACACAGGCATCAAAGGAGTGATCTGAGGATTGTTCTGCCCAAGATAAGCTACCAACAAAGCAAAACCCGAAATAAGCAGTCCAAAAGGCAATGTAAAAGAGAAGCGACGCCGGAACATGCATGCAAGCAAAAGTGTACACAGTGCCATAAACTGCATGGTTTCATATCCATTACTCAACGGAATACGCCCGCCAATATACCACCGCAAACAGTAGCCAAAGAGTTGAAAAAGGAATGCCGCATAAAGTGCAACTGTAAAAACGCTCCATGCCTTACCTGCCGAACGATGCATGCTGCAATAAAGCAGATAGAAAAATGCCAACATCCCTACAGTCAAATTGAACATGAACAACAGTTTGCTGAATGGAATGCGATTGTACAATATTTCAGCCTGCACCTTTACGTCAGACAGTGGTTTTATACTCCCATCTTCCGGTAAAGGACGGATAAGTGTTCCACTCCGTAACATCAGTATCAATCCTACCTTTTCATCCGTTTCCATGATAGCCTTTTCCAACGAAGTCATTTTCATGTGTGGCTTTTGTCCTCCTTTCCAAAATTCCTGCAAGCGATAGTTTTGTCCATCAAACAAATCAGTAAGACAAGCATAGGAAGAAGGCAATCGGAGTAAATGACGAAGTTCCGCACTCTTTATATAAATCATCGGTTCATTCTGCCAAACCTCCGGACGAAGTAACCAACCTCCGACAACCTGTTCGGGTGTCATGCCACCATAAGAAGATTTCCCGGTCAGTTTCAATACAAAGTCTCGTGCAAGGGTATTAAAAGGTACTACGCGATCATGATAAATCACTTGTTTGGATGCCAGGCTATCCGCCTGTCTGAGTGCAAGTGCCGGAAGACTTCTGTTTTCAGCTTGCATCGCCGCTCCCGTAACCATGAGCAACCACACAAACATTCCCCCTTTTCGAAGCAACGGATGCCTGAGCAATCTACGGAATTCCCCACTGCGACCGACAAGCATCCACAACATGGAGATACCCAGCAAAATATATCCTGCATACGTAATCCCTATTCCCCACGGATCATAATTCACCGACAACCAACTCCCCTCTTTATCATCATCAAAAGAAGACTGGTAAAAGCGATACCCCTGACGAGAGAGGATACGATTCATGGAAACAGGTTCCGCATCCCGAATATAGCTAACGTAATCTGCCGGAGCATCCGTCCCCGGATAATACTCCACCCGAAAACTGTCTAAACATAGGGTGAACGGTAGTTCGATTACCCGCTTACTGTCTTGGTCTATGAAAGTTCCCACCTCAGTACCTACTGTGAGATGCATATATCCTTTTTTGCTGTATGAAAATGTAATCATGGCTCCCACCAAGATAACGAGGAAGGAGCCATGCAACAACAATGTCGGGAGACGCCGCCACAACTGCCGCTTAACCAACACGGCAACTGCCAATGCGGCAAGTACTCCCCACAAACAACAAAACCAAACTGTATGATAAACATACTTTTCTACAAACTCTGTTCCATGTACATGCTCCACAAAGGTCACCGCAGCGAGCAAAGCCACCAGACAGATATATAAGAAGACGAGACTTTTCTTCAAATTAAAAAGGTGCATATTCCTTATTCTTCAAAGCCTTAACTCCCATACATTCCATTTCGATCAACCATCCGGGACGGCATACAGGCGCATGTACAAATACTTTTGGAGTATCCGGGAAACGCTTGTCATACATACTCTTCACAACTGCATAGTCTGCAATGTCACGCAGGTAAACAATCATGTGTCCCAAGTCATCAAATGTACACTCAGCCTCTTTCAGCAAGGCTTCTACATTTTCCCACATCCGTTCCGTCTGCCTGCGGATGTCGCCGGGGTATACCACTTCCCCTTTATTGTTGATACTTGCCGTACCAGAAATAAACACTTGACGCCGGTCACCGTAATCGACATACGTTCCGCGTTCAAAGCTGACACCATACTCATAAGTAGGATTCAGATGCGTAGGAGCATAAAGAAAGTGTATCTGTTCCGGCTTTAAGCCTGCCACAGCATAGGTATCCATTTGCACCAATACTTTAGGATCAGCATGACGTCCGCCGATACCTGTACTGGCAATATAGTGTGTTTTTTCCGTCAGATTCTGAGTAACAAACACCTCATTACGTGCCTTTACCACACCGGCATAATTCACATCCACATTCTGTACGAAGAACCAGGTACGGATACAGTTATCCGCCAATTTACATCCTTGTTCCATAAGCTGCATCACGTAGTCATTCAGCAACAAACGGGTCTGGTATTCAGAATTAGCAGCACGATTGAAAGCACTGCCTCCCCACAGGTGGCGATACGCATTGTGTTTTACTTCAAACAGTCCGTTGTGCAGCACTTGTGTCTGTATATCGGTCTGTAAATAAGCCCACAAAGCTATTTTCGTCCCATCCAAAGGGGGCTGCTCTACCACGGAAAGAGCACAGTCGGAACTTTCGGTAGTGATAGCCAGCAGGAGGTCAGCCTGATTGGCGGTATCACTCAGAAAATAACGTTTAAACACAGCCATGGCACCTTTCAATTCACCTGCAAGCAAATCGTTGTAGGCATTGGCCACTGCATTTAATTGTTCTTCATAAGTGTCTTCCGGCCGGGTAGAGTGAATCATTACATGAAACTCTGAAACGCCTTCTTTTACTTCATATTTAAAAATCTTGGTTAATGTATTCTCTGATTGGTTGGTTTGTTGTTTTTTGTTGTTCATTTTCAATATCGTTTACTCGTTATTCAAAAAAATACCTTCGTTTATCCAATTATCTATCAGTTTCAATAAGGGTTGCTCATCTTCTGACAGCATATCGGTATGGTTCATACTCGTATCACCAGCCCTGTTCAAGACCAGATGTAGAAAACTCTCTTCTGCACTGCCGGGTTTCACCAATAGTATATCACTATTCTTATGCGCCGGCTGGTTGACCAACGCATGATAGCTCTTACCCTCCGTCAGAAATAAATTACCCGATGCAGAACCGGTCTGCCCATGGCACGCTACACATCTTTTATCGAAAACCTGTGACTGGATAGAACTGAACATACCCACGTCCAGTGTTCCCACATCCATTAATATAGTATCTGTGACGGCTGTGAGTTCTTCGTCTTCCATCGTCTTAAATTCAACAATGCATTCGCGCAAACGACTGATAACACACAATTTGAGTGATTTCACATCATCACTGATACCTCCCAGTGTCATAACGATATCTGTTCCGTCGGCTACATTGACTGGTAGTGATTTCGTTATAACGGCGTATTCACTTTTATCATTGAAGCCTGCCACTACGACACTATAATCATCCGTCCAATTGCTGATGCCACTGAAACGACCTGTCAACTTCATAGCACGTCCACCACGCTGTATATTGACCTCCTTCTCATAGATTCTTCCATCATCACATGAACAGAAGCAGAGTGTCATCCAGATAGCGGCAAAGAATAATATACATTTCTTCATAACGACTCTCTTTGTTTTTTAGAAAGTATATTGCAGCATTACTGTTGCAGAATGAGTGGCCAGACCTAAATTATCATTATCGCGGTCGAGCTGTGTATCGTGACCTGTACGGGCAATATACTGGTACATAGCTTGGAGTTTCAGGTTACAACCCTTAAAGAAATAATTCATACCCACAGCCGGCATATTCAAAAATCCGTCATCGCCGGTACCGTTACGGTTAAAGAAGTCATAACGCAAGGCAGCCTGCAAACGGGGAGCAACAAAGTAGCCGCCCTGTACATAACCACCCAAATAATTGTAGCTTTCATTGATCTTCTGGCGATCCGTGAAACCTACATTCATATAATATGCTTCAGCACCCAGATATAGTTTGTTCTTTAACATGGCAAATTCCACTCCCACACGGGTATCATTGGTACTTTCATTCTCACTTTCCACATTGATTGAAGCCGATACACCGAACATGATCTTATCTTCATTCAAACGGTTGGGATTACCTTGAGTGGACGGCATCACACCTTTAGGCATATAAGTAAAGCGTCCCGCATACAGTAAAGAAGGGATATGCCAATCATCACTCAAAGTTTTTGTAGCTGTATTTACAGAAGAACCGGTGCCATTGAATAAACCTACTTCATAGCCAAATTTATCAGCTACCAATCCGTGAATTTCAACACCGAGGTCAAAACCGGTACCGATGTTAGGCGTTACCGCATTCAAAGAATAAGGTAGAATGACGGCAGAAGTCAATGATACCGGCAACTGCGGCAACAATGTTTCACCCAACGTCGTCAGATAAGCATGCGAGAAAGGTGTTTTGAATTTACCGACACGCACGGCAAACTGTTTTTTAAGTTGTACATCGAACCATGCTTGTTGAAGCAATGCTCCCCCACTGGCAGCCGCATTGATAGAAAGATTAAAGGCTACTTTACCAAAAGCTTTACCGGTGAAGCCTAATACAGCATAGGGAATTGAGAAACCGGAATTAGCTACATTATCCTGATTGTACGCTTTATCCAAACCTTCATCATCATACCAATTGAAATTTGCACAAGTCTGTACCAACAGGTAGGGCTTGAATACAAAGTCTCCCTTCTTGGTTTCTATCGTAAATCCCTCTCTTCCGGCAAGTGACACTACACCGTTTTCTGTATCTTCTTCATGCTGTGCCATAGCAGCCAACGAAAGGGCAGCCATTACAACCATTAAAATTAATTTCTTCATAATTGCTTATATAATACTTATTGGTTTTATTGTTCGTTATTTGTTTTATAATGATTTCAGGAATGCGATCAAAGCATCACGATCTTCTTTACTCATCTTTTTGAAGAGATTCTTCGATGCTTCACCTTCACCCCCGTGCCACATGATAGCCTCAACATAGTTACGAGCGCGCCCATCATGCAGGAAGTAAGTATGACCATTCACAGTTTCCTGCAATCCGATACCCCAAAGCGGAGTCGTACGCCATTCGTTGCCACGGGCCAAACCGCTTACATAGTTGTCATTCAGTCCTACGCCCATAATTTCAGAGCCCATGTCATGAAGCAGGAAGTCCGAGTATGGATGAATTGTCTGACTACCCAGCCAGGGAAGACGAGTTCCGTTCAACAGTACAGACCCACGTGGTTTTGTGTGCAAGGTGGTTACATGACAGAGATGGCACTTCGCCTTATAAAAATTCTGCTCACCCTTGATCACTTGTTCATTATTCACATTGCGACGTGCCGGAACACTAAGGCTCTGCATGTAGAGGTCTACATTCTCCATCTCTTCTGTAGATACATCCAATTGGGCATAAGAAAGTCCCATCATACTGCCTTGATTTACTTGTGCCTGTCCTTCACAGATTTCTTCGGGATAGCGGCTGTTCGTAACTCCCATATCGCTGGAGAAACCAAGTTCCACTGTCAGGTCGGCATGCTGTGCTTTATTACCGGACAAGCCTAAACTTCTCACTCCTCTCTCGGAGATGTAATTGCAACGGCCACTGATACCATATTCCGGATAATTGCTTTTAGCAGCCAAAGCTTCAATTTCAGTAGGATCGAGCGCCATCATTTGTCCCATACCTACGTGGCGCAAAGGAATACGCACCGTACAGAACAGGTCTTCGGGTTTGATGCTGTCCGCATACCATTCATAAATAGAATAATTGGGTTTGCAGAGTTCATACGTCTCACCATCAGGGAATTGGAAAGTCTCATAGGTATATTCCACTTTCAGTTTTCCCTCGGGCTTCACACCATAAATAGCCTGATCATGAAGCACACGTCCATAATCCTGAAAGAAAGCCCCATTCTTACGACTAATATAAACCAACATAGACGAAAAACCGGAGCTACCGGAACCACCTTCGCTCCACAAAGTAGGTTGCGTACGTCCGGCATTTCGGTGACAGCTACCACAAGAATAACCGGCATAAACCGGTCCCAGTCCTCCACCTATTCCATTACTACTGGTGCGGATATCATCATACAATTTGTCACCACGGGTGAAACGTTTATCGTATGCCCCTGTTATCCAGTCAGCAGACCTGTCATAAGCATAAGAGGAAGTCAGGAAGTTGGTAGCAGTACCGGCAGAGAGGGCAAAGCCGGCAGGTACTTCTATATCATCCACATCAATTCCATCATTTTCGCAAGCGAACAATGCCAGAAGCGAAAAACAGATTGGAAATGAGTATTTTAATAAGCCATTCATTCGTTATTGAATTATTATTGCAAAATACGTAACTAACATTTATCTTTTTAACGCAGATGTTGCGGAAACAACAGAATATTCATTATCCCGCTGTTTCCGCAAAATCTTATTTCTAACAAGTAAAAATCTTACTGAATGGTACGGGCTTCACCATCTTTGAAGATCAAATATTCCAAAGTGTGGTAACCACGCAAAGCTTGTGCACCGGCAATTTTATCATCTTCTTCATCATAGTCACCATCCCAGTTTAAGTCTGAATAGTTACCGGAAGTCAGTATCTGTACGATACCATCCTGGTCAAGCGGCCAACTATCCATATTGGGGTCAAGACCTTTGTCGGCAACCGGACCAAAAAGGAATGCCTCACTGGTTTCCCACGGTGTACGAGCAGCAAGCCATGCTGTGGCACAAGCCTTGAAGTTAGCATTGCTGGGAGAAGTACGGAATGTCTCAACAGCATCGAAAAGAGCTTGATTTCCCGCTTTCAAATCAGAGTAAGTAGGTAATACAACTACATCCACATAATTTTTTACGACTTCAGCCAACACTGTTTTATCAATACTTTCGATACAATTCTTCAAGCTTCCCTTGAGTACTCCCTCCAAAGTGGCACAAGCTTCCATAGCACTTACTGCTTCCGGGCTATTGATATTGTTGCGGAAAGGACTCGGGATAGCCCAAATTGCTGCTGCTGCATCATCAATCGCTTTTTTCACTTCAGTATCAAGATTAGCATTTACTGCAGCTACTGCTTTTGAGAGAGATGACTCGCTAATAGCTCCTGTACGTGTTCCGTAATAAGCATTACGAATAGAATAGATATTGTTACGATAGTCTTCACGAGAATGCCAGCTATACCATGACTCTACAGCATACAAAGCCTTTTCTTCATTATTATGTATGAAAAGATCGTAAGGGTCACCAATTTTGGCAGTACCTACTTCATTGGCAATGTCTACACAGCCATCAATCAACTGCTCAACGCTCGTCAAAGCATCTTGATTCTTAAAGAAATCTGCATAACTTCCACCTTCGTTGTATTTAACCGCCCAGTCATCATAAAGAGCAGTAGCATCATTCACCAACAATTGTGCAACTACTCGCATGTAATTTCCCCAACTACTTGCATTCTCTGCCGTATAGTCAAGATTCTTAGCATCTATAGTCGTAGTGTCATCATCACTACAAGCCGTAATGGAACACATCATGCCCAATGAAAGAGCCGACAAATAAAAAAACTTTTTCATATTACTTAAACATTAAATTAATTATAAATACCTATTTGAACTATCTCTTGGTAAACCAACCGACATAAGCTATGCCGATAGCAAATTCATTTTCATTGTTATATTTAGTCGATCCAAATACCTTGTTCGTACCAATATGACGGGTAGTATAATCGGCTTTCACAACCAGATTCGGCAATGCAAACCAGTTAACTCCTGCCGTCCATTTGCTTACCTGGCAGCGTTTCTCCATTGTGGCAGAACCTTCTGCCTCTTCCTGCGGGTTGTAGTATTCATAACGGGCATAAGGATAAATAACTGGACATTTCTTCTGTGAGAAGAAAGCACTCAGGTTGAGACCAGCCTCCAAGCCATAGCACAGGGCATTCTTAGCTACATTACGCATAGCACCGTGGTAATAATTGGAGTTATTGGAAAGAGTAACCTTGCTGATCTTGGAAGAATTCTCTAAATCACCATAAATGATATTACCACGAGCGGTAACATATTTATTTTTATACTGTGCATCGGCAGAGTAGATTTTCACTGATGAGCGGCCTACACTGCTATACTTATAATTCTTATCAGCATTGGCTGTCACGTCATTACAATAGTAAAAGGCAGCACCTACACGCAGCCCCGGTACCCCTTTATAGTCCAGACGTGCTACATAAGCAGGTGAAGTAAAGTTATCTTGTTCAAAGAGTCCCTGCTTACCACCGGCAACCCAATTATCGCGACCAAATCCATCAGCATTCAAGCCGGCAACAATCATTGCCTGATAATCAAAGCGCGCATATCCTTTACCAAAAGAGCCGAAGAATTCCAATCCTGTCTCATGCCAAGTAGAAGGAATAATTGTGGTTTCACCCTCAGGACGAGATGTTCCAAAGAAGTTGATAGGCTCATGGTGTGCATTGGTCAATCCCATAGGTACAATCAAATGACCGGCACGAACATTGAAAGCCGAATGTATCAGACGGGTAATGTGAAACTGCTCAAGAGCAACTTCTCCACCCTTTTCCATTTCTGTTTCATACTCACCGTTTTCTGAATTCTCAAGTTCTGTTTCAATACCTACGCCTCCTGCTTCAAATTCTATTTCAGCACCCAGTATCCACTTGGAATTAAACTTGTAGTCAAAAGCCAACACAAAACGAGGAATTGCAATGGTATTGCGGTGATCACTGTTATCGACCCCACCATAGAAACGATTCGTTCCGTAATTCATAAACTTTGCTACCATTTCTCCGTATCCACCGAAACGGAACTTTTCGTAGTCGTCATCTTTTGTTACCTGTTTTATTCTCTCTTTCTTTGCCGTAGTTTCAGATACCTCTTCTGTTGAGGTTACTTTTTCAGGTTCATTAGCCCGTAAAGTATTGTTAAAAAGAAAGAAACCTAAGGCGAATAAGCAAGTTAATTTTCTCATCTTTTATCTTAAATTTTGTTGGCGCAAAGGTAGAGGGAGTTAAAAAGGCGGGCAATACCCAAATATGAGTATTGTGTTATTAAAAATAATAACAAGTAGGTACTTAAACGAACACTATTTCTTTTTGTTCTTTTTTACAAAGCAGTAATTCACTAAAAAGACAGCCGCAAAGATCACAGCAATCCAGATAAAACTAATAAATATCAAATAGCGGTTATAAATGTACTCTCCCTCTTCAGGAACATGATTAAGCATACATAGCAAACAGTTACACTGAGGATTATCAGCGTCATGAGAAAAGTAAGAGTACAGTAAAAAAGATAAGCTACCTGCAAAAAGAATAATAATAGCTATTATTCCCCATCTCTTACAACTTAAAGGTCTGTCAATTGCCTTTTTATGATTGGTTAGTTTCACCATATAGTAGTTTATAGTTAGATTATACGCGCAAAGTTGCATGCTTTCAGTGACCTTGGCAATACCCAATAATTGTGATTTTTATAAAAATCTAACAAAAAACCATCATTAATGGGTATTTCAGAAAACGCGGATTCTCCCCTACTTTGCAGTCGAGAAATAAAACTTATGCAATACCCTAAAGATGACATACAAAAAGAAATTTTGAAAGCTGCCGAAAAAGTATTCCTCGAAAACGGCTTTCCGAAGGCTTCCATGCGTGAAATTGCGCAAGAAGCCCAGGTAGGGTTGAGCAATATCTATAACTATTTCAAAAACAAGGATGATATTTTCTGTACAGTAGTACGGCCCGTGATCAGTGCATTCGATAGAATGCTGCACGAACATCATGGCCGTTATGGAGCAGATATCATGGAGATGTATTCCAGCGAATACCTAAGATGTGTGATAGAAGAGTACATGACATTGATACAAAAGCATCGCAAATTGTTGGTATTGCTATTTTTCCATGCACAGGGTTCTTCACTGGAAAACTTCAAAGAGAACTTCACCGAACGCTCCACATCACTCGTGAAAGAGTACTTCAGGGATATGAAAGAGAAACATCCGCAAATGAATATCAATGTAACCGACTTTTCCATCCACCTGCACACGGCATGGATGTTCACCATGTTTGAGGAATTGATCATGCATCGAGTCGGGATAGAAAATTTGGAACAGATAGTTACAGAATACATCACATTCGAAGTAACTGGTTGGAGAGAGCTTATGAAAATATAAGCTCTCTCTTTTTTTGAATGAATCTGAATATTGTTCGTTTTTAAAAGTATGATAGATTATGAAAGAGAAACTGAAAAAGAAAAAAGGAATCGCCCGCCTGTTTGAGATTGCAGGCGAGCGGAAAGGGTTGCTGATCCTGGCCGGTATCTTGTCGGCAGGAAGCGCTACGTGCATGTTGGTTCCCTACTGGTCGGTATACCGCGTATTGCAGGAGTTACTGCTTCACGCCAGTGACTTAGAAAAAATAGATAGCGGGATACTGATATATTGGGGATGGTTTGCCTTCTTCGGACTGATCGGAGGATTATTGCTACTTTATGCGGCACTGATGGCCTCACATGTAGCAGCTTTCCGTATCCTATACGGACTGCGTATCAAGCTATCGGAACACATTGGACGCTTATCGTTAGGATACCTGAACGGTACATCTACCGGAAGCATCAAGAAAATTATGGAACAGAATGTAGAAAAGATTGAAAACTTCATTGCCCATACCATCCCCGACCTTGTGAATGTATTGGCTACGGTCACTCTGATGTTTATTATCTTCTTCTCCCTGAATGGATGGATGGCAGCGATCTGTCTATTCTGTATCGCATTGAGTATAGGATTACAGTTTGCCAACTTCTTCGGGAAAAAGGCACAGGAGTTTACTAAAATCTACTTTGATACACAGGAACGAATGAGCGCCTCAGCCGTACAATATGTACGCGGTATGCCGGTGGTAAAAATCTTCGGTCAGAGCGTCCGGTCATTCCGCCGTTTCAATAGTGAGATTGAGGCGTATAAGGAATATGCACTGAAAGTATGCGATACATACGAACCCGGTATGATGGTCTTCACCATATTACTGAACTCACTCATTACGTTTATTCTGCCGATAGGTCTACTATTACTGAGTCATGAGCCACAAAATCTGGTATTAGCCGCTGTCTATCTATTCTTTATTATTATGGGACCCGGAGTAGCCTCCCCTATTTATAAACTGATGTATCTCGGATCAGGCACACGGGAAATAGACGAGGGCGTAGAACGTATTGATCGTATCTTTGCCGAGCCGCCCGTACCGGAAGCACAAACACCGCAAGCACCCGCCGGTTATGACATTGAATTCCGTAAGGTTAGTTTCGCTTATGAGAATAAAGCGGAGACAACCCGTACCGAAGCGCTGCGCGACATCACCTTCACAGCACGCCAAGGTGAAATTACAGCACTCGTAGGTCCTTCGGGTTCAGGAAAATCGACAGTAGCCAATCTGATTCCCCGCTTCTGGGATGTAGCGGAAGGCGAAATACGGATCGGAGGAGTCAACATCAAAAATATTCCCACCGAAAAGTTGATGGACATTGTTTCCTTTGTTTTCCAGGATAGCTTTCTTTTCTTTGATACCCTCTATGAGAATATCCGGGTAGGAAACTCCAGTGCAGGACGCGAAGAAGTGATAGCAGCTGCAAAAGCCGCACAGTGTCATGAGTTTATAGAAAGCCTTCCGCAAGGTTACGAAACCCGCATCGGAGATGAGGGCGTCTACCTTTCCGGTGGCGAGTCGCAACGTGTCTGTGTGGCAAGGGCTATCCTGAAAAATGCCCCTATCCTGGTGCTGGACGAAGCGACTGCTTTTGCCGATCCCGAAAATGAATATAAGATGCAGCAGGCTTTGCAACATCTGATCCAGAATAAAACGGTTATCATCATTGCACACCGTCTCTCATCCATCATTTCGGCACAGCAAATCATCGTATTGAACGAAGGAAAGCTCGTACAGCATGGGAAACACGAGATATTAAGTAAAACGGAAGGATTATATAAGAATATGTGGGACGCTTATACGGATGCGTTCCGCTGGGAACTAAACAGTAAGAAGGAGGTAAAAGAATGAATGCAATAGAAAATATTACGATAGGGCACACCGAACGCCTTCGCAAACCTGTGGGCTACACGATGCTTGCCAACCTGGTAAATATTGTCCCATTCTGCCTGTCCATCGAAGCGATCAACGTGATATTCCGCGCTTTCGATGGCAGCGGAATGCCACTGGACACTCAACGGCTCTGGACTATTTTTATCCTGCTTGTAGTGTATGTATTTGTCATGGCATTGGCCGAAAGGGCTTCTTACCGCGCCAATTTCCGGGGTGCCTATGAAATGAGTGCCGCAGGACGTGTCAGCCTGGCAGAGCATTTGCGGAAACTCTCATTGGGTTTCCTCTCACGCCGCGATCCGGGTGATCTTTCGTCCATGCTGATTACAGACTTTACCATGGCGGAAACAGGTATTTCGCATCATCTGCCCCAATTGATGGGTGCACTGGTGATGCCTGTACTTGCCTTCCTCGGCTTGCTATGGATAGATTGGCGAATGGCCGTTGCCATGTTTATAGCCCTGCCACTTGCTGTAGGAATATTGCTGGGCAGTACTTACCTGCAATACAAACTGAGCGGCAAACAGATTGCTGCCAAAATCAATGCAGGCAATCGCCTGGAAGAGTACTTGCAGGGAATACGGGTAATGAAAGCATATAATCTGCTGGGCGACAAGTTTGTCCGTCTGAAGAATGCCTTTGCTGAACTACGCCGTGCCTGTATCCGCCAGGAAGCATTACTCGGCCCGTTCATACTGCTTTCTGTAACGTTGATACGAGCAGGTCTGACGTTGATGATACTTTGTGGTACGTACTTATTGATAGGAGGAGATTTATCCTTGCTCACGTTCGTTATGTTCCTCGTTGTCGGTTCCCGCGTCTTCGATCCGCTGACTTCGGCACTGACCAACTTTGCAGAATTCCGATATTTCTCCATTGCCGGAGGGCGCATCCTGGCGCTGATGAACGAACCGGAAATGCAAGGAAGTAAAGAAGCTCCGGAAAGCGGTGATATTACTTTCTATCACGTATCGTTCGGCTATCAGAAAAAACAGGTACTGCATGATGTATCGGTAACACTGCGCAAGAATACACTCACCGCTCTGGTAGGTCCTTCGGGCAGTGGAAAAAGCACCATGCTGAAACTATGCGCACGTTTTTACGATCCGCAACAGGGACAGGTTTTATTTAATGGAGTAGATATGAAAACCCTGGAACCGGAATCATTGATGAGTCATATCTCAATGGTATTCCAGGATGTGTATCTGTTTCAGGATACCATTCGCAACAATATCCGTTTCGGCAAAACCGACGCTACGGACGAAGAAATAGAAGCGGCGGCCCGCAAAGCATGTTGCCACGATTTCATCATGCGATTGCCCAAAGGATATGATACGCAGGTCGGTGAAGGGGGTTGTACCTTGTCCGGTGGAGAGAAGCAGCGCATTTCTATCGCACGAGCTATATTGAAAGAAGCTCCCGTAGTACTTCTGGATGAAGCAACGGCTTCACTCGATCCGGAAAATGAAGTGGAAGTACAGCGTGCCATCAATACATTGATTGCAGGACGTACGGTAATCGTGATTGCCCATCGCCTGAAGACGATCAAGAATGCAGATAACATCATAGTGTTGGAGGAAGGACGCATTGCTGAACAAGGTAAGCATCAGGAACTACTCGATAATAAGGGGCTATACGCCAAGCTATGGAATATACAGGAAAAGACATTGGGGTGGAAGTTGTAAATCTCAAAGACCACTCAAAAGAATTCTACTAAAATAATAATTCGCCCCTACAAATTAATCACGATATGATTAACTCGTAGGGGCGGGAATTATCCATCCGAATATACTTCAGAATTTATTAATCATTTATGATAATTGGAACATCTTCAAGTCATCTTCCACATCACTGATGGTACCTATCTGGAAAGTATCTACCAAAACCTTTGCCACATTGGGCGACAGGAAGGCAGGCAGCGTAGGCCCTAAATGGATTTTCTTCACACCCAGACTCAACAAGGCCAGCAGTACGATAACGGCTTTCTGCTCGTACCAGGCAATGTTATACACAATCGGGAGTTCGTTGATATCATTCAGTTCGAACACTTCTTTCAGTTTCATTGCAATGACTGCCAGTGAATAGCTGTCGTTGCACTGTCCTGCATCCAGTACACGTGGAATGCCGTTGATATCTCCCAGAGGCAACTTATTGTAACGATACTTGGCACAACCTGCTGTCAGGATGACTGTATCTTTAGGCAACGCCTTGGCAAATTCGGTATAATAATCACGTCCCTTCATACGTCCGTCGCAACCTGCCATAACCACAAAGCGACGAATAGCACCGCTCTTCACGGCATCTACCACTTTATCTGCCAGTTGCAACACCTGATTATGGGCAAATCCACCGATGATTTCTCCACGTTCTATTTCCGTAGGCGGCTGGCATTGCTTGGCTATCTCAATAATTTCGGAGAAGTCTTTTCTACCTTCGGCATCTGCCTGAATGTACTTGCAACCGGGATATCCGGTGGAATTTGTTGTAAACATACGTTCTTTATATTCAGCATTTGCCAACGGAGGGACGATACAGTTTGTTGTAAACAGGATAGGACCATTGAAAGTAGTGAACTCTTCACGCTGCTTCCACCAAGCATTTCCATAGTTGCCTACGAAGTGGGAATACTTCTTGAAAGCAGGATAATAGTGAGCAGGAAGCATTTCGCTATGTGTGTACACGTCGACTCCTGTACCTTCGGTTTGCTTCAATAGTTCTTCCATATCTTTCAGGTCGTGGCCGCTTATCAGGATACCCGGACGCTTCCCTACTCCGATATTTACTTTTGTCATTTCCGGATTGCCATAGCGTTTGGTATTCGCTTTATCCAGTAAAGCCATAGTCTTCACACCGTATTCTCCGGTCTGGAGCACCATCTTTACCCATTCGCCTGCCGGAAGTGATTTTGTGGCAGTGGCGGCCAAAGCATGTTGCATAAAAGTATGGATAGAAGCATCGTCATATCCCAGACGCATGGCATGTTCCAGATATGCCGCCATACCTTTCAGACCATAAGTCATCAATTCTTTCAGGGAACGCAGGTCTATGTCGGGCTCACGCAGCACACCTACGCTTTCCGCTTTGGAAGCATACTCATCACGTCCACCCTGCCATTGCAGTTCGTCGATTTCAGGCAAGGAAATACCTTTTTCTTTGGCTTCTTCTATTAAACGGTTACGCAATATCATACCTTTATCCACCCTGTTCAGAATGCTTTCATCATCGAAGTTGGCATTTGTAATGGTGCAGAATAAGGCATCCACAACAAAACGGTTCACTTCGGCAGCTACGGGATGTCCGGCGTTACGGAATTCATCAGTAACGACTGATATTCCACGTACCACGAACATCAGCAAATCCATTGCCTTTGCTGTATGACTTTCTTTTCCACACACACCTTTCAAGATACAACCGGTGCCTTTCATTGTCTCCTGGCACTGATAACAAAACATTTTAGCTTCCATCATCTTATTCTTTTTATTTAGTTAAATACTCATGCAAAATTAGGTTGTTCTATAAATGATAATTTACCAGCGTAGCGCTGGAGCAAGGTTCTCCTTCGGCGTGCAAGTAATCTTTCAGACACGGATGACGCGGATTCTTTTTTCCTTCGGTGTGATATGCCGGTATGTATAGCGCAGCTTTAAAAATCCGCGTCATCCGTGTCATCCGCGTCTAAAAGATTAAAGTCCGCGTTCGTCCGCCTTATCCGCGTAGTCCGCGTACCCATTCCCTCGCCGATAAATTATCATTTACCATACTATAAATTAATTGTAATCGGGCATCTATAAAATACATTTGCATTATCTTTGTGCAAAGATGGAGAGTTTATAGCAGGTAAATTGTCACGTATGTTACACCCAATCACAAAAAACTTAAAAAAGAATGGAACCACATATATTATTACAGATGCCATTATTTCGAGGCATAACAGAAGAAACGCTGTTAAAGTTCGTTCTGTTGCACCAACATACCCTTAAATCTTATAAATCGGGAGAGTTTATCGCCATGCAGGGAGATATTTACCGTTCTCTCTATATTCTGTGCAATGGAACAGTGCGTACGCAAATGGTCAGTGCAGAAGGAAAACAACTCACCATAGAGACTCTCCGTGCTCCGAAACTCCTTGCACCGGCTTTCATCTTCGCCTCCGAAAACCGTTTCCCGGTGAATATCGAAACCCTGGAAACTTCGGAAGTATTGATTCTGAATAAGGATGCTTTTCTGGAGTTCATGCACCAGTACCCGATCATTATGCAGAATTTCCTGAAGTTGATTTCCGACCGGAGCTTATTTCTATCCAAGAAACTGAACGAGTTTGCCTTACAAAGCCTGAAATCCAGATTACTCAATTATGTAAAGATGCATGGAGGTATCGGTTCCCAACAGGAGGTGGCACATATACTTGGGGTAGCCCGTCCGTCATTGGCACGTGCCATATCTGAATTGAGCAATGAGGGCTGCATACAAATAGAAGGAAAAGAAATGTTTATTGACGAGGAGAATTCGAAGAAATACTTCTAATTCTACTTTTTCATCGTATCTTTGTACAACCAACTACCTAATATAATGAGGAAAATAACATTAACCGACAAACATCAGGAATTACTTTTCCAGATTCCGCTGTTTCGTGACCTTCCCCTTAACATCAAGCATTCATTGCTCGACAGGTTGGATATCTCCCTGTACTCGGTAGACAAAAAAGATATCATTGCCACCCAGGGAACACTCTGCAAGAAGTTATATGTATTGTTAGAAGGAAAACTACGGGTAGATATTATTGACGGATTGGGAAATGAAGTCATGATAGAATATATCGTTGCAGCACGTGCATTCGCTACTCCTCATTTATTCAGTTCAGACGGAGTGCTGCCGGCAACCTTTACTGCCATGGAAGACAGTACCCTACTCACTGCCAGTAAAGAGTCCATGTTTAAGCTTATCAGCGAGGAACCTAAAATATTACACAACTTTCTTTGCATCACGGGCAATTGTAATGTCTGCACAGTATCCCGCCTAAAAACCCTATCACGAAAAACAGTGCGTGAACGTTTCGTTGTCTACTTGCTGGAACACAAGAAAAAGAATTCTTCAACAGTCAACATCATTCACAATCAGGCAACCCTTGCCGAATATCTGAATGTAACCCGCCCTGCACTATCGAAGGAAATTAATAAAATGATAAAGGAAGGAATTATAGAGATGGACGGAAAGACAGTCCGTGTTCTGGACGAACCATCATTAGAAAAATACGTATGAGGAAGCTCCCCATACGTATTCTCTTTTATCTATCTTTACCACTTCACAAACAATACTCTCGGATTGATATTTACTGAAACCCATCCCCAGTCTTGCCAGCTTTTGTGATTACCGCCTTTCACGACATCCATGGTTTCCGTTCCGCGCATGAAGGAATATCCGGCAGAGAGTTTCACATCTTTCATCACCGACCAGTTAATCTGGTAATCGACTTCCGAGCCTAATGCTTTCTTCAGATTCGGCAATTTCGCCGCTGTTGAGAAATGGTGGTAGTTCAAGTCCATATCCACCTTATCGGAAGCACGGAAACGTACACCCAGACGTTTGTCAAATAACCCGGGAGCATATCCGTTTTTAAAATCGGATGCGTAGAAATAATCCATAGCTCCGTAGAACTTGTGATGTGTGCCATACAGAACATTGAATGCCTTGTACTTGTCACTGTCACCGCTGTCTCCGCTTAGATAATCGGCACTTGCCACTACGGTCCAGGTCTTGTCAATGGCATAAGCGGCCTGCAGGCTTGCCATAAAGGCAGATACCTTTTCTGCATTCAGGTTCTTCCCCATCTGGTAGTAGAAAGCACCGTCCACATTCCAGCCATTATCCTTATAAGTAATATAAGTACCCATCGTTTGCAGATAGCGGGTATGGGATTCTTTTGTTGCTGCATCTCCGGTCTCCAGTCCCAGATTCATGAACAGTAAGGATGCATCAAAGGGAGTATAATCAGATTTATAGTGATACCAGAATGTCTGCATATTCTTGTAAGGCTGTGCTCCGGCCTGCACGTAATAGGTACCACCTATCTTAGTCTCGTCATTCTGGTTGAAAGCGAGGATAAGATGCAATTGATTGTTGGGGTCGGCATAGCCCAGTTTCAATGCATCATGATAGCGTCCGGCTATGTTCCAATCCAGTCCGCCCAAAATGCGTTCGTCATCGTACGAAAGGGTCTGACGACCTAATTGTGCAAAGAAGTTTTTACTGAAATTCAGTTTAGCCCATGCCTCATTCATGATGAAACGTCCATTCTTGTCAATCTGCGGATCTTGTCCCCATACCCCCACATGCTGAGCCGAGATTTTCATTTGCAAATCAGAACGCTTGTACTCCATAGAAAGTCGTGCACGGTTATTGATGAATCCTGCAGGTTCCTCTCCTTCGCTACGGGGCATCAGAGCACCATTACGATATTCTGCACGAGGTCTGATCTGGATGGACATTGTAAATTCATTCTCTTTTTCTGTTGTTTGCGTATACGCCATGCTTGGCAAAAGCATGAGAAGCATTGCCCAATAAGTAGTTTTCATAATGATTATCAGTTTAAATTATACGTATGAATGCTGACTCCCTGTGCAGAGGGCAGATAGTTTATGCCGTACCAGCACATTTGCAGCAAAACAAATGATATCAGAAGTAAAATTAAGGCCTTACGGTGTAACAAAGGTTTTCCAAGGCGGAAATGTATATAAATAAGATAGGAGAACCATGTAGCAGCCGCCCATGTCTCTTTCGGGTCCCACGACCAGTAATGTCCCCACGCCTCTTTTGCCCATACAGCCCCCGACAGCATGCCTAATGTCATGAATGCCAATCCTACATAAGTCAGATTATCGCATAGGTCCATCTCCCGGCTGTCAATCGGCTTCTTCTTGAACCAAAGCAGATAAATAGCCATCACGGTAGCCGCACCCAGCATAGCATAGGCAAACATATATACGATGACATGCGGCGTAAACCACGGGCTTTGCAAAGCCGGCATCAAAGTTTTGTTATGTATTTCCGGTTTGAAGATATTGATGCAGATAAATACCAGTGACAGAATAAAACTGAAACTGAGTATCCACTTATACCTCCAACGGCTGTATGTGATGAGTCCTGCCAGTGGAAGAAAGAAAGAGTACCACAGGCGCGTCTCTCCCATGGTCCGCATAGGCGGACGCTCCAGAGAAATCCACATTCCCACAATAAAGCAAAAGAAGATAACAAGTCCTATCAAGGTAAGCCCGCCAATAACATACGGTTTTCTTCCGCGCCAGGCGGCAAAGGCACCGAATCCCCAGAAGTGCAGGGCGGCAATTGAAAACGGTACAAAATAATCCCACGTCATTCAGCGTCCTCCTCTTTTCTTTTTTGTGCGTTAACAAACAGACAGATAGCTCCCAGCACCATCATGATAATACCCGTATAGACAGCAGGCAACCACGGATCACGTACCAGTTCAAACACACTGATATCGCTCCAACGCCCTTTCGTATCATCATAACTCAATTGATAAATATTCCATCCGGCCACATTCAGAGGATGGTTCACTGCAATCGTATCTTCCACCTGTTTGCCGTCTTCCGTGTAAACTTTCACTGTAGAAGCAAAACGCTGCGGCTCGCGTTCCGGCATGATAAGGCTTGTCAACGAATCCAGACGCAATGCTTTATATGGGAAAATAAAACTACCGCAACTTACCCAGCCCTCCTTTGCAATTTTCGTCTTTTGATTGATAGCCTGCAAATAAACGGCATATGTGGCTCCCATCGAATGGAATTCGGTAAACTTCACCGTATCTTCCGTAGCCACAGAAGCCGCCCAGGGAATCGTTTGCCGGATAGTCACCAGCCAATCGGACAGTTGCCCATCCGTTACACCTTCTTCCAGCAACAAATGTTCCGGTGCTTTCTCAGGCAATGTACGTCCTGTTTCATTATCAATCAGCATCAGTTTCGGAGGATACTCGTCAATCGTGAAGTCTTTCAGTTCAATGGCCAGCGGAAGTTCTATCAATTTACCGTGCTCATCCATTGCACGCCATTCGGCATTATCTATCCGGGTAGTCATTTTCAGCCGCTGCATATCGGCATTTCCCAAGGTTGCCGTAATCAAGGCAATGAACAGCCCGGCATGATTCAAAAGGAAAGCAAGCTTCTTCCATCTGAATGGAAATCCAGCACGAAGCGTGGTCAACCCCAGCACAGTCACCATCCAGATATAAAGCAATACAAAAGGCCATGCTGAAAGCATTCGCGAAAAGCCAAGCATATCTGCCGGATGACCGGAAGGGAGCTGACGGATAAGTCCCATCACCACCGTAATGCCCGCCACCCATAAAAGAGAAGAGACAGCTGATGTATAATGACTCATCCAACCGAAGAAATAGACACGTTTGCGCAGGCAATGCATGGCAACTATTCCGGCTATATATAAAACCAGAACAATGATGTTCACCGGATAGGCAAACAGACTCCAATCTATTTCACCGATTGTAATCTGTAGCAGCCATCCCGTCACCAACAGTCCTGCGCCTATCAGGCATCCTTCTTTAAATCCCCACGGTCTGATCCACATATCTCTGTTTTATTTCTGGGCCAGGCGACCGTTAGCTTTCGCTTTTTCCAGCCACGCAGGTACAGTTGTTTTCAAGAATTTCTCTTTAGCAGCTCTTTCCGCATCCATGTCGAGACCAATGTATTGTTGCGCTTTCTCTTTGGTTGAAATATCCGGCATCGGCACATCATCCGTAAAACCATGCTTAGCCAATACTCTTGATACAGCCAGACGAGCCTGCATAGCCTTGTCCAATCCATGTGAAAGGATACGTTGGATTTCCTGCGGAGCATGGAAAGAACCACCGTGAGAAGCCACACCGAAATCCCAACGCCACTGCGCCTGACGGATAAGGGCAAGTACATCTTTCATCTGATCTTCCGTAGCCCCCTTGTCCCATGCAAACTTAGCTTCGATATGAGCCTTAGCGAGTTCCTGTTCCAAACGGTTACGTATTTCGTTAGCCTTACGTTGACGTTCGTACACATTGTTACGCAGTGTTTCTTCACTTTCGCGGTGGCAAGTCTGACAAGTGCGGTCTATCATCGCCAGCGGGCTTTGAATATGGTGATCGCTGAATTTCACACCACCTTCGCTCTTATAAGGCATGTGGCAATCTGCACATGACACACCTCTCTGACCGTGAATACCCATCTGACAGATTTCATAATCAGGATGCTGCGCTTTCAATATCGGAGCACGGCTCAGTTTATGAATATAGTCATAGAAACCTTCATTATCATAATAAGCCTCCATATCTTCCACAGTAAAGCCTTTATCCCAAGGGAAAGTCAGGTACTTACCATCACCTTTGAAGTAATATTCCACGTGGCACTGCGCACAAACCAGCGAGCGCATTTCCTGCGGAGTAGCTTTCGTAATATCCTTACCCTGGCGTGCAAAAGCCTCGATCAATGCCGGACGGCTGATGTGCAGGTTCATATTTTCCGGTTCGTGGCAATCGGCACATCCGATAGGATTTACAATCTCATCACCCATTGCTCCCCACTTATTATTATAGAATGCATCCACACCGATAGCCTCCATCATACGGGGAACATCCGGACTCTTACATGTCCAGCAGGTAGACGGTTGCGGGCCATCTTCGGGAGTAGCAGGTGCACCCGTACGAAGACTTGCCGTAATATCCTCTATCGCATGCATATGGCCACGCGGAGTCGAATAGTCCTTTGAGAAAGCATATCCTGCCCACAGAACTACCATTTCAGGACGTTGCTCCAATACATCGACTGCAATGTTTCCGTTGAATTCACTCTGGAAATCTGTCTTCGCTGTTTCCGTCCAAGTCTGATATTCACGGGGGAAATCACTTTTGAACACTTCATTACGGGCTTCAATGCCTGTAATAACAGTCCTGCGGTTATTGAACACGCTTTCTAATTCCGCCCGCCTCTCCATCAGTGCGGAAACACATAATCCTAATACAAACACGACTACCATCGAACCACCGAACAGCAGCCAGCCTTGCCATGACTTCAATTTCTTTTCCATAAGTATATTGATTTTATTTCATTATTTCTTAAGCATCTTTTGCAGCCAGTCCGGAACGGGCGATTCGGGATAAGGCACCAGTGCATTGGGAGTAGATGACAACGAATTGCTTCCACCATGCGGCACATCCCGGTGACAATCCCAGCAAGCCTTACCCTCGCCTACCTGAGACATCATATAATCTATTTTTCCGGTTTTCACAAACTCCGTATTCAACTGCGTATGGCAACGAATACAGTTGTTCATAATCACCTCTGAACTGGCTTCATGCGCCCTGATAACCTGCGGCTCGCTCTTTGTCAAAAAAGCAGCTACATGCTTCATACCATCCATCCCTTTGAATGTCCATTTCTTAACGGCATTCTCATGAGGAACATGACAATCATTACAAGTGGCATCCCGACTATGTGAACTGTGGAACCATGTAGCATAGTAAGGTGCCATAATATGACAGTTCACGCACGCTGACGGCTCATCCCCCAAGTAGGTATGCGCCCGCAGCAAATACATGAACAAGCCTCCCCCGCCTACCACAACACCGCAAATTATTATCGCAGCCACTTTCCATTTGTACGAAGGTAAAAACCTGTTTATAAATGACAATTTCTTCATAGGAAATAGTATTTTTCACAAAAGTAGGGGCTTTATTTTTAAAAAAGTGTAATAATGATTACATCTTTTATACAGTCTTGCGCTATCTTTGAAGAATTTCGTTGAGTAATTATCCACCCTCATCCGTATATTCTTTAAACACCTAATGTTATTGATAGAATATGAAAGTACTTAGTTTATTGATATGTCTTCTCTTTTCAGGGATATTACAAGCTCAGGAGGTGAAAATCGCCTTCCAACAGCAATTGCCGAATAGCCATCCACGTTACCTGACAGACAGTAACGGTAAGAGTGAAACCCTGAATCTGATAGAAAAAGAAGATTGGGCAAAAGACGTATTTGAGAAATTGAAAAAGCGAACCGATCTTTATGCTAACCTGACAGACGCCCAACCGGACTGGTTACTTTCGCGCCTTGCCATGTATTGGAAGTCTCATGCTACGGATGTATATATAAAAGGTGAAACCTTCGACCATGCCGGAGGCGAAAAAGCACCGGCACCCACCGTTCGCTATACCGGTACGCGTGGCACATTCGCCACCCACGGACGTCCCCGTCTGGAAGATGTAGTGCCATACGATGACGATGCTGAAGGAAATGTGACCTTCTGTAACAATGCCCTGCCCGGCCGCCCCATGGAGAGTGTACATCCTTCTAAAACCGGCCGTAACATCGAAAGCCTGAACCGTGAAATCATGGGTATCGCCCGTGATGCCGCCTTCCTTTACTGGCTTACCGGAGAAGAAAGATATGCAAAACTTGCCGCCGGAGTATTCGATACCTATATGACCGGTATCTATTACCGGAATGTTCCTATCGACCTCAACCACGGCCATCAGCAAACGCTGGTAGGAATGAGTTCTTTCGAGGTTATCCACGAAGATATTCTTTATGATATCGTTCCCCTTTACGATTTCCTGTATGACTACCTGAATACCCGGCATACCGACAAGATGGATATATACGCAGGAGCTTTCAAGAAATGGGCGGACAATATCATTGCAAACGGTGTTCCTCACAATAACTGGAACCTGATGCAGGCTCGCTATGTTATGAATATCGGTATGATACTGGAAAACAACAAGCAATATGCCGATGGTAAAGGGCGCGAATATTACATTGATTATGTACTCAACCGTTCCAGTATTCGCCAATGGAGTCTGACTAAATTAGCCGATTATGGCTTCGATCCGAAAACAGGTATCTGGGCCGAATGTCCCGGGTACAGCAATGTAGTACTGAATGACTACACCAGTTTTGCTACTCTCTTCGACCGGAATCTGAATTATGATCTGGTGAAAGCAATGCCGGTTCTCTCTAAAGCGGTAGTCGCTACTCCGCAATATTTGTTCCCCAACCGGATGATCTGTGGTTTCGGTGATACCCACCCGGGATATCTGAACACCAATCCTATATCCCGCATGATACGAAACGCGCAGCACAACGGCAAGAAAGAGCAAGAAGAATATTTCACTGCCATGCTGAAATGCTTCCATCCTGATGCGGGAAAAACCAAAGACAACAAAAAAAGTGTCCCCGTTTCCATCAGTTCTTTCTTTGATGAAAAGCCATTGGAACTGAATCCCAATATCGAAGCCGGAAAAATAGAACAATATGTCTCTCCCTTCTTCTATGCACCGAACGTTTCCTGGCTGGTACAACGAAACGGAATGAATCCCCGTAACAGCCTTATGATATCTCTGAATGCCAGTGAAGGAAACCACATGCATGCCAATGGCATATCCATGGAGCTTTATGGTAAGGGATATGTTCTGGCTCCCGATGCCGGAATCGGCCTTTACTTATACAGCGGACTGGATTATCTGGAATATTATTCTCAATTTCCCAGTCACAACACGGTTTGCGTGGATGGCATTTCCAGTTACCCGGTTATGAAAAGTAATCACTCCTTTGATCTTAAATCCAGTTTCCCTGTTTCTTCCGAACCGGGAAAAGCTTTCACTTCCGTAACCTATAGCGATGTTTCTTTCCGTGAACCGGAAAGCCGTGCCGACCAGACCCGCATGATGAGTATCGTCACTACCGGTCCGGAAACCGGTTACTATGTAGATATCTTCCGCAGCCGGAAAGAACGTGGTGGTGATAAAATGCATGACTATTTCTACCATAATCTGGGGCAAACCCTAACACTGACAGGCACAGACGGTACAGACTTGAATCTACAACCCACCGAAGAACTGGCCTTTGCCGGTGCTCACCTTTATGCTTATTCTTATATCTATGATAAAAAGTCAGCTACTACCGACAAAGATATAAAAGCTACATTTACCATTGCCATGCCCGACAAGGATGACATTTCAATGAACTTGTGGATGAAAGGAGAAACGGACCGGGAAGTTTTCACCGCCTTGTCTCCCATGACGGAAGGTTTGAGCCGTACCCCAGGGATGCCATATAATATAAAAGAACAACCTACCCTGACATTTGTAGCCCGCCAGAAAGGAGAAGCCTGGAACCGACCATTCGTCGCTATCTATGAGCCCTCATCCGTAAAAGAACCCGGCTGCATTGCCGAAGTAAGCTTCCCCGAAGTAAAAAGTAAAACGGAAAACAGTGCCACCAGCATATGTGTTGTACAAAAAGATGGACGTATAGATTATATCCTGTCATCAGATACCCCCACGGATATCTGCACCAGTGGAAAAATGAGTGCACAAGCCACCTATGCTTTATGGGGAAATAAAAAGGGCGATGACTGTACCTTCTTTTTAGGACATGGCACTTTGCTAAGTACCCCGAATGTAGTTATCAAGGCGGAAACTCCCGCAGAGATATTACTGGAATTCAAGAAAGGGGCATGGTACTACACTGCATCCGCCGATTGCGCCATCAGTATCAAAAAGAAGACGTATAAACTAAAAGCCAATACAGCGGAAATGGAATTGAAGTGAAAACAATAGCATCAAATCCATATCATCTCCGTATCTGATCCGTACCCTGTCCGCAAGCCAATAAGTCAGCAAAGACTCTTCGACTGCCGAATAATCATCCTAAACCCGAATATTTTCGTTCTTTTTCCTTATATTTGCTGTACAGAAACATAATGTATAGAAACGAAAGATACCATATCGTGAAAAACATATCGAAATATATCATCCTGCTATTCCTGCTGTTTGGCTTCCTTCCGGGCTATTCGCTCCCCTCTGTCTTCCGGGGACTGTCCGTCACCGAAGGACTTTCCGACTTAGTAGTAAATGCACTTTATAAAGACTCCATTGGCTATGTTTGGATAGGTACCGGTAATTCTTTGGAACGTTTTGACGGCACACGTCTGAAACATTTCCTAATTTCCGGAGCGAATGAAAAAATCAAGCGAGTCAATGCTATCGCCGAAATGGAAGGCAACCAGATATGGATGGGAAACGGCATGGGACTTTGGCGGATAAATACCGAAAAAGATATTCTCGAACCGATTGCTGCTGAAACTTTACACTATGGCGTCCGGACGCTCCTACCTGATGGGAAAGGTACTTTATATATAGGAAGTGAGGCCGGTCTGTTTATCTATAAAAACGGGAACCTGGAACAAAAGCTCATAGATCCCAATGTCCTTTCAGCCTCTAATATCATCACCGGACTAAGTCTTAGTGAGGATGGCATTCTCTGGATAGCCACCAACGACGGACTTTATTCCCTGACACTTGCCGACAAGAAAATCGTCCCTTATCATAATATAGTAGAAGACAAACATTTTTGCTCTTACAACAATATCACCCGCATCGGCAACGTACTTTATCTGGGTACTATGGGCCAAGGTATTATCAGCTTCGATACACAAACACATAAGTTCAGGCCCTTCATCGATGTAGGATGCAATGTGATATCTTCGCTGTCCGGTGATGGGAAAGATATGTTGTATGTGGGTACGGATGGAAATGGAGTACATTTCATTTCTACCAAACAAATGAAAGTTCTACGCTCTTTGCGCCACGAACCGGGAAAAGACGAAAGTATCCGTTCCAACTCCGTGTACTCCCTTTTAGTGGATCGTGACGGGCTTATCTGGATAGGTTTCTATCAACTGGGATTGGATTACAGTCTGTACCAGAGCGGACTTTTCTCTACTTACAGTTATCTCCCGTATTTTGACTCCAAAGATATGCCTGTACGCAGTATTGCAATTACCGAGCATGAGAAATTAGTCGGCTCCCGCGACGGCCTATTCTACATAAACGAAGAGCAACGACGCTTCAAAAACTTTAAATCTCCCGAATTGCGTTCCAGTATGATCTTCTGTATCTACAAATTTCAGGATAAATATTATATCGGAACCTATGGCGGGGGTATGTACATATTCAATCCTGCTGATCTTACTATTCACGACTTCGAACCTAATGAACCGCAACCTTTCATGCGGGGACAGATTTTCAGTATAAAAGCGGATAACAAAGACCAATTGTGGATAGGTACCTCAATGGGCCTCTATTGTTATAAGGATGGGAAAAGAATCAAGCAATATACCAGTGCCAACTCCAAATTACCCGAAGGGAATGTTTACGAAATCTATTTCGACTCCACACATAAAGGATGGATTTGTACAGAGAATGGCATGTGCATCTGGGACCCCTCTTCTGAAAGTCTGAAAACCGACATCTTCCCGGAAAACTTTATTCATAAAGAAAAGATCAGAGTTGTATATGAAGACTCCGACCATAATCTTTATTTCCTGCCGGACAAAGGAAGTATGTGTATATCCGATCTCTCCATGAGCCGTTTCAGAAGGCTACAACCTGATACACAACTGGAAGGAAAAGATGGTATGTTTATTCTGGAAGATGACGAAAAATGGCTCTGGATAGGAACCAATAACGGACTCTACCGCTACGACAAGAAAGAAACTTTTATTCCTTATAATTTCATTGATGGTATTCCCAGTTCTATTTTCACACTGTGCCCTCCCGTACAGGATCAACAGGGAAATATATGGATGGGAAATTCCAAAGGGCTGATTTATATGAACTTCAAGCAAAATAATCAGATGAAAAGATACACTTATCCGCTGACGATTACAGATATTTACGTCAACGGAAAGAAATCGCTTCATCCTGTTGTTGAGAGTGGGAAAGTCCCTGAAATACAACTTGAATCCTCCCAAAACAACCTGACATTTCACTTCTCCGGTTTTACCTATACCGAACCGGCTTATATGACTTATGAATACAAATTGGAAGGTGAAGATGAGGACTGGCAGATATTGACCGGAAAGTCGGAAATTACTTATTATGATTTGTCATCCGGAAACTATCTTTTCAAGCTACGCTATATCGGAAATCCAGATTCTGAAGTACGTACCGCCGTCCACATTGCCTATCCTGTAGAAACGTGGAGCATCATCGCCGTTTCCATTGCTTTAGCTTTTATCGGCTATATTTACTATCAGCGGAAAAGAAAAGCAAGGCAAACGAAAAATATTCAAATCCAGCTTCCGGAAGATGTGCAAGAACCCGAAAAGCAAGAAAAGACAGTAGAATTGAAATATAAGACCAATAAGATAAGCACGGAAGAATGTCAGCGCCTGACAGAAAAGCTGGAGGCTCTGATGCATCGTGATAAGCCATATACGAACCCGGATCTGAAAATTGCCGATCTGGCAACCATGCTCGGCAGGTCAGCACATACTTTATCTTATCTGTTCAATCAACATCTGAACCGTAATTATTACGATTACATCAATGATTACCGTATTGAGGAGTTCAAGCGTCTTATCAACGAAGATGAATATTCCAAATATACACTGGGAGCACTTGCCGAACTCTGTGGTTTTAGCTCACGCGCCTCCTTCTTCCGCTATTTCAAGAAGGCTACCGGCATCACTCCCAATGAATATATCCGGAGCATCGGAAAGAATAACGACGAATAATCTATAGCATTTAAGATATACTCCATCATTTTCTGCACTTATCTTTCAGAATATCGAAAGATAAGTGCATTTTTATTGCAATAAACAGCAAGAATATTCTGTCCAACTTACCTCCGGAGTCTCAAATTATTAGTTGATACTACGAGTCTCAAATTCTTAAGCCACTATATTACAGCAAATTAATTAGTTTTCAGTCTAAGTTAATGAGATGAGATTTGTTAAGCACTATAAAAAATTGTTTTCCGTTTTTTACCTTTTATATTTGCAATCGTAAAGCTAACGTAAAACGTAACCAAAGTCTGAAGCATGGAAAACAAAAAGATGACATCCGTTCAATTGATAGCTGACTCTTATACGAGTTACCACCGCTCCGTCTATCTCTATATATGTTATAGGATAAACAATAAAGAGGAAGCTGAAGACATAGCCCAAGATGTATTTCTGCGTTTAATGGACTATAAGCAAATGCTCCGTCCGGATACCGTAAAGTTTTTCATTTACACCATATCCCGCAATCTGGTGAACGATTACCTGCGCCGTCACTATAAGAAGCAAGAAATAACATCTTATATATATGATCATGCAACGACCTGTACCAATGAAACGGAAAACCAGATTGTTGCCAATGATTTACTGGCTTGTGAGAAGCGCAAATTGCGCACTCTTCCGGAACAACGCAGAAAGATTTATATCATGAGCCGTTTTGAAGATAAATCCTCATCGGAAATTTCCGCCAAATTGAACCTTTCACGCCGTACGGTCGAAAACCATTTGTTTATCAGCCGGAAAGAAATACGTGAATATATGAAACAATGTATCTAATTAGAGTACAATAGAAATAATAGTGTTAATTTTAAATTTATAAATTATGAAGAATGAATTTCTGAAATTCTCATCGAAAAGAATTTTATTCTCAGCAGCAATGGCATCTGCGCTCTGTGTAGGTAGCCCGCAGCAGGCTTTTGCCAATGTAAATGAGGTACAAGCCATTATGCAGGCCGGTACAGTAAAAGGTACCGTAGTGGATGCTACCGGTGAACCCATCATTGGTGCCAACGTTATGGTGAAAGGCACCACGAACGGTTGCATTACCGACATTGACGGTAATTTCAGTCTGAGTAATGCAAAAGGTACTTTAGTGGTTTCATTTATAGGCTATAAGTCACAGGAGATTGTGGTAAAAGGAAATGAAACCAATCTGAAAGTGGTTCTAGCAGAAGATTCGGAAATGCTGGACGAAGTGGTAGTTGTGGGTTACGGCACACAAAAAAAAGCTACAATGACCGGTTCGGTAACAGTGGTGAATCAGAAGATGTTAGAGAATAAAGGAACAATGTCCAGTCCTGTACAGGCATTGCAAGGACAGGTTCCCGGTGTCATTATCACGCGTAATTCTACAGCCCCGGGCGATGAAAGCTGGAATATGAGTCTGCGCGGTGCAGTTTCAAAAAACACTACCAGTCCATTAGTCATTATCGACGGCGTGGAATATGAAAGCGTAAACGAATTGCGTTTGTTGAATCCCTCTGATATTGAGTCTATCAACTTCTTGAAAGATGCTTCAGCTTCCATCTACGGTAGCAAAGCTGCTGGTGGTGTAGTATTGGTAACTACCAAGAAAGCCCAGGCAGGCAAAGTGCAGGTAGACTATAGCGGTTCGGTAACAAGTAAGTTTATCGGTCTGTCTCCTCATCTGATGAGTCTGGAACAATGGGCTTCCTCCGTGATAGATGCACGTACCAATGACGGTTACGGTGACGATGATACCTGGATGCGTTATGCAAAACTAGCATTGGCGTATAAAAATCAGTATATCAATCTTGACCATACAACAAATCCCTTTGGTAATGCCTTCACAGACGTAGCAGACTTTGTATTTTTCGATACCAACTGGCAGGATATCATGTGGGGAACAGCTGCTTCCACGCAACACGAACTTGCTATAGCTGGTGGTTCGGATGCCTCAAAATACCGTTTGTCTTTAGGCTATATGTATGATGACAGTAACTTGAAGTGGGGTAACAACAATAATAATCGTTATAACCTGCGCTTGACAAATACCTTTAAACTGTCCAACCGCGCTTCTATTGAGTCAGTGATAGCCTACAACCGTCAGGATCAAGTGGCACCTACACAGATTGGTTCGGCACTGACCACCAACTCACAGCAACCGGGTTTCCCATCTGCTACTGCTAATGGCAAGCCTTATGCATGGGGAACATGGGGCGCACCCAACTGGTATTGTGAATTGGGTGGTGACAACAAACTGAAAGTATCTGCTATCAACATCAGCGAGACATTCAGATACTCCATCCTGAAAGATCTGACTGCTTCAGTAACGGCCGGTTATAATACATCGACAGCCATCCGTGATAAACAAAGTAAAGCTATTGATTGGTATAACTATGCAGGTGACCGCGTGGTTCGTAGCAATCCGACCGAAGACAAGAGCTCGTATTCCAAATCCAATTCACGTACCGACTTTTACTCATTGTCCGGACACATCGACTGGTCGCATATCTTTGCCGATGTTCACGATGTAAAAGTGATGGTGGGGTCGCAATATAACCTAAAAGAGTATGAAGGCACTTTCCTCTATACAGAAGGTATACTGCCCTCATTGGAAATTCCTAATAGCACAAAAGATGTTGTTTACCTGAAGAACGGTGACGACAAATCAACCAAATGGCAAGAGGCAGTAATGTCTTACTTTGGTCGTATCAACTACAATTATCGTTCTAAATACATGTTGGAAGCACAGGGACGTTACGACGGTTCTTCCAAATTCCAGCCCGAAAACCGTTGGGTATTCTATTGGGGTACTTCTGCCGGATGGAGAATTTCAGAAGAAGCATTCATGAAGAACCTGTCATTTGTAGACGAACTAAAGCTGAGAGCTTCTTACGGTAGCGTAGGTAATCAGAGTGGCGTTGACCGCTATGACGGTGCACAGTTATACAACTTCACCCCCAGTGGCGGTGCATTGATAGGTAATGGAAAAATCTCTTATGTAGATACTAACGGTAAGTTGCCGAGTACCGACCGTACATGGGAACGCATCCATAACTACAATATTGGTCTTGATTTCGGATTCTTGCGCAACCGCCTGACGGGTACGGCAGAAATCTTCTGGAAGAAGAGTGACAATATGTTGATCGACGTAATCTACCCGGGTATTCTGGGTGACAAAGCTCCCACGGCAAACTACGGTGCATTCAAGGCACACGGTTGGGAAGGTATGATCAACTGGTCGGATAAGATTGGAAAAGTAAACTATCATATCGGCGGTACTTTTACCTACACCACCAACGAATTAGTGGATAACGGTGGCAGTGGAGCCATCAAAGCAGGTGTACGCTCCGACCGTGAAGGATATCCTCTGAATTCTGTATTCGGTCTCCGTTACTGTGGCAAGATCCAGACAGAAGAACAACTGAAAAAGTATGTGGATAAGTACAAAAACACCAGTACCATCGGTACACTCAACAATCTGCGCCTTGGCGATAACATGTTCGAAGATGTGAATAAAGATGGCAAACTGACAGAAGAAGATTTGGTATATCTGGGTACAGACGATCCTAAAGTACAATTCTCTATCAATGCAGGTCTGGAGTGGAATGGTTTTGACCTTGCCATCGTTTTCCAGGGAGCAGGCAAACGTACTATCTGGCGTGAGGAAAGTACATGGAGGATTCCGATGCGTGCCGTTTATCTGAACACGAGCGATCAGCACATAGGCAACACATGGTCTCCGGATAATCCGGGTGCATTCTTCCCTGCGCTGACCAACCAGTCCGAACTTAACAACTACAACTACCAATGCTCTTCATGGTCGGTAGAAGACGGAGCATATTTGCGCTTGAAAAATGTAACTCTGGGTTATTCACTTCCGGCTTCTCTGCTTGCCAAAACAAAAATATTAAGTAAGGCGCGCGTATATGTAACAGGTAGCGATTTGTGGGAACACAGCAAAATTAATGATGGATGGGATCCGGAAGCAAATCGTAAAGTGGACAACTCCAAGCGATATCCTTTCCTGCGCACTGTAACTTTTGGATTGAATTTAACCTTTTAATTGAAGACAAAAATGAAAAAATATACAATTAAATCTATTTTGATACTGGCAATAGGATGTATGTTACATTCCTGTCTCGACCTGGATCCGAAAGACCAGATTGCCGATGGTAACTATTGGCAGACTGCTACAGACTTCAAGTTATTCTCCAATCAGTTCTATGGCTGGACACGCGATTTTAAAAACAGCGTCTACGATGCCCCCCACTCCGATAAGCGTTCTGACCTTATCATGGATAAAGGCAGTAAAAATGTATTTGCTAACGGAACCAACAGCATACCGGCTTCCGACGGCAACTACACCGATGCTTACAATCGCATTCGCCGTACAAATATCCTCTTACAGAAAGCAGAGAGTTTTGCAAATCAGAGTGACATCGCACAATATATCGGTGAAGCCAAGTTTTTCCGCGCTTACTGCTACTTTGACCTGTTACAGCTTTTTGGAAATGTCATAGTAGTCACTACACCGATTGATGTTACTGCTCCCGAAATGCAAGCAGCACGCAACGACCGCAGCGAAGTAGCCGACCTCATCATTCAGGATCTGAAAGATGCCGCCGAATTACTTCCCGTCACTTCCACAGTGGAAAAAGGACGTGTAGGTCGCGAAGGCGCCTGGGCAATGCTTTCCCGTGTAGCACTCTACGAAGGCACATGGCAAAAGTTCCGTGGTAACACAGCTCGTGGCAAAGACTTGTTGGACATTGCGGCAAATGCAGCAAAGGAAGTGATCAACACTAAAAACTTCTCACTGTTTGCACCTGCTATCTTAGGCGACAGTGCACAGAAGTATATGTTTATCCTGGAAGATACGAAGTGTAACCCTGCCGGATTACAGAAAAGCGCCAATACGGAGTATATTTTCTCCCGCCGTCATGACGAAGCGTTGGCTCCTATCGGTGTAAATATCACAAAAGAGTGTTTGGCAAATGCCCAAATGATCTCTCACAAATTTGCTGCAATGTATCTCTGCCAGGATGGACTCCCCATTGAAAAATCGGAAGTATATAAAGGAGACCTGAAGATTTTGGACGAATATCTGAACAGAGATAACCGTATGATTTATACCCTCTGCAAACCTTATGAATATTTTTGGAGTAACCTGAATTCACGCGTTAACTGGACAGGTGATGCCGTTGACCGCGCCTCAGCTTCCATCAAAGGATTGGTACCTACCGGAGGAAGTGGTTATAACAATCAGAAGTGGGCTTGCGAACGCTATGTGAACGATACCTATGAAAGCTACGACTACCCCATCATCCGCTACGCAGAAGTTCTGTTGAACTATGCAGAAGCCGTATTCGAACGGGATGGAGCTATCTCTGACGAGGATCTGAATCTATCTCTCAACTTGGTTCGTTGCCGCATCAACGCCAAAATGCCTAAACTAACCAATGCATTTGCCAGCACTCACGATCTGGATATGAGAACTGAAATTCGCCGCGAACGTACCATTGAATTATTCAACGAAGGTTTCCGTATAGACGACCTGAAACGTTGGAAGACAGCTGAAACGGAAATGCCGCAAGATTTCCTGGGTATCAGATGGACAGGTACAGAGTTCCAGAACAAATGGCCGGGCGTTACCAATGAAAGAAACAGCGACGGTTTCATCATCCTGGAGTCAGGACGTAAATGGGAAGATAAGCACTATCTTTACCCATTACCTACCGACCAGTTGCAGTTGAACCCGAACCTGAAACAGAACCCGGGTTGGGGAGAATAAATCAATGTTTTTCATTCATAAAAAGAAGATAACAACATGAAGAATAGAAATTCTATATATCAAGGCTTGAGCCGGGCATCCATTGGGATGCTGGCGGCCTGCATGACTCTGACTGCATGTGATAAGGATCAAGAATTTACTCCTGCCATGCCCGAAGCCAAACTGATTAACGGCATCACGTTTAAAGTCAGTGAAAACCTGCCGCTTGCCATTGGCATGGACTCTACTATTGTTTTTGCGATTGATGCTCCCGAAGAACTGGAAGATCGTTCCATTATCTGGAAGTCAACCGATGAAACTGTCGCCAAAGTTTCGCAGCAAGGTACTATTACCGGTATAGCCGAAGGTACGGCCATCATTAGTGTGACTCCCGCTATAGGTTTCGGTCCATCAGCCTCAGTGACGGTCAATGTAATACCCGAAATCATAAAAGCTACCGATATGACGTTGGTCAATCCGAAAGAAGGAGAAGATATTTATGAGACAGACCGAATTCAGTTGGAGGCATCCATCCTTCCGGCTAATCATACCTACTCTTATCTGACATGGGCAAGCAGTAACCCAAGCATCGCTACAGTATCAGAAAATGGCCTGGTAAACTGTCTGACACCGGGCAAGGCAATCATTACAGCTTACACACACGACCGTAGTGGTGTATCTGCTTCTTATGAGCTGAATATCAAAGAGTACATTCCGGTAGAAAGTGTCTCTATCTCTGCTTTGACAGAACCGCTTTGTATCTCTCGCGGCCCGGTTCAGCTGGATGTTGCTTACACACCGGCCAACGCTACCACAGGTTCAGTAGACTGGACTTCAAGTGACGAAAACATTGCTACGGTAGATTTGGGTATTGTAACACCGAAGGGTTTCGGAACTGCTACTATTACGGCAACTTGTAAGGCAACAGGTCAGACGGCTTCCGTATCTGTAACCGTAGAAAGCGGTTGGGTCATTTGGGATGGCCAGAATAATTTCGATGGCTGGAAAATCGGACAGAATTATTCAAGCTATGTGATAGAAAATGGTAAAATGGTGGTTACAGCCGGTGCTCAAAACGCTACTATGAGACGTGCGGACTTGAGTTTCAAAAATGTCCCCATAAACCTTGATTTCTCCAACTATCCGATACTTGCCATGCGTTCCACACTGCCTGTCGGCGGAAAAGGAATCGGGCAAGGTGGTGCTTACACACTGGACATGGTGACTAAGTCCGGAAATGCCGGTAAAGCTCACGTTGGAGAGCTTCTGAGTGACGGTACGAATCTGATATATTATGATATACCATCAATTAATGCGGCATTAGGCAATGGTGTGGTAGAAGCCAATACTTTCCAGATCAAGGTGGCAGACATTTACAATGAGAACCTGCCTACCGGTCAATATACGGTTTACTGGATTCGCACATTCAAGAGCATAGCCGAAGCAAAAGCCTTTGCTGAAGCTGAAATATCAGCCGGAAACTAAAATATAACTCTAAAGAATACTCACAATGAAAAAGAATTTAATATTCGCATTAGGTCTCTCACTGATAACAGGCTTCACAGCCTGTTCCAGTGAAATCGAAGACGGAACGACAGATATCGACAGTTGGGAGATGCCTTATGAAGAAGTGGTCGCCAAATACACCTATACTCATCCTTGCGCCATGTTCAACGAGGCCGACTTTACACGTGTGAAGACAATGCTCGATAACGGAAGCGCACCACAGGCAGTAAAGGATGAATTCAATCTGCTGAAGAGCAGTCAGTTTACAAATGTTACTTACACCCCTTCACCTACCGAAAAGATAGTGCGTGGTGATGCTACGGGAACAGGGACGAATGAAAACTACAGCAATGCGATGCGTGATGCCGCCGCTGCCTATCAGTTATCATTATTGTGGAAATTGACAGGTGATACGAAGTACGCCGATACTTCCATCAAAATTCTGAATGCCTGGGTGAAGGTTTGCAAAGAAGTTACTTCAAATGATTCCAACCACATGCTTGCCGCAGGTGCACAAGGTTATACCTTTGCGAATGCAGGTGAAATCATGCAAACTTATGCCGGTTGGGCGGCCAATGATGTGACAGCTTTTAAGAAATGGATGAAAGATGTATTTGCTCCTAAAAACCTTGACTTCATGAAACGTCATCAAGGTACTTGCAGCGATCACTATTGGTCTAATTGGGATTTGGTAAATATGTGTTCATACCTTGCTATCGGTATCCTGAATGAAGACGACGAAATGGTGAACTATATAGTGAACTACTTCTACAATGGAGCAGGTAACGGATATATTGGCAAACTCATTCAGGGCACCTTCTCCGATCCTCTGGGTAGCGGTGAAGAGATAGCCCAAAACCAGGAGAGCGGCCGTGACCAGGGACACGCCATGATGTCAATAGCTGTAACAGCTAATCTTTGTCAAATGGCCTACACCCTCTTACAGTGTAATCCAACAGTGACCCAACTCGACTTCTTTGCTGCAAAAGATAACGCAATAATGAAAATGGGTGAATATACTGCTCTCTTCAATCTACGTAATGGCTCTGACCAACTGAATGCTGCCGGTTCCTGGCTAGCAACCAAAGAGCAGATGCCGTTCAACCGCTATGAATATTGCGTTGATTGCAGTTGCGCCGACAAGAACCACGGTGCCATACATACAGCCGTAGCTGATGATAATGGCCGTGGCAACCTCCGTCCGGGATGGGAAATTCTCTTCAATCACTACGCCAAAGTGAAGAAGTTGGGCAGTGGCTACAAGTACGCCAAGATGGCTGCTGACAAAATGCGTCCCGAAGGTGGTGTGGACGGTGGAAGCCGTTACGGCACAAACAGTGGCGCTTTCGACCAATTGGGTTGGGGAACATTAATGCTGTATCGCGAATAATTCCATATTAGGATTGATAAAAAAACAGGGTAGTTTCAAATTTTCGAAACTACTCTGTTTTTTTTATGCTCATTTAGGTAGACCGCAAGAACTACATAACCTCCTCAAACAGATATTTTTCATTTATAGACATTAACAGATACATTTTTTTACTAAATTTGCATACCACAAAGAAAAAAAATGCCTATGGCCTTAAGAAAACACATATTAGTCTTCTTAATATTTTTTATTGGAGTATTCCATATCTTCGCGTCAGATGCTAATTACACAATATATAGTATCGGAAACGAAGGAACGACATGCAAATTTGAAGACACTCGTGTCAACTGCATTTATAAAGATTCAGATGGATTCATCTGGATCGGTACGGGGCTTACCGTTGAACGAATAAACGGACAATACACCTTACCCTATCATTTTACGGAAAAGCAAGAAGGAATAACCCCTTCCCCTTTTTTGGTTAATGCACTCATAGAAAACCACAAACATGATTTTTGGGTAGGTACAGTGCAAGGACTTTGGCACATGAATCACAATAATTTCACTTTAGAGCGAATGTTTGCCAAAGAAATAAATTTCTCTGTTCAGAAATTAGCAAAAGATGAAGAGAATCGGCTTTACATAGGAACAGTGAACGGTCTCTATATTTATGACGGGAAAGAATTACGGCATATCATGATCAACGAAAAAAACATTCTTTCCATAAATAATCGGATTCTGGATATCGTAGTACAAAGTCCTAATTCTGTCTGGCTACTGACTACCAATGGAATTGTTCTTTGTGATGCCAAATCCGGAGCACTTAAGCAATATTCTTCCTCCCTCTCCTCTTGCGGACAATTCAAATGTTTCATTAAAGTAAAAGATAAATTATATATCGGTACGGAAAAAGGAGGTCTTTTAACTTTTGACCTACTGCATCAAACGTTTGCTCCTTATTGGAACGACATTAAAGTTCCAGTAACAAACCTCACTTATGAAAAAGGGATTTTAGGAGTTGCCACTTCCGGACAAGGCATTTACCTGCTGTCACTGACCAATGGGAAAAGCATATACTCTGCCATTTGCGGAACAGAACCGGGACAAGATCTCCTGTCCAATAATATATCTTTTATATTACTATCCCAAGGAGATGTATGGTGCGGAACAGGCTATTATCTGGGACTGAATTTATTAAGAAAAAGAAACGAGGCTTTCAGGCGATACGACAAAGGACTCTTCAAATCAAAAGACATCTCGATACGCAGCCATCTCTCCACAAAAGACTATCGCTTCATCGGCACACGCGAAGGTTTCTATTACGTAAACGAACAGAACGAAAAAATACACTATGTAAATGTTCAGAATGACAAGAGTGGTAAACTGCGTTCCAATCTCATATTCTCTTTTTATGAATATGGAGGTGAGATTTTAATCGGGACCTGTGCCGGTGGTCTATCTGCTTTTGATCCTCGGACAGGCACATTCAATGAAACACCTCTGACACGTACCTGCGTATCGAATGATATCTTCATGTTTCTGGAAGATGAAAACAATAAATTATGGCTGGCAACTTCCGACGGCCTCTATTCTTATGACAAACAAACTCAAACTGTAAAAGAATACAATGCATCGAACAGTAATATGCCAGGTAATATTGTATACGGCATTTATCAGGATTCATCCAAACGCTTTTGGGTGGGTACAGATAAAGGATTGGCCATTCTGGATAGCACAGGTAAATGTACCCAAAATATTCTGCCCGAAGCTTTCAGAAAAGAAGCTATCCGTTATATATATGAAGGAAGAGATGGTACACTCTTTTTTGGCCAGCTAAACAACCGTCTTTTCATATCCGATAAATCATTAAATCATTTCCGGTATCTCTCACCGATTTGCCCCAGTATCGTACAAGACGATCAGGGATATTATTGGCTGGGACAATGGGATGGTCTACTGCGGGTCAATGAGAAACTGGATCGTTTTACTTTCTTTCCAGCTATAAATGATCTTGCCGCCAATGCAGGGCCGCCCATCTCAAAAGACAAGAACGGGTTATTATGGGTATGTGGCATAAAAGGGCTTTTTATGGTAAATCCATTAGCAGAGTTTACTCCCTCACCAATACGAATTACGGAAATGCAGGTAAATGGTAAACTGTATGCCAATGATTATAAACTAAGTGCCGATTCTGTTATTAAACTAAAATCCAATGAAAATACCATAACTTTCCGGTTTACATCCTTAGGATATGAAAGTCCGGAACTCATTAAATATGAGTATATGCTGGAAGGAAAAGATTCTATCTGGATAGAACTGGCAAATGAAGATAAGGTTTCTTATTTTAATCTGCCGGCGGGCAACTATGTTTTTCAGATTCGTAAATTTCTAGATCTGGAATCCGTTAACCGTGTGTCATTCAGCATCAAGCAAGATCGGTCATGGTTAACTTACGCTACTATTACAGGAATCTTGCTGATAGCAATATTCATCTTCGTATTCAGAAAAAGAAAAACTATAGTGAGTGCTACGACACCGGTTGAATCGGTAAATCTCGACCAGCCAGAAACTAAGATTCCGGCATCATCTACTGAAAGCTACGTGAAACTAAGTGATGAAGAAGCCGGAGACGTCATTCATACATTAAAGAAATATATGCAGGATCAGCAGCCCTATCTGAATGTCGATTTAAAACAATCAGATGTTGCTGCCGCCATTGGCTATCCCACTTACCTCCTGTCCGCTGTATTCACCCACTATCTCAAAATGGGATATTACGATTTCGTCAATAGTTACCGTGTTGAGAAATTTAAGCAGGCCATCAGTGAAGGACAACATAAAAAATATACGCTGGTAACCTTAGCCGAGAAATGCGGTTTCAAGTCAAAAGCTTCTTTTTTCCGTGCCTTCAAGAAGTTTACAGGTACAACCCCCAACGAATATATTCAGCAATACGATAAAGAATAACTCTCCTTTCTATTTCCGGTCGGTATCACTCATTTGTGATACCGACATATCAACCTGATAATCAATAGTATTATATTCAAATAGTATCTTCCATAAGTTTGATACAGATTCCATGTTTTTTTAGTTTTTACTCTGTTTACAGTTATCTATTTTTGCATTGTACTTCTTGACAAAAGAAATACTATAAACAGAAAAATGTGAAACCAAAAATCGAAAGCATGGAAGACATAAAAGTAACATCGCCCTGCCTCATCACCAGTTCCTACAAAGAACATTATAATTCGGTATGTTCTTATATTAATTATAGGATTAATAATTGGGAAACAGCAAAGGACTTATCTCAGGATGTATTTCTGCGTCTTATTGACTATAAACAAATGCTTCGTCCGGATACTGTGAAATTCTTCATTTTCACGATAGCCCGTAATTTACTAACCGATTATCTGCGCCGCTACTATAAGAAACAAGAAATTACTTCTTATCTGTACGATCATGCAGTTACTTATACGAACGAAACGGAAAGCCATGTAATCGCCAAAGAACTATCCCTTCTGGAGAGACATAAATTGGAAACTCTCACCGCTCAACGCAAAAAAATATATGTAATGAGTCGTTTTGATGAAAAGTCAATCTCCGAAATATCCACTGAATTAAGCATTTCCCCCCGTACGGTCGAGAATCACCTATTCGTCAGCCGCAGAGAGATACGCGAATTCATCAAGCAATGTATCTAATTAGATAATATACAATAGTGTTAATTTTAAATTTATAGTTTATGAAGAAAGATTTTCTAAAGTTTCCGTTAAGGAAAGCCCTTTTCTCTACGGTGATTTTATTCTCTTTATCTGCCATATTCAGCTCCTGTGGAGATGATGTGGAAGGTAGAATTTCAGTTAACAATGCAGCTCCGGAGAAAGTTACAAATGTGAAAACAGAAGCCGGCCCCGGTGAAGTGTACCTGACATGGACCAATCCTACTAATGAAAGTTTTATGTATACTAAAATAGAATACACAACTTCGAAAGGTGAGAAAAAATACCAGCTCATTTCTAAGGAAAATGCAGACAATGGGGTTGCCAAAGCAACAGTCAGTGGTTTTGCCAATACAGATCCGGTTACATTCTCCATCTTTTCCTGCTCCGTCAAAGGTAACAACAAAGGTGCTGTAGAAGTAACAGCCGAACCTGATACACCTGCTTTTGCCGTAGTGGCCGAAACCGTAGAAATCGAAACTCAACCGGGAGGGGTAAACGTAAGCTGGAATAACGAATCAGTAGCTCCGGTTTATGTAGTGCTCGACTATTATTCGAAAAGTACACCTTCGAAAACCGGAAGTACCAAAATTTTGGCTGCTGCCGGCAGTAAGGAGAAACGTTTTGTACCTCTTACTTACGAAACAGTGAATTACTTCTCGGGTGAAGATTGTGTTATCAATGTCACTACACAAGATGCGGAAGAGAATGCTTCCGAAGTGTTCCCCTTCGAAGTAGCGGTAGGCACTATGGAGAAATTACCCAAAGCAGATTGGAAATTTCCTGATTACAATGATTCCTCCAACGATGGCACAATTGGTTATAGTTCGCAAGAAACGGTAGGTGAAGGCGCCGTTAACGGACGTGTAATAACCATGCTTGATAATGATCCCGCCACTTTCTGGCACACTGCATGGAAAACGTCATCAGCTTATCCGCACTTCTTTATTATTGACATGGGAAAGGATTACCAGATCAGTCATATGGACATCAGAAGACGTCTTGGAAACAACGGAACTCATAAGGGACAAACTTTCTACACTTGTTCCAATGCAGCAGCTGTAGATAAAAATAAACCGGACAGCTGGGGTTGGGAAGAACAAGGACATTATTCATTTGATCCGAATACAGATACCCCTCAATTATTCCGTTTCCCATCACCTGCTACAGCCCGTTATGTCAAAGTTTCTTTTGCTGAAAGTGATAAAGGTTCAAGCAATTTCGTGATGATTTCCGAGGTGAATGTGTTCAGCCCGGAAAAATAAATCTAATACTGAAAACATTAAATTTTATGATATGAGAAAGAAATTTATATTTGCGGCAGCTCTATGCCTGACGACGTTATCTCTCACAGATAATATCAATGCAGCCGTACAAATTACGCAGGAAGTACAACAAGACGGACGGACCATACGTGGTACAGTCATTGATAACACCGGAGAGCCTGTTATTGGTGCAAACGTTACCATAAAAGGTACAACGAATGGTGTAATAACCGATATAGACGGTAATTTCATTTTAAATAATGCCAAAGGCACATTGGTTGTTTCCTTCGTCGGCTACAAAACTCAGGAAATTCCTATAACAAATAAAACTACTATCAATGTCACACTACAGGAAGATTCTGAATTATTGGACGAAGTAGTGGTCGTGGGTTATGGAACACAGAAAAAGGCATCATTAACCTCCGCTATTACCCAGATTAAAGGTGAAGAAGCGTTTGCCAACAAAGGTATCTCCAATGCTACAGTTGCCTTGCAGGGTGAAGTTCCGGGTTTGGTGATCACCCGTACTTCCAGCCGTCCAGGTAGTGAAAATGCAGCCATGAAAATACGTGGTGATATATCCATCAACGGTAACTCCAGTCCGCTGATCATCATTGATGGTATGTCCGGTTCTTTGGACGAACTGAATGCTATGAACCCTAATGACATTGAGAATATCTCCGTTCTGAAAGATGCTTCCGCTGCTATCTACGGTGCCCGTTCAGCGGCAGGAGTCGTGCTGGTAACGACTAAACGCGGTAAGAAAGGTAAGGCGCAAATAGCTTATAGCGGTTCTATCAGCCGTACTACAAATGGTATTCAGCCTCCCCTCACCGATAACAGACAATGGCTGGACATGTTCTTTGAAGCACAATACTGGGATGCCAATTACGGTACTCCGGGAATGCTAGATCCACGCCAGACCTATCAAAATGTAAATTATTGGATTCTTGGTGGTGGAAAAGCTACTGCCTGGAATCCGGAAACAGGCAAGTGGGAAGATGATCCGACGATTATCGATCCCAATACAGGTGCAATCATGTCGTATGGTGGTTCAAACCTGTTTGATGCACTCAGAGCAGGAAAAGTGGTTACAATAGCGGATGGAAGTAAAATCAAACGCTGGGATCCCAATGTTTATATGGAAGATTACCTGTATGGTCAGGCCACTTCGCATAAACATACGGTAACAATTTCCGGAGCAGATGACAAATTCAATTATTACGCTTCATTGGGTTTTTCAGACAGCCAGTCACAACTAAAAGTGGCGGACGATGGCGAAAAGAAATATAGTGCACGCCTGAATGCTGATTACCAAGCCAATGAACTGTTAAAATTCTCCACGAGCATGGCTTATGAAAAGCGTGATATTTCCACCCCCTCTACCGATGTAGGTACCGGCTGGATGGACCCTTGGCTCTGGCCTATACTCAATATGAATGGTGATCCTTATGATACATTCAGTGGTAGCCGTAATCCGATCGGAGGTCTTCTGTATGGTGGTCGTATCGACAATTCACTGACTACCTTCCGTGGAGACATGAAGATCACACTTGATTTGTCGAAATGGGTAAAAGGATTATCCCTGGTAGCATCCGGCAACTACAAGTTGGCACAAAGGAATAAGACAGAGGTAAAGAATGAGGTAACCTATTATGATTGGATCGGTACGGTAAACGGTAGCAAAAACGGTCCGGGTTCGTTAAACGAAAGCGTCGAAAAATGGGAAAATGTTACTTTGGGTGGCTTTGCCAATTATGAACGGACATTTGCAAATATACACAGTATTTCCGCCATGATCGGTATGACTGCTGAACAAGAAACATCCAAGAAAGTAGTTGCTGCACGCAACATGGGGCCCATGTATCCGGGCTCCGGTTTAACGGACTTAAATGTGTGGATTACAGGCGACAATAACACAGCAGAAGGCGGACAGGGTTCCTGGGGATTCGTATCCTATATGGGACGTCTGAACTATATCTATGATGACAAATATTCAGTCGAAGTATTAGGGCGCCGGGACGGTTCTTCCAAACTGGACAAATCACAGCGTTGGCAGAATTTCTATTCTGTTTCCGGATTCTGGAGACTCTCACGTGAGAACTTCCTGAAAGATATTCCCTGGCTGAGCGATTTAAAAGTCCGTTATAACTACGGTAAAACAGGCAGTGTAGAAGGAATCAGCAATTACGAACGTTTCTCAGAAATCAAGACGGGAACAGCTCTTTTCGGAATCACCCCTACACAGCATACTTCACTTTGGGTAGATGGTATGCGTTCTGCCGACCGTACCTGGGAAACTCTAAACAGCCATAATATCGGTATGGACGTAGCAGTCCTCAACAACCGGCTGAGAGCTACAATGGAATATTTTATAAAGACCAATGACGGTATGTTTATCACAACATCCTATCCGGCAGTGCTGGGCGCCGGAGCACCGAAGTTGAATGACGGAAAATTACGTGCCAAAGGTTGGGAAATAGCCTTGAATTGGAATGACCAGATCGGGCAAGTGAAATACAATATCGGCGGTTCTCTTTCCGACGCCTGGACAAAACTCCTCACATTGCCCAATAATGAAGAAATACCTCAGCCAGGTTATAACTCAAAACGTTTAGTCGGCAAACCGTTGAATGCGATTTATGTTTATCAGACAGACGGTCTTTTCCAAACTCAGGAAGAAGTGGATGCATTTTATGAAATGTTTTATTGGAATGCAGATCATACAGGTCCTAAAGCCGGTAATATTCTTCCGGCTCCGTCAGAAACCAATCTGGAACGTCTTCGCCCGGGAGCTCGCAGGTACGTAGATTTGGATGGTGACGGTGCCATTACAAACAAAGACATTTACTATGCAGGTGAAACATCTCCGCGTCTGACATTCGGATTTAAAGCCGGTTTAGAATGGAAAGGTATTGATGTTTCCGCTTTCTTCCAGGGAGTTGGCAAACAGGTTATTTTAAGAGGTGGAAGTGTGTATGCACCGTTTGTCGTAAACTACGTAAGACAGAATTATACATTCATGGGGAAAACATGGGCACCCGATCATACGAATGCTGAATATCCGATCCTGTCCCGTAATCAAAACTTCAACAAGTTCAACTATAATAATATTGATGCCAGTGTACAGAAAAACAGATATATACGTTTGAAATCTCTCGTTGTAGGTTACTCACTGCCTAAGCAATGGATTGCCAAAGCCGGCCTCAACAAACTAAGAGTCTACTTCTCTGGTGATGACTTGTGGGAATGGACAAAAATCAAAGATGGTTATGACCCGGAAAATGGTGAAGGAGGTAATACGACATTCCCATTCAGCCGCTTGCTGACTTTCGGTATAGACGTTACATTCTAAAAACAAACTTATATAATTACAGAATATGAAAACGATAATAAAGAATATACTATTAGTGTCCGCAATGGCACTTCCATTAGCTTCATGCAGTGATTTTCTTGATAAAGAGCCACTGGATAAGGGAACAGAAGCTATTGTTTTCAAAACTCCCCAGCAATTTGAACAGGCCGCCAATGCACTCTATAATACAGAGGGATGGAAAAACTATGAGAATAAAGCCAATTACGGCAACATGGACCGTGGGCTCGATATTTCAGGATTAGGTTCTAACGGAGGCGGCTCGGCACCTGAAAGCAATTTCCAATGGGACAAACCTTATGGACATATCCGCACCTGCAATATCCTCTTGCAGAAAGCTGAAGAATACTCAGGAGATCCCAGCGGCATTGCCCAGTCTGTAGGTACTGCCTATTTCTTCCGCGCATGGCAGCACTTCTATCTGCTAAGAGTGTTCGGTGGCGTACCTATTGTAGACCGTGTATTGGATGTAACAGACGGAAATGTATTATTCGGTCCTCGCAAGAGTCGTTATGAAGTAGCCCACTTCATAATTTCCGATCTGGAGAAAGCTATCCCGATGCTGCCTAAAGAAAGCACCATTGCAGAAAATGCCAAAGGCAAAGTTAGTCAGGAAGCCGCACAAGCATTTCTGGCAAGAGTATTACTTTATGAAGCCACCTGGGAGAAATATGTTCCCAGCATCGACTATGATTTAGACGGAGACGGCAGTAACGTAGGTGCCGGTACAGCAAAACCCGAAGGATATTACTCAATAGAGAAGATGTTGACCGAAGCCAAACGACTGTCCGGTGAAGTAATTAAAGAAGCCGAATCCGGTACTTTCCAACTTTGGAATGAATGCGACTCTTTGAGTTATTTCTATTTATTCAATATTGACGACGGAGATGGCAACATTCCCAACTTCAAGGGAAAAGGTAAAAGTACAAATAAAGAATTCATTTTTAGTCAGAAGTTTGACTACAATTTAGCACGCATAGGTATTAACTTATCTCATACGGTTATCACCTGGCAGGCTACGGACATCAGTGCTTCGTTCGGTGAGTCTTTCCCATGCCGCAACGGACTACCTATCCGTATCAGCTATACAGGCAATATGTCCGATGCTCAAAACAATCCTGAATTCGCCGGCTATGATACATTTGTAGGTGAGTTCCGCAATCGCGACTACCGTTTCATCAGTTGCTGTATGTCCATACCTGACCGTACCATCTGGAGCAGTCGTCCGGAAGATGGCCGCCAATTGACGCAAACCGGAAATCCTTATCCGGAAGCACTGTTCCCGAAAAATAACGAAGTGTATGATGGTTCAGATCCTGCATATGGCAGTCCTTGCGGAATATTCAAGCCTACTCTTCGTACAAATGCCACAGCCGCCACATACGGTAGCCGTAAGTTCCTGATCGAAGGTGCCAACAGACCACAAAATACCGAATCTGCCGATTATCCGCTCATCCGTCTGGCCGAAGTGCACTTGATTTATGCGGAAGCAACTTGCGAATTGAACGGCGGAACCATTTCCGATGAGGATCTGAATAAATCCATTAATAAGAACCGTGCCCGTGCCCGCGTAGCTCCACTCACCAATGCCTTGATCGCCAATGTATGGGATGCCGGCTGGTTTGATCACGCTACGGGAAAAACAATCTGCAAAAAGATGAATATGCTCGATGAAATTCGTCGCGAACGTGCCTGTGAGCTCTTTGGCGAAGGTTTCCGTTCTGACGATCTGAAGCGCTGGGGTATTGCACACATCAACCTCAGAGGCCAGAAATTGGGTCGTCATATTCTTGGCACGGCTTACGAAACAGAAAAAGCAAATGATGCCACTTACTTTGGCGAACCCTGTTATTATCCTGAAAAATATCCGTTGCTCTACGGCATCTATCAAGGAAGCGGCCCCAATGATCCCGACTATGGACGTTCCATTGCTACACTGGCAGGCAACCTGCTTTTCAGCCAGCGCGATTATCTGTCTCCCATTCCTTTGGTACAGATTCGTTTGAATCCGCAATTGAAACAAAATCCGGGATGGTAAATATGAATAATAACTAAAATGTATTGAACAATGAAAACTATAAAATTTATTCTTGGAATGTTGTTGCTACCATTACTGTTTACAGCATGCAGTGATGACGAAGCCGGCGAACCTAATATCACAGCAGATGAATTCGTACAAGTTGCGAAACGTACAGCTAAAGTCACTTATGACGGTACCTATTACGTCTTGACCGAATACGTGGAAGGCGCAGCCACCGAATGGGGAATAACTCCATGCGTATTTATTGTTGACCGCGAAGAAGATGCGGCAAAGGTTAAAGCCTTGGGAGACGTAACAGATGTTGTATTTGCCGGTATCGGACAGATTACCGATTATCGTCCTGCCGATACGGATGCAAGTAAAAAGCATTATATGATTCTGTTGACCAGCATCAGTAAAAAATAAGATAAAAAATCATCAGCCTGCAATATTACATTTTAAAATGTATATTGCAGGCTATTACCATAAGAGCTAATCTCACTGAGAATACCATAAAAATGAAACTGAGCAAATTTATAGTTATCACAGGTGTTTTATTAAGCACCATCCACTATGCAAACTCGCAGAACCGGTTAGTCACCTATCCGGCACCGGAGGGGGCTGATTTAATGAATGATTTCACAGTGAAAGTACGGGAAACAGGAAAAGACTGGAAACCGGTTGACACATACCTTGTCAAAGTAGATGAAGTGCGGAATATCAAACATCATGTAGAAAGAGCTTCAATGAGTTATTTCGACTTTTCAGGTGAGGTCGAGGTATCAGTTACTTTCAATCACGGAGCGATTCAAAGTGGCAGAGTACGTCCTCTCTCCTATGGAATCACTCCTACAATAACCAACAATACCATGACCTTTAAGTTGAATCGTCCACGCAATCTATCGGTAGAAGTCAATGGAGATATCTTCCACAATCTCCATCTTTTTGCCAATCCGATAGACGAAAACAAACCCAGAAAACTTAAAGACCGTAATCTGATTTACTTTGGACCGGGAGTGCACCATTTACCCGGTGACACTCTGAATGTTCCATCCGGAAAAACCGTTTACGTGGCAGGGGGAGCAGTCATAAAAGGGCGTATTCAAGTGGTCGATGCACAAGATGTGAAGATACTGGGCAGAGGGCTGGTCCTTCCGGAACGCTGGGCGGGAATTCGTATCGTCCATTCCAAAAATGTATTGGTAGAAGGTCTGATCACAACGCAATGTCCCACCGGAGGCTCGGACAGCATAACGATACGCAATTTAAAAGTTATCAGTTCCTATGGCTGGGGCGACGGACTGAATGTTTTTGCCAGTAACAATATATTGTTCGATGGCGTATTCTGTCGTAATTCGGACGATTGCACTACGGTCTACGGCACCCGTATGGGCTTTACCGGTGGTTGCAAAAACATCACTATGCAGAACTCTACTCTCTGGGCAGATGTAGCTCACCCCATCTTCATCGGTATCCATGGAAATGTGGAAAATCCTGAGATTCTGGAAAACCTGAATTATATCAATATAGATATATTGGATCATAAAGAAAAGCAACTGGATTATCAGGGCTGTCTTGCCATCAACGCCGGAGACAACAACCTGATACGGAACGTACGCTTTGAAAATATCCGGATAGAAGACTTCAGACAAGGACAACTGGTCAATCTCCGTATCTTCTTCAACGAAAAATATTGCAAGGCACCCGGCAGAGGCATTGAGAATATCCTGTTCAAAGACATTTCTTATACGGGAAAGGATGCGGAAGTCTCCATGATTATCGGCTATGACAAAGAACGGAAAGTGAAAAACATTCGTTTCGAAAACCTGACGATAAACGGTGAAGTGATTTACGATGATATGCCCGAGAAACCTAAATGGTATAAAACTGGAGATATGGCACGTATCTTTGTGGGTGAGCATACGGAAGAGGTTACATTCAGTAAATAACCTATATTCTTCATCCGCGTCATCTGCGGATGAAGAATATCTTATAGAAGATTATTTCCCTCTTCTCTGTCCTCTCTGAGGCCTCATGTTCTGATACTTTTTATACTGTTCGTCCGTCAGAATCTTTTTGAGTTTCGCATCTGCCTCATTACGCTTCTTCTCCATTTCCTCGCGTGAAGGTCTTTCGCCCGAAGCATCTCTGTTTGGTCTCATCTCCTCCATTACTGCCTTAAACTCTTTAGCCTGAGTTTCATTCAGTCCCAGATCAGTTACCATCTGTTCGATGCGTTTTGACGGATCAGGACGTTCGCCTCTGTTTTCCTGTGCCATACCTACAGCCGTTCCCAGAAACAGGGCAAGGGCCAAACTTAAAATTTGCTTCTTCATAATTCTATTCATTTAAAAGTGAGTTAATTCCATTTTATTTATGAAACACGTATCTATGACAATATTCCCGGGATATAGTTTAATCCATAAATAGAAAAATCGACTAACAGAAGCTTTTTATCGATGAAAAAGGAAGGGAGGAATTATCAAGTCCTGTGGCTCCCTCAGGTTTTTCAATAATAAGTTTGCATAGTTTGTCAGCACTTCAGCACAACTCCATTTATTCTATTGAAACAGAAACGATTGCCGTATAATGGCAACCGTTGTGATAAGTGACGACAAACCGTTTGTCGTCACACTAAAAAAATAAATTATTATAACTTTTCCACCCGATATACAATACCCTTGCAAGTTCGCTTATATTCCAGGTTGTTCTTTCGTAATATTCTTCCGAAGTGATTTACATTGCTAGCTGTCAGCTTTATATCCCTACTCTTACTCCGTAGATGTTCCAATATTTGCATGGGGGACAAGTATTCGCCTTCTTCTCCCTCCTCCGGTGAACGAAAATAACAATGGAATAACTGCTCAACCGGACTCATTTGCTCGAATTCCCGGTTCGCTTCACGCAAAATAGCTTCATCGGCATCATCAAACCAATAACGTTCGCCCTTTACGATGGCTTCCATCGCCTGTGCATAGAGTTGGCGGTAGTTGATGGTTACGTTTGTATCAATCGGTGCCGTCACTTCTATACAGATGAAACGGCGGCTGCCGCTCGGATCGGTCAGCAAGTCTTTCTGATTGCTTGTCCCGATGAACGAGGCATATCGCCGCATTTCCTGTATGCTGCTGCCATACGGTTTGCGCAGGTTGGCAACAGGCTTTTGCAATAAATGCTTCAGAAATCCCTGCTGATTGATACTGACCTGGTCGAATTCATCGATGTTGATCAGCATAAAGCGCCCTAAGTATAGTTCTGCATCCCGTTTGCTTTTGAAGTCCAGGCTGTCGGTGTAGCCGAAACGGAGTTCGGGTGGAAGAATGATGCGGCAATAGGTGGATTTCCGAAAACCCTGCGCACCTACCAATAGGGGAGATGTACTGTTGGAATGCAACTTATCGAGCCCCCTCCAATGAGCCACCATATTCAGGAACCAACGGTAGAAAAGTTCCCTCCAATGAGGATTGTTGCAGGGCACAAGGTCGGCCAGCGCGCGAATGCGGTCTTTTCCGTCCCAACGGCCCAGGTTGCAGAGATAGTCTTCCACCGGATTATAAAGCGGTACGCGATTAGAGGATAAATACCTGTTCACATCCCTGTCCCACACACGGATACCTTCTTGCAGGGCATCCATGGCTATGCTGTTTTTTACGCGTTGGTCTACGGGTTTGAAATAAAAATGAATGGAGTCCCGTTGCCGGTATTCCAGGTCGTTCGTCAAAGCGTTGAAGCGGAATTCGTATCTGCGTTCCATAAATTCGTTCAGTTGGAAGGCGATAGCCTGTTCCGGTGTCAGAGATTTCTTTTTGCCGAACCCCTTACACTCCTGATAGAGGTTGTGGACAGTTGTCCGCACGGTTTGTTCGTCCGTCTGCTTGAAATAGTGTATCATGACTTGGCGTACAGTCTCTTCCTCCGGTATGCCTGCCTTGAAGCAATGTTCTGCCAGACACACCAGCAGTTGCTGCAAGTCATCGCCTCGTTTCCATTCTTCCATTTCATTCAGTGCTTTGCTGAGGGTTGTTTCAAATAATAATGTGAAGGTCTGCGAGGTTTCGTAACCCGGTTTCAGTCTTAACAATGGGTTCTTTTCCGTCAATTGGCGTTGCCGGAAAGTCTCTTCACCGGGCATACCGAAGGGCTGTTCAAGGCAGAAAGGGATGGCTTGCCGGTTGAAGTAGGGATATGCATCCACTGTCATGCGGCAGCTTTGTGTCATAGAAGGCTCTCGCAGCGTGAGGGGAAACGGCAATATGGGCTGGTAACATTGCACGGCCATGCGGTAGGCATGTGCGTGAAAAGATTCCATATTTTCTACTTTCACCGGCAAATTCCCGTCCGGCAGGGCGAATTTCACCCAGATTTTCACACTTCGTCCGCTACTTCCGGCAAAAGCTGCCCAGGTTTGTGGTAACAAAGCCGCCTGCCGTTTCACCAGCTCCACTTCGGACAATCCGGCCAGATGGTTTACCTCCAACATCACTATGCCGTTGTAGTGTTTCAGTTTTCGCCCGTTGTTTCTGCTTCTTCCGAATTCCACGGAGGGATAAATGCGCGGCAACTTGTCAATGTGTTCGTAGTATCCTCCGCTGTCAGGATTCGTATAAAGGAGCATAGAGCGCAATCTTGTGACGTGTTCCTCTTTGGTTTCTGTTTTTATCCGGTCTATCCATGCGTCAGCTTCGCAGGTGCTGAGGGTTTCTTTTCCACTCTCCCGGCTTTCTCTGATAAGAGTTATTTTCATCAGTATATGTTTTTGAAATAATTGAGCAATAAGGGTTGTTCCTTAGCGGCTGCAAGGTACGCATAATATACGCTGCAAACAAATTATAAATGCCTTTTGTTATTCTATTCATCCTTAAAGATTACCCTCCTAAATGCATGAGAAAAATTAACGAATACTTAAGAGAACACTTGCTTTTGCCTTATTTATTTCGTATCTTTGCTTAGTCTAAAATTTCATCCTGCAATTGCGGACCCGACGGTTTCGATATGGGAACTGAACAGCCTGCAACTGCCCACCGGACAACCCACAATTGCAAGACGAAGTTTTAGACTAAGCATAAGAACATTTATCCTAAGCCAAAAGTACAAAAACGACAGACTATCTGCACATTTTTCTGCCTTGTTGTAGCTTTCAATCACTTGGGAAGAACAGTATTAACCCTTTAAACAGAAACAAAAAACAATGGCAGCACAGTATGATTTCCAAAGACGACCTAACCCGAAGGGTGACGGCGAATTGCAACCTTTGTATCCACGCATCGTGAATAAAGGTACGATTGACACAGAGCGTTTGGTTAGTGACATTTCCCGAATGTCCAGTTTCAGTCCCGGTGACATCAATGGTTTGTTGGCAGCAATAGAGGATCGGGTATCGTTTTATTTATCCGAAGGACATCATGTTCAGTTGGGGAATATGGGATACTTCTCGGCGGGCCTGAAGGGGCGTCCGGTGATGGACCCGAAAGAGATCCACGCGCAGACTATCTTTTTCGGCAAAGTGCATTTCCGCGTATCGCCCGATTTCCGCAAGCGGTGCGCCGGTTTTGTGGAGCGTGCCAAATATGGTTTTCGTAAGAGTGCGGAGCTTGGCGGTGCCGAGCGTTACCGCCGTTTACTGGTGTTTTTGGAGACGCATCCCTTCATTACACGCAAAGATTACAGCAGTATCACAGGACTTTTGAAGAATAAAGCGCTGAATGACCTCAATTTGCTTGTGGAAAAGGGATATTTGAGCACAATTGGGCGTGGTTCGCATAAAGTGTATGTACGTGGTGAATCCCAGGAGATTAAATCAGAAAATGCGTAAATATGTCGGAAAAACAGTGCTGATAAACAGTTTGTCAGCACTGGTAACAATGGTTGTCATCACAAGACAACCATTTGTTTTATTGCACATTAGCTGTCTTAGTGCTGGAGTGCTGACAACTATCGAAAATCTTTTCATTGCCAACCTCTCAATTACTATTGAAGCTTTTACTCTTATATGAATGGGCTGAACTTTTTTTGCAATAAATGCAGAATAACTTGCTTAAATACTTGGCTTTCGCTTTCTACCGTACTATCTTTGCTGTTGTTTTAGAACAGAAAGGGAAATATACGTATGGAACGAAATTTTGAATTCACCGAAACCGAAAGTCGCCTCGCCTTTGCCGCCCTCTGCGTAGAATGTGCCGCTAAGCGGCTGGGATGTACAGCCCGGGAAATGTACCAGCGAATGAAGCGTATAGGACTGATCCAACAGATAGCCCATCAGTTGGATCCGCTACATACACAAAGTCGTGAATACGTCACACAGGACATTGTGAAGGCAGTTCAACGTCTTGAGGCGCAACAAGGTATCGAACCAAAAGAAAACAAACCATGCTAACCGTCTATCACGGAGCCACATGCCCCGTCAGTCAGCCTCTTTGTAACGCCGGACGTTCTAATCTTGATTTCGGGCGAGGATTTTATGTTACTAACTTACGGGAGCAAGCTGTTAGTTGGGCTGTACGCCCTGTCAACGCCCACCTACCACAATGGCTCAACATCTACGAGCTGGACACTGATCGTATCCATGCGACTTATCGCTGCCTACGCTTCGAAGCCTACGACCGACAATGGCTTGACTTCATTGTAGGATGCCGTTCAGGGGAGTCCTTATGGCAAGAATACGATTACATAGAAGGGGGAGTAGCGGACGACCGTGTGGTAGATACTGTGCAGCTCTATATGCTCGGACTTATGGATATCAATACTGCCATCGGACGACTGGCACAGCATCAACCTAATAATCAAATATGTCTGCTCAACCAGTCCCTCACGGACGAATGCCTGCATTATATAGGCTGCGAATTCCTCAACAACGAAGCTCGCCAGAAAGGAGGCCAACCATGAACAACATCCCTAATACTCCAAAGCAAGAACCCTCAATAAATGATGATATCACCGTACGAGACATTATTCTATGGAATCGTATAGGACGGATTTCCGTACTACTGGCAAAGCGTCTCAATATAGAACCGGAACGTGCTTTCGACATCTTCTATGAAAGTGACACTTGCGAACACCTGCATGACGAAACTTCCGGCTTATATCTTATGGGCGACCTCTACGTGGTAGATGAAGTGATGATAGAGCTGCAACGGAAGCAAGGATGAAAAGCAGTCTTTTGAGAATAATTATTAAAATTTCAACTCCTACTCCACTTTATCATTCAGGAAACTTTCAAGCTGCCCTGCATAATAAAATGGAAGGTTATACAACGTATATTGTTTCCCGGAAGGTAACCGTATTTCATCCGAGCAAAACGTTCCGTTCCACAAACGTATGGCAATATTCTCTTTCGACTCTTCCATAAATTGATGCAGAGAGCGCAATCGGGAATTATCTCCCGTTTTCACTTCTATCGGTAATAAACGGGACTTGAACTTATAAACGAAATCAACCTCCGCCTGCGAATTACGGGCATCGCGTACCCAGAACATTCGTTTAGTACCAAATGTAACAGATGCCCCCAACAATTCTTGCCCCACCACTTGTTCGGCTATGTCTCCATTCCACAGTTCGTCTGTTGCAGAAGTGAACAATAGGCGTTCCTGCATTTCCGCCACATAATTGACCAATCCCGTATCTAACCACAACAGCTTAGGACTTCTCTTTAAATCCGGAAGAATAGGAAACGAGGTGGAAATTAAAGGATAAACAAGTTCCAGTAAAAGCGTTTTCTCCAAAATCCTAAAGGCATCCCCCATCTCGGACGACTTGTAGGAAGAACCTGCGAATTTGGCAAACTGAAAGCGTTGTCCCGCCAATCCCCAACCGTAATTTAAGATGTAACGGAGTATATCTTGTTCTTTGTTCTTTTTTGCATACTTTTCAATATCATCTTTATAACCAGCTATCAACGAATTAAAAATATCATTCAGCCTTACCCAATCCTTGTACTTCGCATAGTTCGCCACCGCTTCGGGTAATCCGCCCACAATCATATATTTCCTGAATAAGTCCATCACATAGCTATGCACCGACTGTGGAACCGTCAATCGTTCTATTTGTTCCACTAAAACGTTTTCGCCCAATGCACCCAGAAATTCGGTAAAGGTACATGGATGCAAAGCCATATATTCCACACGCCCTACAGGGAAAGAAATATGGTTCCCCACCAGACTCTCCAACAATGACCCGGCGGCTATCACATGAAGATCAGGACGTTTCTCATAAAAATAGCGTAAAGACCTGACCGCTTCCGGTTCATTTTGAATCTCATCAATAAAGATAAGAGTTCGTTTATTTTCCATCCTGACACCTGCCTTGGCATAGATACCTGCCAGCAAATCATCAAACGATACTTCCCCGGCAAACAGGCGCGCATTTTCCTTCTCTTCCAGATTTAATTCAATAAAGACATCAAACTCTCGGGCAAAGAGCTTCACTAACGTAGTTTTTCCCACTTGCCTCGCACCTCTCAAAACCAAAGGTTTCCGTCCTTCCTTTTCGCCCCACCGATGAAGGGCTGTAAGAGCTAATCGTTGAAACATAGACAAACATTTAATATTCAATACAAAAGTACTGAATAAAGTCTAAAGCCAAAGGAAAAACAGGGTTATTTTAGATCAAAACCAAAGGAAAAATGAGGTTATTGTAACATCGACAAATCGACCTTGTAATAAGTTGGCGCCACATTATTCTTTTCAAGGAACATCACCATGTAAACGGGAGCATACACTAATTTGCCCTCCACTCGCAGATTATCATTACAGAACACTACAGCCTCGGAAAGATCATACTCTTTACAATCCATGATATTAGACAGAGCACGATGCACCTCATAATCCTTTCCCGACTTCACCTCGATGGGTAATACTTTACCATCAAGTTCGATGACAAAGTCCAGTTCGCCTCGCTTCTTATTGTTATAATAATAGGGATCTATACCATGCGCCACCAATTCCTGAGCAACCGCATTCTCGTATACGGAACCAAAATTAATATTCTTCTCCCCCCTGATAATTCGCAACTGAATACCTTCGGCGTATTGAGCGGCGAGCAAACCTATATCGTTCTGAAAAAGTTTGAACAGATTGCGTGAGCGAGCAAGCAATAAGGGTATCTTAGGTTCTTCCACATTATAAACAGATAATGCAACACCCGCATTTTTCAACCAAAGAAAACTGTTCTGATAACGTTCAAACTTGGCATTCTCGTTGAGCTTTTTCAAGATAAACCGTTTATTCTTGGCATTGAGTTCAGGCGGAATGAGATTAAAAATCTCTTCTATATAAAGTTTGTTATCAGGATCATATTGAGCAATGTCACGCTTATACAAACGAATGATATCCTGCTGCACAGCCATTACTGCTTGCAAATTATTACTCTCGATATATTTGCTCACGGCAGCAGGCATACCGCCCACAACCAGATACAAGCGGAACAATTCCATGATTTTAGAGTGGACAAACTCATCCACTGCCACGCGACTTTCCCAAGCATTACGCAGAGAGTCGATTATTTTATCATTAATGCCCACACACGAAATAAACTCCTCGAAATCGAGGGGATACATATCTTTGATTCCCATATATCCCACAGGTTCCGAACGCAAATCCTTCAGCTCTACACCAAGCAATGATCCACTCAAAATATAACGATACGAACCCTCATCTACTAAGAATTTGATGGCTGTAACCATCTCAGGACACTTCTGTACCTCATCGAAAAATATGAGTGTTTCACCTTTAATCAGTGGAATTGTAGTCATGGCCGACAGACGAAATAGTATATCCGCACTACCCTTTGCACCTTTAAAAACGTCTACAGCTTCAGGATTATCTATAAAATTTATCTCAACAAAACTCTTGAACGACTTTCCAAATTGCCGGATAGAATAAGTTTTACCGATTTGACGCGCGCCGGTAATCAGCAAAGCATTACGAGTGGTCTCATAATAACGCTTAATGTAATGGTCAATCTTTCTTTTCAGCATGGCTTCTACAGTTTATCCTAAACGACAAAAGCACCCGCTTGCCGTTTTTCCAAGACGAAATTAGTACAATTACGCCACTTATCCAAGGAAAACAGACGCTTTTATGCCGTTTTTCCAAGAAAACAAAAAAAACATCGAGTATTTCCTTTTATTCAGGAAAGATGTTATCAAGTCACTTTTTGCCATCAAGCAGAGCGAAATTCCTTTCGATGTCATTGAGCGCGATACAAAGTTACCGATAAATCGCAAAAAAACTCAAAAGACAAAGTAATGCTTAAAAAATAACTTGGTACATAAATGATAATTTACCAGCGTAGCGCTGGAGCAAGGTTCTCCTTCGGCGTGCAAGTAATCTTTCAGACACGGATGACACGGATGACGCGGATTCTTTTTTCCTTCGGTGTGATATGCCGGTATGTATAGCGCAGCTTTAAAAATCCGCGTCATCCGTGTCATCCGCGTCTAAAAGATTAAAGTCCGCGTTCGTCCGCCTTATCCGCGTAGTCCGCGTACCCATTCCCTCGCCGCTAAATTATCATTTATGCACTTACTCGCCGCACTTGCTTATGTACCAAGTTATTTTTTAAGCGTTACTGAATAAAAAGTTACGCAAAATGGAGAAACAAATCCATGATTTCGTTGTTAAATGTGAAAAAAGGCGTATCTTTGCAACTGAACGTGCGACATGATATATCTTGTATATATACATGTCCTCTTCCGATGTTAGTAAAATGTGGAAATTTAATGAACCATCGGACGAGCGTAGCCTGTATCAGTTATTGGTACGGGCTTACTCTTCCGTGGTTCAGGGTATCCACATACCTACTAACAGGGATTGAGTAATGCCCCGTACCTTTATAATATAAAGCCATTATAGCCGTATAGGGAATGATTTTAAACTTATAATCAAACACTATATGGCTAATTGGTTATCTACAAAGTCAGTAGCTGAGAAATACGGCATACCGAAAGAGCAAATCCGGGAATGGATTAGGTTACGTTATCTGACATGCTCTTCTATAGGCACAGAACCTTATGAAGACAATGACCCACTGATAGATACTGACGAACTTGACAAAGCTCTCGAATTTAATTCACTAAAATCTTATCCTGATGATACCATGATGGAACGAGTGCGAAAAGAGCATTTGAATTGGCTTTATCAGGAAAAAGCCCGTCTGGAAAAAGTCAACGATGATTTATTAGAAGAAATTCATAAGCACGCCCGACGGGAAACAGAACTGGGAGAGAACTTAGAGAAAATGATGAATTATACACATGAAATCCTTGAAATTCATGAGAAAATGATGAAAGATTATGAGAATAAGATATCCGGGAAAGGGGGAATTTGGCCTTTTCTTTATCACTTCTTTATCATAAAAAAGAATAAGACCCTCATCTAACCAATATATACATACCCGTTTTTTCCAATCCTTTTCATCTCGTGAATACGGAGCCCGCGATGAGCTCCGTATTCTTTTTTTTCAATTACAGCCTGTACGTTCTTTACGCAACAGTACCCCTTCTTTCCATTCCTCCATCCTTACAGTAGGTGCACCTCCCTCCTCTTCCATTCCTGAAAAGTAAAGACGTTGTTCCCTGCCGTCCTTCAGTATCACAATCAGCTCGTCCGCCGAAGGAGCAAATACAGAATGTACACTATTCTCTTTCTCAAAGGGTTCTATGACAGTCAGATAACGGACCTGAGCAGCGTCCATACGTACCCCGAAAGTAATACGCCTTTCAGCCTCATCACCCAGAGGATAATCTCCGCCGATAACTGTTTTCAGGCGGATAGCCTGAAGTCCATCCAGATCAAAGGTATATTGGGCAGGCGTTTCAAAACCTGCATTCACAGGTTCGGCAGGAAGCCCCCAACTGTAGTTCTCTCCACTGATATTGATACGACCATCGGCATAGTCTTTAGTATTCCCAAAAGGATTATCCTGTACGTTGTTCTTGACAACCGGAAGATCGGCAAGACGGATTTGTTTACCGTCTTTCGTTTCCAAGACAGCTTCTGCCCAGAACAGAGTTTTAGAGCGGTTGGCATGTTGAGTGGCGGAAGACAGTGTTAATTTCCGGATACCCGTAATATCCACATCTACCTTTCCTTCACCCAGAATCCAGGCACCGAAGCTGCCTTCGGCAAGTAGTTTACCATCTCCCTCTACCATGTACTTCAGGTTGCGCTGCGTTCCGTGATCTTCGGGAGCACGTCCGGTATAAGCAATCCGTTGGATATTAGGCCAAGCATTATAAATATCCATGTAGAGATTACCCGACTCACCGTACATACGTGTTCCCCGGTTATCAGCTTCGGGACCGAATTTGGTCAGGAAACTGGCTTTCAGAGTTCCGGTTACGGAATATTGATTGATATCAGTTACTAACGGTGCGGCACTCAGGGCATCGGTATCCAATTGTGCCTGATGGGAAATGAACTCTTTCTTATCGGCGGACAATCCTAACAAGCCTTTTATCTGGAAAAGAAGATCGAAACGATGTTGCTTGTTCTCTGTACTTTTGTCATAATCTGCAAGAACTACATAATCGTCCGTCACAACCATCAGTCTGCGTTGAAAGACAGGTTCGGTAAATCCTGTCAGCACTCCGAATCCGGGATGCTTTTCGGGTACGGGGAAATAACGGGCTTCCCACTCTGTTTTCTCTTTGAAATCCCTCGGTCCACGCATACTGTGCCGCAGTCCGCCATAAGCTGGATAACTCCATGCGGCAGTTCCTTCCACACAACCGGCCTGAAATAAATCACCTGTATAGAACAGGCTACGCTTGCTGTCATCTGTTTCCTGCTGCTTCAAATCAACAGTAACCATGTTTTTGGAGATACTGCTCTGTACATAGAAATTATACATATAAGGAGCATAGCTGTACCACACCATCTCCGGATTATAGAAACTACGCCCATAACGCATCAGTGAAAGCATGGCAGTACGATCAAAATGTCCGTGATAACCACCGTGTGTTCCATATTTCAAAACAGCCTGTATCTTTTCGCGCGCCTCCTGCTGGGTGGAACGCAACATTAATGCTCCTGCATTGTCAGCATAAGCTCCCCGGACATCTCCCGGCTCCACCTCGGGCAACTCGGGTACACCATAGATCAAATCATTCCGCCCGGGAGACATCCGTATGAAAGCAGCATAGCGCGGATCACGGAAAGCATAGTACGCCATCTCAAAACTGTCGCCACCCACTTCACGTTCAGTGGCGTCATTGATTCCGAATATCCAGCCCCGATAATCGAGGAAAGGCAAAAGGGCATCCGACATCATTTTGATAGTGACATAAGGTTGGTGAATGGGGCCGCGAATACGGAAACTGTGTCCATGATGAAGATTACGGCTCTCTTCACGTTCATTGGTCCCGACTTTCTCATACTCTGGAGTGAGGTTATAATCAACGGGGAATTTCTCCGTCAGCAGAGAATATCCGAAAGGATTCAATGCCAACCCTATTTGTATATATTCGCTCGCGACCCAAAGATTATAGCTGACCGTGCACTCATACCACCATCCATCGGGCATTGTATAAGTGCGGAACTTATCCATCAGGCAGGAAGGTGCGTAAAGCACTTCGTCCACCAGGTTGAAATCCTGTATGGCTAAAGCGCAGAAAAAGACTCCCGTCAGTTGTGAAACCGCCCAGTTAGCTCCGCCCGTTGATTTGTAGCGCAGATATTGGTCGATATAAAGCCGGAAAGTATATTCTATCTGAGTCTTTTCCTGTTTGTTCATGATATTGGCATCCATAATCAGATCATAAGCCTGCGCCAGATGCTGAAAGAAGTGCCCTTCTTGTACACTTGCCTGGTTGGAAGCTTTCCGGGTTAGCGGGAAACCGGTCTGATAATCACTGATCATCAGCAGGAATTGCTTTACCTTATGGGCAAATTCCGTTTTACGCGTCAACTGCCATGCAATGGCATTATTCATCAGACCGTACTCATGAGTGGTCGCACATAAATAAGGAATACCGTCACTGTTAGCAGCATAAGGAGGACGTGAAGGCACTCCCCAACGTTCTGCATCCTGCACATAACGTTTTTTGCGCTCCATAGCCCAGTCATATTTTTCCGCTTTCGCGCGAACTTCTTCCCATCCTTCCGTCGTATGGATTGTAAACGGATGTGGCATACTGCGCAAAGTGGTAAACGTTGATGTCTGCACAGCAGCAGGATTGGCAGAAGGTAAAATCTGTAGTACCTGCTTTTCACGGCCTCCGGCGGGAATACCCGGCGGTACCACCACCTGTAATTCCACTTTCCGTTTCTCACCCGGTGCCAACTCTATTTGTGCCGGTTCTACTGTAACCGGAAAAGCTTCCCAACCATATTTAGGGATAGAAAAAGAAACTGTTTGTGATTTTGATTCACAATTAGTAATCCATACCGGATAGACAACTGTTTCTCCGGCTTCTCCCGATTTGGAATAAGAGTCGGCTACTACTTTCACCGAGTTTCCTTCTATCAGACGGGTAGAAAGTAATTTCACTTTACCGCCATGCTTTCCGAAAAGACGAACAGCAATGGATTTAATCCGCCGTATAGTGCTCTGTGAGGCTTTCGGAGTATCAAAGACAGAAAAAGGAATAAATAATCTGCCGGCACCATTCTTTTGATTTTGTAAGGTTAACCGGATTTTACGGGTATCAAACGGATTGTCTATTTTCTCCGGTTCTCCGAACTTCAGGGCATTACTTGAAACAAGTATTTCAACGGGTATATCGTTTGTGCCGGATAACTTCAGATTAAGTTCAAGACCATAATAAGACATCAGGTCGATCACGGAATTGTCAGTATATGGATGTTGGGGGCCATCAGGCTCCGTATAGATAAAAGTGTCGTCGGAAGCACAAGTCCAATCGTTTGTAAGCCCTTGCCAATTCTGTTTATCAGCAAATAAACCGGTTTTCAGCTTTTGGCGGACAATGGCAACTGCATAAATCTCGCCTATAGATGCCGACTGATCATACGCTTCAAAGCGGACAAGTGCAGAATTTCCGTTCTTCAATGCTTCCGCCGGAATGGGATATACCACTTCAAATAGTCCGTGCCGGTTACGATTGAGCCCTTCAGTATACAAGAGGGTACCATTGACAGATATATTAAATAAGAAATTCTCCCCTTTTCCGGGCTTATTCTCACCGGAATACTGCACAACTAACAATTGCGGAACGGTATCCGTTTTCATCCGGTAAGTGAGAGATTCTCCTTTTCCACTGGTTCGAACATGATCGTCCGATGTATAAATTGCATCTACAATATACGGTACATATCTTTCGGGCAATGTGCTTTGGGCAGATACATATAAAACAATCAGGCTATATGCCACTATCAATAATATCTTTTTCATCATAGTATGTATCATGGATGTTTTCAATGTAGTACGAACAAAATAAGCATAACACTCATCCTCCTACCCACATTTATAGTATCAAAGATACACTTTCCTTCAGGTAAAACGAATTATAGCGGCATAATTTCAAATTGGAATGAGTGCAATTTATTCTTATTCGTATTAACAAAATAAGGAGCGCAAAATAAGCGTAAGGTAACTCCGGATTCAAACGTAACATAAATATAAATATCATGAAACAACTTTTATTCTTTGTTTTTCTGACCTTGTTGATAACCCGGACGGATGCACAGGAATATCCAAAAGCAATCTTGCCGGGCGATTATCCTGACCCCTCCATCATGCGCGATGGGGAAGATTATTACATGACTCATTCACCCTTTTATTATGCACCGGGATTCCTGATCTGGCACTCTCGGGATTTAATGAACTGGGAACCCGTATGTCGGGTAATGCCGGAATACGAGGGTTCTGCCATGGCTCCCGATCTGTTGAAATATAAAGGGAAATACTACATTTATTATCCCGCAGGAGGTACCAACTGGGTGATCTGGGCCAATGACATCAAAGGTCCGTGGAGCAAACCGACCGACCTGAAAGTACATGGCATAGATCCAGGGCACATTGTCGATGAGAACGGAAACCGCTACTTATATGTGAACGAAGGAGAAGTGATTCAGCTTACAAATGACGGATTGGGCACCATCGGAGAAAAAAAACAAGTATACGAGGGTTGGATATACCCCAAAGGATGGGATACGGAATGTATGTGTCTGGAATCGCCCAAACTGAATTATCGGAACGGCTACTATTACATGACTTCCGCCCAAGGAGGAACAGCAGGTCCAGCAACTAGCCACATGGTGGTCTCCGCCCGTTCGAAAAATGTCACAGGGCCGTGGGAAAATTCTCCTTATAATCCGGTGGTACATACTTACAGTGCAACGGATAACTGGTGGTCGAAGGGACACGGTACACTGATTGACGATGTAAACGGTAACTGGTGGATTGTATATCATGCGTATGCAAAAGGGTATCACACTCTGGGACGTTCCACGCTTATCGAACCAATTGAATGGACACAGGATGGCTGGTATCGCACCAAGTCGACAGTTACCCCAATCACTCCCAAACAGAAAATCAAACATGGTTTAGAATTATCTGACGATTTCAATGGGCCGGATCTCGGACTGCAATGGACATTCTGGAAAGAATATGCTCCCCAATCCCTGAAATTCAAACAGCAAACACTGTGGATGAATGCTAAAGGAAAAACTCCCGCCGATGCCCGCCTTCTGCTGGCTACCGTTGAAGACAAGAATTATGAAACACAGGTGGAGGTAAACACAGGAAATGGAAATACAGCCGGTCTGATTCTCTATTACAATGAAAAAGCTTACGCCGGAATCACCTCTGACGGAAAAAGCTTTACCATCCATCAAAATGCAGAAAAGAGCTTCGGACTTCCCAACAAGATAGGCAAACGCTTCTTTGCCAAAATTCAAAATCAGGGAAACATCATGCGGGTTATGGTCAGCAAAGACGGTAAAGAATGGAACACTTTAGCCGAGAATATAGATGTCTCCCAACTGCATCATAACAATTATAAAGGCTTCTATGCGTTGCGCATCGGATTGCTTTCCGCCGGCAAAGGAAATGCGGGATTCAGGAAATTCCGCTACAGGAATGCCATTCCGGAAGAAAAAGATATGAGTGCGTATCTGATGGTTTTCCATAAAGACGAGACACATGGTCTATATATGGCTGTGAGCCATGACGGATATAACTTCACCGCCTTGAATGATGGTGAACCCGTAATTGCCGGAGATACGATTGCCTATCAAAGGGGGATTCGTGACCCACATATTTATCGTGGACCGGATGGGGCTTTCTACATGGCTATGACGGACTTACATGTCTTTGCCCAAAGGGACGGCTACCGGGAAACCCAATGGGAACGGGACGGAAAGTACGGCTGGGGAAATAACCGCGGACTGGTATTGATGAAGTCATGGGACCTGATAAACTGGAAACGTACAAACATATGCTTCGACCAGATGTCGGCAGGACTTAGTGAAATAGGTTGTGCCTGGGCGCCCGAAATAACTTTTGACGAGAAGAAAGGAAAACTGATGATTTATTTCACAATGCGCTTCAGGAACGAACCGAATAAACTATACTATGTATATGTGAATGATGAATTCGACACCATTGAGACATTGCCACGGACTTTATTTGAATATCCCAACGAAAAAGTTTCGGCAATTGATGGAGACATCACGAAAATAGGTGATCAATATCACTTATTTTACGTAGCCCATGACGGAGAAGCAGGTATAAAGCATGCGGTTTCGAATATAGCTAACGGCGATTATACATTCGATCCCCGTTGGTATGATTTAGAGCCCAAAGCCTGTGAAGCTCCCAATGTTTGGAAGCGTATCGGAGAAGACAAATGGGTACTGATGTATGATGTGTACAGCGTCAATCCGCACAACTTCGCTTTCATCGAGACTTCAGACTTTGTTAACTTTAAAAATCTGGGACGTTTCAATGAAGGGGTGATGGAAACGACTAACTTTACATCGCCCAAGCATGGTGCAGTCATCCATTTGACAGCAGAGGAAGTGGAAAGATTAGAGGAGTACTGGAAACAGAACAAAAGGAAATATGTCTCTACGGCATCCATAAAGAAAAATCCGGTATTTCCGGGATTCTATGCAGATCCGGAAGTGATGTATTCGAAGAAAACCGGAAAATATTATATCTATCCGACTACCGACGGGATACTGAACTGGGGCAGTACGCTATTCAAGGCTTTTTCTTCCGATGACCTTCTAAACTGGAAAGAAGAAGGAGTTATCCTTGATCTGAAGAATGTATCATGGGCCCAAAAGAATGCATGGGCTCCCTGTATCATTGAAAAGAAACAGGAGGACGGCAGTTACAAATATTATTACTATTATACAGCCGAGCAACAAATCGGAGTAGCAATCGCCGATCATCCGACCGGACCTTTTGTAGATTCCGGAAAACCTCTGATTGATAAAGAACGCCCCAAGGGTATGACCAGAGGACAGAATATAGACCCGGATGTCTTTACCGATCCTGTCAGTGGCAAGACTTATCTGTACTGGGGAAATTATTACATGGCTGTATGTGAACTGAATGATGATATGATATCCGTAAAACCCAATACAACACGGTTGTTGATAAAGAACGACACTTATTACAGCGAGGCCGCTCATGTATTCTATAGAGATGGGTATTACTATTTCACATGGTCGAAAAACGACACGAGAAGTGTGGATTATGAAGTGCGTTATGTACGTTCCAAATCTCCGGTCGGACCTATTGAGCCGTCCGAAAGCCAGGTTATCCTTTGCAAGAAACCGGATCAGGGAATCTTTGCTACCGGACATCATTCAGTTATGCAATTGCCGGGTAAAGATGAATGGCGGATTGTTTACCATCGATTCAAGTTTCCGGATGCCGTAACAATGGGCAGAAAAGCCGGGTTCCACAGAGAAGTGTGCATTGATAAAATGGAATTTGATGAGGATGGCAAGATAAAAAGAATAACCCCTACATTGTAACAATTCACCCCCCAATAATATGAAACCAAAACTAATTATTGTGTCTATAGCCATTGCTGCTATGGTGACATCAGCAATGGCCGAGGAACCAGACTCCGTATATATTATGCCGTTTGCAGAAACACATAATACAGGACGTTCGGGTATGAAACTTAAATGGAGTTCAGATGGAGAAAACTGGGAAATGTTGTGTGACGGACGTACTGTGATCAGAAGTGACTGGGGATCATGGAAGACAATGATCAACCCTTGCATTGAACGTACTGCCGATGGTGAATATCTTGCCACGTGGCAAATAAGCAAAAGCGGACAGATTTACGCTCAAGCAAAGAGTGAAAATCTCATCACATGGGAAAGGCAGAGATATTTTGAAAAGAAAAAACAAATAGCCACAAAGCACTCTCCCATAGTGAAAATAGGCTATAATGAAATGCAGGCTGTAATAAATCATTTCCAATATGAAGATTTTAAGAATGCGGAATACAATGAACGGGCCGAACATGACAACGCACGCTTTCTGAATCTCCAACCTGTCAACGTAGATATAAAAACCGATATATCAAAAGCCAAACCTATATCTGACATGCTCATTGGGGTCTTCTTCGAAGATTTAAGTCATGCTGCCGATGGAGGACTCTATGCCGAATTGATACAAAACAGAGATTTTGAATACTGTGAAGACAGTTTTGCACGAGAAAAGAACTGGACACATGATTACGCCTGGAGTACAAGCAGTGGTGCCTCACTTACTATTACAGATATAAAACCGATACATCCTAATAACAAGTTTTATGCAGTACTTGATGTGACACAGGTTGGCGGAACTCTCATAAATTCAGGATTCGACGGCATATATATGAAAAAAGGAGAAAAATATGACTTCTCTCTTTTCGTATCTTCTATTCATTCTAGCGCAAAGAAAGAATTTGCAGAAGTAAGAATAGTATCTAAAAACGGAGATATCATAGCCCAAAACAAAATCAGTCTCAATGCAAAAGATTGGAAACAGCAGACATGTACACTTATTGCTACTGCTGATGATACTGATGCCCGACTCGAAATAATGCCTTTGCAAACAGGTACTTATGCACTCGACATGATTTCTCTTTTCCCACAGAATACATTCAAAGGGCGTAAAAACGGGCTTCGTCGTGACCTTGCACAGCTTATAGCTGATCTTCAGCCCCGCTTTATCCGTTTCCCCGGTGGATGCCTTGCACACGGTGACGGACTTGATAATATGTATGACTGGAAAGGCTCTGTCGGACCACTCCACGAACGCCGACATCTGCCCAATATCTGGCATTATCATCAGACACGTGGACTGGGTTATTTCGAATATTTCCAGTTTTGTGAAGATGTCGGAGCAGAACCTCTACCTATTATTGCAGCAGGTGTAAGTTGCCAAAACTCCGGTCTGTTGCACAAGTCTCTAATTGAAAGTGGTAAAATGAAATCGGACCTACCAGAACTTTTTTCAGAAGGGCAACAAGGTGGAATCCCTATGGATAAAATGCCACAGTACATACAAGATGTACTTGATTTAATAGAATGGGCAAATGGAAATCCCCGAACATCAAAGTGGGCCAAAATACGTGCTGATGCCGGACATCCTGCACCCTTTAATCTGAAGTATATCGGCCTGGGTAATGAAGATATGATCTCTGAAGAATTTAAAATCAGATTTAAAATGATATATGATGTAGTAAAAGAGTATTATCCTGACATCACTATCATAGGCACTGCCGGTCCTGATATTAAGGGAATAGACTACGAAGAAGGATGGAAGTACGCCACAGAATTGCAGGTACCGATTGTTGACGAGCACTGTTATCGTCCAACCGGATGGTATATTTATAACCAGAACTTTTACGACCACTATGATCGTTCAAAGTCGAAAGTTTATCTCGGTGAATGGGCGGCACGCAGTTATAGCCATTCACAAACAAGCTTAGAGAGTGCCCTTGCCGAAGCCCTCCACATGACCAACCTGGAGCGAAATGGAGATATTGTATGTATGACAAGTTATGCTCCCTTACTCGCTAAAGAAGGACATATTCATTGGAATCCGGACCTTATATACTTCAATAACTCTGAAGTCCACCCTACAGCAAGCTATTATACTCAAAGAATGTTTGGGCAAAATAGTGGTGACGAATATATTCCCGCTGAACTAAATACCGATCAACAAGATCGCAAGGTGAATCTTCGCATAGGGCAATCGGTGATACGTGAATCAAAAACAGGTGACATTATTATAAAATTGGTCAATCTGTTGCCTATCAGCGTCAACACTAATTTATATCTGCCTTCACTTCAGGGATACAACCCGATAGCATCAACCAGCATACTCACCGGTGATATAAGGTCTAAAACAGCCATACCTGTAAATGGAAACCTTGCCATCGGAGAAAAATTCTCTTATAAAATGCCACAATATTCATTTACTGTAATAAGAATAACTGCTAAATGAAAAGTAAACCATTTATTAATATATACTGAATTATCATGAAAATACTTTTTTTAATCGGATTCTTTCTAATCAGTTTAACAACAATGGATGCACAAACTTTCAAAGAATGGCAAGACCCGGAAATCAATGCCGTAAACCGTGCTCCGATGCATACCAACTTCTTTGCTTATGAAAGCACTGAAGCAGCGACAGAAGCCGTAAAAGAAAAATCCGCCAACTTTATGACTTTAAACGGTATCTGGAAATTTCGTTGGGTAAAAGACTCGGACGCTCGTCCGACTGATTTCTGGAAGATAGGGTATAATGACAAAGGATGGGATGATCTGCCTATTCCGGCAATGTGGGAATTGAACGGATATGATGTTCCACTCTATTCGGGAGTAGGTTTCGACTGGAAATTATGGAAAGGCTGGTGTAAGAATAATCCGCCCGTAGTACCTGTGGAGAACAACCATGTAGGTTCCTATCGTCGGGAAATAATCGTTCCGTCTGATTGGAAAGGTAAAGATATCATTGCGCATTTCGGTTCGGTTTCTTCAAACATCTATTTATGGGTGAATGGAAAGTTTGTCGGTTATAGTGAAGACAGCAAGCTGGAAGCTGAGTTCAATCTAACTTCTTACCTGAAACCGGGACAGAAAAATCTCATAGCGTTTCAGGTATTCCGCTGGTGCGACGGCAGTTATCTGGAAGATCAGGACTTCTTCCGGTATCATGGTGTTGCACGCGATTGCTATCTCTATTCACGCAATAAAAAACGTATTGAAGACCTACGTGTAACCCCGGATTTAGATAGTCAATACAAAAACGGTACACTGGCTATTGATCTGAATCTAAAAGGAAATAACCTGGTAACTCTGGAACTGCTTGATGCAAAAGGCAAGACCGTGACAGCAACCGAAGTAAAAGGTAACGGCAATATATCTACCATTATGAAACTTGAAAATCCCCATAAATGGAGTGCGGAAACTCCCTATCTCTATACGCTTCGGGCTACTCTGAAAGAAAATGGAGAAATCACAGAAGTTGTTCCCATAAAAGTAGGCTTCCGCAAGATAGAAATGAAGAATGCACAACTCTGGGTAAATGGACAACCAATACTTATTAAAGGAGCCAACCGTCACGAAATGGACCCGGACGGCGGATATGTTATCTCTCGGGAACGTATGATTCAGGATATTCAATTAATGAAAATGTTCAATATAAATGCCGTTCGTACCTGCCATTATCCGGACGACAGTTTCTGGTATGAGTTGTGTGACAAATATGGTTTGTATGTAGTGGCTGAAGCTAACCTGGAATCACATGGAATGGGATTCAAAGAGACTTCATTGGCAAGAGTGGATTCATATAGGAAAGCACATCTGGAACGTAATCAACGTAATGTACAACGCAACTTCAATCATCCGAGCATTATCTTCTGGTCATTGGGAAATGAATGTGGCGATGGACCGAACTTTGAAGCATGTTATCAATGGGTGAGAGCAGAAGACCCCAGTCGCTTCGTGCATTTTGAACAAGCCTATGACACAGGAAGCAACACTGACGTTTATTGCCCGATGTATCCCGTTTACTCCAAGTGCATCAGTTATTGTGAAGACGAAAGTAAACAGAAACCTATGATCATGTGTGAATATGCTCACGCAATGGGAAATGCATTAGGTGACTTTAAAATATATTGGGATCTTATCCGTAAATACCCGAAATTCCAAGGTGGATTTATTTGGGATCTAATAGATCAGTCACCCCACTGGACAGGCAAAAGTGGCAAAATGATCTATGGTTATGATGGTGATTTCGATACGATTAAAACCGGTGACGACAACTATAGCGACAACGGTTTACTCAATCCGGACCGCATCCCCAATCCGCATGTATATGAAGTGGGATATTTCTATCAGAACATCTGGACCACTCCGGGGGATCTGTCAAAAGGTGAAATCAATATTTACAATGAGAATTTCTTCCGTGATCTGTCTGCCTATTATATGGAATGGGAAGTGCTGAACAACGGCAGAGTCATACGTAGCGGACGTATAGAAAAACTGAATGTAGCCCCATTGCAAACAGTATCTCTCATCCTCAAGCTGGGAGAAACCGATGAGAACGGAGAATGGTTATTGAATGTCAGATACCGACAAAAAGATCGCGAAGGCTTGATCCCTGTCGGCCACATAGTTGCCAAAGACCAATTAGTGTTACATCCATACAAAACTCCTGAAATGAAGCTGAAGAATGTTACTGAAAACTATATCCCCGTAATCACACCTCAGGTAAACGATACGAATATCCGCCACTGGATTGTAAAAGGTGAGAACTTCCTTATCAGATTCAAGAGATCTACCGGCTATATGGATAAATACATTGTCAACGGTCTGGACATGATTAAAGACGGTGCCGCACTTACCCCGAATTTCTGGCGGGCACCTACCGACAATGATTATGGAGCAAAATTGCAACTGAAATATAGTGCATGGAAGAATCCGGATATCAAACTCATATCACTGAAAAATAACATTGTAGACAATCAAGCGGTTATTTCAGCAGAATATGAGATGAAACAGGTTTCTGCTAAACTGTATATCACTTATACCATCAATAACCAAGGAGCGGTTCAGGTAAACCAAAAAATGATAACGGACAAGGCGGCCAACGTTTCCAATATGTTCCGCTTCGGCATGCAACTGGTTATGCCGAGGTCATTTGAAAATATTTCCTATTATGGCCGTGGTCCAATGGAAAACTATAGTAATCGTAATCATTGTACGGATTTAGGCATTTACAATCAAACTGTTGATGAGCAATTCTCTCCTTATATCCGTCCGCAAGAAAATGGCACAAAAACGGATATCCGCTGGTGGAGACAGTTGAATATAAGTGGAAATGGATTGCAGTTCGTAGCTGACGCTCCTTTTTCAGCTTCTGCTTTGCACTACACAATCGAATCACTGGACGAAGGTTTGGAAAAACAACAAGGACACTCTGAGGAAGTAGAAAAAGCCGATCTGACAAATGTATTGATTGATAAAGCCCAGATGGGACTGGCTTGCATAGACAGTTGGAGTGCACTTCCAGAACCGGAGTTCATGTTACCGTATGGTGATTATGAATTTACATTCATCATGACACCGGTGCAAAATAAAGTAGTGATTCAATGAAAATGATGAATTTCTATATATTGAGTAATATTTTACCTTAATTCGTATCTTAATCAAGATATGAAGAAAATTATTCAAAAAACGATTATACAATGAAATTTATTACAACTATCTTATCAGCCTTCTTCTGCTTGTCCATACAGGCACAACTAGTGACTTATCCCGGTACACTGAGTACCGGGATGCCGCACAATGATGACTATACCGTACGCGTACGCATCCCCGGCGGCGAATGGAAAGATTTGTTCGAATACAACGTACAGGTAGATATGGACAAAGTGCAGGATGCTTCCATGGTGCAATTTGATATGGGAAGTCCCGTAGAAGTAATGGTGAAGAAGAACAATGGCACTGTGCGCGAAGTAGCCATACGCCCTTTGAGTAAAGGTATTGAATACAAGCAGATACAAAACGCCATTCTTTTCACTCTGGAAAAGCCACAATATCTATCCATTGAGTTTAATGGTGACCGACTGCACAACCTGCATCTTTTTGCCAACCCGATGGAGACTGAAAAATATGAAAAAGAAACTAAAGGAGTAATGTATTTCGGTCCGGGCACACACCGCCCCAAAGACTTACCCAACAATCAGATACGGATACCAAGTAATACAACCGTATATCTGGCCCCCGGAGCTGTGGTCAAGGCAAAACTCGTGGTAGACAAAGCCGAGAATGTCCGCATCATCGGACGGGGAATCATAGACCACGCTGTACGGGGCATTGAAATCACTGATTCCAAAAATATATGGATAGATGGCATTACAGTAGTGAATCCGGACCATTATACCGTATTTGGAGGTGGTTCCACAGGAATTACGATTAAAAATCTGAAGTCCTTCAGTTGTAAAGGATGGAGTGACGGTATAGATATGATGTGCTGCCGTCAGGTACTTATCGACAATGTCTTTATGCGCAATTCGGACGATTGCATTGCTTTGTACAATCACCGCTGGAACTGGTGGGGAGGTTCATCTGATATTACCGTGCAAAATTCTATTCTTTGGGCAGATGTGGCACATCCCATCAATGTAGGCGGTCATGGCGATCCGGACTCACCGACAGGAGAAGTGATAGAGAATCTGACTTTCCGTAACATCGACATCCTGGAACATGACGAGGATGACCCGATTTATCAAGGTTGCATGACAGTAGATTGTGGTGATAAGAATCAGGTTCGTAATATTCTCTTCGAAGATATCCGGGTAGAGAATATTCAGGAAGGACGACTGTTTTATGTAAAAGTACGTTTCAACGAGAAATATGATAAACAGCCGGGAAGCGGCATTGAAGGCATTACTTTCAGAAATATTACATATACAGGCATAGGAGAAAATCCATCGTTGATTCAAGGACTGGACAAAGAACGAACCGTGCAAAACGTGACGTTTGAAAATGTAGTAATCAATGGAGAACGGATGAAGGACTTGAAAGGAATAGTAACCAATGATTTTATAAAAGGGATTAAGATAAAATGAACAATCACGGAGAAATAACAGAAAATAATTGTCCCGATGTAACCTTATCACTATTTTAGCGTCTCAGATTATAAACCAAATGAAAAACAAATAATGGAATTCATCAAATCTTTATGCCTTGGCGGCATAACAACCACTATGCTCCTGAGCGGATGTACCCAGAAGAATATTACTTTAGAAGGCAAAGTAACGAATACATCCGGCGCTCCCATTGTATATAATATCACTACAGATGGCATTTACTTACCGAACAAGATTGATACTTTACGTTTAAATGCCGACAGTACGTATCAGATTACCTTACCTGTAAACGGGAACGAAAAGCTGACCCTTTTTCTATATGGTGAGCGAAACTTAGGTAGTATCTATCTTGCTCCGGGAAAACAGACGCTCGATATCGATGCTTCCAAATCCAATGAACTAAACCCGGTTGACGGCTTGACGAAAGAAAATGAAATACTCAAGAAACTGGCTGATCTGAATGAAAACGTATTTAATCTGCGTGCACGCCGGGGAGATATCTTTAACGTCGGCAAGGACACGGTTGCCTCATCCGTATATCAAAAGCTGACAGACTACGCTACTACATTAGAAAACGAAGTGGCAGAAGTGGACGATCAGCTCAGACAGAGAGCCATACAAGATATACGTATACAGGCTTTGATGGCATATATGAATCAGTATTTCGGTAACTACCGGAGAGGTTCCGAAACGCTCAAGAAGGAATGGGACGACGCTTACGCCCAGATGTTGGATTTTGCAAACGTCGGTCAGGCTGAAAGCGTATTCTCTCCTGCATTTGCAGATGTCGTATCGAATATGGCAGGCATAGATATTTTCATGAAACATGAAAGGCGCACGAATGATGACAATGAACGCAATCAACTGTTATTCGATTGGTATAAAACAAATCTGCAAGGCCGGGTACAGGAGGCTGCAATGGGACTTCTCATTCTGGAAGATGAAAGCCGTGAGTATTTTGCAACTGGTATTCCTGCATTGTATGAGGAATTCAAGACATTATATCCCCAAAGCGTGCTAATGCCGAAATTAGAAACAGCGATACAAAGGAACAAAGCGTTCAATGAAGCCGAACTTCCGAAAGATATTCATATATTGAATACGGACAGTGTACGCACCTTTAAGGAAATTACTGACTTATACCCGGGTAAAGTGATCTTTATCGACGTATGGGCTACCTGGTGCGGTCCTTGTCGTGCATCGTTTGCACACATCAAACCTTTGCAGAAATATGCTGCTGAAAATGATATCGTGTTATTGTATGTTTCCATCGATACTCCCCAGAAAGCTGAACTCTGGAAAAAAATGACAGGGCACTATAACTTAAAAGGAGAGCATGTCATCATCAACGAGGCTTTCAAAATGGAAATTTATGAGAAGTTCGGGCGGAACGGTATGTTGTCAATCCCGCATTATGCCATTGTCAATAAAGAAGGAGAACTACAATTCCCATCGGCAGCCAGCCCGGAAGATATGGATAAGTTGACGGAACAACTGAAAGAAGCCTCTAAATAAAAGATTATTAACGAATACTAAGGCTCACCGAAATATAACAAAAACAGGCTGATTCCACAAATCTTTTGATTTTTATGGATTCAATTCCATAAATCTTATAAGATTTGTGGAATCATTGTTTTAAATCCCTTATTTTTGAGTGAAGCTTATTCCTCGTTCGTATTAATACTGTAAAAAACAAAAAAACATGAATAGATATAGACTGCTTTTTTCGATCATCCTCTTGTTGTTCTTCTCTCCCTGTTTGCGGGCAGGGGAATGGCAATGGTCTGTGACCCTTGACGGATTCGTCTCTAATGAAACGAACCGGAATCCTACGGCTTTCTTATGGATACCCGCTGACTGTATGCAGATAAAAGCAATTATTGTAGGACAACACAATATGAGCGAAGAAACTCTTTTTGATAATCCCCTTTTCCGCGAAAAGATGCAGAAGCTTGGAATCGGCTTTGTATGGATAACTCCCGGTATCGATCAGCAATGGGATGTATCGAAAGGCACACAACAGATATTTGAGAAAATGATGGTCTCCCTGGCAGACGTCAGCGGATATAGCGAACTGAAAAATGTCCCCATCGTTCCCATAGGCCATTCGGCTATGGCTACCTATCCCTGGAACTTCGCAGCATGGAATCCGGAACGCACTTTGGCTATCATTTCCCTGCATGGCGATGCTCCGCGTACGAATCTTACCGGCTACGGGCGTGAGAATCTGGAATGGGGACGTACCCGTAATATAGATGGAATACCCGGACTGATGATTGAAGGAGAATATGAATGGTGGGAAGCCCGGGTAAATCCGGCACTGGCCTTCCGCATGATGTATCCTGAAAGTTGCATCTCATTTCTGTGTGACGCAGGACGGGGACATTTCGATGTGGCAGATGAAACAGCCGCATACATTGCTCTATTTCTGGAAAAAGCTATCAATCAACGACTGACGGATGAAGTAACGAAAGACGGTAAAGTAAAACTGAATCCGGTGAACCCAACCAAAGGCTGGCTGGCAGAACGCTGGCATCCCGATCAGAAGAAGCGAGCCAAAGCCGCCCCCTATTCACAATATAAAGGTGATCCTCACGATGCTTTCTGGTATTTTGACCGTGAAATAGCGGAAGCGACCGAAACACGGTATACGCAAAGCCGTGGAAAGAAAGAACAATATCTGGGTTTTGAGCAAAACGGTAGTTTACTGACATACAACAAGAAGCAGCATGTACGTGTACAGCCCCGCTTCAATCCGGAAGCCGATGGAATCACTTTCCACCTGAAAGCCGTATGTACGGATTCCCTGAGAACCAAACTATCTGATGAGCATGCAGATGCAACACCGATAATCAGTCGCATCTGTGGACCAGTAGAAAAGGTAAATGACACCACATTCATAGTATCTTTCTATCGGATGGGTATGAATAATCCGCGCCGTACCGGTGATATATGTCTGTTGGCAAGCCAGACAGGAGACCGGAAGTATAAAAGTGCTGTTCAAGAAGTCAGTATCCGCATCCCCTACCGGAATACGGAAGGACAAAGGCAGTATATATTATTTCCAGGATTACCCGATGTGAAAGCGGAAAGCGGTTCTTTATCTTTAAAAGCCACAAGCGACTGTGGACTGCCCGTCTCTTACTACATCAAAGAAGGTCCGGCTGAAATAAAAGGAGACCAAATTGTATTCACTCCTATCCCACCCCGCAGTAAATTTCCGGTAAAAGTAACGGTAGTTGCCTGGCAATACGGTATTGCAGGCAAAGTACAGACGGCTGAACCGGTGGAACGAAACTTCTATATATTGAAATAAACATTATAAGCCATGAAAACATATTTTCTATTTATATGTGCCATCTGTTGTTATCTTACAGGGAATGCACATTCGACGGAATATAACATTTTCCAGTTCGGAGCTTCCAAAGACACCTCTGTCGTACAAACTCAAGCCATCAATGCCGCTATTGAAAATTGTCACCGGCAAGGCGGAGGCAAGGTTATCATTCCTTCAGGGATTTATAAATCAGGAACGATTTTCCTGAAAGATAATGTAGAACTACATCTTGAAAGCGGGGCATACCTCTATGCCAGTGATAATTACGATGACTTTCCTGTGCAACCACAAGCATCTTACCGTTCACAAAAAGATGCCGGTGGCTGGGTTTCCCTCATCTATGCAGTAGATGCAAAAAACATCAGTATTACCGGAAAAGGTACGATAGACGGAAAAGGAAAAGGACGAAAAGGGCGTATCAGCGGATTGGGCGGCGACCGCAACGGACGGCCTCGTAACATTCTGTTTATCTCATGCAAAGATGTGCATGTGGAAGGTATTACAATGAGAAATTCCGCACTTTGGAATCAGCATTATTTGAATTGCGAAGATGTTACCATCGATCACATAAAAGTGTACAATCATAGTAATGGCAATAATGACGGAATAGACATCGACGGTTGCCGCCGTTTTATCCTTTCCAACAGCATTATCGACTCTGACGATGATGGTATCGTATTGAAGAGTACGGGTACGGCTCCCTGTGAAAATGTAATTATCAGCAACTGTATTGTCAGCAGCTTTGCCAACGCCATTAAATGTGGAACAGAATCAACGGGCGGCTTTAAGAATATTTCAATCTCCGACTGTATCGTAAAACCAAGCCGTCATACCGGGGAGCGGATTCTAAAATCAACTCCAAGTGGCATTACCGCCATTTCATTGGAAATTGTAGACGGCGGAATAATGGATGGGGTTACCATCAATAATGTTTTGATTGAAGGGACTGAATGTCCACTTTACATACGCTTAGCCAATAGAGGAAGACAGTACCCGGATGATGCACCGGTTCCTCCCGTCGGAAGAATGCGAAATATCCAAATCAGCAATATTACTGCCTACGGAACCGGTAATTTCTGTTCTTCAATCACGGGTATCGAGAATGCAAAAATAGAGAACATATATCTGAACAATATCCGTTTCATGAATCGCGGCGGACTGGTGGAAGGTGCTTTTCTGCCTGATCCGGCAATGGAAGGAAAACGCCACGATGTAGCAAGCGGAACGAAATGGAATAGATACTGGTCTTCTTTCAAAGAAGTGAAGGAAGACGAAAAGGGTTATCCCCAGCCCACTGTATGGGGAAATCTGCCAAGTTATGGATTGTTCATCAGAAATGTGGAGAATATCACAGTAAATGACGCTACGTTCATGCCCGAAAAACCGGACCCACGTATTCCCGTGATTGCCGTAAATGTAGGTAAGCTGCAAATGAACCGTATACAAGTGGATAGCCGAAAAACTGACACAGACGTTTTAATGCATAATGTATGGCAACATAAAATAGATGCTCAACTCCGCATTTCGGGAGAGACGGCTGATTTTAAGTCCGGTCGCATTGATGTTGGCAATGGCTCGCTCTATTATGAAGAAGCCGGAAGCGGAGAACCTGTAATCTTTGTACATGGCCATTCACTGGATCACAGAATGTGGGATGAACAATTCGCTGAATTTGCCAAAGAATACCGTGTGATCCGTTACGACTTACGGGGGTATGGTGCTTCTTCCTCTCAGACCGAAGATTATCAGTTTACCCATGTACAAGACCTGGTGACACTGATGGATTCTCTCCATATCCGGAAAGCACATATAGTTGGCTTGTCGTTAGGTGGTTTCATCGGTGCCGATATGTTAGGTTGGTTTCCCGAACGCATGGCATCAGCTTTCCTTGCAAGTGGAAATATACGTAAGTCGAAAGGACCTAGCCAACCTATGACCAAAGAAGAAGCTCTGAAACGGGATGAAGAAATTGCCGCCCTGAAAGTGAAAGGAGTCGACGTCATGAAGCGTGAATGGTTTGAAGGGCTGATGAGTTCGGGAGGTACCCGGAAAGAAAGGATGCGTCAGCCTTTATGGGAAATGATTGATGACTGGGATGCCTGGCAACCATTACACAAAGAAGTACGGGTAGTTGCAGGTCTGGATGCTTATGAAGCCATAAAAAAGAATCATCCCACAGTGCCGACTTTAATCGTGGAAGGCAAGTCACCCAACAACCGCTATTCCAATCAACCGGAAATTCTGAAATATCTGCCGAACGGAAAGCTAAAGGTGTTGGAAGACTGCGGACACATGCTGAACATGGAACAACCTGAAGCATTTAATGCTGCATTGCGTGAATTCCTGAAACAATAAATTCACGCAATACAAATAATGCTATAAAATATAGAATGTTTGTGTGATAGGTTCGGCCGTTTGAATCTTAGGTTCTCCACTCCTGCCATACTGCCACGCCACTACCGTAACTTTTACCGGATAAACAGCACGCGGAGGAATCGGTGTAAATATCAACTGATTTCCCTCCACTCTGGCCGGTCCGGATTCTACATAAAAGCCAACAGGCAAGCCACTGTCGGAAGAAGCTTGTAATGTGACAGACTTTATTCCTCGTTTGACATCAGCCAACGCAGCAAAGGAGACTTTCTGTGGTGCTCCATCTATATTGCGAACAGGTATGGTGATCTGCGCCTGCTGAACAATCGGTTTATATTCCTTATCTCCCGGATGACGAACAGCAAAAACAATATCAGCCTTAGAGGATGCCCAGGAAATACTCCGATTCCATTCGACCTTGAAGGTATGGTTGTGAATTACTGCGGGGCCTGTTATCATTTCAAAGCAAATGGAATTATCCGCTGCATGGCCAATGCGTGTACCTATAGGCAAGTCCGTCCAATTCTTCAGGCGGGGACTATCACCGGGAACCGTATCCAAGAAAACAGGAGTCAGATGAAAAGAAACTCCATCTCCCTGAGGCAGAAATACCGGGTGAAGTTGCAAATGACTGTCACGCTGAACTACCGGCTTACCTTCTTGCACGACACCCACTAACTGCGGCTTCATGTTCCGGAAACGGGCTTGATAGGCCTGAGTAGCTTCTACCATCTCTTTATCAAAAAACCAGAAAGCATCATCCGGATTACCTTTATATTCTGCTACAGGCGCAGGCATACAAGTGGGTGGTTGATTCTTTTTCCAACGCTCAGCGAGCCAACCGGTTTTAGTAGGATCCACATGCCCGTATTGCAATGCTTTCTTTATATAAAGTGCGATATACTCAGCCTTACCGGGCGAATAAGCAAAATGGCCTTCGGCAGGACAAGCCAACATGCTCAATGGCAACAAAGGATGTTCTTTCCGCTCCTTCAATCCCTCATTACTCCAGGTATGTGCAGATTCATACTCCCCCATTGTTTCAAGACATGGGATATAGTCGATATTACGCTCTCCCCAGATATCCAGATTCAGCCATTTATCACGTACATAAGGCCACTGTCCACTGACTGAGATACAAGCTAATGTACGGTCGGGCATATATGCAGCTAAATAGTAAGGCCAGCTGGCAGCTGCCGAATGTCCGATACCAATCAATGGAGCCGATGCCAACTCCGTATATCCTGAAACTGACGCCAGATCTTTCAGAAAACCCTCTAAAGTTTCCCATGCTCCATCTGTAAAGTCGAATCCATGATTGAAAGAAGGACAAACCCATATTTGTGCTACATCCAATTCTGCCATCTTAATGCGGAAGTTCTCATCTTCCATTATAGAAATTTCTTCCATATTATGCTGTGCCACAAGCACAGCTTTCACGTGTTTACATTTCTCTGGTATCCATAAATAGGCTTTGGCATCAGGATTTTTCGGTTGTTTAGCAAAATTACGTACCGGCACAGCCCACTGCCATACGGCAGTCTGGGCTGAGACAGTGAACGTGATTACAATAAAAAATACCAACGAAAACAAAACTCGTATATTCATAGTATGCTTATCAGATACTTTCCGTACCACTCTATTTCTTGTTTTCACATGTTTCATCACAGTTTCTGTTGTTTATAAGTTTTTAAAGATTTATCCTTAGTAACCTCGGGCACTAAACGAATGGCAAAACCTCCCGAAGCCCTCAGATTAAAATGCAGCACAGTCTTGGCATTGACGCGGAATTTTGAGACTCTGACTTTCGTTCGTGTAGGAATAGATTTGTCGCCATCCGTATAGATTTCAGCCACATAATCTTTTCCGGCAGGCAGAAAACTCAAATCAACCGGCAACGTCCGTGCTTCATTATTTGTAATTGAGCCTATGAACCATTCCTCTCCTCTCCGGCGAGCTACAGTAATAAACTCACCGACTTCACCTTGTAAAACCTTCGTATCATCCCAGGTGGTGTACACATCATCAAAGAACTTTAATTCCGGTTCGTCCTGTGAATCCGAAGGTTTATCATACCAGTACATATATTGCAGGGGACTGTAATAGACAGCTGCTAAGGCCAATTGATGCGCCGGTGTAGTCTGGATGGACTTAGAACGGGGAACACCATAATTATCTTTTTCAACATTCAGCCTGCCAAAGTCCTGGCGATAGTAACATATTGTATAATCAGCTGCTCCGGCTACAAAGCGGGTAAAAGGCAACGTAACATTGTGAGTGGCATCCGGAAATTCTTCATTGCCGCGAATACCTTCCTGAGTCATCAGATTAGGATAAGTACGACTAAAGCCTGTCGGACGGTATTCATCATGGATGTCTACCATCAGCCCATAATCAGCACACTTTTTCACGGCTTCGTGCATCCATTTTGTCCACACCTGCGAACCTACCTGCACAAACCCAAACTTAATTCCAGAAATTCCCCATGATTTATACAAAGGAAGTATCTCATCCAGCTGTTGCTGCAAAGCCCGCTGATTAACATAGAGCATAACTCCGATGCCATGCTGCTTCGCATAAGCAACCACTTCTTTCAGATTCAGTGCATCTATTTTCGGATTCCTACGCGGATCAAGTGTTACAGTAGTGGCATCTGAAGCCTTATCATACTCAAAACCATACCAACCGGCATCAAAGTGGATATATTGCAGATTCCGTTTTACAGCAAAGTCTACCAAAGCTTTTCCACCTTCTGTGGTCAAGGTCACTTCACGCATCACTTTTCCCGGTTTAATCCAGGAAGTATCCTTAATCCGATATGGCGGATTAAGATTTAACAGGATATCGTTGTGTTCTAAAATCTCACCCGGCTTGTCAGCACACATGATTACACGCCACGGAGTAGAATAAGGTGCAATATCTTCTACCGGACCATACATAGCCGATATGATCGTATTCTTTTTAGTCGATGACACATTGAACTTCGTACGTACATAATCCACCACTTGCGCTTCAGCCAGGCAGACATATCCTCCACCTGCCAGTGTCAGCAGCAATGGACGGTCCGACTCGCCCGGCCAGTTTTCAAGAGGCAGATAAGAATACGAGGTCTGAGCTTTAGGGGTAAAATAGGCTTTAGTACCTTCGGGCATGGTATATTCTGTATACTCATCTGTAATCTTCAGATATTGTCCGCCCGGAAAATGGTAACGGAAGGCAATTCCCTCATCATAGGCACGGATATCAAGAATCAACTTATCACGTCCATTCTGACGATTGACAAGTATTTTCCATGCATTATAGCAGTCTTTAATTTCACTTCTTTCACCATAGACCGGATGCCAGATCGTATCTTTCCGACTACTATCCACAGTTCCGATTTCAACTCCATCCCGCCATTCTACATTTGCATTAATTCCCAATAAGGAAGGTTTTACTGTCTGTTTTCCGTTCCAGGTCAAAGAATAGTGTAATTGTCCACCGCTATCACTCAACGTAAACTGGTATTTTCCATCCGGTGATGTCATATTCACCTCCTTGCCCTGTACACTCAAAGACAAAGCTACCCATAACACTCCTACAAATAATTTTTTCATTTCAGAATTCTACTTTATATTATTACTTTACATATTGTACGTGTTTCACAAAATCGCCAGTTTGTATATTCGGGCTATCAGCACCTATTCTTGTGCCATAGTATTCGACATTATCGAATATGATACCGGAAACATCATGCCGTTCATCGATTCCCTGAATCAGTACGGCTCCTCTTTCCGCCTTGCGATCACTTTCTTTACCATAAGTGGTAATATTACGGAAAGTTACATTATGAATATAAGGACCATAAGAAGGAACAACTACAAATTCTCCATAACCACAACTTCCGGGACCACGTCTGCCAGGTCCCACCTTTATATCATTCGGAGTGGGTTTCTCTATCGGACGTGTACCCACTAACTGAAGTGCAGGTGTCAGCTTTATCAGATTATACGGAATTTCTCCATTAATCCTGATATTCTCAAAACACAAATTCTCCATTGGCATTTCTCCTGTAGGATGCAACCAGAATATCTGAACACGGTCACGGTCAGGAAAATGAATCACATCCACATTACGCGCTGTGAAATTACGAAATACCGGACAACTGCTTTCCGTTGCCATACGAAATACATTGGCAAAATCAACCCAGAACACACAGTTCTCTACTACTATGTTCTCAACCGGTTTTGATTCTCTTTCTCCTCCGGCACGGGTTATCCCCTTCGGAGAAACCGAATCATCATCTGTCCGAAAAAAACAATTCCGAATCGTCACGTTACTGGAATTGCAAGGATCTACACCGTCATCATTACCTACACGGGAACCTGCCAAACGAATACGATCTATCAAAACCCGATCACAATTCTGAGGTACAATAGTCCAATAATAAGAACCTTTTATGATAATATCCCTCATTACCAAATTATTGCAGTTCTTAGCATTTATCATATAATCAGTGGGGCCGGCATTATGTTCCCAATCGGAACCATCTAAAATTCCCCTACCGCAAATTGTAATATTATCGCCTGTAGCCTCTATACCGGCATTAACTACCGCCCCCCCTGCCAGATAAAGTGTTTGATTACTGCCCAGTCTGATCAAACCGTTTTCAGGATTATGTTCCCCAGGACCAAAATAAATAACATTCGGATCATTCTTTGAAGGAATATCTGTTTCCAATTCATTACAGAATAGAATCAACGGGCTGTTACAACCATCCGGTTCAAAAGATATATCACAAGGTTCGTTCAGATGGAAAGTAGCAATATCTTTATTAACAGAAGGATGAATTGCATATTTATCCGGTAATATATTCAAGTGATCCAGAGATAGTTTACTCTTAATCTTAACAGTCACTGTTCCTGAGAAATCAAAATATGCAATCGAATATTTTTTATCATGATGCTGTGTTTTCGCCATATAAACGGGTACCGAAACGCCATCCACCTCTACCATATAATCGGAAGATAAAGTCTCTCCTTTCGGAGCTGGATAGCTAATAACTTTGGCATTGACTGTTAATATTGACAATGCAGCTAACAGTAACAGATGAACAATTCTTTTCAATGATGTTTCCATAATACTTTTCATATTTTCAAAGTTAGTAAATTATTGTTTTTTGATGTATCATCTTTTACTAAAAGACGTATAGCGGCTTGTTTTTACTCAACACAGAAAGATTTAAATCCCTTTTTCTTTTATATGTGTTCTCGGATGGGCTGGGGGGATAAAAGTACAAAAACGTACTTTTGAAAAGGACCTTAGCTATATTTAACTCTTTTCCGCATTGATGTTTATCGTATAATTGGAAGTTCAAGAGGTAAAGATAAAACAAAGTAAAAGAGAAAATGAAAAGAAGGACTACCTTCGTCTGTGAAGATAGTCCTCTAAATATCAGTCATCTGTTATACCTATTCCCATCCAGGATTATTACCAAGTTCCTGTCCATTAGACAAAGTATTTAACCATGTAACAGGAATAGGACGAAGTTTATATTTACTTTTAAAAGTAGTCTCATTTAATTGGGTCTGGATTAATCCACCTGTAATATTTGTAACATCCCAGTTGTATTTCAAAACCCTTTCAGCCAGTTTTCCTGTACGTTGCAGGTCGTTCCAACGTGGTGCTTCTCCATAAAGTTCCAATGCTCTTTCATCCAATACATTATCCACTGTAACAGTACCTGCATATTCTTGCAGTCCACTTTCCGGTGTATTATTCATGGCACGTTTACGTATCTGATTTATATAATACAAAGCATTAGAATTATCTCCCATTTTAACAGCAGCCTCAGCAGCAATTAAATAAGTCTCAGCTAAACGGAACAAATAAATATCACGAGTTCCATTTTCGACTGTTCCTGAACTGTTATAACGAGTATTGCAATCTTTAAATTTCCAAACAGGAAGCCAAGCGCGTGACTTAGAGTTAAAGCTCTGATAACCTGTTTTATAATAATCATCATTACCGGCATCAGTATACGTTCCCTCAGGATAATTATAGAAAAAACGCCCACGGTTATTGGCCGCTGTTTTCTCAGCATCTGTATATTGCTTATATCCACTCTCCCCGGGAACGGGGAAATAAATAACTGTATCCCCCTTTGCTACATTCACACCATTCGTACTTTCAAACCAGTTTCTACCATAAGCGCGTCCATCTATAGAAGTTGCCGGATCACCATTCAACGGGCTCATAAAAGTAACTTCCGTACGTCTGTCTTTTTTCCAGTCGAATAATAAATAACTATATTTGGTCGGCATTACAGAAGCATAATCATTACAATAAATCGAAGAAAATCCCAAATCAGTCCAACCTTCACGATAAACAAACAAATAGAATTCTGTCTGAATATTATTATTCCATCCTGATCCGGCAGAGAAATTAATACCAAAGATAATTTCATCGTTCTCTTCATTTGCCTGACGATGAACCATTGCATAATCATCCAACAAGGCATGTCCGGAATTATTAATTACATCTACGGCATCATCATAAGCCTTTTTAAAATCATCATCTTCCGCATAACTCTGATATCCGCGAGTTAAATAAACAAGGGAACGAAGATGTTTTGCCGCAGCTTTTGAGGCACGTCCATAATTAGCCGCAGTCTGCTTCATTGGAAGAGAAGAGTCCATGACATCCTGCAAATCAGCCAGAATTTGTCTGTAAAAATCAGCACCACTATTCAATTGCGAAGTTGTAGAAGGTGAAGTCGGCTCTTCCAAAATCAACGGAGCTTGTCCCCAATTCTTCACGATTTCAAAAAGATATAAAGCACGCAAAAACTTGGCTTCCGCAACCCGCTGAGCCAATACCCCCTTATCAATGCCATCAAATAGATCCTGATCTTTTGTAACTACCGCACCGGCACGACCAATAGCGGCATTGACATTCTTCAACGATTCGTATACTACTTTCCATTGATTATAAACAGTAGCATTGTCATTAGCATAATCCACCGTATACTGATTTAATGCATTGGTAGCCGTACCGTCATTCTGAGTTCCCAAATCCGTCCCAAGTTGGGTCAACAGAAAATAATTCGTTGTATTATATACTGATTTTAAAGTGGAATAAGCTCCATTTATAAGAGATTCATATCCTTCAGCCGTAGCATAATATTCTTCGGCAGACTGACTGGACCAATTTTTTTCATCTAGAAAAGACGAACACCCCGAAACTGCGAATACAGACGCCAGCAGGAGACCTTTAGTAAAAATATTTTTTGCTTTCATATTATCCTAATTATTTGAATGATAAATTAATACCGAAAATCACATTTCGAGTCATTGCATCCGATGTATTGATACTGACATTCAACTGTTCAGGATCAACCACATCCTTTGCACAAAAAATAAATGGATTCTGAACAGTTGCATATAGACGCAAATTACCTAATTTCATTTTTTCAAGAACTGACGGTTTGAAAGTATACCCCAAAGTAATATATGAGATTTTAAGAAAATTACTAGAGAACATCGTATGCGACATCTCTGACTTCGCATTTCCCCATGATCCTGCTTTACTCCGATAAGTACCCATGTTGCTAGGCTGCGCAGAAGCATTGGTAGGATTCTCCGGAGTCCAATAATCTTTTCTTAAGTTATTAAAATTGAGATTGTTGTTTTCCAATGCATACGAAACATAAAACTGGTTTCTAGCTCTTGCTCCCGCTTGGAAGGCCGCTTGAAATGACAGATCGAATTCCTTGTATGTAAATGTATTAGTCATACCACCTGTCCAATCCGGAGTACGTTTACCATCAATCACACGGTCTTTATCATCAATTACACCATCATCATTCAAGTCCAACGGTTTATATTGTCCCGGCTTACAACCATATTTAGCTGCTTCTTCGGCTTCGTCCAACTGCCATACTCCCAATGTCATCAAATTGTAATTTATATCAATAGGCTGACCGATAATCCAAAGATTACTGTAGTCACCACTCATTCCTGCTAAAAATTGTCCACGGGAAGTCAGATCTTCCTTATATTGCAAATCTACAATCTTATTTTTGTTATAGGCAAAGTTCAGACTGGTTCTCCATGAGAAATCTTTGGTACGGATATTATCTGAATGAATGTTTACTTCGAAACCTTCATTTCTGACAGATCCCACATTCGCTTTCACAGAAGAATAGCCGGTAGTAACAGGCACTGTCTTATTCATAATCAAATCTTCTGTCAAACGATTATAATATTCCACACTACCTGAAATACGATTATTCAATAATCCGAAGTCAATACCCACATTATACTCTGTAGTACGTTCCCACCCTAAATCCAAATTTCGCAAATTATTGGGAACATAGCCGATAGACTCATTTGAACCAAATGTATAATATTTAGCTCCGCTAATAGAGCCCTGTGTCTGATATGCACTTACATTATCATTACCAGTCTGGCCATAACTCAAACGTAACTTCAAATTACTCAACCAAGACAAACTCTTCATAAATTCTTCCTCCGACACTCTCCATGCCACAGCAACCGATGGAAAACTTCCCCATTTATTACCTTCCGCCAATTTTGACGAACCATCCAAACGGATACTTGCAGTCAGAAAATACTTGTCCTTGTACACATAATTGGCACGTGCCAAATAGGACATCAAATTTGTTTTGGTAAAACCTGAAGAAGAAGTATTGCTTGCCGATCCCCCAGCCAAATTGTACCACAAAGAATTATATGACAATCCATTGCCAATTCCTTTCAACTTCTCATCCTGTGACTGCTGCATCGAAAATACTCCGGTCAAATCAACACGATGATCTTTCAACTGAAAATTATAATTCACAAGATTATCCCAAACCCAATCCACATAACTGTTTTTCGCATAATTACTGGTTGCCTTATTTTGTCCCTTATTAGCCTTCGTATATTTACCTCTGTACTGGCCAATCTCCTCCAGATTTATATCCGGAGAGAAAGTAGTTTTCAATGTCAACCCCTGCATAGGAGTGACTTCTAAGTAAATATTACTTAACAGATTGTACTTCTTTGTTTTATTCAGTTCATTCTTCATGGTAGTCAACGCATTATATTGACCATTGGAATAAGCCCACATTTCCTCCCCTGTCACCAAGTCAGTCGGATGATAAGTAGGACGTAAACGGAAAGCGTCCTGCAACAGGTCCGAATTACCTGTATCACGTACAGAATGGGTTCCATACATATTAATACCAAATTTCATGTATTTACTAGGCTTTACATCTACCACTGCCCGAAGATTATAACGGGAATATTCTTGAGGTTCCAGCATACCATTTTCAAAATAATATCCGGCAGACAAGGCGTAAGTAGCCATTTCATTACCTCCGGTAGCCGATATGGTATGATTCGTCATAAAGGCCGGCTTGGAAACCGCATCCACCCAATCAAAATAGTTACCATCCTGAATGGCCTTCAATTCTGAGGTTGTAAAAATTTGACTATCATCCACATATTCATTATTATTTCCGGCTCTCTTCGCCTCTCGCGCCAACTGCACATATTCTTCACCGGACATCATATCGGGCATATTGGTATATTTCCTATATCCGGCATAACCGCTATAGTCAATTTTCACTTTACCTATCTTTCCTCTTTTGGTAGTAACCATTACCACACCATTAGTGGCACGGGAACCATAGATTGCTGTAGACGACGCATCTTTTAGAATATCTATTTTTTCGATATCATCTGGATTCAGATTAGATAAAGATGCGCCTGGTACGCCATCTACCACTATTAAAGGAGACGTGCTCCCGCTAATTGTATTCAAGCCACGGATCAGAATATTATATTCACCACCCGGTTTATTATTCGAACGCTGGATTTGTACACCCGGTAAAGCTCCCTGCATAGCCCCTACCGCATCCGTTCTACCACTTCTCATTAAGTCCTGAGTAGAAACGGAGGATACCGCACCTGTCAAATCTGATTTTTTCATCGTACCATATCCTACTACCACAACTTCATCCAGCAATTCAGAGTCCTCTTTCAAGGTTATTCTCAACGTACGATTGGAGCCAATTGTAATTTCCTGAGTCTGATAACCAACATACGAAACCTGCAACTTCCGGTTGGGAGAAACATTTAATGTAAAGTTACCGTCAACATCTGTAATGATGCCATTGGTGGTACCTTTTTCCATTACTGTAGCACCAATAACCGGTTCTCCTTGAACATCCACTACCTTTCCGGTAATTTTAACCGAATTCTGCAATACCTCCTGAGTTATAGGAGATACAGCCATACCATCCACTTGTTCTGCAGCCATTTCACTTAATGGCAAACAGGACAATGCTAAAAGCATAAAGAATTTGTCTTTCTTATTCATAGCATGCATTTTAAGTTTAACATAAAAAATCACATTTAATTATTTAGTCAATATATCTTCAATGAACATAGATTAAACGGGAATAAACTTTCATTCACTCAAACAAAAGATAATTTTCGCTATTTTTTTTAGGAACATAGATAAGAATCCACATATTCTCGTAACACGTTGCGGGCGATATATATTTGATTCTCTACTGTTCGTATCGATAATCCTAACTTTTCGCTGATTTCTGGATTAGAGTACTCATTCTTATACTTCATTACAAATATCTGTTTACATTTAGGAGGTAACCCTTTTATACGATTTTCTACTATTACAAAAAATTCTTTTGTCAAAAGAGTATTGTGCCCATCTCTATTCAATGCAGATATAAAGTCATTTCCAGAGACTTCTTCATAATGCTGTTCTATTTGCTTATGACGTATCAAATCAATACAGCGGTTATAAAGCGCTTTGTAGATGTATTTCAATACTGCACCTTCCGATACAAAATAATTAGTCTGCTGTAGCAAATTGATAAATACATCTTGTACAACATCTTCAGCATACAATTCCTCTCCCATCGTTTTTTCAGCATAGTGCACGAAAAAAGTGTGATACTTTTTATAAATTATCTCGAAAGAGTAATTTCCAACCGGACAATATCCGGCAATCATCAATTGTGTATTCATAATAGATAAGATTAAGGAAGTATTTATAAATTAGCCAGTATAGAACGTTTCTCTTGTAATCTCTTAAAACGAATTAATGCTTCAAGATAATAATAGTCCGCATAAATAATGGATGCATCAACTTCTCCACCACGAGGCATATGACCTACCGAATGTAACAAAAAAGCATATTTTGTATCTCCTGCCTTATAAGCAGAAGATGATAACATTTCAAGCATCTTTTCTGCCTGGTCATAATAATAATGTGAAGAGTCACGCTCGGTTACATAAGTAGAAAGTTCCAGTAAAGCAGAAGCTGTAATAGCCGCTGCGGAAGCATCTTTAGGTTCTCCAGAAGACAAGTCGGGAGCATCAAAATCCCAATAAGGAATTAAATCCTCCGGTAAACGGGATAAATAAGCATCTGCTACTTTTCGGGCAAAGTTCAGAAAACGCACTTCTCCCGTTTCACGATATACCATAGTATAACCATAAATAGCCCATGCTTGCCCACGTGCCCACATGGAGTTATCGCTCAGCCCTTGATGAGTCACACCTTTTATAAAATGTCCGGTAATCGTGTCATATACGGCAACATGATAGCATGAATAATCTTTGCGAAACTGATATTTCATTGTGGTATCGGCATGCTCACACGCCATATCATATAGACGGCGTTCTCCCCCGTTTCGGGCAGCCCAAAATAGCAGTTCAAGATTCATCATATTATCAATAATAGTATTATGAGGCCAATTTTCCTTTTTTACCATACCCGGCCATGAAAGAAAAGTACCAACTTCAGGATTAAACAGAATTGAAAGAGAATCAGCTGCACGTAATAATCCTTCTTTATATTCCGTATTACCCGTCAAACGATATCCATTGCCCAAACTACACATCGTAATGAATCCCATATCATGGCTCCTTGCTTTTCTGTGAGTTACAGGAAGAATCTTTTGAGTATAGTTTTCAGCTGCAACTTTCCACATATTATCCTTTGTATTCTCATATAAATACCAAAGAATACCAGGCCAGAAACCTGAAGTCCATGAACCGGGACTGGTGAAATGCCAATTAACATCATCTCCATCGATCGAGTTAGGAATACCTCCTTCTGAGCCAGAAGGAACAATGGCCAATGTACGTAAAGCCTGGGCCTCACAATAATCAATATTGGTATTTACTGAGAATTCCCGGTCGAATTGCTTACAAGCAATTCCCACTACAAATAAAGAAGCAAGCAAAAGAATGGTTTTGTGTTTCATGATATAGCACTTTTTAAATGAACAAATTGATTTCAACGACAACAAAATTAGTAAGTTGAAATTCTTTTCAGACATTCTGAGAAGTGTAATAGGTACCAACCTAAAGGCTGAAACGAGTTTCTCAATAAACAGCTATATTTCAATATTTTAATTATATAAAAAGAAAGAGTACCAAATTATTTTGGTACTCTTTTCAGGAAGTTATATTTCTAAAATGATATCTTTCTCCTTAATATACTCTGCAGGTGATTTACCCTTCAATTTCTTAAATGAACGGAAAAAAGATGTCCGGGAGCTAAATCCACACTGCTCAGAAAGAAACGCCAAAGTATATTTGGAAGCTGATTTATCCTGCACGCGGATAATAAATTCTTCCACACGATATTGGTTGATATAATCGGTAAAGTTTATATTCAAATATAAATTTAGAACCTGTGACAAATCTCCCGCATTACAGCCAATAGTATTCGCTACATCCTGCAACTTCAAATCCGGATTCAGATACATCTTATCCTTATTCATACATTCTGTTAACCTTTGTTTTATCCGTGATACCTCTTCTTCATCCACCCTGGATTTCTGATACTTCTCCTTCTGTACTCCTTCGACTTGTACTGTATTCTCACGCATATCCTCTTTCATTTTCCTATATTTACCCAGCAAAGCATAATAGCTATAGAGAAGTACCAAACATGTTAAAAAACAAAGTACCACCATCCATAAGGTGAAAGAAAGTCCCCGTACAACTTCCACCTTAACCGCCATAACTGCACCCGGATTAGACGCCGCCCGTACTTTAAAAACATAGTTGCCAACTGGAAGATTCATATAGGCTACTTGATTGCCTTTCATCAAAGTCAACCATTCCTTATCATACCCTTCCAAAAAATATTCATAGATATCCGTATTTACAACAGCATAATTCAAGGCAGAAAACGTAAATGCAATATTATTCTTATCTGCAGGCAAAGAGATCTTCTCCATAAATGAAGAAGAAAAAGGCAACAATTCATCTCCCGTCTGAAGGATTCTACCAGCAACAGCTACTGATGTAATGGCAGGAGGTAATGGAATTACCTTTCTTTCATGTTTAAGCTGAGAAGTATATTTTACTAATCCCCTTTCATTGCCCCACCAAATAGAGCCATCATCTGTAATCTGTACAGGGTTATTAAATATGTATCCGGGAATGCCATCATAAAGAGAGAAAATCTTGTGATGATTATCTTTGATATACAGTAAACCACGTTGTGTACTAAACCACAGTCCTCCATCATGCGGATCTTCAATAATACTCATGACCGAATTATTGGGAAGGAAATCATCAACTGTCAGATGCTCAAATTTAGTAAAATGCTCATCAACTTTAACAACTCCCTCTTTATCGTCACAAAACCATAGATTTTTATGATTATCCTCATAAATATACCGTATGCTTTTTGTAAACGGTTCTATATGTTCAGGAAATACATCCGACTTGAAAGTACCGGTTGACATATCATACAAAAAAACAGCTCCATTCGTTCCTATCCAGATTCTATCCTTTGAATCTGCTTTTAAAGTAAATATTGAATTTATGGCAAGAGACGAATTTCTATTATTGTAATTTACATACTGTCCGGTCAATTCATTATAGACATACACCCCATAAGAACTCCCTATCCAGTATTTGCCCTCTTTATCTCTTTCACATCCGGTAAATGAATTTTGCCTGAAGCAATCATCCGGTTTAAAGAAAGACAGTTTACCCGTCTCTGCATGCAGCAAATACATGCCACCACCATAAGTTCCTATCAAATAATCTTCTCCCAAAGGTTTAACCGACAAAATAATATCCGAACGTAATATCGAAGATTTTATAGTGTAATGTTTCACTATATTCTCTTCTTCGGAAATATAATAAAGTCCGTCACGGGTACCTATTACTTTTCGCCCTTGTTTACCAATCCAGAACGCACGCACATTCAGATTATGGGAATCAAATTTATCCTTAAAAGAATAGATGGAAAAGGTATTCCCACGCGTAGGCGTATAACTCATTCCACCCATGTAAGTACCGATATAAAGGATATTTTTATCTTTCAGTAATGAATAAACAGCATTCGAACAAATGGCATCTTCCTGTATAGAATGTTCTATTGACGTTATTTCTTGTCCGGAAGATGCTTTTATAATTTTGACACCACTTCCATTGGTTCCTACATACAATGTATCATTACCTACAGGTACCAAATCCTTAATACATCCATTACCTATTTGCGGATATATGGAGAAAACTTCCTGCCCAATATCAAACTTCAGCATGCCTTGGTTTGCCGTACCTAAATAAATAGTATTTCCCATCAAAGCCAGACAACTATAGTAATTTAATCCTCCTCTAATATTATTCTCAAACACTCGTGATCTTCCAGTTTCCATATTATAATGGATCAATCCTCCATTTGAAGCGATCCAAACACTATCATCCTCTCCATCTACAATATCCATTAGGCCATTCACAGCAGACAAGGCATTGGAGTCCAGCAGAATCTTTCTGAATACACCACTTTCATACAGAAATAATCCACGTGAACTACCAAGTAGTAATCTCCCCTTCTTACTCACAAAAACCACTTTTACAGACAAAGATTTGCCATCTAAAACAATCGGTTCACCCGTCTCTGTCTTACGATTAAACTTTATCAATCCTATATCTGTACCCACCCATAAATTTACAGAATCAGTCTCTGCTATCGAAAAAACAGTTCTCCCGGAAAATTGAGGATAAGTCGTCACATTTACCCCATCAAAACGATCCAATCCCATCTGTGTTCCTAACCATACGAAACCACGGGTATCCTTATATATAGCATTTATCGTATTATGGGATAAACCTTCAGATACAGTTACAGAACGAAAAACAGGAGACTGTTGGATTGAATACAGAGATAATGGCAACAACAACATTATCACCATAAATAAATAACGAATGACAAATGGAGCAACTCTCCCTATATAATAATATGTGTCCTTCATACATTCATAAAAATCGATCATTTTCTCCTCATTATTACTAAGAAGTCCGACAAACTTAATGATTTTTTTGATAGAATGTATAGTTTTGCTCACTAAAACTTAGTTTAATCTCATGATGCATTATACGCAGAATTGTTTTTCATAATTAAACTAAAAAGTGCGATGTCGCTTTAGGTAAATCGGCACGTAAATACGCTATATACATATTGACTTCTATCTAATATGTATTAACCTTATTATTTTAAGAATATGATGAAAAAGAAATTTATTCCGTTATTTATTCTTCTCTTTTATATGCTGAATATAAACAGCCAAGAGTTTACTCATCCGGGCTTACTCCATTCTGAATCTTCATTAAAAAGAATCCGGGAACTTGTCAGAAATGAGATACAACCGGCTTACGGTTCATTTAACATCATGCGAGGAATGCCTGAGGGAAAAGCTGATTATTGCATAAAAGGACCTTTCGAAACTATCAGCCGTGCCGGCAGATATGGTTATACCAAAGATCCTTGTGAACGAGATTTTAATGCAGCTTACTACAATGCTATTCTTTGGATAGTCACAGGAAAAGAGCCTCATGCAGACAAAGCAATGGAGATTATCAGAGCGTATGCAAGTACCCTAAAGAAAATAGAAGGTCCGGACGATCCGCTTTGTGCCGGCCTTCAAGGATTTATGCTGGTAAACGCAGCAGAAATCATGAGATATACATATACAGCAGATAAATATACTAACGGATGGGATGCAAAAGATACACCCAAAGTAGAAAGTATGTTCCGAGATGTATTCCAGCCGATACTTACTACTTTCTACAATACCAAACCTTACACCAACGGTAACTGGGGAATTGCAGTAACTAAGGCACAAATGGCATTCGGAGTATTTCTGAACGATAAGAAGTTGTATGAAGACGCTATAGAGTTTTTTCTGAAAGGCCATGATAATGGAACTCTTCCAAACTACGTAGCAGAATCCGGCCAGATACAGGAAAGTGGACGTGACCAGCAACATGCCATGTTAGGGTTAGGATGCCTCTCGGAAATTGCCGAAATAGCCTGGACACAAGGCAGAGACCTGTATAGCGCTTTGGATAATCGCCTTATGAAAGGTTATGAATACTTGGCCAAATCCAATCTGGGCTATGAAGTACCTTTCTTTACCTGGAAAGATATAACCGGAAAATATTCAAACTGGACTACGTTAGGGGAAGAAGGAATGGGACGTTTCCGCTCATTATTTGAAATAGCCTACAACCACTATGTTGAACGCAAAGGGTTAGAAATGCCATATACCCAAATTGTATTAGGCATGATACGTCCTGAAGGACCGGGATTTACTTGTGATAACCCGGGCTTCGGCAGCCTGCTGTTCTATTTGGGAAAAGACTTAAATGAAAGGAAAGTCCCCGGACAAATAAATGAGGATCTTTCCCAACTGGAAGGATGGACTTTCGCCAATTGCTCTTATAAACAGGTGGATAATCTAATGTCATTTGTATCATCCGGAGTAAATATGCAAAAGAAAAGGATTTCCTACCAGGCAGGAAACTATCCGTATATTGCTGTAAAGGCACCCAAAATTCCAACATCCGCAAATAAAGACTGGTTACAATTAAGCTATAGCGTTGCCAGTGCTCCGGAATTTTGGAAGTTAGATTCGGATAAGGCTAAAAAGATAGGAAAAGATATCTATGTATTCAAGATTACAGACTATCTGTCAAATAATGGAACGCACTTCACAGAAAGACCAACAAACATTACTCTTATTCTCAATTTTGGGAATATCGGTAATGAATCGGTAATTGTGGAATGGATTCGCTCATTTGAAAAGCTGGAAGATATTTGAGTAATATATTTCTTTCCTTCGTATATATACTAAAGAAAGAATTAACAAAGAAATTATGAGAAATAAAAGAAAGCATGTACTGACGCTCATTCTGTTTTGTTCCCTGGTTTTCTCAATCCGGGCGCAGCAACAACACCCCTATCTGTTCTTTACCCCCGATCGGATAGCGACACTGAAAGAACAACTCAAATCGGATAAAGAAATCAAAGCCAATTATGCCCAGGTAGAACAAGTAGCCAGGGAAGCCTTGAAAGAAAACAATCCTTACCGCAAGTTGGAATATCTGGCATTGGCATACCAGGTGACAGGCGAAAAAAGATATGCAGATAAGATCAAAGAATCAATCCGGCAGACAGGTGGAAAAGAAACCCTCGAAGCAAAGGATATGCTGAATCGGGAACCTGCCTGGACTTCATTGCTAAGTACCGCCCATGCCAATCATCAAATGGCTATCGGTTTCGATGCTATCTATAACGAACTCTCAGATGAAGAACGGAAAGAGCTGGCACAAGCCATTTACAAAATAGGAATCCGTCCGACGCTACACGATTGGCTATCACCGGCAACACGTTTCCATGCAATCAATTCCATGGGGCACAACTATTGGGTATCCTGTATTGCCATGACCGGAATCGCTGCCATGGCCGTCAGCAACGAAATTCCCGAAGCTGCCGAATGGATTGATATGGTAAGTAGGGCAACAACAGACTGGGCTAATTTCCAAGGAGATATCTTACAAAACAAACCGGCTAACTTCGATAATGGAGCTTATTACGAAAGTGTGAGTTATGCCAATTACGGGCTCACCCAATACCTGACCTTCCGCCTTGCCATGCAGAATTTCAATCCCCGGGCAGAATGGCCGGAAAGGAAGCTATTTGAGCGTGCAGCAGATTATTTTATGTATACCTGTTATCCTGCCGACGGTGATTATCTTCCTTCCCTTTATTTTGGCGACAGCAACATTGCTGCCAATGGTGAAGGAGTCTTGAAATTACTTTGGACATTAGGTTTTCAGAAAACGGATATGTTATGGTATCTCACACAGGTACGGAAAAACCAGGCCAAAGAAAGTATGCCAACTGATACACCCATGGGATTATTGTACACTCCCGATTTATCTACGGCTCCAATGCAACCTTCCCTGTCGCTATCTGTGGTATATGAAAGAATGGGTTGGAGTATGATGCGTACTTCTTGGGAGAAAAACACAACCCTGTTAGGAGTGAAATGCGGACATACATGGAATCACTCTCATGCAGACGCAGGTTCATTTATCCTTTTTCATAATGGACAACAAGTAATTAAGGATGGCGGAAACTGTTGGTATCCCAATCCGTGGTATCGTGAATATTTCTTCCATAGCCAAGCCCATAATGTACTGTTGTTTAATGGACAGGCCCAGCCTCAAGAGCAACAGTACAAAGGTTCGATGCTCGATGGTTCTTTGCATCATCTTACAGACGAAGGAAATATCAAATACATCCTGGCCAACGTGACCGGGCCTACTTCCCGCTACTTTTCTAAAAACCACCGTAGTTTTTTGTGGATAGATGATGTAATACTGGTTATTGATGATGTCTGTTCGCATGAAGACGGTACATTCAGTCTGCTTTTTCACCCGGATGGAGTAAGCAGGAAAAATGGTATTGATTTGAGTGTCGTCAACCAACAGGCTGCTGTGGATATACGCCCTTTATGGCCGGATTATCTGACAGAAAGCGACTTCGAACATGATTTCCCTTATAACCTGAAACTGAAAGCTCACCAAGGTCCCAAAGCAAAGAAGACCGACGAAATGGAAACGTATTATTCGGTAACCTATCCGATAAAGGCACAAAGTGTCAAGTTTATAACGGCAATCATCTTGAAAGATTCTCCTACAAGTAAAAATATTCCTCAAGTAACTCGCCTGAAAGGAGACGATCTGCAAGGTGTCCGTATTGCTAAAGGTGACAAAATAACCGATGTTTATTTAAACACACGGGCAGATGGGCATATTATGCACCGGAATTCCTGCACCAATGTGAACGGTTGGGATACAGACGCATATTTACTTGCTTTTTCTTATAAGAAAGGAACTGACCCCGCAGTTTCCAAAAACATATTGGAATGGTTCATCGGATATGGAAGTTATGTGCGCAATGCTCATGAATCCATTTTCGATTCTTACACTAAAAAATATAAAGTAATCCGCTGACAAGACTAGTTCATTTCTTTTCGGTTATGAACTAAATGATAAATAATCTTTTAGACGCGGATGACACGGATGACGCGGATCTTTTTTTTATTTTTTTATAGCGCAGCCTTTTAAATCCGCGTTATCCGCGTCATCCGCGTCTAAAAAATAATATACCGAATGGCGCTAATCACTTATCACCAAACACTAATCACTTTTGTTCTTTTCCGATATGAACTATATAGAAGTGCAGCAAAAAGCATAACTATCTGTGTGACAACGCACTTGGTGTTCCACTAAGATCAGTCGTAGTGGAACACGAGTTCAGTCCTAGTGGGAAGTGCCTTCAGTCCTAGTGGGAAATACCTTCAGTCCTAGTGGGAACTATCCTCAGTCGTAATAGGAAAATAGCTCGCTATACAGTTTTAAATTCCTCTAACGGGTTTTGAGTAATATATCCCTCTACTTCGTATATATAAAGAAAGAATTAATAAAAAAGTTATGAGAAATAAGAGTTTAATCCTAATGACAATCTGTGCGGCTCTATCAACCGGCCTTTCCGCTCAATCCATTTATCCCGGACAACATGCCGGAAAAATGAAAAAAGTGACAACAGCGCCGATACAGGTAGAGAGTTTCGACTTAAAAGACGTGCGTTTATTACCAAGCCGTTTTCGCGACAATATGATGCGTGATTCTGTTTGGATGACTTCTATAGCAACCAATCGTTTGCTACACAGTTTCCGCAACAACGCCGGAGTATTTGCCGGACGTGAAGGTGGATATATGACCGTAAAGAAACTAGGCGGCTGGGAATCACTGGACTGCGAACTGCGCGGACATACAACAGGGCATTTACTATCAGCCTATGCGCTCATGTACGCATCTACCGGAAGTGAAATATTCAAGCTGAAAGGTGACAGTCTTGTTACAGGTCTGGCAGAAGTACAGGCAGCTTTGGGAAACGGGTATCTCAGTGCATATCCGGAAGAATTGATCAATCGGAACATACGTGGGACAAGTGTATGGGCACCCTGGTATACATTACACAAGCTCTTCTCCGGATTGATCGACCAATACCTCTATACAGATAACAAACAGGCATTGGAAGTAGTTACCCGCATGGGCGACTGGGCTTATAATAAACTTAAACCGCTGGATGAACCCACCCGGAAAAGGATGATACGGAATGAATTCGGCGGTGTGAACGAATCTTTCTATAATCTTTATGCCATCACCGGTGACGAGCGTTATCAATGGCTTGCTGAATTTTTCTATCACAATGATGTTATCGATCCGCTGAAAGAACAACGCGATGATTTAGGAACCAAGCACACGAATACCTTTATCCCAAAAGTTCTTGCCGAAGCACGTAACTACGAGCTGACGCAGGATAATGACAGTCGGAAGCTGACTGATTTTTTCTGGCATACCATGATAGACCATCATACCTTTGCACCGGGATGCAGCAGTGATAAAGAGCATTATTTCGATCCACAACAATTATCCAAACATCTGACCGGATATACCGGTGAAACTTGTTGTACGTACAATATGCTGAAACTCAGTCGCCACCTGTTTTGCTGGACAGGAGATGCCAAAGTTGCTGACTACTACGAACGTGCACTCTATAATCATATCCTTGGGCAACAAGATCCTGAAACAGGAATGGTATCCTATTTCTTGCCTTTGCTCTCCGGCTCTCACAAAGTTTATAGTACCCGGGAGAATTCCTTCTGGTGTTGTGTAGGCAGTGGTTTCGAAAACCATGCTAAATATGGAGAAGCTATCTATTATCACAATGACCAGGGAATCTACGTAAACCTCTTTATCCCGTCAGAAGTAAACTGGAAAGCGAAAGGAATAACTCTGCACCAGGAAACAGCTTTCCCCGCAGAAGAGAACACTGCATTGACCATCCAAACGGACAAACCTGTCACCACTACGATTTATCTGCGCTATCCATCATGGAGTAAAAATGTGAAAGTAAACGTCAATGGAAAAAAAGTATCGGTAAAACAGAAACCGGGATCATACATTGCCGTAACCCGCCAATGGAAAGACGGTGATCGCATTGAAGCTAATTATCCGATGAGCCTGCAATTGGAAACAACGCCAGACAATCCACAAAAGGGGGCCCTGCTATACGGACCGCTGGTATTGGCCGGTGAATCGGGAACAGAAGGTATGCAATCTCCGGCACCATTCTCTGATCCGGCATTATACAATGATTACTATACTTACAATTATCATATTCCGGCTGAGCTGAATACCACCTTACAAATAGACCGGAAACACCCCGGACACAGTTTACAGCGTACAGGCGAGGAACTGATATTTAAAACATCACAGGGCAATGTTTTAAAGCCACTGTATGACTTACATCACCAACGTTACGTTGTATACTGGGATTTAATAGAAAAGTAAAAATGAAACAAATTATTATTATAGTTTCTCTCATAGGTATTTATCTGTCATTCACATCATGCCGTCCTGCCGATAACCGGCAGGCGGATTATGATTTTACACCACTTGACTCCATTATCACCTCATGGATGAATAAAGGATACTATCCGGGAGCCTCAATCTGTGTAGTCAGAGACGATAGCGTTATCTTTCAGAAAAACTACAAAGACGTTACCCCTGATACTAAAGTCTATGTAGCCTCTGCCGGAAAATGGGTAGCCGCCGCAGTAATCGGAGCTGTGGTAGACTGCACCGAACTGGACTGGAATGACAGTGTAAAGAAATGGATTCCTGAATTTAAAAACGACATAAAAGGAATGATTACTTTACGTCAGTTGCTTTCGCACACATCGGGTGTCCGCCCTTATCTGCCGGAACCACGCGTAGACAATTACAATCATCTGGATTCGGCAATCATGGAGATTCTTCCGCTTGACACGGTTTTCACTCCCGGCACCCGCTTTGAATATGGCGGACTTGCCATGCAGATAGCCGGCCGGATGGCAGAAAAAGCTATGAATAAAGAATTCGAGGAATTATTTCAGGAATTAATAGCCCGACCTTTAGGAATGAAAAATTCCCATTTCACGCCCGTGAATACAGATGGAGGACACGCTCCCATGTTGGGTGGAGGTCTCTGTACCACTTTGCACGACTACATGCGTTTTCTTGATATGATCTACCACAATGGCGTATTTGAAGAAAAGCAACTACTGAAACCCGAAACCATACATGAAATGCAAGCAAACCAAGTGGGAAATGCAGAAGTTCATCCGGGTGAATATGTGGAACGTGCACTGAAAAAATATCATACTGGCATATATGGTTTGGGAGAATGGCGGGAACTTATTGATGAAGCAACAGGAGAAGCCTATCAGATCAGTTCACCGGGTTGGGCCGGCGCCTATCCATGGATCAATAAACAGGACCGGGTATATGGATTCTTCATAGCCCATGTACAGGGAAGTTCACAAAAGGAAGATGGATTCTCGTCATTTTTTGGAAGTCCTGTCATTTCACAAACTGTCTCGAACATTATTTCCCTAAAAAGATAGAATACATTGAGTATCCTCATATCCCAAATCGTATTTATATAAAAACAATAAATACGAAGATATGAAGACTATCGGCTCAGCAATTATTATGTTAGTTCTCACTCCTTCCCTCTTTGCAGACAATGGCAAGGAACTGAAGCTGACATCTCCTGACGGAACACATGAAATAGCATTTTACCAGAAGCAGGTTTCACCTGCGGCAAACGAACTTTGTTATCGGGTAGATTACAAATCACAACCTGTAGTCAATGAATCACGTGCCGGGCTGGAACTGGACAACCGGATATGGGAAATGGCTCTGGGAGCACGAAACCTGAAACAGCCTGCCTGCTGGATGGACAATCTGGAAGTGGACTCTGTGACTTACCAACCCGAAACAGACATCACCTGGCAGCCACTTTACGGTGAACGTAGCAGTGTACGCGATCATTACCGGACCGGCACCCTTTATCTCTCCAAGAAAGATAACTCCGGCTACCGGCTCAACATTGAGGTGCGTGCCTATAATGAAGGAGTAGCTTTCCGCTATTTCTTCCCGGAACACCCAAAGGCTATCTTTCATAAAGTAGTAGGTGATCTCACAGAATACGCCTTACCGGCAGGTACAAAAGCATGGACCGAACAATGGGCACAGGCTTTCTTTGAGTACCTGAACATTGATGATATCAAACATCCGGTAGAACGTGCCCTTACGCTGGAACTCCCGAATGGTAAATGGGCCGCATTGGCAGATGCTGATGTTGACGACTGGTGTCTGACCAAATACCTTGCCTCCACAGACAAGAAGAATACACTGACTTCTGTAATGTATAGCCCCGTGGATGTAGTGACTTATTATGCCACTCCCTGGAAGATAGTCATGGCAGCCGACAAACCGGGTGAATTGCTGGAACACAATGATATCATCCAGAATCTGAATCCGCCGTGTGAAATTGCCGATGCCGCCGCATGGGTAAAACCAGGCAAGATTATGCGCGAAACAACTATCACAACCGAAGGAGCTATTGCAACCATCGACTTCTGTGCAGCACATAATATCCCGTATATGCTTTTCGACTGGCAATGGTATATGCCCTGTACTTCACATGACGGGGATGCCACAAAAGTGGTTGCCAAACTGGATATGCCCCGTGTTATAGCTTATGGTAAGGAAAAAGGAGTTGGTATCTGGGTGTACGTAAACCAGCATGCACTCATGAAGCAAATGCGTGAACTTTTCCCATTGCTCCGCAAATGGGGGATTGTCGGAGTGAAATCCGGTTTCGTACAATACGCCAGCCATCGCTGGGCAACTTGGATGCACGACATGGTTCGCTTGGCAGCAGAGAATCATCTGCTGATGAATATACATGATGAATATCGCCCTTCAGGCTTCAGCCGTACTTATCCGAATTTGTTAACTCAGGAAGGCATTTGTGGAAACGAAGAATTTCCCGATGCAACTCATAATGTCACGCTCCCCTTCACTCGTATGATAAACGGTGCAGCCGACTATACGATCTGTTATTTCGACAAACGGCTGAAAACGACTCATGCTCATCAACTGGCAGCATCCCTCGTGTTCTACAGCCCTCTGCAAACTATCTTCTGGTATGACAAACCATCGTTCTATCACGGAGAACCGGAAATGGAATGGTTTGAGCACTTACAAACTGTATTCGACGATACGAAAGTATTAGATGGCGCTCCCGGCAAAAACATAACAATGGCACGCCGGAAAGGTCAGGAATGGTTTGTTGCAGCAATGACCAACAATGAAGGTTCTGAAGAAGAAATACCTCTCACGTTCCTCGATAAAGAAAAGAATTACCTCGCCTGCATCTATACGGATGGGGGAGAAAAGATAAAAACAAGTACACAGGTAAAATGTACTTATCTGCTTGTCAACGCTTCACAAACTATGAAGTTCCAGCTGAAACCCAGTGGTGGAGCTGCCATAAGACTGGTACCTATAGACAGGCAGGAAATGAAGAAGTATAAAAAGTACAAAGGAGAAAGATTATAAAATATGATATTTCATTGAGTGAATAAACAGATTCGCTCGTATTAATAGGCAAATAACACATTAAGATTATTTTCAGTAGATAAAGGTAAGAGTTTGTTTAGGTAAAATCTTTGTTTTTCAGGATATTTTAAAAAGGTAACTAAAAAGATGAAAAAGATATTTCTGCTTACTACATTGCTATACGCTGCCTGTTGGCAGGCGGAAGCCCAACATGTATCCAAAGCCTGGGTATCTGACCAGAAGGATGGCACATATATCAATCCGGTGCTGCATGCCGATTATTCCGATCCGGATGTCTGCGCGGCAGGTGAAGATTTCTATATGACGGCTTCCAGCTTCGGATGTGCTCCCGGTTTGCCCATTCTCCATTCCAAAGATCTGGTTAACTGGAAATATGTAGGCTATGCGTTGAAACAGATAGAACCCATCGAGTTCTTCAATGCTCCCCAGCATGGAAAAGGTGTTTGGGCACCATCCATCCGCCATCATAATGGAGAGTTTTATATCTATTGGGGAGATCCGGATCATGGCATCTTCATGGTAAAGACCAAAGACCCGGCTGGAGAATGGGAGAAACCGATATTGGTAAAAGCCGGCCGTGGCATGATAGACCCTGCTCCACTATGGGATGAAGATGGAAAAGTATATCTGGTACACGCATGGGCAGGAAGTCGTGCCGCACTGAACAGTGTTATCACAATTTGTGAGATGAATGCAGAAGGAACAAAAGTGATCAGTGATCCGGTACTGGTCTTTGATGGTAATGATGGAATCAACCATACAATTGAAGGTCCCAAACTCTATAAGCGAAATGGTTACTACTATATTTTTGCTCCGGCAGGCGGAGTAGCAACCGGATGGCAGTTAGTATTGCGTTCGCAGAATATATACGGTCCTTATGAGAAGAAGATTGTCATGGCGCAAGGCTCTACCGACATCAATGGTCCCCACCAAGGCGCATGGGTTGATACGCAAACAGAGGAATCCTGGTTCGTTCACTTTCAGGATAAAGCCATGTATGGGCGTGTCGTTCATCTGAACCCGATGAAGTGGGTAAACGACTGGCCTGTAATTGGAGAAGATAAGGACGGCGATGGTTGTGGCGAACCCGTAACCCGTTATAAAAAGCCCAATGTAGGTAAGAATTACCCAGTAGAAACACCTGCGGACAGTGACGAGTTCAATACCCGTCAGTTAGGACTACAATGGGAATGGCATGCCAATTATCAGGATACATTCGGATATACTTCCGACTTGGGATTCATCCGTATTTACGGACATATTCTCTCCGAAAATTTTGTGAATTTCTGGGAAGTACCAAACCTTTTATTGCAGAAATTCATGGCAGAAGAGTTCACAGCAACTACCAAACTAAAAGTTTCCGCCAAAATGGACGGACAGCAATCCGGATTGATTGTAATGGGCTGGGACTATTGTTACCTCGGAGTAGAGAAAGAGGGCGATAAGTTTATATTGAAACAAGTGACCTGCAAGGATGCAGAGCAAAAGATACCCGAAACAGTCACTCGCCTGGCAGAATTACCTGCCAGCAGAAAGTACGAAGCAGGTTTGTTTCCCAACTACGAAAGAGATATCTATCTACGGGTAAAAATAGAGAAAGGCGGTATCTGCCACTTCTATTACAGCCTGGATGGTAAGAAATATAAAGCAATAGGTATGCCTTTCACGGCCCGCCAGGGAAAATGGATAGGTGCCAAAGTAGGATTATTCAGTACCACTCCTTATGGTAAGGAACGGGGATGGGTAGATGCCGACTGGTTTCACATAGATAAATAAAAAGACTGATTATATGAAAACAAAAGAACTACTGTTCGGTGCATGCTTGTGCATGTTTACAGCTTGCAACATGCCCGAGAAAGGAATGGATGTGGATGTATATGAGGCGCTGGATTACTGTGACGCCCAGGTACAACGCACTTTAACAGAACTAAAAGCGGCAGAAGGTACTATCGACTACTCGATGATGCCCCGTAACATCATGGACAGCCTCAACACCTGGCATTGCCGAAAAGCAACAAAGGATGAATGGTGCAGTGGGTTCTGGCCAGGAGTTTTATGGTATGATTACGAATATACCGGTAAAGCAACCATAAAGGAAGAAGCAGAGAAATTCACCGAACCGTTGAAGTTCCTGTCACAAATTCCGGCATACGACCATGATCTGGGTTTTCTTATCTTTTGCAGCTACGGCAATGGATATCGGTTGACACATAATCCGGAATACAAACAAGTGATTCTGGATACAGCAGATTCACTGGCAACTTTGTTCAGACCTCGTGTAGGTACCATACTTTCATGGCCACGCAATATAGAAATGTTCGGTGGACACAATACGATCATGGATAATATGATAAACCTGGAAATGCTTTTCTGGGCTGCCAAGAACGGAGGAAATCCATATCTGGCAGATATAGCCGTATCGCACGCCGATAAGACTATGAAATATCAGTTCCGTCCCGACTACACTTCCTATCATGTCGCTGTCTATGATACTTTGACGGGCGACTTCATAAAAGGAGTTACACATCAGGGATATGCAGACAATACCATGTGGGCACGCGGACAGGCGTGGGCTATCTATGGATATACAGTAGTCTACAGGGAAACATTAGATCCACGATATCTGGATTTTGTACAGAAAGTAACAGATGTATATTTAGAAAGATTGTCGGAAGACTATGTGCCTTACTGGGATTTTGATGACCCCAATATCCCGAATGTCCCACGTGATGCCTCCGCTGCAAGTGTAACCGCATCGGCTTTACTGGAACTCTCCACTTACCTGCCTGGCAAAAAAGGAGAAGAATATAAGAATGCAGCTATAAAAATGTTGGCAAGCCTGAGTTCGGACAAGTATCAATGCGGCAAAAGCAAGCCGGCATTCCTCCTCCACTCCACCGGACACTTGCCGAATAATTCAGAAATAGATGCCGCCATCATTTATGCAGACTATTATTATATCGAAGCCTTGGTTCGATTGAAGAACTTAATTGAAAATAAAGCTGTCATATAGAAGCAACGTTATCCCCTCTTACTGTTTTGGTTTGAGGGGAAGCGTAAACCAAAATGTAGAACCTTCTCCCAATTTAGAATTCACTCCGATTTCGCCTCCCATATTCTGAATAATGAGCTGGCAAATAGGCAAACCTAAACCGGTGCCCTGTTTAAAACTATCCAACTTGATGAAACGTTCGAATATAAGATGGAGTTTATCTTCCGGAATACCAGTTCCCGTATCAGTTACATAATAATAGATGTCTTTGTCACGCACTTCATAGCCATAGCGAATGCTGCCGGTCGATGTAAATTTACAAGCATTAGTCAGGAAGTTCAAAACCAATTGTTGAAGTCTGTTTTTCTCTGAATAAACAACATAATCATCCGGCATCCCCGGCTCAAAAATCAGATCAACCCTATCCTGCAAACGAGACTCAACAACTCCCTTCAAAGTCGCTAACACTCCATTTAATCCAAATTCCGAATAATACAAATCAAGAACTCCAGCCTCAATCTTGGATAAATCCAGAACATCATTGATAAGTTGCAGCAAGATTCCATTATTCTTCTCTATGATGCTGACATACTCCTTCTTCTCTTCTTCATCTTCAGTCATAGCCAATATACTGGAGAAGCCAATAATTGCATTCAACGGAGTGCGGATTTCATGACTGATATTAGCAAGAAAGGCAGATTTCAGACGGTTGGATTCTTCCGCACGCTCTTTGGCAGCAATCAGTTCGCGTTCTGCTATTTTACGTTCTGTAATAAACAATGATGATCCCACCACGATCAAGGGGTTTCCCTTTTCATCATATTGTTCAACAAAAGCACGTGCTTCCATCCAGTCTTCCGAATCATATGGTTTACCTGGACGATGGACGCGATATTCTTCCTTTATTCTATCAACTTTATTAGCGCGTACATCCTTAAAAACCTGTCGGATACGTTCTCTATCTTCTTCACAAACAAAAGTTAGATAGTCGTTAATATCAGTCGTATAGGTCATTTCCGAAACTTCTTTTTTACCCTGTTCTATTGGTTTGTAAGAACTATATGTGATTTCATCCGTCCGTAAATCCCATTGCCAGGGTAGTAAATCAACAACCTCCAATGCCATAGCCATTTTGGAGTGAGTGAAGCGCTGATTCTGTTCAACCAACTGAAGTTGTTCCAAAATCTTATTTCGCCGAAGTTGGAAAAAGAGAACAACCAACAATAAAACAATACTTCCTACTACCAAGGCAGACCGATATTTTTCAAAGAAAGTAGGAGGAGCATTCAAGTAAATGGTTCCCGGAGGGCAATTTTTAGGAGACAAACCAAAATCGACCATATAAGGATAGTTGAAAAGAACCATAGGCTTCGGATCATAATACGGGATATCCCGTGCCTGTTTTCCATCAGCTACAGCATTAATCATCTTCACAATTTCCTCACAGTACAGGTTCATATCATATACACACCCTCCTATTATAGTCCCATCTTCTTCAATACTTGAAATAGAAGAAGATAATGCAAAAAATGGACAAGGCAATGTAGAATTGGCAATCACCTTATAAGAGTTTGCCATCATAAGCATATTGCCCGCAAACATTCGTTTGTGGAACCATGAAGCGAACAAAATACCGGTTTCCTCCGGAACCACTTGTCGCAATGTATCCAACAACTGTTCCGGACTCCAAGCACCTGCCGATAAAAACTTATAATTAATATCTGTATATTCAGTGTTAATCAACTCTGAGAGTTGCTGGTCATAATCAATGTCACGGTCAGTCTGATCACCTATTAACAGTAAACTCTTCATCTTCGGAATCATACGACGCAGCAACTGGACACTTTCCGGTATAAAAGCACGTGCAGCAAGAAAAGTCATATTATACTCATTACGCAGATCTTTCAAGTAGATACGATCTTTATATGGAATAATCTGATTGTACATATAAGTAGAATCCGGCCCTATATATCTACTTTCAGCACATACTATCAAAGGTATATCTCCCCAGTGTCTACGCATATCATCACGTAATATCAAAGGAGCATTTCCCAACATCAACACAGCTTTAGGCGGGTTGTTACCATAAGTTGAAAAAAGATTTTCTTTATATTGGTTCAGTATCTCAGGAGTTTCTATCGTCAGGATATTCATGTACTCCACATTCATACTCACATCCTTCCGGTCATACTCTTTCTGCATGATGTGTGAAATGATAGTCTGACTCCATGGGGCACCCGATACATAACTACTGATAATCAGCAAATCGGTACCAGAATTCTCTTTCTTATCATCAGCAGACGCTAGAGCAGAGAAAGATAAAAGGAAAATAAGTAAAAGATATCTAATATGTAGTATTCTCATGATTGCATAACTTGACTGTATTAAAACACAGAAAAGCAGCATTTAGTTCATGAAAAGAAAGACTTTCCTTATGATTATCAATATTCTCTTAGAAATAGTTTTATATTTGCATTCAACAATTATCACGAAAAGCTATTATATATGAAAAAGTTAATTTATCTCTCCGTTCTTGCTTTCTTTGCGGGAAGTATCAGTTCTTGTAAACAAGAGAATCACCCTCAAGTACTCAATGGAATAGTTTACGATGCTACAATGAATAATATCACCTTGATTACGGGAAAAGGTGATACAATAAACATCAGCACTATGGATGCCAATCCGGATAAAGTTCCCGGTGTATTACTGGAGGACAGTGTAGAAGTAACATGTATCAAAGAAAAGATTGAAGGTGGGGAAATCCTGAAAGCTACCGAACTGGTAATAATCAAGAAGTGATATTCATATAAATAAGGGGTGTTCCGAAAAATCACCCCTATCTCTTTTTATTCTCTATTCATTAATCGTTGTTCAGCTATGCCCTCATACTTCGTACCCGGGCGTCCATAGTTAGCATAAGGATAAATGGATATGCCACCACGCGGAGTAAAAAGTCCTGTTACCTCAATATATTTAGGATTCATCAGGTGAATAAGATCCTTCATTATAATGTTCACACAGTCTTCATGAAAAGCGCCATGATTACGGAAACTAAACAGATAAAGTTTCAAGCTTTTACTTTCCACCATCTTTATATCAGGAATATAACTAATACGGATTTCCGCAAAGTCCGGCTGCCCGGTTATAGGACATAGGCTGGTAAATTCCGGACAATTAAAACGTACCCAATAATCATTCTCGGGATGCTTATTATCAAAAGCTTCCAGCACTTCAGGAGCATAGTCCTGCTTATATTCTGTTTTTCTCCCCAAAAGGGACAGTTGATCTTTTAATTCGGTCATAACTATTTGTTTTTAATGTAAATCAGGAGTTAAGCGAAGCGATAATTCCTTTAAATACTTAACTGCTTTAAATATTTCTCTAATCCCTCACGACGTAACTTACATGCCGGACAATGCCCGCAGCCATCACCCTGTATCCCGTTATAGCAAGTCAATGTTTCGTTCCGTACCAGATCGAGCACTCCCAGTTCATCTGCTAACTCCCAGGTTTCCGCTTTGTCGATCCACATCAATGGAGTATGAATTACGAACTGCTCGTCCATAGCCAAGTTCAATGTAACATTGAGCGACTTGATAAAAGCATCCCGACAATCAGGGTATCCGCTGAAATCAGTCTGCGACACTCCTGTCACGATATGATTGATACCATGTTCACGGGCATATACAGCAGCAATACTTAGAAAGAAGAGGTTACGTCCCGGCACAAATGTATTGGGATAACTACCGGCTGGCTTTTCCTGATCCATAAGCATCGTTGTATCCGTCAGTGAGTTGTGCCCCAACTTACCGATAAAAGACACATCCATTGCTTCAAACTCCACATCAGCTTTACGGGCTATTTCCCGTGCCAGTTCCACCTCTTTCTCATGCTTCTGTCCGTACAGGAAGCTCAAAGCAACTACTCTCTTAAACTCACGTTTTGCCCAAAACAGGCAAGTGGTAGAATCTTGTCCACCACTGAATACAACTAATGCAACTTCTTTATTCACAACTATTCATTATTAATGCGAATCAGGAGTTAAAGGAAGTTATTGCTTCGCTTAACTCCTGATTTACAGTATTTATCATTACTTCAAATATCTTTGATTTTCAATATATTGTAAGAGATATCCTGATCATATACATCACTACCGTCAATACGTTTAATAGCCGCCACAACACGGATAGTAACCGGAAGAATCAGCACCTCATACAGGGATTTCAATACGATCTGAATACACATCATCACCAGCAATTCAGGCCAGGCAATAATTCCTCCGAAAGCAACAGGAAAGAATATTAGAGAGTCTGCCGTCTCCCCCACTACAGTGGACCAGATGGCACGGGCAGAGAAATGCCGTCCACCACTTGCCACTTTCATGCGGCTCATGACATAAGCGTTGAGAAACGAACCAACCAGAAAAGCTGTCAGACTCGCCGCCACAATACGCGGTGCCATCCCAAAAACAAAGTTGAAATGAGCCTCCCCCTCCCAAAATGGTGCAGCCGGTAATGCTACGGCTATCAATCCAAGCATCACCACAAAGAAATTCATAGCAAAACCACTCCAGATAATGAGACGTGCTTTACGAAAGCCCCACACCTCAGCAATGCAATCATTGATAATATAAGAAATAGGGAAAACCAGCAACCCTGCGGTAACGGTAATACCGAAAACCTGGATAACTTTAGTTTCAAGAAGATTAGCTGCAATCAGACAAACATTAAATAGAATACCCAGCAGCATAAAGGGTACAGATACTTTTTGCTTCATAAATCCTGTTTTTTACGTGGTGTTCTAGAATACACGACCGCTATTCACGGCATCATAAGATCGTTAAATCGGCTGCAAAGATACATTTTCTTCCATTGACCGCAAAACCATTTCTAATTTAAGTTGTTCAAAGGGCATTCACCAAAACCTAACTTAATAATGAAGACAATCTTAAAAGTAATGTTTCTATTGTGCGGCATCGGTTTCATTCCGTCCATAGCCAGAGCACAAGAAAAAGTGATTATTGATGACGAAGCACCTAACGGCATCGTCATGGTTACCATCGACAAGGCAGGCGACGAGATCGTCCGTATCATGAACGAATCGCAATTCAGGTACATCCACGATCCTAAAGCTCCCCGCTTCCTGTTGATGGATAAAAAAGGGAAATTCGCCCTTGGTATCGGCGGATATGTGCGTGCCACTGCCGAATATGACTTTGGCGGCATCGTGGACAACATGGACTTCATCCCTGCCTACATTCCGAATGCCAGCAAAGTAAAGAACCAGTTCCAAATGGATGCAAGTACTTCCACCATCTTCCTGAAACTGGTAGGGCATACTAAATTGCTGGGCGATTTCGTTGTATATACTGCCGGTAACTTCCGTGGCGGAGATAAGGTATTCCAGTTGCGAAATGCTTATATGTCGTTCCGTAATGTAACGGTGGGTTATACTTATGGTGGGTTCATGGATTTGGCTGCATTGCCTTCCACTATCGACTTCCAAGGCCCCAATGGTGCAACTTTCTACCGTGCCACTCAACTTGCCTACACTTACAAAGGTCTGAAAAACTGGCGTTTCCATGCATCTATCGAAGTGCCAAGCGTAGATGGCGCCACGAATGACGAACTCAGCGTAGCCCAACAACGTATGCCGGACTTCACCGCTTACGCCCAATATGGATGGGGAGCTAACAGCCATCTTCGTGTGGGTGGTATCGTGCGCAGCATGACGTATACCAGCACGCTCAGCAATCATGCGTCCGATGTTACCGGATGGGGTGTACAGGCATCTACTTCGTTCAATCTCAGTAAGAAATGGGAAATCTTCGGGCAAGCTACTTACGGAAAAGGTATCGGACAATATTTGAATGATATAAGCAATCTGAATGTGGACATCGTTCCCAATCCTGAAAAAGAAGGCAAGATGCAGGCATTGCCTATGCTGGGCTGGTTTGCCGGGGCACAGTATAATATCTGTCCGAAAATATTCGTATCCGGCACATATAGTATGTCCAGATTATATTCTGAGAATGGTTATCCCAACGATCAACCAAGCAGTTATCGCTACGGACAGTATCTCGTAGCCAATGTATTCTGGAATGTCACTCCAAACATGCAGGTAGGAGCCGAATACCTCCGTGGCTGGCGTACAGATTTCAGTAATTCAACACACCATGCCAACCGAATGAATTTGTTAGTACAATATTCTTTCTAATCAGATATATAAACAGGGAAGCCGCCTCAAAACAATGTTCGAGACGGCTTCTTCTATCATATTAGAAGTAATTATGAAATCAGAACCTGTAATCAATACTAAGGCCGAACACCTTATTAGTACGACTATAAACATTTGTACCACTCAATCCGGTACCATTATAGTTTTGAGACACTTTAGTATAGTCATCATAGGTAGTCCACATATAACCAACGTTCAAGGCAGCTCTTTCACTTAACTTCAGCTTGGCTCCAAAGCCCAGAGTATAAGAATCACAAGAGAAACTGGTATCACTCTGATAATCGTTAGACAATCCGTAATCTGTAATCTGACCACCACAGCTCACTGTCAGCTGTTTGGTTACATCCCACTCAATACCTGCCAGATACTCGTTTGTTCCCTTTGTCAGAAACTTCTGCTTGCCATTGGCCATTCCTGCATTCTTGTCATCAAAGAAGTGATATTCCACAGATGCGCGCAATACCGGTATGAACTCATAGGCAACAGCCACGGATAGCATGGAAGGGATATCATTCGGAGTATTCACACCATGCTTGTAATCCGCCAATTCACTTTCAGCGGCACCAATCATACGAAGCGAGTTTTCTTTAGTGGAATTCTCAATATTCAAATTAGTCATGAACTCATACTTTGCGCCAATGTTCAGCTTGCCCAACTTGGCATCCAAACCGATAACCGGAGTAAATCCCCATCCGGTCTGGCTGCAATCCAAATCGATGCCGATAAGTTCTGTTCCGGTAGTTATCGTTCCTCCGGTAGGCAAAGGCAAATTAGTGGCGGCACTGGCATTTAATGCACCCTGATAGCCACCGGTGAAATAGTTCATGCGACCACCTGCAAAAACAGAAAGCCAGTCTGTTGCCTTATAAGTCAAGCCCAACTGTACAGAGTAAATGTACTGCTTGCCATCCATGTAGCTTTTCAGCGAATAGGCATTGCTCGGAATCTTTTGGGCTCCCAATCCGCCTATCACCATAGCATCGAACATGGGAAGACCATCATCAAACGAAGCCTTTCCACCGCCACCGGTGATGCCGAAGAAGCCGGAAAGCGTCCAGTCACCCGTCTTATAAGCGGCAAACAAACTGGGAATGACAGGAGCAGATGCCTTACCCTCATAATACTTATTCAGCCCCAAACCTTCGCACGAAGCATCGATATTTCTTGTTTGAAAAGCACTCTGAATACTCAAAGACATATGAAAGCCGTCAGTCGGTAAAAACGCCAGACCTGCCGGATTGGACAAAGCACCGTCTATTTCAGTTGTAGCGCCACGGGATAGCATACGAAGAAAAGCAGCATGCTGATTTGTATTCGTAAGGAGACCTCCAGCAAAAGTTGAAGTTGAAACGATTAGCAACATAAGGCTAATCAACGAAAATTTTCTCATCTAAATCTTTTTTAATTGTTAGCGGGCGCAAAGTTACAATAATATTGCACGGCTGAAAGCATTTTGTGCAAAAATGTCGCATCAGACCAATAATTAATTGAAAATAGAAACTGTTTCTAATGAAACTGATAAAAAAAAAGATAGATGATATCCGTTGCTCATAAGGGAAAAGTAATGAACTAATGCTGATAATGATTTAGGCGCGGATTACGCGGATTACACGGATTCTTTTCCTGTAATATAGTGTGATAGCGCAGCCATTAATCCGTGTAATCCGCGTAATCCGCGCCTAAAATTATATTCATAACCCGTCCGCTATGGGCAAAACGATGACCCTGTATGATAAACATTTCATGCGTTTATGATAAATATTTACACAACAGAATAATTGTGCGATCAGTCATATACTTAGGGTATCTCAGTATGATACTTAGGGTACCTCAATATGATACTTAGGCTACCTCAGTCGTATACTGAGATACCACCATCGTAATACATCTGATAATCAGCCATTTACAAAACGCCTCTTCGACATCAAAAAATCAAAACAAACAAACTATTTGAAATGATAAATTATTTCCTTTCAGCAGCGTTATGAACAAGACTCACCAAACTGAGATAATCCGCAGTCACCAACAACTATCCACAATATCGTAGTCAACTGTCGCCAATGAACCTTATTAGCCACGCGTGTGTTATATTGACAGACGATAAATTCTAAAAACTCCATAAACTATGGCATATACAATTGCTTTTTTCGGCACGAAGCCCTATGACGAGGCTTCGTTCAATGATAAGAACAAAGAATACGGTTTTGAACTCCGCTATTACAAAGGTCATCTGAATAAACACAACGTGATACTAACGCAAAATGTAGATGCCGTCTGCATATTTGTAAATGACACCGCAGATGCGGAAGTGCTCCATATGATGGCGGACAATGGCGTGAAATTATTGGCATTGCGTTGTGCCGGATATAACAATGTAGACCTGAAAGCGGCTGCCGATTGTGGTATCACAGTGGTACGTGTACCCGCCTACTCGCCCTATGCCGTAGCAGAATATACCGTAGCCCTCATGCTGTCGCTGAACCGGAAAATCCCCCGTGCCACCTGGCGTACACGAGACGGTAATTTCTCTCTGCACGGACTGCTTGGTTTCGATATGTACGGCAAGACGGTCGGCATCATCGGTACGGGAAAGATTGCCAAGAAACTTATTATGATTCTGCGCGGCTTCGGCATGAACGTACTGGCTTATGACCTATACCCCGACTATAACTTTGCCCGTGAGCACCAAGTGGTGTACACCACGCTGGACGAACTTTACCACAGTTCAGACATCATTTCCCTGCACTGCCCTCTCACCGAGCAGACCAAATATCTCATTAACGACTACTCCATCAGCAAGATGAAAGAGGGCGTAATGATTATCAATACCGGACGCGGACAACTGATTCATACCAACGCACTGATAGAAGGATTGAAGAACAAGAAAATCGGTTCTGCCGGACTGGATGTGTACGAAGAAGAAGGCGAATACTTCTACGAAGACCAGTCGGACCGCATCATCGATGATGATGTACTGGCGCGTCTGCTTTCCTTCAACAATGTCATCGTCACCTCACACCAGGCGTTCTTCACCCGTGAAGCATTGGAGAATATCGCCACTACCACACTTCAGAATATCAAAGACTTTGCAAGCGGAAAAGCCTTGGAAAATGAAGTCAAGATATAAAATTAACAATAAGAATCTGCAATAAGCAGAGGATAACATCTGACCATAAACTTTTTCAAAACCAGTTTGTTATCTAAACATATCAACCATTTAAAAGAAAGGAATTAATTATGAAAAAAGTAATAGACAAAGCGGAAAGCCGTGGACGTGCTCTATATGATTGGCTCGACAGTCACCATACATTCAGTTTCGACACCTACTACAACCCGCGCCGTATGAACTTCGGTGCCCTGCGCGTACTGAACGATGACCGTGTAGAACCAGGTAAAGGCTTCGGCACCCACCCGCATAAAAACATGGAAATTATCTCCATCCCCTTGAAAGGAAAGCTGAAACATGGTGATAGCCAGAAGAACAGCCGATCCATCACGCCGGGTGACATACAGACCATGAGTGCCGGTACCGGTATTTATCACAGCGAAATGAACGGCAGCGACACCGAACCGGTAGAGTTCCTACAAATCTGGGTAATGCCGGAGAAGCTGAATACACCACCTGCCTATCAGGATTATGACATCCGCCCGTTACTGCGCAAGAACGAACTGACGTTGATTGTTTCACCGGACGGTGACGCTCCTGCCAAGATGCTGCAACAGGCATGGTTCTCCATCGGAGAGATAGAAGCAGGCAAAAAAATCGGCTACCACATGCACCAGTCGCATGCAGGGGTGTACATCTTCGTGATCGAAGGTGAAGTGAAGGTGGACGACACTGTACTCTCACGCCGTGACGGCATGGGTGTATATGACACTCACAGCTTTGAGCTGGAAACACTGAAAGACTCGCATATCTTGTTGATGGAAGTACCCATGTAAGTCTTTTAGATAAAAATAACAGCTAAAAGCCAAGGTTTGTGTAGCGTTTTTCGTAATATTGCGCTATAAATTGATCCTTGCATGAAACTTGATTACATTTACCATAGCGGCTTCGCGATTGAAGCGGACGGAGTGACAGTCATTATCGATTACTACAAAGATTCCTCTGAAACGGAATATAATAAAGGTATCGTTCATGACTATCTGTTGGGAAGACCCGGAGAACTATATGTACTCTCTTCCCATTTTCACCCCGACCACTTTAATCGCGAAGTTCTTTTATGGAAGGTCGAGCGTCCGGATATTCACTACATCTTCTCCAAGGACATCCTGAAACATCGTCGCGCCACACGTGAGGATGCCACCTATATAAATAAAGGTGATGTGTACGAAGACCCGAATATCCGTATCGAAGCATTCGGCTCCACGGACGTGGGCATCTCTTTTCTGATCGACCTGCAAGGCATCCGGCTGTTCCATGCCGGAGACCTGAATAACTGGCATTGGAGTGAAGAGTCCACCCCACAGGAAATCCGGAAAGCGGAAGGCGACTTCCTTGCCGAGGTGAAGTACCTCCAGCAGACCGCCCCTTCGGTAGACGTAGCCATGTTTCCAGTGGACAACCGCATCGGGAAAGACTATATGAGAGGTGCGGAACAATTCGTGGAACGAATAAAAACCGCTATCTTTGTTCCTATGCACTTCAGCGAGGAATACAAGGGCGGAAATGCTTTCCGCGAGTTTGCCGAAAGCAAAGGTTGCCGTTTCCTGTCCATTACCCGCAGGGGCGAAAGTTTCGATATTACTCAATAAAACATACGCATTATGAAAAATTTGACACAGTTTCTTTTTATGCTGTTATGCATCTGTCTGCCGGCCACAGCGTTTGCAGACGCCAATAAAGATAAAGATGACGACAGCAAGTATCTGGCAGGTGCAGTACCCGAAGTAGATGGAAAAGTGGTATTCACCAAAGAATTCAGCATTCCCGGCATGTCGCAGGAAGAAATCTTCAAACGCATACAGGCTTGGATGGAAGCGCGGCTGAAGAAAAACGCGAACACCAGTCGCGTAGTCTACACCAATCCGGAAGAAGGACAAATCGTAGGCACGGGAGATGAATGGATCGTATTCAGTTCGAGTGCGCTTTCTCTGGACCGTACAAAGATACTCTATCAGCTTTCAGTTGTCTGTGCACCTGAGAAGTGTACGATGGAAGTAGAGAAAATCCGTTTCAACTATCGCGAAGGCAAAGAGAAATATACGGCAGAAGAATGGATAGTAGACAAGTACGCACTGAACAAGGCCAAAACCAAATTGGTGCGCGGACTTGCCAAATGGCGTAGAAAAACAGTAGACTTTGTAGACGACCTGGCCCTTGGAGCAGCCGAAGCCCTCAGTGCAAGCACTGCTAAGAAAGCAGCCGAAGCAGCTGAGCAGAAGGAAGCTAAGAAAGAGGAAAAGAGTGTTGTAAACTCTGGTCCGATAGTAATTGCCCCAAAAACAGAAGTTGAAGTGAAGACTCCGGCTGAAACCGGCAAAGTCACAGTAATCCCCGCCACTCCGCTCACCCCGGCTACTCCTGCAACGTCAGGTACAGTGCCCGGTTACAAAGAAGTAGCTCCGGATCAATTGCCGGCAAATGCCATCCAAATGGGTGCGGGCAAGTTAGTGCTTGTAATCGGCTCGGATGCTTTCAACATGACCATGATGACAGCAAACGCAGGTGGTTCATTGGGCAAATCATCAGGCAAGCCTGTTATTTTCAGCTTCCTTTCTCCCGACCAGCCTTACGAACAGATGGAGACGGCAGATACTTACACCGTTCGTTTCTATCCGGCAAACCAAACCGAACCGTCAGTTGTTTTGGAATGTAAGAAGATGCCTTCACAGACTCCGATGGAAGGTCAGCCACGCATGTATGTGGGTGAAATTCTGAAAGCATTCGTTAAATAATTACTAATTACTAATCACTAATTACGTGGAAATAAAAGCTAAATTCGATCATTTTAATATCAACGTTACCAATCTGGAACGTAGTATTGCTTTCTATGAAAAGGCATTGGGATTGAAAGAACATCATCGTAAAGAAGCCTCAAATGGCTCCTTCACATTGGTTTACCTGACAGATAACAGCACAGGTTTCCTCTTGGAACTGACTTGTCTGAAAGATCATCCGCAAGCTTATGAACTTGGAGAGAACGAAAGCCATTTATGCTTCCGTGTTGCCGGTGATTATGAAGCTATTCACCAATACCATAAAGAAATGGGTTGGGTATGCTTTGAAAATACAGCTATGGGATTGTACTTCATCCATGATCCGGATGATTACTGGATAGAGGTGCTTCCGGCAAAATGATGAAAGAATGGTAAAATGATAAATGGTAAGATGAGGAAATGTAATCCTATCATCTTACCATTTATCATTTTACCATCTTATCATCTCATTTATGACGACCTGCCCTTTTCTTTCGTATATCCGCCTTCATCTTGGCAGCACCGGAACCATGTTTCCCGGTAATATACGATTTCTTCTTGGCTTTAGTTTTCACCTTTCCATCTTCCTTAGGTTTGTCTTTCTTTCCTCTAAAGACGATACCGCCCATTATTGCATCTTCTATACTCATATTCGGTTTCTATTACTATTACATTTATAAGCCAGTGCGAAGTATGGCTTTATCCATATATTGACCACAAAGATAGCTTTTTTCTACTAACAGACTGCATTTTTCGTATCTTTGCGGACAACTTTTAAATATTGAATAGAATGAACACTACGCTGCTTTCTGTTGACAAGGATCCGATGGGTACTGCTATTGCAGATTATTATAAACGACACAAGGCCGAACGACTACGGGTTTTCTCCTCACAGTTCGATGAGGATGAAATTCCGGTAAAGGAACTTTTTCGCATGGAAAAGCAGATGCCTCTTCTGGAACGTACCGCCCTGCAACTGGCTACGGGAAAGATTCTGGATGTGGGAGCCGGAAGCGGTTGTCATAGTCTTGCCTTGCAGGAAGCAGGCAAAGATGTACATGCCATTGATATTTCACCGCTTTCAGTAGAAGTAATGCAACAACGCGGTGTACGGCATGCCACATTACTCAATCTGTTCGATGAACATTTCCAAGAGACATACGACACAATATTAATGTTGATGAACGGTTCTGGAATCATCGGTAAGTTGGAGAACCTGCCTGCCTTCTTCAAAAGAATGAAGCAACTGCTACAACCCAGCGGCTGCATCTTTATGGACTCCAGTGATCTGCGCTATCTGTTTGAGGAAGAAGACGGAAGTTTTGTGATCGATCTGGCAGGTGACTATTATGGAGAAATAGACTTCCAGATGCAATATAAGGATATTCTGGGAGAGTCATTCGACTGGCTTTACATTGATTTCCAGACACTCAGTCTTTATGCAGCCGAAAATGGTTTCCAAGCGGAATTGGTAAAAGAGGGAAAGCACTACGATTATTTAGCCAAGTTGACCTTGAAATAAGGTCAACCCGGACTTTCTGTTTATTATTTCTTTGCCAGCATTTCGTCTATCTTCTTCGTTAATGCGGCAAATTCCTCCTCATTGTACAAGCGGGTCAGCATCACAATGCGTCCGTCTTTATCAATCAGTACATTGCGAGTAATGCCGGCATTACGAAGCGCATATTTGGCAAAGATATCTGCACCCGGATCTAATCCCAAAGGATAAGTAACACCGGTTGATTTACCGAATGCAATCACTTTGTCCAGCGGCTCATCACGGTCTATACCAATAAGAGCAAATGCTGAATTATCTTTGTGTTTCAGCCAGATATCTTTTTCTATGAAAGGCATCTCTTTGCGGCATACCCCACACCAACTGGCAGTGAACTGTAACATCACTACCTTTCCACGAAGTTCGGAAAGGGTAACTTTCTTACCGTCTGTCAGGGTAATGGTAAAGTTAGGAGCCATCTCCCCTACTCTTACAATGTAGCCGGTGCTATCGGCAGCTACTTCCTGTGCTTTGCCCGATAAACTACAAAGGGCAAACAAGATAAAAATCAAACTCTTTACTACTTTCATCGATCTTATACTTTAGTTATTTTAAAACGGGAACAATAACGGGAGCACAAAGATCATCACAATTCCCATAATTATCTGTAAAGGCAAACCTACTTTAACATAATCCATGAATGTATAACGTCCTGCAGGCATCACCAATGCATTGGGCGGAGTCGAGAACGGAGAAGCAAAACACATACTGGCTGCCACAGTTACAGCAAATAGGAACGGATACGGACTCAAATCCAACTGTATGGCAGACTGAAGCGCAATCGGTGCAAGAAGTACTGCCGTAGCCGTATTACTAATAAACATAGTCATCAGCGAAGTGGTGAAATAAATACCTGCTAATAACACATAAGGTCCGTAACTACCTAGCCCGTTTACCAGCGATTGGGACACCAATTCGGAAGCTCCGGTCTTTTCCAGCGCCAACGACATAGGCAACATAGCGGCAATCAGAACAATACTTTCCCAGTTAATAGTTTTATATGCCGCTTCCACATTTCGGAAACAGCCGGTAAGCACCATCAGCAAACCTGCAATCATTACTGCCGTTACCGGAGCGACAGGGATAAAATCGAACATCATCATTACCACCATTCCCAACATGATAATGGCGGCAACAGGTGCTTTATGATTCAGGGTTACTTTGGCAGCCTCGGCAAGCGGTTGTCCAAGTACTACCCAATCAGAGGGATCTTCACTCAAACGCGCTATATTCTCCCATGTTCCTTGCACCAACAGCACATCTCCCGAATGCATCTTTTCATCCTTCAAATTCTTTAGGATATACTGACGTTTGCGTTGGATACCCAGAATATTCACCCCATATTTCTCTCTGAAACCAGAATCCTTTACCGGCTTATTGACCAGGTTAGAAGCAGGCATCAATACAATTTCAGCAATACCGATTTCCGTGAATTCAAGTTCATCACTCTTTGATTCTACGGTGCCTTCTGCATCATGCGTATCCAGTAACTTCAATGTATTTTCTTCTGCAAAGCGCTCCACATTCGTAAAATCTCCCAGTACATACAGAATATCATTCTCCTGAATAATGGTATCAGCAGCAGCCATTTCCTGGCTCATCGTCTTAAAGAAATGACGACGCGAAGAAGATGACTGACGGCGAACCTCCATTATACCCACATTATAACGTTGTGGAATACTCAGTTCCTGTATGGTCTTTCCAGTTAAAGGGGATCTACTTTCCACTCGTACCCGACACAAGTTCTGGAACAATTGGTACTCCCCTGCCAGCTCTTTCAGTGATTTATTCTTTTTGCCCTTACGATCCTTATCGCCTTTCTTAGTCAGGAAAATTTTGCTCAATGGAATCAGTATCACCAATCCGACAGCTACACAAACCAGTCCGACAGGAGTAAATGAGAAAAAAGTAAGGGGCGCATATCCAGCAGAAGTCAGTGCTTCCTGAATTACAAGGTTCGGTGGTGTACCGATAAGTGTCATCATACCTCCCATACTACTGGCAAATGCAAGTGGCATCAGCAGGCGACTGACATTAATCTGTGTCCCCATAGCCATACTGACAACAATAGGAAGCATCAAAGCTACCGTTCCGGTATTGCTGACAAAAGCGCCGATGAAGGCAGTCACCAGTACAATAAGAATAAAAAGCTTTAATTCGCTGTCACCGGCTAATTTTAGAATACGACTACTGATCATCTTCGCCAAACCCGTCTGAAAAATGGCACCGCCCACAACGAACAATCCTATCATCATGATCACGACGGAATTGGAGAAACCGGTCAATGCTTCCTCCGGAGTTAGAATACCGAATATAATTAGTAACACCAAAGCACAAAGCGCCACCAAATCCGAACGCACTTTGCCACTCATAAAGAATATCGCAGAAAGGAATAAAACAATGAGAGTAATATACATATAGATATAAAATTTGTCAGTTATTAAACAATTCAACAGTGATTTTTGTTCTAAGGCGTTGCAAATATCACAAAAATCAGCACAATGAACAATAGGGTGAATCCTTTTTGAACTAAATAAGCGACAAATATCTCACTAAATTATAAATAAAGTATAGATTATTAGCATTATATTTATAACTTTGAATCCGGGAATGATATTATGGGATCACCTCTTTTATCAGTTAAATTCTATAACAACAATGGGAAACGACAACACAATTACAGGCACCTTCAATGGAACAATCCACCTGGAATACCTGCCATGCATCAATTATGCAATGATACACAACCATGTACCTTCATGCAATTTCTGCGAACTAATGAACAGTGATGAAGTCGATTGGAACAATATCAAAGTTTCGATAGATGGAGAACTAATTAAGTACTCAGAGAGTATTCTCGAAGTCATTCCGCACGGACAGAACATTCAAATCAACAACCTGGAAATATCACCTGAAAGTGTAAAATTAATCGAATTGACAGAAGGCATCGATACTATCTTTCATCTGGTTATTACGATTTCCGGTGAGATAGCCCATCAGCAAACATTTCCCATCAAACTGATGGCATACGATCAGTGGACCGGTTCCAGGATTATGCCCGAACTCTTAGCTACATTTGTTACTCCCAATCATCCCATACTTTCAAGAATAAGCGTAAAAGCCTCACAATTCCTCGAAAAGTGGACCGGAAACTCTGCCTTAGACGAGTATCAGACACAGGACCCCAACCGAGTACGTGCACAGGTAGCTGCTATTTATGAAGCTCTCCGGTCTGAGTCTTTAATATATTCTACAGTTCCAGCCAGCTTTGAAACTTCGGGGCAGCGTATCCGCTTGGTAGATAATGTACTCACCAGCAAACTAGGTACATGTATAGACCTGACTTTACTCTATGCTTCCTGTCTGGAAGCCAATGGCATTCATCCTCTTTTAGTCTTGTTGAAAGGACATATATTGGTAGGTGCATGGCTTACAGAAGATATTTATCATCAAACCGTAGGCGATGATGCTTCCTTTTTACTCAAAGGGAGTGCAAATGGCATCAGCGACATTGTATTAGTAGAGACAACCGCACTGGCATCTTCTCAAAATATTTCATTTGAAGAAGCTGCTACAATGGCTCAGAGAGAACTCAAAGAAGAAAACAGATTCGAGCTGTTTATTGATGTATATAGGTGCAGACTGGATAAAATCCGTCCATTACCACAACGCATAAACCATAACGGTGAATGGCAAATAGAAAACAGTGGAATAGAACATGAGAATGTAACCCAAAGAATACACCGACTGGACCGGTATGAAATAAAACTGGAGGACAGTAAGGATGAAATAACCAAGCAGATTATTTGGGAAAGAAAACTGCTGGATTTTTCTCTACGCAATAATCTGATTAACATCCGTCTTGGTAGAAGGGTTATACCATTCATATCTTTTGAAATTGACCATCTGGAAGATCATTTGCAAGCCGGAGAAAACTACCAGATATTACCCAGTCCCGCTAAAAGTAAAATAGAACCTGGTGAGACTGGTCTCTATGATTCTTCTTTATGGAAAGAGAATTTGGAAGAATTAGTAATCAGCGAGCTGAGAAACAAAAAACTCCGTTCTTATCTGACCGAAAGCGAACTTCAGAACTCACTTAAATTTGTATACCGTACATCGCGAACCGCCATCGAAGAAAATGGCGCCAATTCACTGTTCCTCGTTTTAGGAATCCTGAAGTGGTACGAGTCTCCTAAGAGCGTGAAACCACGCTTTGCTCCTATCTTACTGTTACCGGTAGACATTGTGCGCCGTGGAGGTTCAAGCGGATATATCATCCGCACCAGAGACGAAGAAATAATATTGAACATAACGCTCGTCGAACTATTGAAACAACAGTTCAGTGTTAATCTTTCCGGGTTGAATCCGTTGCCAAAAGATGATAGTGGCGTAGACGTGAAAAAGATATTCGCTACGATTCGTACCTGCATTCGTAATATGAAAGGTTGGGATGTAGTGGAAGAATCGATGTTGGGGCTATTCTCATTCAACAAGTTTGTCATGTGGAACGATATTCATACCAATGCAGACAAATTGAAAGAGAACGCCATTATAGCCAGTCTGATGGAAAATCGTATTCAATGGCAGGATACGACTCCGGAAATTGACGCCAGAGAAATAGACAGAAATCTTGAACCTATCCATTTTGCCATCCCTGTTGATGTTGACTCTTCGCAGCTGGAAGCCGTTATTGAATCAGGAGAAGGAAAGAGCTTCATATTGCATGGACCTCCGGGAACCGGTAAATCACAGACCATTACCAATATGATAGCCAATGCCCTGTACAAAGGAAAACGTGTGCTGTTTGTAGCAGAAAAGATGGCGGCACTTTCTGTAGTACAAAACCGTCTGACTAAGATAGGATTAGATCCGTTCTGTCTGGAACTACATTCTAATAAGGTCACTAAATCTCATTTTCTGGCTCAGCTTCAGAAGGCTATAGAAGTCATTCACATTCAGTCTCCAGCCGAGTTTGAAAGCACTTCAAAGCAATTATTTGAGCGTAGAAAGAAATTAATCGATTATATGGAAGCATTGCATCATCCCCATGCTTCCGGCTTTTCTCTTTATGATTGCATTACAAACTACTTATCGATACAGGGAGATGAATTGTCTATCGACTTTTCTCTGTTTCCCTCTATCACCAAAAATCAACTGATAGACTTTTGCGAAAATATCCAGGAACTGGATACAGTTTTTCAGATAACAGGGCATCCGCAAGATCACCCGTTAAAGGGACTGGAGCCATACGATACTTCCATAGAGAACTCTCAGAAATTACAAGCCGGAATCAGGCGCTTTATTAATTTATTCACCTCGATTACCGCTAACAGAAAGTTGCTTTCAAATAGTCTGGGAATCTCGATACCTGATAATTGGGATGGGATCAACTGGATGGGCAAGATATGTAACCAGCTTCTATCCATCCCATATCTGAATAAAACGTTATTGGAAATGGGTGGTAATACCGACTTGATAGAAGAATGGAAAGATATTATCCTGTCCGGTCGTAAGCGAGATCAGTTACAAGCTGAACTGGGTAAAGAGTATGCACCTCAAATTCTGGGAGAAAATGCATTTGCCCTCCAACAAGAATGGAAAGCTATCGAATTGAAATGGTTCTTACCTAAATTCTTTGCCAAACGTTCTTATCTGAAAAAGCTCAGACTTTACAATATAAGTTTGCAGGCAGCACAAATACCAAGCCTGTTAGAAAAGCTCAATGCTTATCAAAAGAATAATAAGATCATTCAAGAACAATCTTCCGAATTATCATCTTCTTTCGGCTTCTTAGGAAGAAAGAGCAAAGAGAAATGGGATGATATTGATTCTATACTTAAGAATCTTCCGATAATTTACAACACTTTATCGGAATACGCAGCAATCGTTCAACAGCCATTCGCAGAAGTTCTGAATCAATTTGCAAATAAAATCAGTATTGACTGGAACGCATTCCAACAGTCTAATAAAGATACATTCAGGCAACTAATCGATACATCCAACGAGTTGAATACGGTTCTCAATGAAATAAAAGGTTTATGCTACATACAACTGCCGGATAATAATCTTGAAGTGAAACTACCGGTTCTACTGAATACCTGGCTAACTCACTTCAATAAGATTAAAGATTGGGGACAATGGTGCATCCGTAAGAGAGAATTGGAATCTCTTCATTTAACCGTAGTTATCAACTATATAACAGATAAGCATAAAAGCGGATCGGAAGCTTCTAATGCGTATATGAAAGGCGTTTATCACCAATTAGCTCTAAAAACCGTTGATGCGGACGAAACTTTACGCCTTTTCAACGGGTTGCTATTTGAGGAAATGATCAGTAAATACAAACAACTGACTATCGATTTTCAGGAGTTGAGTAAAAAAGAACTATACTGTAGATTAGCAGCCAGAATACCATCACTAACAATGGAAGCCGCCTCCAGTTCCGAAATAGGAATTCTAAAAAGGAACATTTCAAATGGAGGACGCGGCACATCTATCCGGAGAATTATAGACCAGATACCAACTCTGTTGTCCAAGCTATGTCCATGCATGTTGATGAGTCCGATATCAGTGGCTCAGTATATCGATCTGGATGCAGAGAAGTTCGATCTTGTTATTTTCGACGAAGCATCACAGATGCCTACCAGCGAGGCAGTCGGTGCAATAGCCCGCGGCAACGCATTAGTCGTAGTAGGTGATCCCAAGCAAATGCCTCCGACAAGTTTCTTCTCCTCTTCACAAGTAGACGAGGAAGAAGCTGAATTTGACGATATGGAGAGCATTCTGGATGATTGCATCTCGTTATCCATTCCATCCCGTTATCTGACTTGGCACTATCGGAGCAAACACGAAAGTCTGATTGCTTTCAGTAATTCTCAGTATTACAATGGAAAGCTATATACTTTTCCTTCTGTGGATGACAGAGTTTCAAAAGTACGTTTAGTTCAGGTAGATGGTACATATGATAAAGGACGTACACGCAGCAATCATGCCGAAGCTGAAGCCATTGTGAAAGAAATACTGAACCGGCTACGTACACCTGAAGTTCCTGAAAAAAGCATAGGCGTCGTATCTTTCAGCCAAGTACAGCAAAATTTGATAGAAGATATGCTCATTGAGGAACTGAACAAATATCCCGAATTGGAAGAAAAAGCTTTCCAAAGTAATGAGCCTATTTTCATCAAGAATCTGGAGAATGTGCAAGGTGATGAACGGGATATTATTCTTTTCTCTATAGGATACGGTCCGGACAGGAATGGCAATGTATCTATGAATTTCGGACCATTGAATAATCAAGGTGGCGAACGTCGTCTGAATGTAGCCGTATCGCGTGCACGTTATGAAATGATTATCTTCTCAACCTTACGCTCCGAACAAATAGATTTGAAACGTACAAAGTCCAAAGGTGTGGAAGGCTTAAAGAGGTTCCTTGAATTTGCAGAACGCGGCACCTCACCTGTTCCGGCCATCCAACTACAGAACCTGCAACAAAGTAATCTTATTACTTTAATTGCACAGGAACTTACTCAGCGTGGTTATAAAGTGGATACTCTGGTAGGACGGTCAAACTTTAAGGTGGATTTAGCGATTGTCAATCCATTGCAACCGGATACATATATTCTAGGGATATTGTGTGACGGCAGAAACTATTATGAAACCAAGACTACAAGGGACCGTGAAATAGTACAACCGAATGTTTTGCAGATGCTCCACTGGAATGTAATGCGTGTATGGTCCGTCGACTGGTTTGAACATAAGGAGAACGTCGTGGAGCGCATTATCAAAAAGCTGGAAGATTTAAAAAACACAAAAGTAGAAGAACAGCCTCCTCTTCCGATAGAGAATAATGTTCTGAAAACATTCAGTATAGAGAATGAACCTGTTGTAGAGTTAGTGAACAATCGAGAAAGAGAATATATATTTGCTGACTTGCCCGATATAGGCTACAGTACAGATATCGATACCGTAATGGCTTCCTCCTATCAAGTTAAAAAACAACTTCAACAAATAGTCAAGATTGAACAACCCATAACAAATACTCTGCTATATAAAAGAATATTACGAATTTGGAATCTAACAAGGGTTACCACCCGTTTACAGGTATTTATCGACAATCTTCTTGAAGATGCATATAAAGACCCTTTATCGGGAGATACTATAATTTACTGGGAAGATGAAGAGAAAGCTAAAGACTGCGACTTTTATCGCATCAACTCCAAACGCGATATTCTGGATATTCCAATCCTGGAAGTAATGAGCGCCGCCCGCTATGCCATAGAGCAACAGATATCTATGCCGACTGAAGATCTGAAACGGCTGACTTCCCAACTTCTCGGTTTCAGTAGGAAAGGAAACAATCTAGATATGGTAACGGAACAGACTATACAATTGCTGATTGATCAAGGAATATTCAGCCATGCGAACGGAATGGTATCCATGAACAATTAGGGTTCATGGATACTTTTTTCCGAAAGGGAAGAAAACAAGATGGAAAAGAATGTCTACCTAATAGTCTTCGATAGTGGAATTTCCAAATATATCCTTTTTGATAATCTGCTTGTGCCCTTTATTGTCTTCAATAATAGTATTGCCAAAGATATCTTTTTTGACAGTCTTCCTATTGCCATTATTGTCCTCAATAATCGTATTCCCTAAAATATCTTCTTTAATAGTTTTCTTATTACCATTATTGTTTTCAATAGTAATATTTCCTAAAATGTCTTTTTTGATTGTAATCTTATCACCATTATTACCTTCAATAATAATATTTCCCAGAATATCTTTTTTAATCGTAATCTTATTACCATTATCATCTTCAATAATCGTATTGCCTAAAATGTCTTTTTTGACTGTTTTCTTTTCTTGATTGACTATCGAATATTCGTAACGATCCTCGATAGAATTAACACTATAGCTCTTCGTTATATGGGGAGCCAAAACAAACTGAACTGTAAATAGGATGAATAGAATCTTTTTCATGGCGTATTTCTTTTGGTTTGTAACAAAAGTAATATGGGAAAATGATAACTAACTGGTGAATTCTATAATTATTGATAGGGAAAAACCTAAAATTAATACTTTTCATGTGCTACAATCGTATCGTTTTAGGAGGCTCGGACTACATTCGGTCTACACTCGCACGATTTTCTACCCAAATGGCGGGGTAGCTAAGTTACTGAAGGTCAATAAACAACAAATGCCCCGAGTATTTCTACTCAGGGCATTTTGTTCGTTTTGAGGTTCCTGGCGGATTCGAACCGCCGTACACGGTTTTGCAGACCGCTGACTAAGCCACTCATCCAAGGAACCAATCTTTCTCATTTGCGGTTGCAAAGGTAGTACATTTTTTGGAAATTCCAACTATCCGCAGCAATTTTTCTTCTTTTCTTTTTTCGTCGCACTACACTCTGCACGCTTCTCATCCATCAATCGCTTTAAGTCACAACCGGTTACGCAATTTGCACATGGATTACCATTTTCTCTTGTCCGGCGAAAAAAAGCATAAATTCCCCATCCGATTCGGACAATACACAACAGTAACAGGATTGCAACTACCCATTGTTGCCAATTCATCATACAAATAATCCTCCTATTCTATAAATGGCAAATGCCATTACCCACGCAAGCAGCGTGGTATACACTGCCGTAAATAATGCCCATTTCCAGCTACCAGATTCTTGCTTGATTGCTACAATCGTAGCTATACATGGGAAATAGATCAATACAAACACCATATAACAGAAAGCTACCAACGGTGTAATCGGAATACGTTCGGCAAGACTTACGGCATCTGCTTCAGCATCATTCGTATAAAGCACGCCCAGTGTACTTACCACTAATTCCTTAGCGCCCACACCTGAAAGTATACCGATACCAAGTTTCCAGTCAAAACCCAAAGGTGCAATCACCGGCTCCATAGCCTTTCCTATCTGTCCGATGTAGGAATTCTCCTGCTGTTCGGCAACCGTTTCATACGCATCATGGTCAGGATAATATCCCAATGCCCATATTACGATGGAAGCTATCATGATAATACCTCCCATTTTACGAAGATATTGTGCCCCCTTCTCCCACGTGTGACGGAAAATAGCTTTTGCTGTCGGTAAACGGTAAGGCGGAAGCTCCATTACGAACGGAGTATCATCCCCCTTCACCAGAAAACGGCTGAATAAACGCGCCAGCAATACCGCCAACAGAATACCTATTGAATATATTAATAACAGTATCAAACTACCATTGTTCGGAAAAAATGCACCTACCAGCAACAAATAAATAGGCAGGCGAGCACTACATGACATCAACGGATTGACGAGCATGGTAATAAGTCGGCTTTTACGGTTCTCAATAGTGCGCGAAGCCATAATAGCAGGTACGTTACATCCGAAACCCATAATCAGAGGAATGAAGGATTTACCATGCAGCCCCATCTTATGCATAATCTTATCCATGATAAATGCAGCACGCGCCATATAACCGGAGTCTTCCATCAACGATATACAAAAATAAAGAATAAGAATGTTTGGCAGGAAGACAATCACACCACCAACACCACCTACAATACCATCTACCAATAGATCTTTCAACGGTCCGTCCGCCATATTGGCATGTATAAAGTTACCGAGAGTTTCTACCAGCCATTCGATACCCATCATCGGGTATTCGCCAAGCACGAACGTCCCTTCGAACATGAGATACATGAACAGGAAGAAAATGGGGAATCCCCACACACGGTGCGTTACGATAGAGTCTATCACACGTGTAGTATGTTCTTTATCCAAGTGATTATCCACAAAGGTTTCTTTCAGTGCACCGGATATAAAACCATATTTTGCATCGGTAATTGCCTGATCGCAATCCTCATTCAGCACGTCTCGGATACGGCGGCTTTCCTGATCACGGACATCTATGATTTCTTTGCCGTTGGGTAAAGTTTTAATCAGCGTTTCCAAATCCGGATCATTCTCCAGAAGTTTGATGGCAAGAAAGCGGGTAGAATACTTATGACGGATACCCTCATTCTCACTAATCACCCGCTTCACCTCTTCAATGCTGCGTTCCAGTTCAGGACCGTGGTTAATGTGAATATGACGATAGAATCCATGATGACGTACTTCTTCTTCTTTATGAGCCCCACCGGTATAGCCGGGCACATACTCCCGATGCCATTCACGCAGGTCATTCAACACTTCTGCACGTACCTTGCCTTTCTGATCGAGGAAGTCGGCACCTTCGTAAATACTGATAACAACGTGAAAAAGATCTTCGATGCCTTTGCCCGTACGCGAAACGGTAGGAACCATAGGAACACCAAAGAGTTCACTCAGTTTCATGTAATCCAGCGTGTTGCCACTGGCTTCCAGTTCATCGTACATATTGAGCGCCATCACCATACGCACGTTCATGTCAATCAACTGGGTAGTGAGGTACAGATTACGTTCCAGATTGGACGAATCTACCACATTGATAACAATGTCCGGTGTTTCATCAATAATATGATGACGGACATACATTTCTTCAGGACTATATGCTGATAGCGAATATGTACCCGGCAAATCGACTATGCGGAAATGATAACCTTGGAAATTAAAATGACCTTCCTTAGCATCCACTGTAACGCCGCTGTAGTTACCAACATGTTCGTGTGAACCGGAAGCAATATTAAACAGAGAAGTTTTTCCACAATTTGGATTACCCACTAATGCAACATTAATGGTGCGGCGTTTACCAAGAGCGATACGTTTCAGTTCTTCTTCCCCCGGATAAATATCTTCACTCATTCCCGGATGATAATTCGGTTTTGTCACTTGCTCTTTCGCCTCATGTTCGCTGAGTATTTCAATCATCCCTGCCTCCTGTCGGCGCAAAGAGATTTCATACCCCATTACTTTGTATTTTATTGGGTCTTTCAGCGGGGCATTCAGCAAAACCTCTACAGTCTTGCCTTTAATAAAACCCATTTCTACAATTCGTTTGCGGAAACCGCCATGCCCCAGTACTTTAACGATTACACCTTTTTCTCCAGTTTTTAATTCGGATAAACGCATAGTCTTCTCTCTTTCTTTAATTTGGATGCAAAGATAAATGATTTGTATTTAGCCTACAAATTATTTAGATTGTTTTTAAATAAGGAGAAATATTCTCCATTCTCCACTTTGTTCCGAAGAATTAGAAAGAATTCAATCCGTTAATATTATCTTTGCACCATTATGAATATAAAGAAAATAGCGCAATATATTGATCAGGAGAAGCTTTTCACACGAGAAGACAAAATACTGGTAACGCTGAGTGGCGGAGCGGACTCAGTAGCTTTGTTGCGTCTACTTCTTGCTATGAGGTACACCTGCGAGGCGGCACATTGCAATTTCCATCTGCGGGGCGATGAGTCGGTTCGAGATGAAATGTTTGTCCGCGAACTATGCTTGCAGTTGGAAGTTCCGTTACATGTCCAACATTTCCAAACCACGGAAGAAGCGGAAAAGCGCCACATATCCATTGAAATGGCAGCACGGGAATTACGTTATGCTTGGTTTGAGCAGCTCCGTCTACAACAAGGAGCCAACGTTATCGCCGTGGCCCATCATAAAGATGATAGTGTAGAAACTCTCCTGCTCAACCTTATCCGTGGAACAGGCATCAACGGACTATTGGGTATCCGTCCCAAAAACGGAAACATTGTCCGCCCCTTGTTATGCCTCGACCGGAAAGAAATAACCGAATACCTACAAGAAATCGGACAATCTTACGTAACGGACAGCACTAACCTGCAAGACGAATATACACGCAACAAGATACGCCTCAACCTCTTGCCACTTATGCAGGAAATCAATCCCTCTGTAAAAGAAAGCCTTCTCCGCACTGCAGAACATCTGAATGATGCAGCTCTCTTATATAAAAAAGGAATAGAAGAAGGCAAGCAGAAAGTGCAAACCGAACAAGGTATCCTGATCAGTGTTTTGCTCCAAGAATCTGCACCGGAAACCTTATTATTTGAGATCTTATCTCCATTAGGATTTAACAGTGCACAGATCAAAGATATTTTCACCTCTCTGAATGGGCAACCGGGGAAAATATTCCTCAGTGGAGAATGGCGCGTGATTAAAGATCGAGAGCTTCTACTGTTAGAACCGATCTGTTCAGAAGATGTTTCAACAGTCTTTTCTCCAGATGATCCTGCCCTACCCTTCCGTTTGACAATGGAAGAATTAGAAGTCACAGATGATTTCATCATTCCCCGTGACCGAAACACTGCTTGCTTCGATGCAGACAAACTAAAACAACCTCTCACAGTCAGACACTACCGACAAGGCGACACATTCGTTCCCTTTGGTATGACTGGGCGAAAAAAGGTCAGTGACTACCTTACTGATCGAAAATTCTCCCTTTCCCGCAAAGAGCAACAATGGGTGCTTTGCAGTGGCTCCCATATCATTTGGTTGATAGGCGAACGTACTGATAATCGTTTCAGAATAGACGACCAAACACAGAAAGTTATTATTCTGAAGTTTATTCCTTATTAATTGCAACGAGTATCCTTTAGAAAGCGATATGACAACTTACTCCTTTTTCTTCTTTTGAGAAATAAGGAGAAATAAATATATTCTTATACCGCTTACGGAAGAAAGTCTTTGTAATAGTTGGATAAAGCCAATAAGCCGCCTGAGTACTCAGTATTCCGATTCCGGCTCCGGTAAGCACATCTGTCAGCCAATGACGATTGTTATACATACGAAAGAAGCCTGTACCAGCAGCTACTGCATACCCGGCAACACCTATCCATGGAGAAACGTCCCAATATTCCTTACGCAAAAACTCCGCACCCATAAAAGCGGTTGCGGTATGCCCCGACGGGAAGGAGTTACGGCTACTTCCATCAGGACGCTCTACACTGGCCGTCATTTTAAATGTGTTTACGGTGATACCCATTAGTGCATAGGCAGTAGCAAGGATTATGGTACGATCCGTAAAGCTATGCCTTCCTTTTACACCACACAAATTCAAGCCATAAACAGCAAACATCGGAGCATACTGCGAAAAATCATCAATCGTAAATTTGCTGTCAATGTTTTCCCGTAGCTCGTCACGTAACTCCCGGTTCTGATATTGCAGCCAATGGCTTTCCAACCCGATAATCCCCACTCCAATCAAAGTTGCAGGTAAAATGACCTGCCGGATGCGGAAACGGTATGGATTATTATCCATTACCCGAACCGTATCCGTTTTGACAGAATCCTCCTGTGCTTGTCCAATTACTGTAAATGTACAAAGTACAAGTAATATAAGGATTTTACATACTCTCATCATATTCTAACTTCGCTGTGTGTTTTTTGCTCTTGTTTCCACCAAATGTATAAGAAACGCCGATATAGAAAATACGGGGATTACGGCGTTTTTCTACCTTCTGTTTCAGTTCGGGTGTATCAAGCGTATACGACTTCCGATAGGTATCAAACAAATCAGTAACCGAAGCCAATACGGAAAGATTGATACTCGGAATATCATACTTCATACCCAGATTGATACAATAATCGGCATCCCTACGACCTTGCGGCACCAGTGTGGCAGAACGATAACGTGCATTGAGCTGCATCATATAATATTTGAACGGCATGAAGTTGGCATTGAACAACGTGCTCCACGAGAAAGTATTCCTGTGTCGTGAAAAGCCCAACTTTTCTGCATTGATCTGATTGAAATATCCGTTTGCATTCCAGTTAAAAGAGAGCCAACGATTGATAGAATAACTCCAGATCAGCTCCAATCCTGCATTGTGACTCTTATCCAGATTCTCTTTAGTAGTCAGCAGTACGCCACCGTCTATATAGCGTGATACTTCGGTAATCTGATTGGTAAGATAGCGATAATAGACTGTAGTCATCAACGATGCATTTGTATCATTGTGCCACAGCCATCCCGCCTCCACCGAATGTATCTTTTCCGGTTTCAAATCAGGATTACCTGCCGAAAGACTGAGTGGATTGATACGCTCGGCAAATGGATTCATATCATTACCTTCGGGACGGTTCACACGAAGGCTATAGCTTAGTTGGAGTTCATTGTGCTCATTCAGTTTGCGGGAGGCGTGTAACGTAGGATAAATATTGGTATAGTACTGCCTCGTGATGCTGTCAAGAGAATAAAGATTGTTCCGGATATCAGCATATTCTCCACGCAGTCCGGCCATAAGACTCCACTCTCCCGGATTCATTTCTAAAGTAGCGAAGAAAGAATGAAGGGTGCGATGATGGGTAAAATCACTTGTGCGGTCAAGATCAGGAATGAAAGATGCACCATCCCAATTCTCCACATGATAATTCTGTTCGGCACGAAGCGCTTCCAGTTCATAACCTGCCGATAGTTTTGTCCATTCCGACAAATGATGCTGCCAATGCACTTTTCCGATATGTAAATAATTGGCATCCCATACCCACTCATTGTCTTTAGTGTCATTCTCCATTTGCATGGTAGAATATTCATTCTGTTCGTCTTCACTTTCGGAAGAATAAGTATAGTTCACACTCCATTCATTGCCCTTTCCATAGGTGTGGGTATAAAGAAAGTTTCCTTCCCACATATTCTCTCTGGCATCAGCCCTGCGATTGCGAAAATAAAAATCTTCCAAATGATGATTTATATCTTCCGTAACAGATTCTATACGCTCACTTCGCAGGAAATGACGGCGATTATAGCTTCCCGAAATTTCCATGACATCATGAGTCGAAAGGTTTGCTCCCATTCCAAGTCGTAATGTGTGCGACACGGGACGCCCTGTACCGAGGGTCGTCTGGTTAATGTATTCCGTGGGCGATGTACGATTGTCAAAAATACTACGGTCATAGCGATCTTGCCGGAAAGCATAACCACCAAAGAAATTCACCCCATTGATGCCGTAATTCAAATTCACTCCGGCATTGTAACGGTCGTGGCTACCGGTATTCGCCGTCAAAGTGCCATTCAGTCCCGCCTTGCCCTCCTTTTTCAATACGATGTTAATAATACCGCTCACACCATCGGGTTTATACTCTGCCGAAGGATTAGTAATTACCTCGATACGTTCGATACTGTTTGCGGCAAGTTGATTCAGAGCATCAGTCCGTGTCCTGCCGCTCATCAGTGCGGATGGTTTTCCATTAATAAGGATAGTCACATTCTCATTACCACGCAGGCTGACCGTACCTTCCAAATCCACCTCCACCGAAGGAATATTCTGCATCAAATCGCTTGCCGAGCCTGCCGAACTCATCAAATCCTGTCCGACATTAAATACCTTACGATCCAGTTTAGGCACAAAAGTGGATTTTCGCCCGGCTACCACCACTTCATTCAATACCTGACCTTTATCGTCAATCCATAATACACCGACATCAACCGTCTGATTACCATTACCCACGATGAACATTTCAGATTGTGTTTCACCATAACCGACATAACTACCCACCAGATAATAACGACCCGTTGGCACATCTTCCAGATGAAAGCATCCGGTAGAATCTGTCATAGCTCCCGTCACAAGTTTTTTTGTTGTTGCCTCGTACAAAGCTATCGTGGCAAACTCCACCGGTGCTTTATTCGTTTTACCACTTAAGATTCCTGTCACTTTACTGCCATTTCCTGCAGCGAATACAATCGTAATCCAACAAATGACCACGATGCCTAAAACAAATCTTTTCATACCTTTTCTTTCTTTTATCTCAAAATTCTGAGGCAAAAGTAAAAGGCAAATTAGAAGACATTTTGAATTTTATCGGGGAAGATAATCTTTTTGAGGAGATCTTTTAGGATACGTCAACTGATTATCGAAAAGCCGTTAACGGAATTCATTCATTTCCCATTAGAGGAATTTACAACTGTATAGCGAGCTATTTTCCTACTACGACTGAGGATAGTTCCCATTAGGACTGAAGGTACTTCCCACTACGACTGAAGCCACTTCCCACTAGGACTGAACTCGTGTTCCACTACGACTGATCTTAGTGGAACACCAAGTGCATTATCACACAGACAGTTACATCCTTTTCAGCACTCCTATATAGCTCATATCGGAAAAGGAATGAATAAGACTCACCACAGATTCACACAGATTTATTAATCTAATAATCAGCAAAATAGGATCTGTGTCAATCTGTGTAATCTGTGGTGAATTAATTCATAACCGAAAAGCTTTGAAATAATTTCACCAACAAATCACCTAAAATGCACTGAAAATACATGGTGATTCTCTTCGAAAACGTACTGCAACCTCCAACCATGATAGTCGCAAATAGCTTTCGCAATAGAAAGTCCAAGTCCATTCCCGGACGTCTTTGTATCATCAGAACTGAAACGCTGGAAAAGTGTACGGGCATTAAGAGATACTCCATCCGCCGGATTACTGACCGTAAAATAGCTATTGCAAAGCAAAAGTCTAATCTCTCCATTCATTGCAGCAGTATGGCGAATGGCATTGACAACAAGGTTATTCAGCAGGCAACTTAACAGAATTGTGTTCACATTGTGCACAACATGGCACGTACGCTGGTCAAGGAATGAAATGTTCAAATCACTGTGCAGTACATTGTAAGTAGGCATTGACTCACGAATAAAGCTGCCTAAGTCGACCTCCTCCATCTCTGTGTACTGTGAATTCTCTATTTTTGCCAAGAGTAGTAAATTGCGATTCAAATGTTCCATCCGGGTATTGAGGTCGTAAAGATCGGAAACAAGATTCATTGACCGCTCGTCCAGTTCTTCCTGCATCAACAAGTCCAGTTTACTGCGAATAATAGAAATAGGTGTTTGGAGTTCATGCGAAGCATTCTCGGTAAACTCTTTCTGTATACGATAAATCTCCTTATCTTTCTGCATCAGCTTTGCCAACGAATTGTTGAGCCGGGCAAATTCTTTTATTTCGGTTTTCTGAAACTGAGGCACTGCACTTTGCGCCAAGTTGAACTGTTCTGTCTTCTGCAACGTGTCATCAAACGGCAACCACAGGCAATGTGTAATGAAACGCATCATAATAAACAAAGCAAGGCTGAGAACCAGAAAAATAAGCAGGAACTGAAGCATCATTCCCACCATAATATCCCGTTCTAAGTCAATGTGTGGAATAGACGTCCCCAATTGCACCGCCTCGATAATGTCTATCATATCCTCCGCATAGAAATACTTGGTGAGCAGGAAAAACAAGGGAGTGGCTAGTATAAAGATTGCCACCGTACAGACAAGGAACTGCGAGAGTGTTTTATGCAAAAGACTTTTCATGATTCTATAGCCCATTTATATCCGGTTCCATAATATGTCTTAATGCAATCTGCCATACCCACATCCGCCATTTTCGCTTTTAAGTTTTTGATGTGGGCATAGACGAAGTTAAAGTCATTCATCATATCCGCCATGTCCCCGCTAAGATGTTCGGCCAATGCACTCTTAGAAACAACACGACGACGGTTTTCAATAAGGAATAACAGAAGTTCATATTCTGTTTTGGTCAAATCAAGCGTGACAGTTCCGACACTAACCACCTTACCAAGCAAATCAATACTTATCGGACCATTCTGTAAAGTGTTGCTGTTCGTAAAACATTTCCTCCTCAACAAAGCAAAAATACGCATACTCAATTCCGGCAGATGAAAAGGCTTGGCTAAATAATCGTCCGCACCGATCTTCAGTCCCGCCACTTTATCGTCTAAAGAATCCTTTGCCGACACGATGATAACTCCCGTCTGAGGCGATGTACTTTTTATTTTTCGCAGCACATCCAATCCATTTCCTCCGGGAAGCATTAAATCCAGCAAGATACAGTCATATTCGTAGAGTTCTACCTTCATGGCAGCCTCAGCAAAAGAAAAGGCTTGTTCGCACAGATAATCTTCCCGACACAGAAAGCTCACAATGCTGTCGGACAACTCACGTTCATCCTCTACTATCAATAATTTCATAGTTCCTAATTTTAAATACAGACACAAATGTATCGGAGAATTCTGTAGAAATTCTGAATGAAAGGAGTTTATTGCATGTAGGATTAAAGCTATAAAATAATCCGGTCCTCTTTCTGTCGCACAAAGCAGTCTGAAAGCAACGAAGCAAACGGAGTATCATACGTCCGCGCCTTGAACGAACATCCTTTGACACATGCACAACACTTTATGCACTTTTCGGCAATCGTATTACATTCGTCACCTTTCAGGATAGCTCCCGAAGGACAATGTACAGCGCAAACGCCACAATGCGTGCAAAGTTCCGCATTCACTTCCGGTACACGCGGCAAAGGAACACCACTTTTACGCAACTTTATCACCCGGCGCAGAAACTTGAACAAAGGCAGAAAAGGCTGGCGCGGGCGCTGAATACGGTTCACATCCACCGGATACAAGTGTTCCATATCAACGGCGGCATTTATTTTCGTCCGTATCTTCGCACCAAATTCCTCCGCATATTGCAAATCATTTGCATCCGGACGCCCTGGGGCTATTGGATTTTGTTCCGTACTATACGAATGTTCTCCCACAAAAGTAGCCCCGGCAATAACTTTGAAACCCTGGGCAGAAGCAAATGCGTCCAATTCTATCAAAGCCTTTTCATACGCGCGGTTACCATAGACTACTACCAACACAACTGGAGATCCTGACGCACGAATACCCTGCAAACGTTCCATAGCCAAAGGAGCTACCTTGCCACCATACACTGGCACAGCAATAACAGTCAGTGTATTCTCCGGAATATCTACCTCAGCAGTATGCAGTGTTAAATTCGTAGTAACAACATTTGTTAATCCTGTTCCGCGAACAATTGCCTCGCCAACTTGTTTAGATGTACGAGTAGGCGAAAAATAGATGAAATGAACTTCGTTTATATCCATAAATATATGCGCTTTTTCTTGGTTTATCAAGCAAAGATAAAGTTTTAAAATTAAAAAAAAGACGAATTGTTTATGAAACCAAAAATATTTATTACCTTTGCACCGTTGAAACATTCTGTAAACTCCTAAGTGCGGGTAGCTAACAGTTTTCCGGTTCAATAATAAATATCCCATAATCATTATATTAAATAAAGGTATATTTGCCACGTTGCTTGTGACGACAACCGCAGCCGTGTGAACATATCTGTCCAATAACAAAAGAAATTTTAAACCATTCACATATATACTGTATGTATAATATCATTCAATTGAACGACAAAAATTTGTCGGAACTTCAATCTATTGCCCAAGAACTGGGTATTAAAAAGACAGACTCACTAAAAAAAGAAGAACTTGTTTACAAGATACTTGATGAACAAGCCATCGCAGGTGCTACCAAAAAGGTTGCTGCTGAAAAGCTGAAAGAAGAGCGTAAAGTGGATAGACAACAAAAACGTACCCGCGTAACCGTAAAAAAAGAGAGTACTGACAAAGTCTTCACCGCCAACAAAAATGGTGACCTCACTAAGGCAAAAGCTGAAACCACAGTTGCAGCTGCCAAGGTACAACCAGTAGCTGAGGCAACAAAAGCACCGGTAGCTGAGAAAGCTCCTGAAGCAGTTGTAACCACTGCATCCGCTCCCGAAAAAGCCGAAGACGCTACTCCGAAACGTAAACCGGGGCGTCCGCGCAAAACCAAGACGGAAGAAAAAGCTCCCATACCCGCACCTATGCCTGTTGCAAAGAAGGAAGAGCCTAAAAAAGCTGAACCTGAATTGAACTTTGAAACCGAAGCACCTAAAGTAGTTAAGAAAGTCGTAATAGAGGACAGTCCTATCTTATCAGAACCCGAAGATGACTTCATTCCCATCGAAGATCTCCCGACTGAGAAAATAGAGCTCCCTTCAGAACTGCTGGGCAAATTCGAAGCTACCAAAGCCGAGACTCCTATAGCACCCGTAGCAGAACCCACGCCTGCAACCGCACAACGCCCACGCCTTCGTCCTCGCGACAATAATAATACTCCTTATAATAATAACAACAATAATAATCGTAACAACAACCCGCGTCCTGTTCAGCAACAACGTCCCGCGCAGCAAAATGCTGGTGATAACTATGCTCCTGTGCAAGAACGCAGACCGGTAATTGAGCGCGAAAAAGTATACGAATTCGATGATATCTTGACCGGTACCGGTGTACTGGAAATTATGCAGGATGGTTACGGGTTCCTTCGTTCTTCCGATTACAATTATCTTTCTTCACCGGATGATATTTACGTATCACAATCCCAAATTAAATTGTTCGGACTGAAAACAGGTGACGTTGTGGAAGGTGTAATTCGTCCGCCGAAAGAAGGAGAAAAATATTTCCCATTGGTAAAGGTAGGAAAAATCAATGGACGTGATCCGGCTTTCGTACGTGATCGTGTACCATTTGAGCATCTTACTCCGTTATTCCCCGATGAAAAATTCAGATTATGCAAAGGTGGCTACTCCGACTCCATGTCTGCCCGTGTAGTAGATCTCTTTGCTCCTATCGGTAAAGGTCAGCGTGCATTGATCGTGGCACAGCCTAAAACCGGTAAGACCATCCTGATGAAAGATATAGCCAATGCAATTGCAGCAAATCATCCGGAAGTTTACATGATCATGTTGCTTATCGACGAACGCCCCGAAGAAGTAACCGACATGGCTCGTACCGTAAATGCCGAAGTGATTGCTTCAACTTTCGATGAACCAGCCGAACGTCACGTAAAGATTGCAGGTATCGTACTGGAGAAAGCAAAGAGACTTGTAGAATGTGGCCATGATGTCGTTATCTTCCTGGATTCTATCACTCGTCTGGCACGTGCTTACAATACGGTATCCCCGGCTTCCGGTAAAGTTCTTTCAGGTGGTGTGGACGCCAATGCACTACACAAGCCCAAACGTTTCTTCGGTGCCGCCCGTAATATTGAAAATGGTGGTTCACTCACTATCCTGGCTACTGCATTGATTGATACCGGTTCTAAAATGGACGAAGTTATCTTCGAAGAATTCAAAGGTACAGGTAACATGGAGTTGCAACTCGACCGCAACCTGTCCAACAAACGTATTTTCCCTGCAGTCAACATTGTTGCTTCCAGCACTCGTCGTGATGATCTGTTGCAGGATAAGCAAACATTGGATCGCATGTGGATACTCCGCAAATATCTGGCTGATATGAACCCGATAGAAGCTATGGATTTCGTAAAAGATCGTATGGAAAAAACCAAAGACAACGACGAATTCCTAATGAGTATGAACAGCTAAAACTGAAGCCAAAGGATATAATCAACAAGAAATAGGATTAAATATACAAAAAGGACGAGACATTTTCGGATATCTCGTCCTTTTTAGTTATTTTTGTCGCAATTAATCACATATCATTGTATAAACGTATTAGTTAATAAGGTGAAGCTCAGTAAAACGATCATACTATTATTGTTGATGTTATTTTACGGTACTTCCTATATCCTGTCTGCAAGCAAGGATTCGGAAGATGAGCGTATACATCTTATGGAATACCTGATGGATAATAACTTAGGTTATTCTCAGGAAGTCAGATTAAGAGATATCGCCCAATGGGAAAATGAACTTGTAGAAGTATTCCGTAGCAGAAAGGACTATAAATACATGTTCCTTATGCAGCAGATGGCTGTATATGCCCTCGTTTCAGACGGCCACATCAACGAAGCGTTGGAAAAAGCAAATGTTATGCTGAAACAGGCCACTCAAATGAAATACGATATCGGCATAGCCATAGCTCATTATGCAATAGGAGATACTTATCTTAATGCCAACATGAATAATGAGGCTATCGAAGAATACGAAATAGCCATGCAGAAATTGCATAAAGTATCCGACTCCGAAAAATTACAGGAAAAAGTCTTGATTCAACTAATTCCAACCCTCATCAGAATGCGGAGGATGGATAAAGCTAAAGCCTATTTGGATCAAATGGAACAAATGAATGATTATCAGCACAGCCGTTTCATAGAAAATATCTTCCAAGCATATTATTACCTCCATAATAATGATATGGATAAAGTCCGGAAATATATTCAGGAAGCAGAAGAATGGTATGAATACTATCCGTTTTATTTTCATAGTTCTATCTTGAAATATATACAAGCTGAATATGCCAAAAGAATTGGAGATGACGAACTAGCTATCAAATTATATAATGAGCTGACCATAAATACCAGCAGTGCCAATGTCTATAACAGATATCTAAAAATGAAGAATTCACTGGCACAACTGTATACCAAACAAAACAGGCCTAGAGAGGCATGTGCCATTTTTCAAGACATCAATATTGCACGGGATTCTATCAATGCCCGTAACTATTCTACCCAGATAAATCTGTTGCGAACCATATATCAGGTGGACCGTCTCGAGATGGATAATCAAAGCGAGCGAAGCCGTCTGCTTTTTTATTCAATTATAGGTTGTATCCTCATTCTAGGCATATCTATTGTATCCGTACTTTATATTCGTAAAATCAATGCACGCTTGATTGCATCTCAACATAAATTGGAAAAAGCCCGGCAAAGTGCTGAGAACTCCATTCGTACCAAAAGTCTTTTTCTGTCGAATATGAGTCATGAAATACGTACTCCACTAAATGCCTTGTCCGGTTTCTCATCTATTCTGACCGATGCTAATATTGACATCGGAACCCGACAACAATGCAATGAAATCATTCAGCAAAATTCAGACTTACTTTTGAAGCTGATAGACGATGTTGTTGACCTTTCCAGTTTGGAAATCGGGAAAATGCAATTCCAGTTTGGAAACAGCGATGCAGTAGCTATTTGTCGCAATGTAGTGGATACGGTAGAGAAGATAAAGCAAACATCCGCCACAGTCCTATTCCAAACGTCTCAGGAAAAAATGGAAATCTATACGGATGAGGCACGCCTCCAGCAGTTACTTATCAATCTGTTGATTAATGCAACCAAATTTACCACAGAAGGTAGCATAACCTTATTATTGGAGAAAGAATCAGAAGAAATGACTGTGTTTTCGGTTACAGATACCGGTTGTGGGATCGCCCCGGAAAAACAGGGACAGATATTTAACCGTTTTGAAAAGCTGAATGAAAATGCCCAAGGCAGCGGATTGGGACTCTCTATCTGTCAATTAATTGTAGAACGTTTCGGCGGAAGAATATGGATAGATCCTGAATATAAGGATGGTTCCCGCTTCTTGTTTACTCATCCAATTCACTCTACCAACAGAAAGGAGGCAGCGCAATGAAACAAACCTTGTTAATACTCGCTCTTTTCCTACAAAGTATCCTCGCATTTGCAGAAAATATAACAGAAAAATCATCTGTGGCAGACAGTCTGTTAATCGAACTACGTGCACTTCCGCATGACACCACAAGATTAAAATTACTTGAGAAACTCGTGCTTACCGAACAAAACTCTCCGCATTATATAGAATATGCTGAAGAAATGTTCAACGAAGCACAGTACCAAAAGAATCCTAAATATATATGCAGCAGTACATATTTCAAAATATTGTACTATTATAATAAGAATGAAGTCGATAGTGTCAGTAAACTGGTGAACTACGTGAAACCCATTGCTGAACGCATGGAGTTTTTCAGGTTGTACTTCAATGCACAAAAATTGCTTATTTATACTTATACATATAAGGAGAAATATGAATATGCCATCAATGAATCATTAAAAATGCTTGAGAAAGCAGAAGAACTGAATAACACAGACGGCCGTATAGCTGCTTATTCATGTCTGGCAAGTGCATACCATGAAACCAACCGTACAAAAGAAGAAGGAGAAGCGCTTCGAAAAGCTCACAAATATGTTTCGGAACAAACAACCAGCAGTACACAGTTTAATGTTCTGAATCAATTAATTGTATTCAGTAAAGACCAGAAAGACTATTCAAGCCTGAAGACGTATCTGAAAGAAAACAAACAGCTATTGCAAAAAATGCTTAGTTTAGATCCGGATATGTATGAATCATATTTCAATCTTTATCTATTCTCAGAAATTTTTCAAACTTACTATTATACAGGGATAGGAAAGACAGACTCGGCTAAATATCATATAGAAGAAGCTCAAGACTTCATAACTCCGCAGAGTTATATTCCCTATATGGCCCTGTATTATGATGCAAGTGCGGAGTATTACCGGCATACAAAAGATTATCAGGCTGCACTTCTCTATATAGATTCTGCTCTGATAAAGATGAAACAATTTGAATCTGCCCAAATGGAGTATGCCAAACAATTATCGCGGAAAGCTGACATTCTGCAAGAAATGGGTAAATATGCAGAAGCCCTGCCACTGTACGAAAGTTCCAATCATATTCAGGATTCACTGACTGCCGCCATATCAGCTAAACAGCTGGAGGAAATCAAAGAAATACATCATCTGAACCAATTGGTATGGGAGCGTGGAAAACTAAGAAATCGTGTACAAACCAGTATTCTTTTGAGTCTCGGAATCATTTTGATCTTATGTATCGGCTATATGTTCCGCATCAATCTGATACGAAAAGCACTAAAGATATCAGAAAAAGAGACTCATAAAGCCACACGACAGACAGAAGAAGCCAATGAAATGAAGAATCGTTTCCTCTCCAATATGAGTCACGCCATCCGTGTTCCCCTAAACGGAGTATTGGGGTTCTCACAAATCATAGCAAACGAAGCGGAAATAGACGATCAAACCCGTAAAGAATATGCGGAAATTATTCAGCAAAACACGGATCAGCTAATGCGTTTAGTCAACAATGTCCTTGATTTGTCGCGCCTGGAAGCCGGTATGATGAAATTCCAAATGAGTAATTATGACATCGTACAGCTCTGCAACGATGCTGTAGGAATGGCACATATGCAGAATTCTACCTTGCATACTCATTTCATCAGTAACATTGACGAATATATCATCCATACAGACACAAACCGGTTCATGCAATTCGTTGTCAGTATTCTAACTTGTCCATTCGCTTCTTTCAAAGAAGAACGCGATCTCAACTTCACTCTGAACAAGAACGGAGAAATATTACGTTTTAAAATCACCAACTGCCCTCTCGCAGACCTCAAATATGCCAATCAAGACTCCGCTTTGCGTAATGATGTCAACCGTCTGTTTATAAAACACTTTGGCGGTACATATCAAGTAATCCCCGATAGCAAAGAAGGTCCAACTATTCTTTTCACTTATCCCGCTACCTCGGTTGAATAATATTATTGCCTTAAATGAAGGTAGATACGTGGATTTTTTGTACTTTTGCGCCTCAATAAGAGTAATTTGTAATTTATAAATAGAATTATATCATCATGTTCGATAATTTAAGCGAAAGACTGGAAAGGTCGTTTAAAATTCTGAAAGGTGAAGGAAAGATCACCGAAATCAATGTTGCGGAAACCCTGAAAGATGTGCGTAAAGCACTGTTGGACGCTGACGTAAACTACAAAGTAGCCAAAACTTTCACTGATACTGTTAAGGAAAAAGCATTAGGACAAAACGTGCTGACAGCTGTAAAGCCCAGTCAGTTGATGGTAAAAATCGTGCACGATGAACTGACTCAATTGATGGGTGGCGAAACAGCAGAGATTGATTTGGAAGGAAAGCCGGCAGTTATTTTGATGTCCGGTCTGCAAGGTTCCGGTAAGACAACTTTCTCAGGTAAGCTGGCACGAATGCTGAAAACGAAAAAGAACAAGAAGCCATTGTTGGTGGCTTGTGATGTATACCGCCCTGCCGCTATTGAACAGTTGCGCGTACTAGCTGAACAAATTGGAGTTCCAATATACTCTGAACCTGACAGCAAGAATCCGGTGAAAATTGCTGAAAACGCCATTCAAGAGGCTAAAGCCAAAGGATACGATGTAGTTATTGTCGATACAGCCGGACGTCTGGCAGTAGACGAAGAGATGATGAACGAGATTGCCGCTATTAAAAAAGCAATCAATCCAAACGAAATCCTATTCGTAGTAGACTCCATGACCGGCCAGGACGCTGTAAACACAGCAAAAGAGTTTAACGAACGACTTGACTTCAACGGTGTTGTACTAACTAAATTAGATGGTGACACCCGTGGTGGTGCCGCTCTTTCCATTCGTTCGGTGGTGAACAAGCCGATCAAGTTTGTGGGTACAGGTGAAAAACTGGATGCTATTGATCAATTCCATCCCTCACGTATGTCAGACCGTATCCTTGGTATGGGTGACATCGTTTCATTGGTGGAACGTGCCCAGGAGCAGTACGATGAAGAAGAAGCAAAACGCCTGCAAAAGAAGATTGCCAAGAATCAATTCGATTTCAACGATTTCTTGAGTCAGATTGCACAGATCAAAAAGATGGGCAACCTGAAAGACTTGGCTTCTATGATACCGGGTGTAGGTAAAGCTATTAAGGACATTGATATTGATGATAATGCATTTAAAAGTATTGAGGCTATCATCTATTCGATGACTCCGGCAGAACGCAGTAATCCGGCTCTTCTGAACGGTTCGCGTCGTCAACGCATTGCCAAAGGTAGTGGTACGAATATTCAAGAAGTAAACCGTCTGTTGAAACAATTTGACCAAACCCGCAAGATGATGAAAATGGTAACGGGTAGCAAGATGGGCAAAATGATGCCGAAGATGAAATAATAAAGATAAACTGCAAGCATACCAATCCCGCTAATTTCATATTTTAAATGAAGTCAGCGGGATTGTTGTTATATTCGGTTATTTGCTCTATATTTGCGATACTCTTTTAGACCCCTAATACAAGATAAATTATAATCAAAACAAAAATATTTATATGACATTAATTGATGGAAAAGCAATCTCTGAACAAGTAAAACAGGAGATTGCTGCAGAAGTAGCAGAAATTGTAGCAAAAGGTGGCAAATGCCCTCACCTTGCTGCAATTCTTGTAGGCCACGATGGTGGCAGCGAAACGTATGTTGCTGCCAAAGTGAAAGCATGCGAAGTTTGTGGATTCAAATCCAGCCTCATCCGTTATGAAGCGGATGTTACGGAAGAAGAGCTCCTTGCTAAAGTACGTGAATTAAATGAAGATGCAGATGTTGACGGATTTATCGTACAACTCCCATTACCCAAGCATATCTCTGAGCAAAAAGTGATTGAAACTATCGATTATCGTAAAGATGTAGACGGGTTTCATCCTATCAATGTAGGTCGCATGTCCATAGGATTGCCTTGCTATGTATCAGCAACCCCTAACGGTATTCTTGAACTACTGAAACGCTATCAAATAGAAACTTCGGGTAAGAAGTGTGTAGTATTGGGACGTAGTAATATCGTCGGTAAACCAATGGCTGCACTGATGATGCAGAAAGCCTATCCAGGAGATGCTACTGTAACCGTATGCCATAGCCGGAGCAAAGATCTTGTAAAAGAATGCCAAGAAGCCGATATCATCATCGCTGCATTGGGACAACCCAACTTTGTGAAAGCTGAAATGGTAAAAGAAGGTGCCGTAGTTATTGATGTAGGTACTACACGTGTACCGGATTCTACAAAAAAATCAGGCTTCAAACTGACTGGAGATGTTAAGTTTGACGAGGTTGCTCCGAAATGTTCATTTATCACTCCTGTGCCGGGTGGTGTAGGACCGATGACCATCGTTTCTTTGATGAAGAATACATTGCTGGCTGGCAAGAAAGCAATATATCAATAATAAAAATACCGAATACCGGAAGGAACCTCTTGTGACAACTTGACTCCTTTCGGTATTTATTTTATCCAGTGGAACCTTAATCCGCTCAAAGTCATGAGACAGACAATCCCTCTTGCATTACTTTTCTTCTTTATATCGTGTTGTAGCACAGCACAGGAACAAGTAGTACCGGAATCCACTGATACAATCCCCCCTGCAAAAATCACTCTATTATTTGTAGGTGATCTGATGCAACACCAAGCCCAGCTTGACGCCGCGCGTACAGATAAAGGGACTTATGACTACTCTCCCTGCTTCTCTCTAGTAAAAGAGCAAATCAGTGGGGCGGATATCGCTATCGGCAATTTAGAAGTACCTATCGGTGGAAAACCTTATAGTGGTTATCCGGCTTTCTCTGCACCTGATGAATATTTATATGCCATTAAAGAGGCCGGTTTCAATGTTCTATTAACTGCTAACAATCACTGTCTCGACCGCGGTAAAAAAGGTTTGGAACGTACAATCCTAATGTTAGATTCCTTACGTATCCCCTACACCGGAACTTATAGAAATGAAGAAGAACGCCGTCAACGATACCCATTACTCATTCACAAAAACGGTTTTCGAATTGCCCTTCTTAACTATACCTATGATACCAATGGGGTTAAGCCATCCTCTCCCAACATAGTGAACTATATTGATAAGAAAATCATGTTACAGGATATCGATACAGCACGAACATGGCAACCTGATGTTATCATTGCCTGTATGCATTGGGGAAACGAATACCAATCGCTACCTAGTCGCGAACAACGACAGTTGGCTGATTGGTTATTGGAACAGGGCGTTACCCATATCATCAGTAGCCATCCTCATGTTATACAACCGATGGAACTACGTACCGATAGCATTACCGGAGCACAACACGCTGTAGTATATTCTTTAGGGAATTTCATCTCCAACATGAGTAAAGTAAATACTGACGGAGGACTTATATTCACATTAGAATTAGAAAAAGACACCACAACATCTACCTCCCCACAAGTTCGAGTACAACGTTGCGGATATAATTTCGTATGGACAGCACGTCCCAATTTCACCAAAGAAAAAAACTATGTGCTTTATCCCACAGATTCCACATCTATTTCAAAGCTCCCGGAAGCTGCACGTAACCATCTGAATATCTTCGTCAAAAACTCCCGGAAGCTCCTCCACCAACACAATATAGGAATTAAAGAGAATAAAAAATAATGCAGATTTCAATAAAATATTTCGCCAAATATTTGCAGTATCAAAGATAATACCTATCTTTGCACCGCGTTTGAGAAATGACGCAAACATGGTGACTGTAGTTCAGTTGGTTAGAGCGTCAGATTGTGGTTCTGAATGTCGTGGGTTCGAGTCCCATCAGTCACCCAAAGAAATCCTGTAAGTTTATGACTTACAGGATTTTTTGTTCATAACACTTTACTATCCTCTATGTTAAAGTTTACTATTCCGACCAGCCCCCAACAAATATTAACCACGATAATCATAAAGTTCCGGGAATTTGCATACATTTGCACCACACTTATAAAAACATCATAGGTGCAATAATAAACATGGAAAATGAACTTCTGTCGCTCATTCCTGAATATATACCTTTAGGGCTCGGCGTATATGATAAAGATGGATATCTGAAATACGCCAATGACACTACACTAAAAATGTTCGGTGTAACTATGAAGGATATTTATAATATTAATATCTTCGATGACCCTAACATCACGGCAGAAGATAAAACTCTCCTAAAGCAGGGGTTGAACGTCTCTTTTGAAACCGATTATGATTTCGATCTTTGTGAAAACTTCTACGAAACACCCATCAAAGGAATCAAAAAATACTTTGTTACCAAAGTAACTATCATGCGCGATCCCGTAGGAAATCGTCAAGGCTATTTACTAGCCTGTGAAGATATCACCGTAAAGAAAGCACAAGAGCGGGAAATTATTGAAAGCTACAAGAAAATAAAAGCAACACAAAAGGAATTATCACTAGCCTTGAATGCTGGGAAGCTATCCTCATGGAACTACAATATAAAAGAGGGTCTGTTTTGCAAATTCGATGTTCATATCGAAAATATTGAGAAAAGATCATTGCAATCCATATATGAGAGCATTCATCCCGACGACAGAAATAAATTCATGGCATTACTGGAAGCAGTTGCTCATAAACAGAAGCTCCCGGAAAACAGGATTATATTAAGAGTTCTGGAAAACAATGCAACAGATTATAGTTACTCCAGCTTTACCTACAGTGCAGTAGAAGATGAAGCAGGCAATGTAGTGGTCATCACATTTATTCAACGGGATATTACCGAAGACATTATATACCAGCAAAATCTGATTACAGCCAAAAACAAAGCAGAAGAAGCGGACAAATTGAAGTCCACATTCCTCGCTAACATGAGTCACGAAATCCGTACTCCACTCAATGCAATTGTAGGATTCTCCGAATTGCTGACCGAAACGGATGATGCGGAAGAAAAATTTGAATATAAACAACTGATTGAAACCAACAGTGAGATACTCCTGAAATTAATCGGGGACATTCTCGATCTATCAAAAATTGAAGTTGGCTCCATTGATATCAATCGTCAGAAACTGAATTTGTGCCAGCTTTGCGATGAATTGTACCGATCCTTCCAGCAACGGATTAAAAATCCCAAAGTTACCCTCAAACTCATCAACCCATATACCAAATGTGTGGCGAATTTCGACAAATATCGCTTTATGCAAATATTCACAAACTTTGCTACGAATGCCATTAAATATACGCCACAAGGTGAAATTGTGATGGGATACGAATGTATGCCCGGACAGGTAAGAATCTATGTAAAGGATAGTGGCATCGGAATACCGGAGGAGAAAAAGAACCGTATCTTCAGTCGTTTCGAGAAATTAGATACTTTTGCCCAGGGAACCGGCTTAGGACTTTCTATCTGTAAAGCCATTGCCGATGCTACAGGCGGAGAAGTAGGCTTTAAATCCAAAGCCAACATAGGTTCTGAGTTCTGGTACATCGGATATACCGATGTCGAATATGTCGAAAAATCAGAGGTTGCAGACGAGGATTTAAATAACAAAAGTACAGAACACCTTTCCGCAGATTCCTCAGTAAAGATTAAAGATCTGAATATTCTGATAGCGGAAGATAATGACAGCAATTACCTGTTAATCAAGAAACTTCTTAAAGACAATCAACTAACCCGCACCATAACCGGAGTAGAAGCTATCGAGAAAATCAAAGCCCAGACCTTTGACATCGTCTTTATGGATATGCGGATGCCGGTAATGAATGGACTGGAAGCAACTTCCCTCATCCGGGAATTCAACCAGACTACCCCTATTATCGCCCTTACTGCCAATGCATTCGACTCCGACAGAGAGAATGCATTAGCCGCAGGATGCAATCATTTCATGACCAAGCCCGTCAAAAAACGAGAATTAATGGATTTACTTTTCAGATATTTCAAACAACAACCCCAATAACAGGATTATTTCTGATTCAATTTACGTATCACTTTAGCAGGATTTCCCACAGCCAACGAGTCTGCCGGAATATCATGCGTAACCACTGAACCCGCACCGATTACACAACGGTCGCCAATAGTCACTCCCGGGCAAATTGTCGCATGACCGCCAATCCAGCAACGTTCACCAATGGTTACCGGCAGACAATTCTCATAGGCATCCCTTTCGTCAGCATCAAGCGGATGTTGCGCCGTATAAATATGTACTCCCGGAGCAATCAGCGTTTTCCGGCCAATAGTAACTTTAGCACCATCCAAAATAACAGCACCGAAATTGATAAAAACTCCTTCAGCTGCATATATACCATCCCCATAATCGCAATAAAAGGGTGGTTCTACAAAAAAATCCGGAGCGGAATTCGGGAAAAGTGAACGGGTAACCTCCGGCATTTTAGAGGTATGATATTCAGTCACATTCAACTGATGCAGCTTCTTTTTTACTTCAGCCCGATAGGCATACATTTCAGGAGTATGAGCATCGTAATGAAGCCCTTCGCGCATACACTTTAATTCTTCTTGAAGTGTTCTCATCTTAAAAATGATTTTATTATTAACTCGTTAAAAGCACTGCAAAGTTAGTATAAATTCAGGCACCTGTATGCCCATGTTTCTGTAAAAAAAGTAAATGTCCAAAACCATAAAAAAGGCTCAATTGTTATCTAAATATTCGGAATTATCAGGTGTACAACAAACAGTCTTTTAGTTTAAAAAAGTTGAAAGTAGATAATCCTACGCTTATTTTCTGTTTGCTGGCACTCGATTTACGGATATTATTACAGAGTATTAACCAATATACTCCTGATATTAGTATGACAACATGTATAACTAAAAATAAATGATTATGGAAACAAACGAGAAATTAATTGCAGTCGTAGAAATCGGTGGTGACAAAGCAACTCAATTCTGGGCAAGAGCTGATGATTTGGCGCAAGCATACAATGAGAAATCAACGGATATAGTCTATTCAGTAAAGAAACTTCCTGATTCTGATAACCTCTTTCACTTCTTCGCTACCTCAAAAGAAGAAATGACGCAGGAAACCTTGTTGGAATGTAGCCGTGAGTTCCTGGATGAATTATTGACATTAGTTCCCAGCGAATGCGTCAGAATATCCGTTGTCGGACCTAAAGCAGGCTAAAAGAGCATACCGTAAACCGGTAAAGCAAAGGATTGGGCAGGCAGAAAAGAGGCAGATAGGAATACATTCATTATCTTTGCAACTGTTTTTGTAAACCCAACCCTATATAAAATGAAGTTACTCTGGCTCGACCTCAACAGTTCATACGCACATTCTTCCCTGGCACTTCCGGCACTACATGCCCAGATTGCTGATGATACATCCATAGAATGGGATATCGTATCAGCCACTATCAATGAGAATGTAGGTCTGACTGTCAATGAAGTCTACCATCGCAAACCTGACATACTTGCCGCTACAACCTGGCTCTTCAACCATGAGCAATTGCTCCATATCCTTTCAAGAGTAAAAGCACTACTGCCACAATGCTGCATTGTATTAGGCGGCCCTGAGTATTTGGGAGACAATGAATACTTCCTACATAAGAACCCTTATGTCAGCTGTGTATTCAGAGGAGAAGGAGAAGAAGTGTTCCCGCAATGGCTCGCATGCCGGAACGAACAGGAAAAGTGGAATACCATTCCCGGACTCTGTTATCTCGACTCCAACGGGCAGTACAGAGACAACGGCATAGCACGTGTACTGAAATTCTCTGATCTCATACCTCCCGAAAAAAGCCGCTTCTTTAATTGGAGCAAACCATTCGTACAGCTGGAAACGACACGAGGCTGTTTCAATACCTGTGCTTTCTGCGTCAGTGGAGGCGAAAAGCCTGTACGTACACTTTCCATAGAAGCTATTCGCGAACGACTCCAAATCATTCATCAACATGGTATTAAAAACGTGCGTGTACTCGACCGTACTTTCAATTACAATACCCGCCGGGCAAAAGAACTGCTTGAGCTTTTTCTTGAATACCACCCTGATATACGCTTCCATCTGGAAATACACCCTGCACTTCTTTCCGAAGAACTGAAAGAAGAATTGAAACACTTGCCCGAAGGTCTGTTACACCTGGAAGCAGGCATACAAAGCCTGCGTGAACCTGTACTCGAAAAAAGCCGGAGGATGGGAAAGCTGACAGACGCATTGGAAGGTCTGAAATTCCTGTGTTCTCTCCCCAATATGGAAACACATGCCGATTTAATAGCAGGACTCCCACTCTACCATCTTTCAGAAATATTCGAAGATATCCGTGTTCTGGCAGCATACGGTGCAGGAGAAATACAACTGGAGTCTCTCAAATTACTCCCCGGTACGGAAATGCGTAGAAGAGCGGAAGAATTGGGCATCCAATATTCTCCCCTCCCACCCTATGAAGTGCTTCAAACCCGCGAGATCAATGTAAGTGAATTGCAAACAGCCCGTCAACTCTCCCGCCTGTTGGATGGATTTTATAATACTCCAGCCTGGCAATCCATCACCCGTAAACTCATTCTGAAAGAAGAAAAATTCCTGTATCGGTTCCTGGAACACCTGATACAAATAGGTTTGATAGACCAACCGATAAGTCTGGAAAAACGAGGACTTATTCTGTATGAATTCTGTAAGCACAACTATCCGGAATATCAGTTAGAAGCCAGCATTGCTTGGATAGAGGCCGGCATGTCACTGAAAAAACTTCCGGCAGAAAAGGTAAAGACCAAACGGCAGGTTCCCCCGGAGAACTGGCAAGTACTGTATGGCCAATACAAAGAGAATCTCCGCCTTTGTTTCCTGCCTGTCAATGAGGAAACCAATCAAGGCTATTGGTTTGGTTTCGAATCGGAGATACAGAAGCCGGAACCCGTATTCAAAGCAATGAATTAACTGAAAAGATAAATGGAAGACAAGACCATAGAAAAAGTAGATTTCTCCATCGAGGAACTGGAAACAAATTATTATGAATGTACATTTGACAAATGTAACTTTTCAGATAAGCCTATCGGAAGAGTTATATTCGAAAAATGTACATTCAAAGAGTGCAACCTTTCATTAGTAAAAACCAGTAATACCTCTTGGTTGGATGTCCTGTTCACCGATTGCAAAATGACAGGCATCAACTTCAGCCTCAGCAACCGCTTCGGCTTGTCTGTGGAATTCCATAATTGTCTGTTGTCATACGCCCTTTTTACTGAGATGAAACTGAAAGGAACCCGTTTTATAGGGTGTGATTTGCAAAACACAGACTTTATGGAAACCGACCTTTCCAATGCAGTATTTAAAGATTGCGACCTCTGTTATGCTTCTTTCCATCATACCAACCTAGAGAAAGCAGATTTCACTACTGCACGCAATTATACTTTAAATCCTGCTGCCAACCGTCTGAAAAAAGCGAAGTTCTCCCGCTACGGACTGGAAGGGTTGCTTACAGGATTAGGAATAGAAGTTGTCGATTAACTTCTCCTTGTATAACTTGGGAGTAGGTGCAGTACTACAAGGTAATGTAACCCAAACAGTTGTACCTACACCTACTTCCGAAGTCAACCCAATAGATCCACCCATACATTCCGCAATGGACTTACATATAGGCAACCCTAACCCAACTCCTTGTGTAAAAGAGTCCACTTTTTCAAAACGTTCAAAAATAACAGGCAATTTATCCTGCGGAATACCACATCCGGTATCCGTAACCTTTATCTCAATACCTTGTTCTGTAACGCCGTAAGTAATATCAATATACCCTTCCTGAGTATGCTTCAAAGCATTCGACAAGAAGTTATTCAATATCTGTTTCACACGCTTTGTATCCAGTTCAGCCATATAGCCCTGTCCCGGTTTATGAATACGGATATCCAGCCTTCCGGCTGCTTTCATCCTGTACTCGGTAGTACTTTCCATTATCAAGTCGGACAGACAGAACCACGTGGGATGCAGATCTATATACCCCGCCTCTATCTTCGAAATATCAAGAATATCATCAACTATTTTCAGTAGAAGCGCATTGTTGTGATTGATCAGATTACAAAATTCTTTCTTTTCCGCTATATCCTCAGTATCCGCCAATATGCTGGAGAAACCAACAATAGCATTCAAAGGAGTACGGATCTCGTGACTCATATTTGCCAGGAAAGCCGTCTTCAGTCGATTGGCTTCCTCTGCTTTGTCTTTCGCTTTCCGCAAATCGCTTTCCAGCTTTTTCCTCTCGTCAATAATCTGGGTGCCTCCAATCAGAATAGCAGGTTTTCCACCCTCATCATACTCATATATGATACCATAGATATTTCTCCAAGATAAAGTATTGTCCGCATTCTGGTATAAGAACTCTTCATCAATAAGCTTGGAACAACCTTTCTCCAATCCATCTATCGCTTCATAGATTCTTTTTCTGTATTCCGGCAATACATGCGACAGGTGCTCATCTGCATTCACTACTGTAACTCCCTGCTCATCTCTCTCCAAATCTCCATCCCAGATAATCTCTTTACGTTTCAAATCCCATTTCCACAGTTTCAGTTTAATGGCTTTCACCAGCAAACGGTGCTGAAGATTCTGCTGTTTCAATTGCTGTTGCTTTTCCCCCAATTCATGCATCAAGAGACTATAGGGCTTCATCAATTCCTGTTTACCATCAATAGATATCCCTGGAAGACGATTGCGAAGCTTATTATATTTTCGGAAATAATAGACTGCCGCTATCAGTGAAGCAATGAAGGCAAACAGAGTTATTAAATATAAAACATACATCATAATTCAGGTTATCCTTATAATTGAACCACAAAGGAAATCAATTCTCAGATAAGCCTTAAAATATATTTTAATTGGTTATTAAAAATAGTACCAAAAGTTATTAAGAAAAGTATTATATATCTAACAAACAGCACATTAGGCATCCATATCCTTTTGAGCATTCTTAAATTCCGAAGGAGTCATTCCCGTTCTTCCCTTAAACAACTGATGGAATGTAGGCATGCTGTTGATGCCTGATGATTCAGCAATTGCACGCAAAGTGTAATCGGGTTGTTCCTTCATTAAATGTATCGCATAATTCAGGCGCAGGTTATTGATATATCCGTTCAGGTTAGTGTCCGTATTCTCCTTTATCATCTTGGCAAAACGAGTATTATTCATGCGGACAATTCTAGTCAGCTCTTCTCTCGATAAGTCGGGAGAAAGATACATTTTATCCCGTTTTATAATATAATCCAGTTTTTCGAAAATCATCTTATTCATCTGCTTATCCTGCTCCTCGTTATCACCGGATTCGTCTTCCACTTTCTCTGGAAAAGAGAGATCTTTCTCTACACCCAGTTGCGAACGGTCCATTTCTTCCTGCATGGAAAATTGCTCGTTAATGCGTTTTACCAGCGCTTTATTTTTGTTTCTGATTACACAATTTTGATGCCATAGTCTCCACAAAAAGAATAAAGCCAGTAATGCGCCACTCAGAATACATATCAGCGTAATGGTTCGTATCTTCAGCTGAAACGCCTGTTCCGAGATACGGGCTTCTTTCTCGTTTAGCTCATAAAGTGCATCCAGTTCCAGTGCGGCATTCTGCTTTTCCCGCTGGTAAATGCTATCTTTTATTGCAGTGATATCCCTTTGAAGATTTATAACCGTTTTATAGTTCTCTAATTTAACATTGGCTTGTATTTCCAAATTCAGGATACTGAGATACTGGCTATTCAATGTATCCTGCTGACGCATTACTTCCTTAAAATCACGACAATTATCCAATACGGCCTGATATTTTCCCAAAAGCAATAAATAAGGAGTAGCATCAAATTTACCATCAGGAGTGGAAGCAGCATTTGTCGACTGATATTTCTTATAATATACAGCTGCACGCTTCTGGTCTCCCATCAAATGGAAAAGATAAGCCAATTTGGAGTATACATACGCAAATTGCAGATCCAATAAGTCCGCACGGATTTTCGATTGTTCACTCATCCTGTCAAGTAACTTTTCGCGTTGCAGACCTATTTCCAAAGCCTCGTTCGATCGCTTGTCAGCAATCAGATAGCCCATCTTCACTCCATAGAAATAGGAAAGCATCGTTTCATAGTCTTCATTTTTAGAATTATCGAGCAAGTCAATGGCCTGATCAAAGAACAGATACCCCTCTTCTTTGAAAGAAAGCCTTCTTTTGTTCTCTCCCATACAAAACAATAACTTACATTCGGACTGTATATCTTTAAGTTCGCGCGCCAGCTCCACCCCCTGAACAGCATAGCGCATGCTTTCCTTATATTCACTTAATAGAGAAAATAATTCAGCCATGGATACCGTCATCCTCAACAAATGTGAAGGATTATCATGTGACAGGGAATCGCTGACATAAGCCCTGCGAGCATAATAAAGAGCGGATTTATTTCTGTACATATTACGATAAACCGCACTGCGCAGCTCATCAACAATATTTAGAGGCATTGCACTGTTTACTTCAGCTTTATCCAATAATTGCAAGGTCCGAACAGGATCTTTCATATAATCCTTCATAATATACTCCCTGGTATATTGTTCCGGCGCACGGTTATCCCCCCCTGCCCGGACAGGCAGAGATAGGAATCCCAATAAAAGGAAGCACAAGTAGTAGAAATGTCTCATAATATCTTTCTTATTCTTCTGTGTCTATTTTCTGATGGACTGCACAGTCTGCGCAAATGCCCTTGATAACGTAATTTATACCGGTCTGCATAAACCCTTCCGGAAGGTTGACCGTTGGAGCATGCACACTTCGGATGCAGTACGTCTTGTGGCACTGCTCACAATAGAAATGCATGTGCTGGTCTTCCACCGTGCACATACAGCAATCTTCGCAAACCGCATATTTCAGCGAACCGCTTCCATCATCCACTCCATGTATCAGGTGATGGGAAAGAAACAGGGTTAATGTCCGGAAGATAGTAGATTTATCAACCGTGTCGAGTTTATCCTCCAGGTCAGTCACGGACACGGCCCGCTTCATCTCCATCATGGTACGGAGAATCAGCAGCCGCATGGCCGTAGGCTTTATATCCCGCAGGGACAATTTATGCAAATATATTTCTTCCATATTTCTTAAAACTTCTTTCTCAATATACGGACTGAATTCAGCACCACCAACAAAGCTACGCCGACGTCAGCAAACACTGCCGCCCAAAGAGTGGCAAATCCGCAGGCACCCGCCAGCAACACCAACACCTTCACCGTAATAGCACCTACTATATTTTGTATCACTATCCGTCGTGTTGCCCGCCCTATAGAGATAGCGGTTGCAACTTTGGATGGCTGATCAGTCTGAATAACGACATCCGCGCTTTCGATGGCAGCGTCCGAACCTAACCCTCCCATGGCAATACCTACATCACTGAGAGCCAATACAGGAGCATCGTTCATACCATCTCCGACAAATGCGACAGACATACCCGGAACAGAATTGAGTTGTTCCAAATGAACGGCCTTATCTTCCGGCAATAAGTCACCGTAGGCTTTGTCAATTCCCAATTCCTTTGCAAAGATATTAACAATCTCTTGTTTATCCCCGGATAACATTTGAATATTATCTATTTTTAAAGCCTTTAATTTTTTAATAGCATCTACCGCATCCTCTTTCAGAGTGTCTGAAAGTAGCAGTTGTCCGGCATACTTCCCATCCACGGCACAGACCACTACCGTAGCTACACAATCCGCAAGTTCTTCGGGTACAGCTATCTGACGGTCAGTCAATAAACGGATATTACCGACAAGTACCTGATGGTGTTCCACCTCAGCTTCCAAACCGTATCCTGCCAATTCATTCAAAGAAGTCACAATCGCAGGTTTCACACCACGTCCGGAAGCATAGTGAACAATGGCTTGTGCCACAGGATGGGTACTTTTCTTTTCTACAGATGCCACTAAACTCAGTAATTCATCTTCGGGGATATCTGTAGCCTGTATGGACGTCACACGGAAACTACCGGTAGTCAACGTACCTGTTTTATCGAATACAACTGCATTGATACGGGTTATGGCATCCAGATAATTACTTCCTTTAAACAAGATACCTGTACGCGAAGCCGCTCCTATTCCGCCAAAATAGCCCAATGGGATGCTGATAACCAATGCACAAGGGCAGGATATCACCAGAAACACCAGTCCCCGATAGAGCCAGTCATTGAACACATAGTCAAATCCCGGATGCACAGCCGCAACAAGTGCAGGAAGAGCAACGATAAGAAAAGCCAACAGGACTACAATCGGTGTATAGATACGGGCAAACTTCCGGATAAAAAGTTCCGCCGGTGCTTTCCGTTCCGCCGCATCCTGAACTAAAGTAAGAATACGTGCCAGAGTGCTATGATCATAAGGTTTCGTCACTTGTATGCGCACTGCCTGTCCGCTGACAATCATACCGGCAAGCACCTCGCCTCCTTCGGAGACATTGCGCGGCATACTCTCCCCCGTCAGTGCCGAAGTATCGAAGACGGCATAAGGATTTTGCAAGCTACCATCCAAGGGAACCCGTTCACCGGGCTTCACTTCGATCACTTCTCCTACATTTACCTCACGGGGGGAAACAGTATTTAGTATCCCCTTTCGGTACACATCTACTTGTTCGGGACGTACATCCAGCAAATCCTTGATATTACGGGATGCCTGGTTCACAGCCTTATCCTGCAACATCTCTCCGATGGAATAGAGTAGCATTACTGCCAGTGCTTCCGGATATTCTCCGATATAGAAAGCTCCAAGGGAAGCCAATGCCATCAGCGAAAACTCATTGAACCAGTCTTTTTGCAAAATACTCTCCCAAGCTTCGCGCATCACAGGCAGTCCGACAGGCAGGAAGCCTATAAGAAACCAAAAGAACTCGATAACCGGATTAGCGAACCACGTCCACTCCTGATGCTGAAAGACAATACCCAACAGAAGGAAGACACCGGACAATACCGGAGCCCACCACTTCTTAATGATAGATTTCTCTTTTTCTTTGCTTTGCGAATGAGTATGTGAACAACAACACTGACATTTACTTTCCATAATCTTTTTATTTTTTTAGTTGGTACAAAGGTAAGGAATAGGAAATGCAACTGGGTTGCAAAGGGCCCATTGACAATTTATTATAAATTATTTCTGTAATTGCATAGAACTAAAATCCTATTCGCAAGAAACTAACTCTGTTTATACACATTATTATTATTACAACAAATATTATTATTTCTTACAACAGTTGTGCTTCTTTCTTACAATAGATGTTGTAAGAAAGAAGTATAATTGTTGTAAGATTATTTTTTAGCACTTTCAAGAATAATTTCTTGTATCCCGGAGATTAAACGGATTGAAAAGAGGATAAGTTATTAAACATTCTCAAAAAGAGCAATCACTGTCAAACTTTTATTGAAGATAAATAGTTCTATATATAAATATAAACAACGAACCAATATGAAAAATGTAATACTCATAGGAGCCAGCGGTTTTGTAGGAACCGCCATCCTGAATGAATTGCTGAACAGAGGCCATAAAGTAACTGCCATTGTACGCGACCCGGCCAAGGTGAACGCCAGCAATCCGAACCTGAAAGTCGTTCAGGCAGATGTAACCGATACCGATGTTCTGATTGAGGCCAGTAAAGGTAAAGACGCCGTCATCAGTGCTTATAACCCCGGCTGGAAGAATCCCAATATATACGAAGAAACACTGAAGAACTATCCGCTGATAGTGGATAGTGTGAAGAAGGCCGGTGTTGAGCGTCTACTTATCGTGGGCGGTGCCGGAACCCTGTTCTATGCTCCCGGAAAGATGGTGATGGATGCTGACGATGTTCCAGCCAAACTGTTGCCCGGAATCAAATCCCTCGGAGAATTCTATCTGAACACGCTTCGTAAAGAAAACGATATTGACTGGATATTCCTCTCCCCTGCCGCCAACATGACACCGGGAGAACGTACCGGAAAGTTCCGTATCGGAAAAGACGACTTAGTGGTAGATGTAAATGGAGACAGCAATATCTCCGTTGAAGACTATGCCGTGGCAATGGTAGACGAATTGGAACAGAAGCACCACCACAAGGAGCGCTTCACCATAGGATATTAAACAAGGCTATTTCAGAAAAGGATTTCTTTAAATTTCAAAACAGAATAAATGCCGGCAAATAAAGAATCACTCTTCTTTTTAGCCGGCATTTGTCTTTTTACCAAACTTAATTGAACTAACCCTATTTATTCTGCATTCTTTTTCAGCCATTCCAACCTGCGCATATCAGGCAGGTGCTTTACCTTGAAGTTCTCAAACTTAACATTAAATCCGCCTCCATCGGGACAGGCAGCCATAAATCCAACCTTCACCAGAATATTATCCTGCAACCATGCATTCCGCATCATCGTATAAGTCTTGTCATCGAACGAATAGAAGATTTCAACGGCATCCAGCCTGCGGACAGCTTTAATCCAAATATAAGGAACAGGTTTATCCAACGTGATTACACTCCAGTCACTGGTCTTGTGAGTCACCACTGTACTCAGATTGAATTTTCCGTCTACAAACTCAATGCCTGCTTTGATGTAGTTTTCATGATCGATGCGCAACATCAGTCCCGCTTGGTCAAAGCGTGCCTTATAATCGCCAGTCACTTTCACTTTAACTTCAAATTCACCGCCATACGTTGCATAATAGAAAGGGGCGTCATCCACAGTAAAGCCATAATGAGAGATACGCCAGTAATCACTCTGCGGAGTGACAAACATCGAAAGGCTTTTATCCTTTATTTCCCACTGTTCAGGTTCGTTGAACCACTGCATTTTTTCCAATGTCTGAGCAAAAGAGGCTTGTACCCCAATCATCATCAACAGACTAAAAAGTAATTTTTTCATTTCTCGTGTTATTTTAATGAATTATTATTCTGACATATATTTAGCCCTGTCCGCTTCGGTGATCGTACGTAGCACCCGGCAAGGATTACCGACGGCCAGCACATTGGCAGGAATACTTTTTGTGACCACACTGCCGGCACCAATAATCGTATTGTCACCAATCGTCACTCCCGGCAACACACAGACCTGGGCACCAATCCACACATTATTTCCGATAGTGATAGGATAGGCATATTCAAGCCCCTGGATTCTCTGTTCCGCATCCAAGGCATGTCCGGCAGTATAGAAACCACAATTCGGAGCCACAAAAACATTATCGCCAAATGTAACTTTAGCTCCATCCAGAATGACGCAATTTACATTCGAATAGAAGTTCTCCCCTATTTCGATATTATATCCGTAATCACAATAAAATGGTTGTTCTATCAAGAACGATTTTCCGGTCTTACCGAACAGTCGGCGGATAATGCTCTCCCGCTCCTTCTTTTGTGAAGGGCGCAAGCTATTCAGTTCATAACATACTTCTTTGCAAGCTTCCCTCTCCGACACAAGCTCTATATCATTATTGGCATCATACAATTTCCCGGCTTTCGCTTTTGCTTTTTCACTCTCCATAATTTATTGCACTTAAAATAAATAACCATTAGTTTTCATTACCTTTGCAAAGGTAAAGGCTTACAGATAAGTCGGCAATACTGATTAATAACCATTTTTCCATCTCCATACCGTATGGACATCGTAAATAAACTGAAGAAAGAGCTACTGAAACAAGCGTTCACCGAGGAACAGAAACAGACGGAACGCCTGAATGAGTGCAAACATATAGCTTCCATATATGCACAGACTGAAAATGCCATAGCAGTGTTGAGCGATATGAAAGCCAATATTAGTTATATTTATTACGGTGGAGTAGCCGAGAAACTGGGACTGGCAGAACGAAATACCACCAAGACCATTCAGTCGATATGGGAAGAAGAAATATTCAGCCGCATTCATCCGGACGACTTACAGGAGAAGCATTTGCAGGAACTCCGCTTCTTCCACTTCCTGAAAAGTGTCCCGGAAAAGAAACGCCCGGACTACTACCTTATACACAATATGCGCATGCGCGATCATTCGGGCAGGTATGTACACATCTTGCACAGGATGTTTTATATAGCGAGCCACTCAAACGGAAGTGTATGGTTATCCTTATGCCTTTACAACTTTTCAATGGATACGTCGTTAAGTTGCACCATTCTTAACTCGGCAGACGGGCAAACCCTCGAACTGGAAAAGCAGAATTGCAACGACCTGTTGTCAGACCGGGAAAAAGAAATCCTACAATTGATAAATAAGGGAAAAATGAGTAAGGACATTGCCCAGACATTATCCATTAGTATAAACACCGTAAACCGGCACCGGCAAAATATCCTAGAGAAACTTCAGGTAAACAATTCTATTGAAGCTTGCCGGATTGCTAAAGAATTGCACTTGTTATGATAAGAGAAGTAAGGCCGGAAGATACCGGAAGCATTACAGCCATTTACAACGAGTATGTCGCACACAGTGTGATTACATTTGAAACAGAACCTGTACGCGAAGAGGAAATGCGTTCACGCATAACCGGAATAGTATCACACTTTCCTTACTTCGTTTATGAAACGGAAGGTAAAATTGCCGGGTACTGTTATGCCCATGCCTGGAAAGAAAGAGCGGCTTACAGGCATACGCTGGAAACAACCGTTTATTTGGCATCCGAATATCAAGGCAAAGGAATAGGAAAACAACTCATGCAGACGTTGATTAACGAATGCTGTCACAGAGGTTATCACGCATTGATAGCCTGCATCACGGAAGGCAACGAAGCCAGTAATTCCCTGCATCAGAAACTTGGTTTTAAGCAAGTTTCCCACTTTGAGAAAGTCGGATTGAAATTCGATCGCTGGCTGGACGTGTTTGATTATGAATTGATACTAACTCCTGAATCACCCAAAAATTAACAACTATAAAAACTAATGAGAAATTGATTACCATCTGATATTATTAATCCTTTATAATTCACGTATGAAAGCAAAATTCTTTTTAAGTTGTATGGCGCTGGCAATCTTATTCAGTGCATGCAATACCACCAACCGCACCCCGAAGCAGAAGATAGAGCAACAAATAGATTCCTTTCTGAAAGATAAGAAAGCTACGGTAGGCGTTGCCGTACTCGCCAATGATGAGATTGTAGCCGTTTATAATAATCAAATCCATTTTCCCCTGTTAAGCGTCTTCAAGTTTCATGTGGGACTGGCTGTTCTGGATAAGATGGATAAAGATCACATCGGCTTAGACAGCCTTATCGAAGTGAAGTCTTCTCAACTGAAGCCTGATACATACAGTCCGTTAAGAGATGAGTTTCCTGATCAGGATATTACAATTTCTCTCGGAGAGTTGCTAAAATACACCATTTCGAAAAGCGATAACAATACATGTGATATCCTTATAGAATATGTCGGCGGCATAGACCAAGTAAATGAGTATGTGAAATCGTTAGGAATAAAGGATTGTAATCTTGCGGCAACAGAAACTCTCATGCATACCTCCGGAGATGCCTATCTGAACTGGAGTACTCCGGAAGAAGTAGTCAGACTATTGAATATAGCCGACAAGCAACCCCTGTTTGCAACTCAATACAAAGACTTCCTTCAAGCAACCATGCAGGAAACTTCTACCGGCAAAGATAAGCTGAAAGGCCAGTTGCCTGCCGACGTAATCGTAGGCCATAAGACAGGCTCTTCCGACCGGACTCCGGAAGGGATAAAGATTGCTGATAACGATGCAGGTTTTGTTATCCTGCCCAACGGACAGAAATATTATATAGCTGTCTTCGTCATGGAGTCGCAGGAAACCGATGCAGATAATGCAGCTATCATCGCCAGTATATCTAAAATTGTATATGATACTTTAAACTCAGATATCCAATGAATAAGAACACTGATCCCCGCTGGCTCGAATGGGCCAAGGAATTACAATTCATAGCTCAGGCAGGACTGACCTACTCCCGCGATCCCTTCGACATCGAGCGTTTTGAACGTATCCGGGAAATATCGGCAGAGATCATGAGCCATCAAAGCGATCTGCCGATAGAGAAAGTAAAAGAATTATTCTGCAATGAAACCGGTTTCCAAACACCTAAACTGGATACCCGTGCCGCCATCTTTAAAAACGGGAAAATACTCTTGGTAAAGGAAAAAGCCGGTGTATGGTCTATGCCTGGTGGCTGGGTAGACGTCAACCAAAGCATCAAAACCAATACGGAGAAAGAAGTCAAAGAAGAAGCCGGACTGGACGTAAAAGCCGTACGCCTGATTGCTTTGCAGGATAGAAACCTGCACAATGTGCCTCCTTATGCATACAATGTTTGTAAAGCCTTTGTTCTTTGCGAAGTAACAGGCGGAAGTTTTCAGAGTAATATAGAGACTACCGAAAGTAGATATTTTTCTTTGGACAAGATACCTGCATTGGCCGAAGAAAAGAACAATAAAGAACAGATAGCCATGTGTTTCGCCGCCTATCAGGATGAAAACTGGAAGGTGCCATTCGACTAAAAAAAACACCCGTAAAAAGTAAAGATATGAAGAAAGAAACCACTCCTCTCCGCCTGATTTATCCGCAATGGCAAGGCGGAATTGTAGATCACTGGATGCCGGATATTCCGGCAGAAGACTCTTCCAGAGGTTATTATTTAGGTGCCCAGTTACTGAACCTGCTGGCTCCGGACAGCAATCAGAAAACCGTGGAAGTTCCGGTATCTCTCGATATAAACGACAGAGCAACGGAAAAAGGTATCAGCTCCCGTAACGTGATTGTCAAACAAAGCAAGGCTGCGCTCGATATACTTAACGAAAACAAACCGGACCGGATCATCACCCTAGGCGGAGAATGTTCGGTCAGCGTTGTTCCGTTCACTTATCTGGCTGCCCGATACCCGAACGATGTAGCCGTAGTCTGGATAGATGCGCATCCGGACATCAACCTGCCTTATGATGATTACAAAGGATATCATGCCATGGCCCTCACCGCTTGCTTGGGAATGGGTGACGAAGAGATTATGAACTTACTGCCCGGTAAGTTTGACGCTTCCAAAGCATTAATCGTAGGGCTTCGTTCATGGGACAAAGGCATGCAGGAACGGCAAAAGGAATTGGGCATAAAAGGTCTGGCACCGAAAGAAACAGCGGACAACAGTTCCGCCATTATGGAATGGCTGAAAAGTACCGGAGCTTCCAAGGTTGTCGTCCACTTTGACTTGGACGTGATAGATCCTGCCGACATGATAGCAGGAGTCGGTGTAGAACCGGACGGTATGAAGACCGAGGAAGTAGTCCGCGTGATTAACGACATTGCCTCCGAATATGACCTGGTAGGGCTGACCGTAGCCGAACCAATGCCACGTATCGCTATTAAAATCAGGAATATGCTGAACCAGTTGCCTTTATTAAAAGAGTAAGAAAAGAGAAACTCACAAATAATCTCTATATTTGTATGGTCTCAAACAAAAACAACTGGAATCTACAAAAAATACAGACCATGCATACGATATTGATTATTGAAGACGAACCAAGAGTAGCCAGCCTGCTCAAGAATGGACTGGAAGAGAATGGTTATCAAACCATGGTAGCTTACGATGGTGTCATGGGACTGCGTCTCTTCCGTGTCCATACGTTCGACCTGGTGATTTCTGATATTATCCTGCCCAAGATGGATGGTTTTGAGCTATGTAAAGAAATCCGTAAGACAAACCCAGGCATCCCTATCCTGATGCTGACAGCCTTAGGCTCTACAGATGATAAACTGGACGGATTCGATGCAGGAGCCGATGACTACATGGTGAAACCTTTCGATTTCCGCGAACTCTACGCAAGAATCAGGGTACTGCTGAAACGTAATAATGAAGCAGCCGCACCGCAACCCCGGGAGATCAGATATTCCGACCTGTACATTGACCTACAAGGAAAAAATGTAACCCGAAACGGCACTCCCATCAAACTTTCACCCAAAGAATACAACCTGTTGCTCTACATGGCCGAGAATGCAGAGCGGGTTCTCAGCCGCATAGAGATAGCCGAAAAGGTTTGGAATACCCACTTTGATACCGGGACCAATTTTATCGACGTATACATCAACTATCTCCGCAAAAAGATAGATAAGGACTTCGACACCAAACTGATCCATACCAAAGCCGGTATGGGCTTTATACTGACGGATAAACTATGAAGATCAGAACAGCCTTAACCCTGCGGTACACTTGTATCACAGCCGCCGTGTTCCTGGTATTTATCACCGCCATCTATTACGTCAGTGAGCACTCGCGCAGCAATGCCTTTTTCCGGAATCTGAAAAGCGAAGCCATCACCAAGGCACATCTGTTTCTGAACAACCAGGTGGATGCCGAAACCATGCAATCCATTTACCTGAACAATAAAAAGTTTATCGACGAAGTAGAAGTAGCCGTCTACGACACCGACTTCCGGATGTTATACCACGATGCCTTGCAAAACGACATAATAAAGGAAACTCCGGAAATGATAGAGCGCATCCTCCAGAAAAAAGAAATAGACTTCTACATCGAAGATTACCAGGGCGTAGGCATCATCTATACTTTCGAAGGTAAGGATTACATCGTTACCGCCGCCGCTTATGACGGCTACGGATATGCCAAACGGGAAATCCTGAAAGAAACACTCGCCCTATTACTATTCAGCGGACTGACCGTGCTGATTATTGTAGGCTACCTCCTTGCCCGGAGCGCATTGGCCCCCATCAGAAGCATCGTAAAAGAAGCGGAGAACATAACCGCCTCACGAATCAACAAACGCCTGCCCGTCAAGAATGAGAAAGACGAATTAGGCGAACTGAGCCTTACCTTCAATGCCCTGCTCGACAGACTGGAAAAGTCATTCAATTCGCAGAAGATGTTTGTCAGCAACGTGTCGCACGAACTGCGTACCCCTATGGCTACACTTTCTGCCGAACTTGATCTTGCCGTGCAGAAAGAACGAAGTCCCGAACAATACCAAAACGCCATCCACAACGCGTTGCAGGATTCGCAAAGAGTGATTAAACTCATCGACGGATTACTGAACCTTGCCAAAGCGGATTATGAACCGGAACAGATCAAAAGAGAAGAAATCCGTCTGGACGAACTGTTGCTCGATGCAAGGGAACTTGTCTTGAGGGCGTACCCCGATTTCCATGTGGAACTCGTATTCGAGCAGGAAGCCGAAGACGACAAGGTGCTCACAGTGATCGGTAATAGTTACCTGCTTACAACAGCGTTCGTAAACCTCATCGAAAACAATTGCAAGTACTCCCGGAACCAAACTTCTTTTATCCAGATTTCTTTCTGGGAAGAATGGTCCATCATCCGCCTTTCGGACGACGGTGTGGGCATGTCGGACAAGGACAAAGAGCACTTGTTCCAACTCTTCTACCGCGGCGAAAACAAAGATGTGGCATCCGGCTACGGCATCGGCATGACTTTGGCACAAAAGATACTGAGCCTGCACAAAGGGGAAATATCCGTCTTCTCGCATCCGGGTGAAGGGACCACTTACGTCGTTAAACTCCCGCATATCTGATTTCTCTAATGGTTTTCTAATACCATTCTAATAAATCTCTAACGGCTTCTCCACGAAGCCGTTCTTACTTTTGCGCCGTGAAATAGAAACGCAATTAGTAACTTCAAAAAAAGGAAAGAGATTATGAAGTGGAAGAAAAAGTTACAGCAGCCTCAGTATGCGCTCAACTCCGAGAAAGTATTCCTGACTGCCACACAACCGGCAAAATCCGTTTACTCATACCTGCAAACGACAAGGCTCGGGTTGACAAGAGCAGAAGTTGAAGACCGCCAACTTACGTATGGAAAGAACGAAGTGGTTCACGAACAAAAGAAAAATCCGTTCATCGTATTCATCAAAACTTTCATCAATCCGTTCATAGGAGTGCTGACCGGATTGGCAGTCATATCACTCGTCATCGACGTACTCATGGCAGAACCGGGAGAACAGGAATGGACGGGAGTCGTCATCATCGCCGTCATGGTGGTGTGTAGTGCCATCCTGCGTTTCTGGCAGGAATGGAAAGCCAATGAAGCCACAGATTCACTAATGAAAATGGTAAAGAATACCTGTCTCGTGAAGCGTGCCGGAAGTGGTGAGGAAGAACTGGATATCACGGAACTGGTTCCGGGAGACATCGTCTTCCTGGCAGCCGGAGACATGATTCCGGCAGACCTGCGCATCATCGAATCCAAGGACTTGTTCATCAGCCAGGCTTCCCTGACCGGGGAGTCGGAACCGATAGAGAAGTTTCCGGAAGTAAAGGAAAAGCAATACCGGAAAGGCAGCATCGTGGAACTGGATAACATCTGCTACATGGGTTCCACCGTTATCAGTGGCGCAGCCCAAGGTATCGTGTTTGAAACCGGCAACAGGACTTTCCTCGGTACTATCGCCCGCAACCTCACGGGACACCGTGCCACTACTGCTTTCGACAGAGGAATCAGCAAAGTAAGCCTGCTGCTCATCCGTTTTATGCTGGTCATGGTTCCTTTCGTCTTCTTCATCAACGGGTTTACGAAAGGGGATTGGTTCGAGGCTTTCATCTTCGCCATTTCGGTAGCCGTGGGACTCACGCCCGAAATGCTTCCGATGATTGTAACCGCGAACCTCTCTAAAGGCGCTCTGTCCATGTCGAAGAAGAAAACGATTGTCAAGAATCTGAATGCCATCCAAAACTTCGGTGCGATGAATATTCTTTGCACCGATAAAACGGGTACGCTGACATGCGACAAGATTGTTCTGGAAAAGTACATCAATGCCGATGGCAGCAATGACGAAAGCAAACGGATATTGCGTCACGCCTACTTCAACAGCTATTTCCAGACCGGATTAAAGAATCTGATGGACAAAGCCATCCTCTCGCACGTAAAGGAACTGAAGCTGGAACATCTGAAGGATGCCTACACCAAAGTGGACGAAATACCGTTCGATTTCATCCGTCGGAGAATGTCCGTAGTGATAGAAGACAAACAAGGGAAACGCCAGATCATCACCAAAGGCGCCGTGGAAGAGATGCTCAGTATCTGTTCGCACACTGAATTCAATGGAGAAGTGCAATCTCTGACGGATGAACTGAAGGTTAAAGCCCAAAAGATCAGTGAAGAAATGAACCGGAAAGGAATGAGAGTGCTGGCCGTTGCTCAGAAAAGCTATATAGAGAAGGTGGGTAATTTCTCCGTGAGTGATGAAAAGGAAATGGTTCTGATTGGCTTCCTGGCTTTTCTTGATCCCCCGAAACCATCTGCGGCAGAAGCCATTAAGCAACTGCATGAGTATGGTGTGGAAGTTAAAATCTTATCGGGGGATAATGATATTGTAGTGAAAGCCATAGGTCGGCAAGTCGGTATCGACACAAGTTATTCATTGACCGGACCGGATATTGAGAATATGGATGAGGCTACTTTGAAAGAGCGTGTAAAGACCACTACCTGCTTTTCCAAATTGACGCCTCTACAAAAAACACAGATTATTTCCATCTTACAAGAACAGGAGAATACCGTAGGATTTCTGGGAGACGGCATCAATGATGCTTCCGCCTTACGGCAATCGGATATTGGCATTTCGGTAGATTCTGCCGTAGACATCGCCAAGGAAAGCGCCGATATTATCCTGCTGGAAAAAGACCTGATGGTACTGGAAGATGGAGTATTGGAAGGCCGGAAGACTTTCGGAAATATCAATAAGTACATCAAGATGACGGCAAGTTCAAACTTCGGTAATATGTTCAGTGTCATGTTTGCCAGTGCATTTCTGCCGTTCTTGCCGATGATGCCGATTCATCTGCTCATCCAGAATCTACTATATGATATCTCGCAAACTACAATTCCGTTCGACCGCATGGATCCGGAGTTTCTGAGAAAGCCACGCAGATGGGATGCGTCAGACCTGAAACGTTTTATGATTTATATCGGGCCCATCAGTTCCATATTTGACATCGTCACGTATCTGGTGATGTGGCATGTGTTTGGCTGTAATAGTCCGGAACATCAGTCCTTGTTTCAATCGGGATGGTTTATTGAGGGGCTGCTTTCGCAAACTCTGATTGTACACATGATACGTACACGGAAAATTCCGTTCATACAGAGCCGTGCCACTTGGCCCGTAATCGGTATGACTACTTTGGTGATGGTTATAGGAATTGTGATACCGTTCACATCTTTCGGGGCATCCATTGGTTTGCAGGCACTTCCATTGAGTTACTTCCCGTGGCTGGTGGGTATTCTGCTCTCCTATTGCGTGCTGACTCAATTGGTAAAGAACTGGTATATCAGAAAGTTTTCGGGTTGGTTATAAAAGAAAGCCCTGCTTTCTTCTTTGTCAGACGACACTGGCGGATGAAGAAAGCAGGGCTATAGTATCAACAAAACTACAGTGTCATTATTCAGAAAAAGACTCGTCGCATACTTCGGTAACTTGTTCATAAGGAATACATCCATAGCTGCGGTCGTCCAGATAACGCAATGCTACATACGGTACATCTGCCCCGGAAACATACATTTGCAATATAGATATAACCTCCGCCATACGCGAAGTGAATGAGCCATTTCGTTCATTATAAACCTTCACCCACACACGGTCTCCTCTTTTGATGGGAAGTTCTATATTCTTCATAAACAGTATAATTAATGCGTTTGTTGGAATTACTTGCATAGTAACGGCAAACTACCATTTGATGCAGACCGGAAAGGCGTTTTCAGACGGTATCATTTTATGGTAAAAAGAAGTTTTCCTGATAATAAGGTACGTAAAGAAGCATTCCACTTTCAAAGGATAAAGCGGAAACACGATTCCTTTTGCCTGCTGGGATAAAAAATCGAAAGCTGTATGTATTAGGGACTAATTTTAATATTGTTTTTGCTGTCCGATATAAGATTTATTCATATTTTGTTAGGGTTTGTTTGCTTTTCTGTCAAAAAAGACGCAACTTTGTAGCTGCTATTTGCCGTTACTATGCAAGTAATTTCACCTCAACGAAGTGCCATACAGCATATTAAATCTGCCATCTTTCTTCTTTTTACTTTTCTTCACTAAGGAAATCACTTGCCTGTTTATTCTGTCTATCACCTCCGCATCAAACGGTTTCAGATAAGTCATCGTCACCCGAATGGACGAGTGCCCCAACGACTGGCTTATCAGTCCCACAGGTACACCACTATGATAAGCAATTGTAGCCCATGTATGGCGTGCGGTGTACGAACTTACGGAAACACCGGGCAATAACTGTTTCATCAGCCGCGCCAACTCCCGGTTGAAATGCCGTAATGTTTCTTGATAACGGTGGTGATGTTCCTCCATGAACAAGCCACCATGCAGCAACGGGAACAAATATTCCGAATCCGTCTTGTCCCTGTACTTCTGCAACAGCCTCATCGCATCGGGCGGCACATCCACCACCATCAGTTTCCCCGTCTTGTGCCGACGGTAAGTGATGCGCCTATTTCTCAAATCCGACTTCCGCAAGTGTGCCAGATCAATGAACGGCATACCGCGCAACATGAACATTAGCAAGAAGTAGGTAAGCACTTGCTGTTGACGCAGTGTCAGCACACTAAAGTCCGTATTCCTGAGTTGCTCCATCTGCTCTGCCGTCAGCGCCCGCTTGGTGCGCGACTCCACTTTCGTATAAACATCCTTGAACAGCACCGGATTGTACCCCTCTATACCCGGTGACATCCAGCGATTGTATACCGCCTGCAATGTACGCATATAAGTGGAGATCGTGTTCGGACTGGACTGTTGTCCAGCCAACCAGTCCTCATACTCTTTCAGCCTCTCAGGGGTGAAAATCTCCTGCATGGACAGGGAAGCAGTGGTGTTTTTCGGATACCTTTCCTCTGCACAAAACTTCTCATAGGAACGCAGCGTGCAAGCATAAACATGCATTGCCGGGAACTTTCCTTCCCGCTTCAGCATCTCGATAACTTCCGGCATGTAGAGCCGTAAGTCATCTTTCGCATTTTTTCTTTCTACATTCATAAAGCATTGATTTTAATTACATGATTCAAAAAACTGCTTGTACCACAGAACGTACGTGCAGTAGTAATGTTTATGGGCGCCAAAGATAAAGCTAAAGGAATCCGGCAAGAGAATATTTATAAATTATACAAATCTGGTATTGAATTTGATTTATAACAAAAAAAAGAACAAAAGTGATTAGTGTTTAGTGATAGGCGCCATTCGGTATATTATTTTTTAGACGCGGATAACGCGGATTTAAAAGGCTGCGCTATAAAAGTGGATAAAAAAAAGATCCGCGTCATCCGTGTCATCCGCGTCTAAAAGATTATTTATCATTTAGTTCATAACCCGAAAATAAAGAGTTAATTCAACTCCTGATTCTCATAAATTGTGAAATAGTAGTAATTCTTTCCCTCCCCGTTGAACTAATGCCTTGTGCACTCTGTTCTCTGACCAAAATAGAACATTTATTTAGTTTTTAACCATTAAACCTGTTTAATTATGACATGTAAAGATTCTCACTTTTTGATTGGCCTTGGAATAGGTTCAATCTTTGGAGCACTGGCTTATGGCTTTGCCCGCAGTGCAAGAGCAAAAAAAATGAAAGCAGAAGTATTCGATGCCCTGCACAGAATTGAAGGACATACCGAATGCCTGATCGAATCTGCTAAAGAAAAGGCATTGTATGCCGGAGAAAAAGTTGCTGACAGAGTGGCCAATGAAACATCTGTCATTGCCGAAAAAGCCAATGATATCAAAGGCAAAGTGCACTCTATGGCTGATGAAGCTAAGAAGTAATCAATCTGTTCATTACCGTAAAAACAGAGGGAGGCGGGGTATCATACCTACACTCTCTCTGTTTTTCATTATATACTTGTGATTGAATGGGCCTCACTCACCAACGAAGCCGGATAATCGCAAATCTCCAATATCTTAATTGCATTATGTTCGGTCGCAACTCCGCGTTTCAACTTGTAATCGAAAGACAGGATACCATCTTTCACCGACTCGCTGAAATAGTATAATTCGTATTCATCTTCCAGCATATCGGCCAGTTCCAGATCATGCGTAGATACAAATACCAGATTATCACTTTTCACCAGCCAGGAAAGCACAGCTTTCGAAATAGCTATCCGCTCCTTGGTATTGGTCCCTCTGAACAATTCATCGAGCAGGAAGAGATGGTTCCCATGACCGCTTTCATCTACGAAATCTTTGATAGTCGTCACTTCCTGCATAAAATAACTCTTATTTTCCATTAGGTTATCTCCCTGGTGAATGGAGGACAGAAGAGAAATTCCGGTATTTATCTCAAAGACTTCCGCGAAACAAGTATGAAGTGCTTTCGCTGCCAACAGATTCACCCCTATCGTACGCATGAAACAGGTCTTACCTGCCATATTCGAACCGGTTATCAATGCAGATTTCTCATGAAGCACCATATCGTTCGGAATACAGTTTTCTATCAGAGGATGATACACTGCCTGTGTACGCAATCGCTCCCCTGCCCTGTTATCTCCCGGCAGACAGTAATAAGGTAGCTCCTCCCTCAAGATGGCAACAGACAAAATAGAATCCAGAAAACCGATGAAGCGGTAAACATTGTGGATAGCCGTCGCCTTCTCCTTCAACAGATGAAAAGTTCTGCCTACCGCATACGCCTCGTGGAGAAAGAATACCCGGATTAATTCCGCTACCATATAAAACATAATAGCCATGTCGTTATCCAGACTGAGGTTGAAACGGAAATAAGAGATATACTTCTTCAGACCTTCCACAGCTTTCAAGTCAGTCGTGATAGAAGGATCTACAGAGATAAACTCCTTATTCTGCGCCAGCTTTCCCGCCTGCCTTATCATCTTCAGAAGCTGAGGTATGGAGAAAAAGTATCTCTGGATTTTCGCCTTATTACGATAGTGCAACACTGCATTTGCCACGAATGAAAAGACAAATAAAGTAAGAAACACTCCCGAATGAGTGAGCAGCATCAGAGCCAGAAACAGCAAAGGCAGAAACCGGCAGATATTAATAAGAACCATCTCCTTGGCACCAATCCCTGTATTATCATTTTCCAGAATGGATACGATGGAATAAGCATCCGGTTTATCCAGTTCTTTCAGTGTATTGCTTAAAAGAGTACGTAACCCCGTATGAGTTGCCAATGAAGACAGAAGTGCTTCCTGCTTTTCCATGCCGGAGGTTTTATCCGATAGCAGAAGATAATACAAATACTGCCTGCCTATACTGGAATGACAATAATCTATTTCGGCAAACAGGTCATCCAGATTCAGGTCGTCAATGCTGTTAGCGGATAAACCGGTTTCGCCTTCGGCATTTCTATAAAGGAAATAGTTCGCAATTTCGGACATGGTGTATTCTTTAATGTTCAGTAACTGTCTTGTGTATTTATTCAGCCTCTTCCAACTCCTGCATCTTTACAGTCAACCACTATATTCATCTTATAGACTAAAGATTTCACATTTGATGTCATAAAGCTCTGTTTTATAATCAATTTATTGAGTAAACAACAAATCTATTAAAATCAACTGGAAAAGCAAGCCCTTTTGGGGATATTGTTTTACCTGAACCACAATTCTTTCATGAAAAACAGATGTCCCATACACCACAAGCTCTCTCAAGCTCTACCAATGCAACTACATACCCCTGCATAAGAAAACAGGGAGATCCGGACTTCTACATCCGAACCTCCCTATTCTATACTCCTATCTACAAATACAAGTTTTGCTTTATCCGCAATGGAAATACTTATTAACCAGTTTCAGCATTTCCTCCTGATTGTCACGTACTTCACTACGCAAGGTACGATCTTCATAGGAACGCAATTTACTGATAATTCCATCGACCATTGCAGGACTAAATACATGATACTGTTCGAAAATAGCACGCTGTTTTTCCAGGCAATCGGCAGAAGCGGCACAGCTATCAGGGAGTTGAGCCAATTGTTTCAGCTTATCCTCATTTTCCTTCTTATGAATATTCACATTCACATAGGTCTTTTCTGCAATCTCCAAAGCATTTTCAATTTCAAAACCATGACGACATGCTACGGCCAATCCGGCTATCAGTTGGTACAAATCGGCAGAACCGTCCGGAGAACGCATTTCCACAGTTTGCTTCTGTGTAGTATCATAGTGGCTGGGAGCTTCCAACGGATTAGCCAGCATACACATATCTGTCTTTGCCGACCATCCAAGCGGAACACGTACCAATACGGAACGGTTACGGTCACCCCAGCAAATATTTGTCGGAGCTTCCTGATGCGGCACCAAACGGAAATAAGAAGTAGGATTCGTATTACCAAAAGCTGTAATGGAAGGTGCAAGCTCCATCATTCCCGCAATAGCCTTACGGGCAGCTTCAGAAAGTACACCATCTTTCAACATCTGGTTTTGACCGTCTTTCATAATACGCATATGGATATGCAATCCTGAACCGGCCTTTCCGGCTGTAATTTTCGGAGCAAACGTAATGTCATACCCATATTGATAGGCCAGATTACGGATAACCCATTTCGCAATCATCAACTGATCGGCAGCCAGGTCGGCACGTACCGGCAGGAATTCAATTTCATTCTGCTCATAGATTTTACCGTCAAGCGTGAAGTTACCCACCTCAGAATGCCCGTATTTGATCTGTCCGCCCGCCTTTGCAATATGCAGCATACAGTCGGTACGGAAATCATTGAACTTGGCATAAGGAGCAGATTCATGATAGCCACGTTGATCCGTAGCAGGGAACAGTCCACTATCTTCTGATATCACATAATATTCCAATTCACCCATAGCCTGAAATTCCATTCCGGTTACGTCAGTAAAGGCTTTGCAAGCTTTACGCAACGTATATTCCGGTGAGCTTTCCAGAAGTTCGCCATCTTTATTGAAGTAAGAGCAAAGCATGGAAAGTGTTGTGGTTTCAGCAAAAGGATCGATAAAGGCTGTACAAAAACGCGGTACTACATACAAGTCGCTACTGCCCGCTTCAATAAATGGGAAAAGGCTTGATCCGTCTACACGTTCACCACAAGTCAGTATGGCATCAAGGTAAGCAGCGTCGTTAATGACAAAATTCAATGTTTTCAGTCGCCCGTCTGCTGCGGGATACATGAAGTTCACCATGCGGATATCGTTCTCCTTGATATAAGAAATAATGTCTGCTTTCGTAAATTCGGAAGCCGGTTTTTGAAGAGCAGCCACCAGTTGGTTGGCACTCATCGATAGTTCATGATTCATACGTTGGTTGTTTTTTAAGTTATTGTATGGTTAACAATGTGTTGTCATGCAATGATTCCCCACAAAGATAATATTTTATAATAACTTCAATATATATGATACCCAAAAAAAGAAATAGAATGAAGGTTTGGCAAAAGGTGATGAGATAAACTATTTGTATATCCGGGTTGTTATAATAAGAAAAGTTATAGGGAATAGTAACCCGGGCTACTATTCCTTTTTTCCGTCATATCCCCACTTTACATAAATAGCACCCCAGGCAAACCCTGCCCCAAATGCTGTAAAAATGAGGTTATCGCCTTTCTTTAGCTTATCTTCAAAATCCCAGATACAAAGCGGAAGTGTGGCGGCACTCGTATTACCATAACGCTCTATATTAACCATCACTTTCTCGGTTGGAATCTCCAAGCGTTGCGTTACAGCAGTGATAATGCGTTGGTTGGCCTGGTGGGGAATTACCCAGTCAATATCGTCTTTACTTAAATGGTTTCTTTCAATGACAGCTTCACAAGCATTAGCCATATTGGCCACAGCGTATTTGAAAACCGTACGCCCTTCCTGATAAATGTAATGCATGTGATTATCCAGCGTATAATACGAAGGAGTACATACAGAACCACCTGCTTTAATATGTAGGAAAGGCAGTCCCTTACCATCTGTTCTCAGCACTGAATCCATTACACCTAAATCTTCCGTAGTAGGTTCCAGCATGAAGGCTGCCGCACCATCACCGAATATGGGACAAGTGGCACGATCCGTATAATCTATGATTGAAGACATTTTCTCAGCCCCTACCACGATAATCTTCTTGTAGTTTCCCGAGCGAATAAAGTTTGCTCCCGTCTCCAACGCATACAGGAAACCACTGCAAACTGCCTGCACATCGAAAGCAAAAGCACGTTTTAATCCCAGTCGCTCACACAGAATGGAGGCTGTAGAAGGTAAACGATAGTCAGGAGTGGTAGTAGCAACAATCACCAGATCAATTTCATCCGGTTGAGAATTCGTACGTTGAATTAACTGTTTGGCAGCTTTGCGAGCCATATACGAAGTTCCCAGTCCCTCTTCATGCAAAATACGTCTTTCCTTTATGCCTATACGTCCCATAATCCATTCATCGGTGGTATCGACCATTTTGGAAATCTCATCATTGGTCAGGATATAATCGGGTACATATCCTCCGACTCCTGTAATTACTGCGTTTATTTTCTCCATAAACTCTACCTAGTTTAGTAAATTCTGATTATAGGGACAATTATATATAAGTGATACTTAAGAAAATGCGGGCGCAAATATACAGAAAAGACTATGAATTCCAAGAATTGGTCAAAAACACTTTGGTCTTTTACCAATGAAAAGGAATAATTGACCAAAATTTCGTTGAATATTATTTCTTAATCCAAATATTGACGATTTCTGAGATAAACATTTGATGTTTGGAAAGTTCGTTTTTATAAGCTTCTTCCATGATTTTTGATTTATAAGGTTCGGTCAGGTTGGCATAGTCCAACTCCTGAATAAACATCTTCTTGCACTCAATAATCATTCGTGCTTCTTCAAAGCTCATTAATCCTGAAGGAGTTTCCAGAGGAGTAAGTCCGGCCTCTTTCACCTTATCCGTATTCCTTCCTGACATTGTACCGCATATACGCAAGGCATCGCGATATTTTTCATTAAAGAAGCTGAGGGTAAAACTCTCATGCTGTTGGAGGAATTGATAAGTATAGCGGGTATCGCGTATAAAAATAAAGGTAGAAGGACGTTCCCAAATGTATCCCATACCACCCCAACTGGCAGTCATTGTATTGAAGGAACTTTCATCACCTGCCGTTACAAGCATCCACTCCTTACCGATCAGTTGAATCACATTGTCGGGCAAATCGGAGGCTTCAAGTTTATCGTAACGAGATTGCCAATCAGTAGAGGTTACACCACTTTCGGAAGATTCGGAAGTTTGATCATTTACTTTCTTATCACTAGGATTCGTGCAAGATGCAAGGAATAAGAAAAGACTGATTACCGGTAATAAAATAGTTGTTTTCATTGATATAGGATAATTAAGTTATGAATCATTTAGTGTGCTCAAAGATAATCAATTTACTGAAAAGTCTTCTCTACTTTAGGAAGTGTTTGTTCAATGAGAAGTTTATTCATAAATTCACTTGGACTCATGTTATGACACCGCTTAAAGTTTCGAACAAAAGTACCAGTGGTTGCATAGCCACACTGTTCCGGCAAGTCTTTAAGGGCAATTGAAGGATTTTCTCTCATCAGTTGTTCGGCATGCTGAATACGGAAATTATTCAGCCAAACACTGAAGCCTTTATCACAGAATCTATTGATGCTAACCGATAAATAAGAACGATTCGTATTCAGTACATCAGCCAATGTCTCTATCGTAAGGTCACTTTTAAGGAAGTATTGTTCGTCACGAACTTTATGTAAGGCTTGCCAAAATAAAAGTTCATATTGATCCATAGATGCAGAATGTGATTCAGGCACATCTCCTTCATCGCATTTCTTAATCATTCCTTGAAGTCTATAATTTACAGCACCTTGTTTCTTCAACTTACGGTACATAGATATGGACTTGAATGTGGCTGCTACAGAAATCACTAATAGAAAAATACAGATTGCAGCCACATGTGTATTTATTCTATTTACATCTTCACTCTCATTAAGCTCATGCTTCAATTCCTGAATCTTTAAACGCTCTGCATAATTCTTTTTATCGTTCTTCGCTTTAAATTCCAAATACGTTTGCAGAATAGAATCTCGTCGATCTAATAAATCCAAAGCTTTTTCGTATTGCTTAGTTTCACGGCAGAAAGAACTAAAATTGGTAAGGGCTTTCATTTGAAGCTCCATCCGAACGGGAGTTTTAACAATCTCTTTCATTAAAGGTTCAACAATCGTATAATATAGGCTCGCTTGTTGAATCTTACCTTTTTTCCACAATAAATCAGCAAACAAATAACAAGGAGATAAAAAGCAATTAGGTAAAATTGCTTCTCTGTCTTTTCTTTGATAATTCTTCGCTTTTTCTTTATAAGATTTCATAGCCCTATCCAAAAACACAAAAGCAGAATCTTCCTGCCCTTCAAGGATATAGGTTTCAGCCATCATACAGTTTAGAGCAATCTTATTGCCTCCTTCTAACAATAATCTTTTAGCTAAATAAATTCGTGCACTATCAGGCTTATTAAGCTCCATATAGCTTTTTACAACTTCATTCTGCATCGCAGGATTAAACGTTATTTCCTGATTAGTTTTATTATAATATTCCAATGATCTTGAGTAATATCCCGCCCCACATAAATGTTTTATCAACATTATGCCAGATGATTTCTGTAAATCTACAAATTCATATTCTACAGCTAACTGATAAGCCTCTTCATATAATGGTAAGGCATTATCGTAATCTTCCAACATCACAAAATGATTCGCTATAGTTAGAAGACACTTACCCACATCTTCCGGTCTATCAGCCTCACGATACTGTTTCAATAATTTATACCAAATAGGGAGAAATTCGTCTTGATTTCCAGATCTGTTAAGCAACAGTGCCTTTATTTCACTCACTTGCCACTCTTCCTCTTGCGAAAGAGAATGATTTTTTTCTAACAATTCGATCCATTTGAGTCCCCTCAATTCAGCACAAGGAATGCCAAATCTATCAAGATTACTACAAATTGTCACTAAATGAAGCAAAACCTCTTTTCTCTTTTTACCATAACTTATAGGCAAAATCTCCATTAGAAGCCTTTCTTGCTTTTTTACTCCATCTATTTCTTTTTCATTCCTACGCGATACGTTAATTATGCATGCCACCCTATCCCGAGAAGGCATTTTTCTTACTTCTGATAATAAAGAGTCAAAAGAGACCGATAGAATCGACACATCTGACAATTCTCGATCTAAAACTTCTTTATTGTCAAAATCAGAACAAGCACTACATAAGAACAGAAAAAGAAATAGATAGATACTCCTCACTTGATATAGCTATTTAAATGTTATTGCTCTGAAAGCACAAGCACTGGCACAATCTTCACATTGACTGCAGTATCTCTCCTCTTTCATTTGTACTTTCTCATCTTCTATGTAAAGAAGTCCCAAACTGCAAACATCCACACACTCGCCACATCCCGTACACTTGTCAATGTAAATAATCCATCTACCAACAGGTCTCGGATCTGATTTCTGATTATCCAAAATTTCTTTTTTTTCCATAACTCTATTGTTTTTTAGTTAGTCGCTTCAAAACTACGGAATCTATTTAGAAAAACAATCCTATTTGTACAGAAATATTTTCCTTATTTGAATTAAAAAGATTTTTAGAAGCATTTTCATACCCCATCGTCAATCGGGCAAACCAAGTAAAAGAAACGGTATGAGTATAAGTTAGAGATAAATGCAATGCCCATCTGGGCTCTGTTAAGTAATTGTACTCCTGCCCCAACCGATCCATATTCTGCCATAATTTGATTGCGGGCGTATTCTGTCCTGATTGCAACTTTTTTTCAGCTATCATAGTTCCACCTCCTTTACCGTACTCTGCCCCAATAGCTAAATCAATTCGGGCATTAGATAATAAGAAATTCCGAGTAAATGTAGAATATGCAGTAAAACGGCGTACAGTTTGCATATATTCAGCCGGATAAAAAAGCAATTGACTTTTTGTCTGCTTAAAGTCAATTCCCGAAACGATAGAATAACGACTATTCCACTCATTATAAAGTCGATAGTAACCATAAGTCAACCCATATTCATTAATACGGGAAGTAGAACGAAGAACCTTCCCCGAAGAATGCCATGTACTCATGTTCTCTTCCTGCTGCTGCAAAAGATCATAACTATCCGACTTGTCAAACAAAACTTTCCAACTCCATTCATGGCGATTCAATGGAGAAACTAATGAACCTATACCTTTATAATCCAGTTTCCAGCCATCTGTCTCACCTTCTTTCTTGTTTTGTATACGGTCACTTACTATATTTTGTCTGACAAGGCTCCCTCCTATCTGTTGAAATAGCCGGAAGCATCCATAAACTCCTTCTTCTTGTAAGAATCCTCCGAACTCCTGTGCAGAATAATACCATTTTATATTTTCTCCTTTAGGCAAAGTTTTAAAGTACCCTAACGGATAAGAAACAAAGAAAGGATATGTCGTATGAGTACCTACATTCTGATAGTCCACTGTTTCTTTACGATTGCCATAAAATATGGAAGCCCCCAAACGATGACTTCCACACTCATAACCAACTCCAGGAGTTATTTTCCACTCCATCCACTGGTTTTCATTCCGGGGATCTGTATCCTTGGCATTCAGGTCAACTAAATAATCGAACCTCGAACCCATCAGCCAATGCGAAGAAACGGGTAATGAAAATGCACCGGACAGTTGATATTGTTCCGAACGTTGATTGCCACTCACTGAGTCACAAAGATTTATTCCACGCCAGCAGTCACCGGTCATCCCATTCCAGTTCACCTCTTGCTTCCGGTTATTCACATATCCTATTTTTCCATATAAAGAGACATTACCTATAGTCTGGTAAGATTCACCAAACACCGCATACTTATTGGATGAAGCGGGCAAACTGACATTACCAAAGTTTCCATCTTCAAACCTATACCCCACTTCCGCCACAGAGAACGAGCGGAAACGGTTGAATGATATTCCTACTGGATTAGCTCCTGTCAGCCAATTATTCTGCTGATAAACCCCTTGCATAGAATAGATATGCAATGAATCAGACTGCGCATATACGGGAATCGCCGACAGAAGCCATAAAATAAATAATGTACTCCGCATAGTTGCTTGCTTATTTTTTTAAAGACGGTTCGGATACGATAAAGTCCTCCGCCGCATTGTTCGTATCCTGATAAATGAAACGCCCGTTGGTTGATGCTGCACTTTTACGTATCAACGATTTCCCGGAATAATCTCCTTCCGGAATATACACAGGTCCATGGTTCAGTTCATCAGGCACACGCTTATTGGCATTGGCTTCATTTTCCACACACTCCACACAATCAATCACCCACTCTTTCGGAATCATCAAATAGAATTTAGTCTTATTAGAAGCTCCCGGTCTATTTTCCCTGTTCAATGGATTATTTACATATTCCTCTGCACTAATGCCTTCAAATCCAAATATCATGAATGTGGGTCCAACCACCGGAAATGAATACATCCATGCAGTCGAGTTAAGATTTAAAAGCAGGTTCAATGGTTTCACACCGGGTGCTATGTTCTGTTTGCTCAAACTTACATGCCAGAATCCCCAGTCAACTTTAGATAAATCAACCGAATTAGCATGCTGATATTCGCCTCCGGTATGATCTACAGCATTCGTTGCAATGGTAGTTTCTGCTCCGGGCAATAAAGGATACTCCTTACCGCTACCCGGAAATTGCCAGGTCATATCAGCAATGGGAATCCGTTTCATATCCGTATATTTCACCCAGGGAGATACAATACCCGGCATCGGATCCACCAAAGCCAGACACAATCCATCCAGATATACAGTCTCATCAGAGTTATTATAGAGTGTAACATATTGATCTGCCTGATAATCTGCTCCCAACTCTCTTTTACAGCCCACATAATAAATCTCTTTAATGACCAATGCATTTATTTTAGAGCGCGCCAGTTGCAACTGAACTTTCATCACTTCTTCACCCTGTTCGGGCAATAACGACAAAGATTCCAATCTTCCACTGAAAATAATTCCGGAAACAGATTGATAATGTACGGCAACTGTATAATATCCATATTCCACATTAAACAAAGCTACTCCATCAGAAGCACATGAAGAGGTATAAACCGTACCTTGATCCTTATTTGTCAATACCACCTCCATCTCTTCGAAAGGCAAGGTCACTTCATCCGTAGGAGAAAGCAGTTGGACACTCACAGAGCATGAGGAACTATTCTCATCCCCGGTACAAGCACATAGGAATAACACAAAGAAAAACAATACATAATATTTCATGCTCTTTCAATATCTAAAATTTAATACCAATACTAACTTTAAAAACGGATACTAATTTCCGCACCATAATATAAATCCGGATTCACAACTGCATATTTCTGTATGCTCCGCCGATATCGTTTCGGATTGGATTGTAGCAGGTTATTAGCACAAAAAGCAACTGAAACATGACGTCCTATCTCTTTAGTAACCCGAAGATTCAATAAGAAATAAGGTTTATACGAGTCCTTCAGAAAAGCGGTAGTTGTATTCGCCCTGATCACTAAGTCAGCAAAACGTTCATCCGTTGCCATATCCGGCGTGAAAGGATGTTGATTTCCCTCTCCGTCTATATAATAAACCGGATTCAGGCACTTCTGATTATTACTGTCTGTGTACACAGGGTTATTAAACCGGCTCTCCATTCCCCGCTGTTGTTTATCCATCCACACAGCCTGAAGCGTTAGGCTCGTGATCAAACCGATTCTGTGAATTTGAGTAACACACTGAAACCGGCTATTCAATTGTTGCCAGATTTGAGTATTCGCAACAGAAGACCCTGTTTCATAAATACCTACATAAGGGTATGTTTTTCCATTCACTTCTATCTGAGGATGCAAGGCAGAAAGTGCCGTATTCTTTTCACATACATCCAGATATCCGCCACTTATGTAAAATGAAGAACGCAGTGCCTTTGAATGAATCGGACCAATAGTATACTCAACGCCTTGTTTTTCCTGCTCTATACCATTCTGGGGTGATAAATAGGTAGCAAACGTAGTATTCAAAGTATATGGAAGAAGTTCACCATCATTCATGATACCCTCATCCGTCAATTCCGGTTGTTCTCCTTTACTGATCAAAGGGGAATAGCGGCGATAGGAAAAAGGTTCGGCAAGTTGGGAGGTGCAATAGCCATTTTTGAGATGTTCCTTAAACCATACCACATCCGCAGTAACACCTCCTATCTGGAAATTCACCCCTATTTCAAACTTCTGATTAACAGGCAAACGCAAGTCGGAGTCAAAATTACGGTCAGTTACAAATGTATGCATGACGGTCAGACGCTGATTATTCTCAGCATCATTGTACGTAAAACAATTCATATCCGTATACGATTTATCGGGATACAAATAAGCAAGTACAGGCATCTTATGCATCAATCCCCACCCCAGACGTACACTGAAACGACTTAGAAAAACATCATCCGTCCTATCAATAAATATCTGGGAAAGATTGATACGCGGATCAACAGAAGAGTTCCGTTGTAGACGCTTAGTCGGCAATTGAGTAAAACGTACTCCCGCCTGCACTTCGGTCCGCATCTTCCCATAACGGAGAATAAAGTGATTTTCAGCAAAAGCAGAATACTTATATAATAAAGGTATATCCCGATAAGACCTTGTTCGCACTCTGAGCATTTCCAAGGGAGGACGAAGAGGATCGAAACAGATTCCTTTTCCACGATTCCCTTCCACCTCAGCATGAAGCCCCAGTTGAAAATGGTTACTGATGTTCTCACCCATCGTTTTTCTGTGATTGGCAGTCAACGATACATCTCCGCTCAATGGCTTGCCGTCAACGGATAACTGAGAGAAATAATGAGGAGGCAGGAACACTCCGGCATGTTCACCTGCCTGCGCGGTATAGGTAGTGACTTGCTGTGTTCCCGAATAATATGTACTGGATTCATTCTTCTGGCTCCCATACGTAAACCCTAGCTGATATTCAAGATTGGAAATCCAGGAACGATTCAATTTCCACTGTCCGTTAGCAGAAAAGGATATATTTTGATCCTGGTATTTCCGAAATTCACCATCCACCGTATTCTGCCCTCTTTTATCATTGTCCTTCATCCAATAACCACGCATATTAAGACGCAAAGTAGCCGACCGGAAATCCTTCGCATAAGCCGCTTGGATTCCAAATCTTTGAAAAGATTCTTCAAAGACTTGAGGCGATTGATTTGAAAGTGCATAATCTGCTCCTAAATAGAGAGTTCCCCCATTATTACTGATCGCAATACCCTTCCCCACAGAAGCAAGTTTCTCCGTAGCCGTCAGACGAATGCCGATAGTAAAAGGTTGTATTCCGGCTTTCGACTTAACCAGAACAACCCCACTGGTCACATCTCCATAACGTGCCGAAGGAACACCACGTATCACCTCAATCGACTCCACAGAAGATGGAGACAAAGAACGCACATCGAAACCGGATAACACCGTGCTATTAAAGAGGCTTCCCCTACCTTCAAGTCCCATTTGCTGCATATTGGCATTATTATTCATGCGGAGTCCATCCACCACTATGGCTGTCCCTAAAGCATTAGTCGTATTTTCATAAGTTGCACTGCGGATGGTAAAGGCAGCCGGAGCATTCAGATCCGGATTGCGTACAAGAACACCGGGTAGTAATTGAGATAAGACAGAAAGATCAGTAGCCTGTATATGACGAATAGCATCCTGCCCAATGACAGAACGTGTTCCCGGAGCATTTGATTGAGTAGCAGTAACAATCACCTCCTGTAACCGGATGTTGCGAAGAGTATCTATAGCCTGCATTTCAGTCTGTCCATATACCGCCAGCGAACAAACCCAAAAAGCAATTAATATATAGCCCCTGTAACAATTATTCATTTGTACAACCCAAGATGGTAATTTACATACCTAACGAGCGTTATATAGTAACCCTCAGATTAGGGGGGCAAAGGAAACAATTTTCTACCAACATTTCATTACCAAACTTTAAAAAAATGCAGAATAAAATCACTCTTTTCGGACTTTTGTGTGTACATTTGCAAGCAACAGAACAACAATATCATGCCATTTTTCATATTAAAAACATTACTTATTTGTACTTTTCTGCTGACTTGGGCTGTACTAGGTCTTGCTTCTATCTCTCTAATTTGGAGAAACAAGCATAAAAAGGATTTGATCATATTATTAGCACCAATCCTACTAATATACTGGGGGTTAACGTCGTATAGCACATTATACGAAAATTTCTTCCTGCTTCAAAGAACATCCCTCTTACCCACCCTATACTGTTGGGGACTGACTTTTCTCTCGCCTTTACTCTATTTCTTTATCCGCTTCCGTATTACCGGAATATTTCCCCTAAAGTCACAATGGTGGAAACATATGTTACCTTCGATGGTCTTATCGTGTTGTTACATATTGATGTCAGTTTTAAGTCCGGTGGCAGATCGCTTAACTTACAGTTGGGCTGAAATTCTATCATCGTTCCCGGCTTGGTGGACACTTTTCCGTTTAACGTGTATAATAACAGGGATCACACAGACTTTCATTTACGTATTACTCTTGCGAAATATGAATGAAACAGACTGTATATTCCTAAAATCAGCTTCCGATATTCAAAGAAAAAGCATCCTAATATCAGGGTTCTTCTTCATGTTCTTATTGAATATGTTCACTTCTTCATACATCTGCAATCTTTTATACAACCTTTGTATTGGCGTATTAAGTGGATATATCTTTTATAATTCTCTCTTACACCAATTCGTAAAACAAAAGTTCAAGTCACATATTTATCGGGAAACATTGTCCCCGTTCCCAGTGAATACCCTAAATCAACAACTAGAAAGTAAATCAGAAAAAGATGTTGTAGAAAAAGAGGTGCTCATAAATGGCAAGAAGAACTCCAAAGTATACTTGACTCCTCAAAAGATCGATGAAATAAACCAACTATTACAAACACCGGAATTCATTTATGATCAAAAAATAAAATTGGAGCAGTTTGCTCAAAGAGTGGCAGTCAATTCCACCTATTTAAATAGATATTTCAATCAAGAATATGGATGTAGTTTCCTTCAATACCTTACGTCACTTCGCATCGAACAAGCAGAAATGCTTCTAAGAAACTCGAATGCAGAAATAGAAGACATCTGTTATAATACAGGTTTCAACAGCCCTTCTGCATTTCACAAAGCTTTTAAAAACCGATATGGTTACTCTCCCTCGGAATGGAGAAGAAAATGTCTCACTTAAAAGTTGAATGCAGGGCATTCAATAAAAAGTTGGTTCAAGTTACTCTCACTACCCTCACTTTTAATGTGAATCGTTGATAGCTAAGATATTAAGTGTGGTGGTAGTAAAAAATCCAGTGTGAGGGTAAGTGGCTTACTCTCACTTTCGCAGTCAACCCATATCCGGACGAGGCATTTATTCATTTCATATTAGGCGTTATTCTACTGATAACCAGAGATATATCTCTTTATCCTTAGGAATAGTCGGGTGTTGACCAAGGTTAACAGGCCTATCAACCTTGGTTAACGAGCCGATTAACCTTGGTTGACAGGCTCGTTAGCCAAGGTCAACACCCAATAAAGCTTATTGGAAAATACAACACACGCAGGGTAAAAACAAATGGTCCCCTGTTTGCTTTCTAATCACTATTGAAGCTTTTACCGCAAAACACATGGGCTGAATCCTGTTTAGCACACACTTCATATCATCAAAAAAAGGCTGAAATCGTAAAAACAGGAAGATTAACCCCAAACTTTTTCGCTGTATTTCAAGCACTTATAATTATTATTTTAGTTTACTGATTTTAGTATTTAGATTTCCCCGCTTCCTACTATTTTTGCCTGTGTTCATTTGCAGTTTCTCTTCAAATTACAAATAATATAAACTGCCGGATAATCGTTATGAAGCACTAACGGTCACTCAAGGCAGAAACAATTAAAAGCAGGCTGAAAATCAATATATGATAATCAACAAATACAATATTAATATTAATTTTTATTCTTATGAAAAATGAAAAAATAGACATGAGTAGGGAATCGGATACTTTCCACGTCTCCCAAGATGGAGTGTACACTATCACAGGTACCAATTCAAGACATGGAATAACAGTATCTGCCGGAGTACGTGCAACAATATTTCTGCAAGATGTCAACTTATGTGATCTGGGAGACATGGGTGTTGCATTTCATATTGCGGAAAACTGCCATATCACGGTAATTCTTGAAGGAAAAAACATACTGCACAGTGGTCGTGAAATGGCTGCAATTCAGTTGAGAAAGCAATCTGTTTTAAACATTAAAGGCAATGGAAAATTAATTGCATACGGTGGAGAAGGTGCAGCCGGTATAGGATGCGGATATGCTACCGAATGTGGCGACATTATTATCGAAAGTGGAACTATAGAAGCCTATGCGGGTTATCAGCACGAGACTTCCTGGCGTGCGGGATCTGCTGGAATAGGAGGTGCCGGTCAATACGCAGGTCGAAAAAGTAAATGTGGAAACATAATTATTTTAGGAGGAAAAATCATAGCCAAACGCGACAAAGGAAACTGGGATATTGGCCCGGGGGATGAAGGAACTTGTGGCAATGTAAAAGTAAATAAGAATGCAATAGCTCCCGATATGTGTGTGTATGGCTTCGCTACTTCAGAACCAACTCATACTCCAATTCCTACTCCTAACCCTGAGCCTACTCCTCATTTTGGTACAGAACAATATGGAGATTTGAAACATATACCTATACCCAATGCAGGATTGGCCATTCTCTCCCCTTTTCTACCAATGCTTTTTATGAGGCTTAATATGTTAAGCCAAGATCGCAGGAGTTTCAATAGTAACGAATCAAAAGTACGAGCTATATTCATTTTACAACGCCTTATAGCAAATGAAGACAGGGAGTATGATGAAAAAGATCTGTTCCTCAACCGTTTGTTAATAAATTATCCCTCCAACGAGCCACTCCCCAAAAGAGTGGAACTAAATCAAGATGAACTTAACACAATAGATTCTCTATTGGAAACAGCAAAGACAAACTGGTCAAAAATGAGGAACACTTCAATCAGAGCCCTCCAAGAATCATTTTTGAATAGAGCGGGTTTTATAGAAAAAACTGAATGGGAATGTACTCTAACTGTAGAGGAACGTGCATACGATATATTATTGGATAGCATTCCCTGGTCATACAAACTTGTACGGTTCCCATGGATGGAAAGTATACTCAAGGTTAACTGGAGATAAACTCCGGTTCTGATGACAGTTCAAAAGTTCACTTTTACATTTAAATGAGGTTGTGTCAAAATGAACTGCACCCCAAAAGTTGGACAGGTTAAACATTATCCCGTAATAGAAAGAGTTCGGTATTGTACCGGGCTCTTTCCATTTAACCGGGCTTTGATTCTTTTATTATTATAATATTCAATATAGCTATCTAAAGCCTTTATAAAGGTTTCGGTCGATTCAAATTGCTCGGCATATAGAAGTTCAGACTTCATAATACCGAAAAAGTTCTCCACCATAGCGTTGTCAAGGCAGTTGCCTTTGCGAGACATACTTTGTACTATATGGTGTTCTTCCAAACGCTTACGGTAGCCGTAATGTTGGTATTGCCATCCTTGATCAGAATGGAGTATAAGGCCGTCAAGATTGTCGAACTTTGCAAACGCTTTATCCAACATATCGTATATCTGTTCCAGATTTGGGTTCCGGGAGATATTGTATGATATTATCTCGCCGTTGAACATATCCAATATCGGCGAGAGATAAAGTTTGACGGAACCGATATTTATCTGTGTTACATCTGTCGCCCATTTGCGGTTTGGAGCTTCTGCCGTAAAATCCCTGTCTATTATGTTTGGGGCAATCTTACCGACCTCACCTTTGTATGACCGGTAGCGCACCTGGCGTATTTTGCTTTTAAGCCCCAAGTCACCCATAAGCTTTTGAATGGTCTTGTGGTTTAACATAAAACCACGATTATGCATCTCCGCTGTCACACGGCGATAGCCGTAGCGTCCCTTATGCTCATGAAAAATCAGTTTAATCGATTCCTTTTCATTGGCATATCTGTCAGCGGCTTTAAGGCGATTCAGATGGTAATAGAACACAGAACGAGCCATCTTTCTTAACTCCAATAGCAAGTCAAGAGGATAATCCGACCTTAGTTCGTCGATGGTCCGTGCCCATTCAGAAGTGCTTGGGCTTTCTTTGCCTCGACTAAGGCCTTCGCTTTTTTTAGCAGCGCGTTCTCCGCCTTCAGGCGGAGATTTTCAGCCTGAAGCCTCTCAAGTTCCGTTTGCGGTTCTTTCTTCTTTGGGCGTCCCATAGGATATTTCGGTGGTCTTCCTCGGCGTTTGGACGGCTCAAGAGCCCCATAACCATACTTGCGTACTACGCTGACCCAGCGTTGTAGTGCCGTCTTGCCAATTCTGTATTCTACTCTTACATGGGCCAAAGGTACGCCTTTTTCTAATATTAAACGTACTACTTCTTCCTTTAATTTAACCGTAGGACGGCAATGGGATTGTTGTTCCAGTCCGGAACGACCATAGTGGTCCCACATTCTCACCCATGCCAATATCTCAGTCGCACTGATATGATACTCTTTCGACAAGTGCGCTATTGCTTCTCCTTGTTTTACTCGGCTAACGATGATGAGCCTTTGTTCATAACTGTACTTCATAAAAAACACCCCAAAAGTTTTATGTCTAACTTTTGGGGTGCAGTTCAATTTTGACACAACCTCAAATACTTTATGCAATCGTTATTGAAGAATCCAAATAAACATCCTGAATGGTATTCAATAATTGAACGCCCTCTTCCATTGGTTTTTGGAATGCTTTCCGGCCGCTGATCAACCCCATTCCACCGGCACGTTTATTAATAACCGCCGTAACAACAGCATCACGCAAATCCGATTCTCCATGAGATTCACCACCGGAATTAATCAAACCGACACGCCCCATATAGCCATTAGCAACCTGGTAACGGCAAAGGTCGATAGGATGTGAAGTTGCGAGTTCAGAATACATTCTTTCATCCGTTTTACCAAAGTGAATAGCTGTGAATCCGCCATTATTGGACGGAAGTTTTTGCTTTACAATATCAGCCTTGATGGTCACTCCGATGTGGTTGGCCTGTCCGGTAAGGTCGGCTGCCGCATGGTAATCTGTGCCGTCCTTCTTAAAATCATTATTTCTGAGATAACACCAGAGAATAGTTGCCATACCTAACTCATGAGCATATTCAAAAGCTTGTGATATCTCAATAATCTGACGACGACTTTGCTCCGAACCGAAATAGATAGTAGCGCCAACAGCTACCGCACCCATATTCCATGCTTCTTTTACGGTTCCAAACATCACCTGATCGTAAGAGTTTGGATAAGTAAGCAGTTCATTATGGTTCAGTTTTACAACGAAAGGTATCTTATGGGCATATTTACGGGCAACAGCCCCTAATATGCCAAATGTGGACGCAACTGCATTACAACCTCCTTCGATTGCCAGTTTCACTATATTTTCAGGATCAAAATAGATCGGATTAGGAGCGAATGATGCTCCGGCTGTATGTTCTATATCCTGGTCGACCGGCAGAATGGATACATACCCGGTATTCGCAAGGCGTCCATGTCCGTACAAAGCTTGCAAGCTATTAAGGGTACGTACATTTCTGTCAGAGTCCACCCAGATTTTATCAATCACATCAGGTCCAGGAACATGAATTAATTTCTTATCTATTGTCTTACACGTATGGTTCAGGTAATATTCTGCCTGTTGTCCCAACAAATCAACTGTTTTACTCATAATATATTCATTTTTTAATTTAGAATCATACTAAATAAACAGTTTTCCTTGTCGATTGTTTCATCGCGAAGCCGAAAAACGATTGCTTCTCTCAGAGCAAGTCAGTATCCGAATGATCATCTATGAAACCGCCCTTTTTCTTTTACCAATACTACTTTCAGTTGTGGATCGGCCAACATCTCACGTCCGACAGAAGACAACAAGAACTGCAACTGACTACTCCTGTGTTTCCAGGTCAGTAAATCTATGGAACGGTTCAAACCTTCTTTTATCTCAGTATACCAATATCCCGGAAATGAGAGAGCGCTAACCACCTCTTTATCCGCAATTTCCTGTAATTCTTCGATGCAATCATCCACTTCTTCTTCACTCAAATCATCCGGTTCATCATAAGTTACATAATACGAAGTATAATAACCGTCTTGAGTGAAAGCTTCCAAAGCTTTCCAATCTTTGCCTTCTATAATCAAACGGTCTTTTGCAATCTGGAAATATTCCGTCATCTCATTCATTCTCTCTAGTGCTACATGTTTATTTCCAACGGTCAGGTTCTTTATATCCAGCCACATTTTTCCTTCATGATCTTTCATATAAGAAAAATAGGAACCCAAACTCAGATTAAAACTTGTATCTACATCATGCGTTACATCAAATACACGGTCTTTCCGAAAGACGAGATCAACCTCTACATTCGGATATCGACTCTGTTTCTCGTACAATTTTTCCAAAGAATTGCAACGATGAAGCCATATTTTCTCCGGATAACGACCTATATCCCGGAGCCCCATGAAAAGAAGGCACATAAACACGGATGCTAATCCTGTTATAAGACTAATTTTCTTCATAATCAGTTTCTATAAAAAGCTATTCCAAATAATTTTTTATATCCCTGCTTTTGATGATGATATTGCCTGTTTGCTTATTGCAAATATATAAATTTGAAAAAATAATAGAAACTAAAATAGATGAATTACCCTTTTTTCTCTGTGAATCAACATTCTTTTTAGTAAGCATCAGCCATTTGAACGTCTAAATAAAAATCTGTAAAAATGGTATTTTAATCCGTAATGTATCTAATTACATATACAGTCAACTGCCGTATCTTTGCATCAGAAAAAGATTAAGGTTACAAATTGAAGTATAGAATATTTTAAATGATCTATTGAAGCATGAAAAAAGTACTTGTAATATCCGGTCATACAGACCTTGCTACTTCGGTAGCTAACAAAACGATTCTTGATACAATCGAGCAATACCTTCCCGAAACCGAAATTGTAAAGCTTGATACCCTTTATCCCGACTTTAAAATTGATGTTGACGCAGAGCAACAACGCCTGCTGAAAGCCGACATTATCGTGTTGCAATTTCCAATCTTCTGGTACAGCGCACCCTCCATACTGGAACGCTGGATGGAAGAAACATTCCGGCACGGCTTCTCTCATGGCAGTACCGGCAACAAACTGAAAGGCAAAAAGATGATACTCTCATTTACCACCGGTGCCCCGCAAGAAATGTATTCTCACAAAGGGGCAATGGGGTATACGATTGAAGAGTTCTTACCTTGCTACAAAGCCACATGTAATCTTTGCCAAATGGAATTTGCGGGATATATCTATACTGGTGGCGTAAGTTACGGCACGCGTACAACACCGGAATTGATAGAACAACAAAAGGTAAAATCTGTAGAACATGCTAAAAAACTGATCAAACTGTTAGAAACACTTTGATTAACGCTGAGTCTGTTCAAACGTCTGTTATCATTGTAATATTAGCGGATCAACGAAGGAAATCGAAAAGAGTAATGCAAAAAGTCGATAAAAAAGAACACCGAATAGTACATCATTCTTTGCTTTAGTTACGTGCAACTAAAATAAAAATCCCCTATAAACAAATTGTTTATAGGGGATTTATTAAATTCATCGCGGAGAGACAGGGATTCGAACCCCGGGTACCTCGCAGTACAACGGTTTTCAAGACCGCCGCAATCGACCACTCTGCCACCTCTCCAAAAACTTCTCTTTCAAGAAGTGCTTTTCTCTTAAAGCGATGCAAAAGTACTATTCTTTTTTGATATCACAAATATTTCAGCACAAAAATATTATTTCTACGATATTTTATAATCGCAGCGCAGTTGACGCAGCCCTATGCCTGAAATAATCCATATGTATATTTTGTAAAATAACAGAAAAGTATCAACTTCGCTATCAACCTACAATTTACCAATAAATTAGTAAAAGAGTGCAGGTAATGAACACAAAAAAGCCGACTTTACCGGTAACTCCTATACCTAACAATAGTTATTTTATGTCGTACAACATAAAAACCGAGTATTCATGCACTGCTATGTGGAAAAAAGATAGTAATTTTGCAGTCCTTATTAGGATAACAACCATTACCCACTAACAAAATGAATATTATGGAATTGAACAAAACCTTTATCGACGGGCTTTGGAGCAAAGAAATCAATGTCAGTGATTTCGTGAGTAAAAATATCGCGCCTTATACTGGAGACGCTTCTTTCCTGCAAGGACCTACCGAACGTACCAAACATATTTGGGAGCTTTGCCTCAAAGCACTCGAAGAAGAAAGAGCTAACAACGGAGTACGTTCTCTCGACCCCCACACTGTATCAACTATTACTTCACACCAGGCCGGCTATATAGATAAGGAGAATGAACTTATCGTTGGTTTGCAGACAGACGAGCTATTGAAACGTGCCATCAAACCATTCGGTGGTATCAATGTAGTAGCTAAAGCTTGCCGCGAAAACGGTGTAGAAGTAGATGATAAAGTAAAGGATATCTTTACCCATTATCGCAAGACACACAATGACGGCGTATTCGACGTATATACTGAAGAAATCCGCTCATTCCGTTCATTGGGTTTCCTCACCGGACTTCCCGATAACTATGCCCGCGGACGTATCATCGGTGATTACCGGCGTCTGGCACTTTACGGTATCGACCGCCTCATCGAAGCCAAAATGGAAGATTTACACAATCTGACCGGTCCGATGACTGATGACCGTATTCGCCTGCGCGAAGAAGTGGCAGAGCAGATCAAGGCTTTGAAAGATATTAAGATAATGGGCGAATATTACGGACTCGATCTTAGTCGCCCGGCTACTTCCGCACAGGAAGCTGTACAATGGGTGTACATGGCTTATCTGGCCGCTGTAAAAGAACAAGACGGTGCAGCTATGTCTCTGGGTAACGTTTCTTCGTTCCTCGACATCTTTATTGAATATGACCTGGCACACGGTAAAATCAATGAAACATTTGCCCAGGAACTGATCGACCAGTTCGTTATCAAACTCCGCATGGTACGCCATCTGCGTATGCAGTCATACAACGATATCTTTGCCGGAGACCCGACCTGGGTAACGGAAGCCATTGGCGGACGTTTCAACGACGGACGCGTAAAGGTAACAAAGACTTCCTTCCGCTTCCTGCAAACATTGTATAACCTCGGTCCTTCTCCCGAACCGAACCTGACCATACTTTGGGGGCCTGAACTCCCTGAAGGTTTCAAGGAATTCTGCGCACAAGTATCCGTAGACACCAGCTCCATCCAATACGAAAATGATAACCTGATGCGCGAAGTACGTAACTGCGACGACTATGGTATCGCATGTTGTGTATCCTATCAGGCTATCGGCAAGCAGATACAGTTCTTCGGGGCACGTGCCAACCTGGCAAAAGCCTTGTTGCTTGCCATCAACGGCGGACGTTGCGAAAATACCGGTACTGTCATGGTAAAAGGTATTCCCGTATTGACCGGTGAAACATTGAAGTTCGAGGAAGTAATGTCGAACTATAAGAAAGTTCTGACCGAAATTGCCCGTGTCTACAACGAGGCAATGAACATCATCCACTTCATGCACGATAAGTATTATTACGAAAAGGCTCAGATGGCATTTATCGATACGAATCCACGCATCAATCTGGCTTATGGTGTAGCCGGTCTTTCCATTGCCATCGACTCACTGTCAGCCATCAAGAATGCAAAGGTTACAGCCCGTCGCAACGACATCGGCTTGACGGAAGGTTTCGATATCGACGGTACATTCCCATGTTTCGGTAATAATGACGACCGTGTGGACCACCTTGGGGTAGACTTGGTATATTATTTCAGCGAAGAACTGAAAAAGTTGCCCGTTTACAAGAATGCCCGTCCTACTCTTTCATTGCTGACGATTACTTCTAATGTAATGTACGGTAAGAAAACAGGTGCTACTCCTGACGGACGTGCCAAAGGTGTAGCTTTCGCCCCGGGTGCCAACCCGATGCACGGACGCGATAAGAACGGTGCCATCGCATCACTGAGCTCCGTAGCCAAGTTGCGTTATCGTGACTCACAGGACGGTATCAGTAATACATTCTCTATCGTCCCGAAATCTCTCGGTCCGACACCGGAAGATCGTGTTGAAAACCTGGTAACAATGATGGACGGTTACTTTACTAAAGGTGCACACCACCTGAACGTAAACGTGCTGAACCGTGAAATGTTGGAAGATGCCATGGAACATCCGGAGAAGTATCCGCAACTCACAATTCGTGTTTCCGGCTATGCTGTGAACTTCGTGAAACTGAGCCGCGAGCATCAGTTAGAAGTTATCAGCCGTAGTTTCCACGAAAGAATGTAATATGATAAACGTACACTCCTACGAAAGTATGGGAACATTCGACGGGCCGGGTCTCCGGCTCGTCGTTTTCCTGCAAGGCTGTCCGTTCCGTTGTCTGTATTGTGCCAACCCGGATACAATAGATGCAAAAGGGGGGACACCTACCCCACCGGAAGAAATTCTGCAAATGGCTATCAGCCAGAAAGTATTTTTCGGAAAAAAGGGTGGCATCACATTCTCGGGTGGTGAGCCTACATTACAGGCCGAAGCGCTTATACCTCTGTTCAAAGATTTGAAAGCAAACGGCATTCACATCTGCCTGGATACCAATGGCGGCATCTGGAATGAAAAAGTTGAAGAACTAGTGAGTCTGACGGATTTAGTGCTACTGGATCTCAAAGAATTCAATCCCGAACGCCATAAGAAGCTGACCGGATGCAGCAATACAAAAACTTTACATACGGCAGCTTGGTTGGAGGAACAGAACCGACCTTTCTGGCTACGCTATGTATTAGTACCGGGATATAGTGATTTTGAGGAAGACATTCGCAGTTTAGGCGAACATCTCGGCCAATATAAAAGTATACAGCGGGTAGAAATTCTTCCTTATCATCGTCTGGGCGTGCATAAGTACGAAGCTATGGGATGGGATTACCAATTGAAAGAAGTAAAAGAAAATACTCCCGAACAACTGGAACGTGCAGAAAAGTTATTCAAGGAATACTTTGAAACGGTTATAGTAAACTAAGAAATAAGAATAAAAGGGACGGGTGATAACAAAAAATGTAATACTGCATTACATATATTGTTATCACCCGTTACATATATAGTCATTTCCTTTTGAAGGAAACGGTTATGTACTGATTAGTAAGTCAGACGGATACCTGCCTGCAACGTAAAGTTCGTCGGGTTCTCCTTTCGTATAGTCTCTATCGGAGAGCCATCGTCAAAGAAATAGGAAACACCAGGCTCTACATATATTCCCACTCTATTACTAATATTATATTGAGCACCTACCGCACCCATTACAGACAATTGCACAGGTTTCACCGTTTCCTTTTCGCTTCCTACCTTACCATAGACACACTTCTCTATTGCACCACCAGCAGATACATACACTGTGAAACGTTTGTCATTAACGAAACTCCAGTTCGCACGCACCGGAATACCGATATAGTGCAGTTTCTGATCTGTTTTTTCCGAACTATTTTCATAAGTTATTTCAGACGACAGCATCGTATAAGTCACACCGGTTTCCACAGAAAAGTTTTTCGGCAATGCTTTTCGTACCGATAAGCCGAAACTAAGAGGTTGCTTATGCTTGATATTTTTAACCTGACGGGTATTTTTCCGCAGATAAGGTACTCCACCTTCAAATACCAGTTCCTGTCCTTCAGGAATATCCAGAATACCACTGGAAACATTCGGTAAATCCAGTTTATCACTAAACATAGGAGTTGAATTCGGACTTGACTGCATACCACCATTTGCATTATCCAGCGTCGCAAGTGCTCCTGTATTTCCTACAGACATGCCAACCGCCCAACCTTTATTTCCAGTAGATGATTTCTTTTCAGTAGGCAAATGGAGTTTATCTCTGCCGGAAGGACGATATACTTCGCGTTCTTTCTTTTCCGGAATCGAAGATGAAGTTTCCGTTTCCTTTGCCTGTTCCGTTTTTCCCGTTTCTTCTGTCACATTTGAATTCAAATCTGAATTCACTATTTCTTCTTGTCGGTTCACGTTTACTTCCTGAACATTGCTTTCTGTTTCCAAATGCTGCGCTACAAGAGTTTGATAACGAGAATCCCCTTGTTCAATTACTCGCCGGATAACAGGTTCCGGCTGTTCTCCTTGAGTATCCGGCTTTGTCTGTTCCGGCAATACATCAGGTATCGTTGCCAAAGCCGGTTCAGCCGCACGACGCACCTCGTCCACTACCGGACTTTGCAGCAACCACAAGCTAACAGACGATACAGCCACCAGCACAACTGCCGCAGCCGTCATCGCCCAACGACGGAACATGATCTGTTTCTTCTTCCCTACAGACATGGGTGCGGAGGCAGGCAATACCTTCTCCAACCGTTCCCAGCCGGTATCAGGCAACGGTTCGGAATAATCATCCAGCCGCTCCTTTATCTTTTTCAACCATAATTCATCATCTTTCATCATACGTCCTTTCCTTCATTAAGCATTGTTCTTCATCCACTCCCGCACTTTTGTAGCCAAAGTAGCTTTAGCACGTGTCAGCTGCGAAGCCGATGACTTCTCATTAATACCCAGCATCTGGGCAATTTCCTTATGAGACTTTTCTTCAAATATATATAAGTTGAATACGGTGCGATAACCGGCAGGTAATTCACTGATAAACTGCATCAGCACCTTCTGAGGAATAGTTTCCACTGTCGAAGCATCGGGTTCCTCGTACGTTTCGGGTACGTTGTCCAGCCCCTCCGACTGGTTTATTACATCATTCTTGCGCAAGTATTGCAGCGCCGTATTCACCATAACACGCTCCATCCACGCCCGCAAGGATCCATCACCTCGCCAAGTGAATTTATCAAAAGAATCGAAGAGCTTCAGGAAACCATCGTGCATGAGGTCCTCTGCTGTATCACGGTCACCCGCATAACGAAGACACACGCTGAGCATCCGCCCTGCATAGCGCTCGTACAGCTCCTTCCTGGCAAGGTTGTCGCCTTGCCTGCACCGTCCTGCCAGTTCCTGTTCTTCCATTCTTTCCTTTGACACGTGTTTACCTTATAAATGCGGCAAAGATAGAAATACTGCACGTAGCGAACAAGAAATTAACTCTTTTGTTTCTTTAACAGTCCTTTATGCAGTATTTACCCTCCCATTGCATTTTTTGAATACATGTAGAAAATAAGATTAACACCCAAAAAACAACAATTGATGAAGAAGCTGAGATTTTATTCGGTAGTATTTACATTTGCACTTTTAATAATACCGATGTTACAGTCTTGTCTGAATGATGATGACGAAAATCGTGGTACTCGTTTCACAATCGGTACTATAGAAGTTATAGGAGAAAAGGAATACTTTTTTAATCTGGATGACGGTGATAAGATGTATCCCAGCGATACTACTTACATCCATAACTACACTGTGGAAAACAACCAACGTGTATTTATTCATTTCCTTCCATTGGAAGAAGATATCCCGGGCTATGACTATAATGTGAAACTTATCCAACTTGAGAACATACTGACAAAAGATATTATTCCACTTACCGAGGAAACGGCTGACAGCATCGGTAATGACCGTATCAATGCTACCTCATTATGGATTACGGGAAATTATCTGAACATAGAACACCAATTCTTCCACAGCAATAATCCAGATAAGAAGCACATGCTGAACCTGGTCATAAATGAAACAGCCGAGACACCTGATCCGGAAGACGAGTATTTCACTTTGGAATTCCGGCACAATGCCTATAACGATGAACAACGTACGCCGGGTTGGGGAATCGTATCATTCAGACTGGATAAAATAACCGAGCAATTGGCAGGAAAGAAAGGATTAAAAATAATCGTCAATACGATTTATGACGGAAAACAAACCTATACGATAGATCTGAAAAAATAGTAAAATAGGATTAAACAATAAGAGACCAACCTAAACTGACCGATTGAAAACGGAGAGGGTGCATTCCTACAGTGAATACACCCTCTTTTACTTTAAAAAAGCCTTATTTAAAAGACCTTGAAATCTCTTATAACTGTACAAGGATACGGAATACTTTTCCAGGATTAGCCGCCCACTCCGTCATAGCTTCCAATGCATCTTCAGGTACTGCTACCTTCGTTATTAATTCTTCTACCGGGCAAGTTCCTGCCTTCATATAGTTGATGACCGCACGAAAGTCGGCCGGCAATGCATTTCTGGAACCACGTATGTCCAATTCTTTCTGGACAAAATACTTCGTCTGGAAAGCGACTTCACTTTTCGCATAACCAATGCAAACGACACGCCCTGAAAAAGCAACTTCATCCACAGCCATTACATAAGTCACAGGACTACCGACAGCTTCAATCACAACATCAGCTCCAAAACCTTCCGTAATCTCTTGAATCCGGCTATGTACATCTTCCGTTTTAGAATTAACCGTATGAGACGCTCCCATTCTCCGAGCCAGCTCCAACTTCTCATCATCCAAGTCCACAGCAATAACAATGGCACCTCTAAGAGCGGCACGAACAATAGCACCTATACCAATCATACCGCAACCGATGACCATCACATATTCATTGTCAATCACCTGACCGCGCGAAACGGCATGAAATCCCACACTCATCGGCTCAATCAAGGCACAATCACGCGGAGAAATATCACCTGCCGGAATAATTTTAGTCCAGGGCAATACAGCATACTCACACATCACGCCATTCCGCTGCACTCCCAATGTTTCATTATGTTCGCAGGCATTGACACGACCATTGCGGCACGAGGCACATTTACCACAATTAGTATATGGATTCAGAGTCACATTCATTCCTTTTTCAAAGCCTGCCGGAACATCCGGACCTATTTCTTCAATTACCGCACCTACTTCATGCCCTGGCACTACAGGCAATTTTACCATCGGATTACGCCCCAGGAAGGTGTTCAAATCGGAACCGCAGAAACCCACATATTTAATTCTCACTAACACCTCACCGGCACCAACCACCGGTTTTTCAAGTTCAACCACCTTCATTTCAGAGGGGTTGACTATTTGAACTGCTTTCATTTTATATATTTGAAATTAATTGTTTAATCAATAACCTTATAACCTTTCCAGCCATAGTAGGCACAGAATATAAAGCAAATCATCGGTACACAGTAAGCTGCATAATAAATGTGCTCATTGGCGTGCATGAAATAAGCCGTCAACTGAGGGAGACAGGCATTACCGACAATAGCCATCACGAGAAAAGCCGAACCACTTTTTGTCTGGTCACCCAATCCCTTCAGAGCCAGAGAGAACTGGGTAGGATACATAATAGACATGAAAAAAGAGATAGCCAGCATGGCATATAATCCTACCATACCTCCCCAAATCATTACCACTCCGCACAAAAGAATATTCATTAAGGAATAAACCAACAACATATCCTGCGGACGGAATTTCACCATCAGTCCTGTACCAATCCAGCGCCCTACAAGGAAAGCAAGCATATAAAGTCCGAAGAAAGTTGTTGCGGTTTCTTCCGGAAGTCCTGCATAAGAACAGCAATAGACAAGGAACAAACTGTTGATCGCTGTCTGCCCGCCATTATAAAAGAACTGCGCAATTACCCCCCAACGCAAGTGTGAATGTTTCAGTACACCAAAGTCAATCAACTTTTCTTTCTTTGAACCGGAAGAAGGAGTCTTACTTTCATCTCCTATCTGCGGCAATTTGGAAAATATGAACACCACTGCTATAATCACCAACAGCAAGGCCAGCATCAGATAAGGGAACTTCATTGCATCCGTCTCTACTTGTATATAAGCCTGCCAGCCACCCGGATAATCTACGGGTAAAGTATCACGTGTATAATGCGTGCCACTCAGAATCAGTTTACTCAGAAACATAGCAGAGATAAAGGCGCCGAGTCCGTTGAAAGATTGTGCCAGATTCAACCGTCGTGGTGCTGTTTCGGGCGCCCCCAAAACGGTAACATACGGATTAGCAGCAGTCTCCAGGAAACACATACCGGTAGCTATGATAAAGAAAATGCAGAGATAGGCCCAATAGGCTTTCAACATGGCAGCCGGGAAAAAGAGCAAACCACCCAATGCCGCCAACAATAAACCGAAAATAATGCCTGCTTTGTAGCTATAACGCTTCATGAACATAGCTATCGGAATCGGGAAAATGAAGTAAGCAAGCCAATAGGCAGTTTCGGTAAATGACGCCTCAAAGGTGTTCAGTTCACAGGTTTTCATCAACTGCCGTATCATTGTCGGGAGCAGATTGCTGCTAATTGCCCAAAGGAAAAAAAGGCAGAAGACCAGCGCCAAAGGTATCGTATAAGTATTTTTTTTCATGGTATTATTATCTTCTTATTCAGACATGTTTTTGATATATGGCAATACAGGAAGATCAGTAAATCCATAGAATTTCCGGGCATTTTCTCCAAGGAACAGCCTTTTTTCATCTTCTTGCAAATCGGGTGATTTCACGATAAAATCATACGACATTTTGTAAGTGATTGCGGTAATAGTACGCGGATAATCCGATCCCCACATCAGTTTCTTCATCCCGACCAGTTCGGCAGCTTTCCGTATAGCTTTTACTGCTCCCTTAAAAGGATAGAACTCATCATTGAAAAGCCAGGTTATTCCTCCTGATTCAATCATCACATTGGGATGAAGAGCCAGCCGTATCTGTTCTTCCCAATCCGGACGTGTCACCATTCCGAAATGCCCGATAGCAATTCTCAACCGGGGACACTCCTGAATGACCTCCTGCATCTCGGGAACTTGCGTTGCTCCGTCCGCCAAGTCTATGGAAAGCATCACATCCCGCTCTTCCATATATCGGAACATCTGCATCATTTCCTCACTATTCAGCATCACCCGTCCCTCTGTAAGCAACAGGCGTTGGGCCGGAATTTTAATAGCTTTGAAACCTCTTGCAATGAGTTCTTTTGCCTGTGCCAGAAACCCGGGCTTACGGAACTCACACATTCCGCAAACAAAGAAGCGATCAGGATAACGAGAAATAACTTCTGCCAGATATTCATTCTGAATACCATCAATAAATTCCTGTGTAATAACAGCAGCAGCCACTTGCGCATAGTCCATGTTCGACAGGAAAACTTCTGCACTATTCACCCCGTCCATCATAAAGGGAGGAACCATTTGGCGGATTTCTCCCATAAACAACGAACGTCCATTATCCAGTGTACGAATGGGAAATCCATCCACCACTGTATCTTGCCGCAACCATAGATGGGCATGGGCATCAATTATTGTATAGTCCATATAGACAGCTATATTTTAAGAATTAGCCCAACTTACGCGTTGCTGTTCCCCAATAATTTCCTGTACTTCATGCACCAGCGCCCAGTCAATCGGCTCTTCAATAAAAGAGACATTCTTTTTCACATTCAGCGGATTGGCTGTACTGAACAATGTAGTCGCAATCCGAGGATTACTAACAGAGAACTGCATAGCTAATTTCTCAATAGGATAATTCTTTGCTTTACAGTATTCCATTGCTTTGCGACAAGCATCCACCAAAGGTTCTGGAGCTGGATGCCATGCAGGAACGCCCCGTTCACTCAACAATCCCATGGATAGCGGAGAGGCATTTATCACGCCTATTCCTTTCGATTCAAAATAATCAAGAAAATCCGCTAGCTTGTCATCGCACAGGCAATAATGGCAGAAATTGAGTATAGATTCTACCGTACCACTGGGTGAGTGATCAATTACCCATTTCAGGTTTTCAAGTTGCAAGTCAGTGATTCCGACATGTCCGACAACTCCTTTTTCACGCAATTCTACCAATGCCGGCAATGTCTCATTAACAACCTGGTTCAGATCAGCAAACTCAATATCGTGTACATTAATCAAATCGATAAAGTCGATATTCAGACGTTCCATGCTCTCATATACACTTTCTACCGCACGTTTTGTAGAGTAATCCCAGGTATTGACACCATCTTTTCCATAACGTCCCACCTTGGTAGAAAGATAATACCGGTCACGTGAAATGTCTTTCAAGGCCTTTCCTAAAACAGTCTCTGCTTTATAATGCCCATAATAAGGGGAAACATCTATAAAATTCATGCCCGATTCGACAGCAGTAAACACAGCCTCAATTCCTTCTTTCTCTTTAACATCATGGAAAACCCCTCCTAAAGAAGAAGCTCCAAAACTGAGAGATGATACTTTCATCCCTGTCTTTCCGATTTCATGGTATTGCATAACTAATTAAATTTAAAAGTTTTTAGATGCGACAAAAATAGGGTAAGAATAATTTCAGGACAGCATATAAGAAGCGAAAACAATACGTAATGGTTTACGTAAAAAAAACGTCCTTCCATACCCTCTTTTATCGGGGAATGTGTTTTCTTTGTAAATGAATCTAATATAGCTGACTTAAGAAATGGAATACCGGAAACATACTTCATTAAAAGATCTCGCCCAAGCATTAGGCGTATCCATTCCCACTGTATCCAGGGCACTAAAAGACAGCCCTGAAATTAGCAGTGAGCTTTGCGCTAAAGCCAAGAAGCTGGCAAAAGAAATGAATTACCGTCCCAATCCTTTTGCCATGAGCCTGCGAAAGAATACCCCGCGTATCATTGGAGTTGTTGTACCGGATATCGTTACCCATTTCTTCGCATCCATCCTGAACGGGATAGAGAATATGGCAGTGGACAACGGATACTTTATCATCATCACCACTTCACACGAATCCTACGAATATGAAAAAAGGAATATTGAGAATTTAGTCAATATGCGGGTAGAGGGTATCATTGCCTGTCTGTCCCAAGAAACTACAGATTATACTCATCTTGCTGCCCTGAAGGATATTAATATGCCACTCATCCTCTTCGACCGTGTTTGCCTGACCGACCAGTTTTCTTCGGTAGTAGCAGATGGAGTGCAATCGGCACAAATGGCTACCCAACATTTATTGGATACTGGTAGTAAACGAGTGGCTTTCATAGGAGGAGCTAACCATTTGGATATTGTGACAAGAAGAAAACACGGTTACCTGGAAGCTCTCCGTGACAATCATATTCCCATTGAAAAAGAACTGGTAATCTGTCGGAAAATAGATTATGAAGAGGGCAAAATAGCAACGGAAGCTTTGTTATCCCTTCCTCAACCTCCCGATGCCATTCTTGCCATGAATGACACATTAGCCTTTGCCGCCATAGAAGTTATTAAAAGTCACGGCCTTCGCATTCCGGAAGATATAGCTATCATCGGTTATACAGACGAACAACATGCCAACTATGTAGAACCGAAACTATCGGCAGTATCACATCAGACCTATAAAATGGGAGAAACGGCTTGTCGTTTATTAATAGACCAAATCAAAGGGGATAGAACAGTCAGACAAGTAATCATTCCGACAAATCTGCAAATCAGGGAAAGTAGTAGAAAGAAATAATAAAAACGGTTTATCAACCTGCGGAGAGACGGGGATTCGAACCCCGGATACCCTTTAGGGGTATACACGCTTTCCAGGCGTGCCTCTTCAACCACTCGAGCATCTCTCCTTGTATATTCCGGTAAGTATTTTCAATAAAAAAGCAGCCATTATTTAGCTGCTTTTAGCGGAGAGACAGGGATTCGAACCCCGGGTACCTCGCAGTACAACGGTTTTCAAGACCGCCGCAATCGACCACTCTGCCACCTCTCCAAACTCCTCTTTCAAGAAGTGCTTTTCTCTTAAAGCGGTGCAAAGGTACAAATCATTTTTAAATCTACAAACTTCCTGCTATTTTTTTCACGAATAAATCGTACTTTTGCAACATGATATACCCGCAGAACTTTGAATATAAAATAGGTTTCGACCAAATACGCCAGTTACTAAGTGAAAAATGCCTTAGTACGCTAGGCGCCGAACGAGTTACCGATATGGCATTCTCCGATCACTTTGAGGAAGTGGAGGAGCGCCTGAACCTCGTGACTGAATTTGTACGCATTATACAGGAAGAAGACAACTTCCCCGCACAGTATTTTTTCGACGTCCGTCCATCCCTCAAACGGATACGCGTTGAAGGAATGTATCTGGACGAACAGGAACTTTTCGACTTACGCCGTTCGCTGGAAACGATACGGGACATCGTACGCTTTCTGGAAAAAGAAGATATGGAGGAGGAAGATTCCCCCTACCCTTGCCTTCGGAATCTCGCCAAAGATATCCTGGCATTCCCGCAATTGATCCAGAAGATAAATAATATACTTTCACCGTACGGAAAGATAAAAGACAATGCTTCATCCGAACTGGCACGTATCCGCCGGGAATTGACAAACACCATGAACAGTATTTCCCGTTCATTGAATGGTATCCTGCGCAACGCCCAATCCGAAGGTGTGGTAGACAAAGATGTTACTCCTACTATGCGTGACGGACGTTTGGTAATTCCGGTTGCTCCGGGGCTGAAACGGAAAATAAAAGGTATCGTGCATGATGAATCGGCAAGTGGAAAAACCGTGTTCATAGAACCTGCCGAGGTAGTGGAAGCCAACAACCGTATCCGTGAACTGGAAGGAGATGAGCGTAGAGAGATTATCCGTATTCTGGTGGAATTCTCCAATCTGCTGCGTCCTTCTATTCCCGAGGTATTGCAGTCTTACGAATTCCTTGCCGAGATAGACTTTATCCGTGCCAAGAGCTTGTTTGCCCTGCAAATATCCGGTATAAAACCCGCACTTGAGAATACGCGCTTACTGGATTGGACTATGGCAGTCCATCCGTTACTGCAACTCTCCCTCTCCAAACATGGGAAAAAGGTAGTTCCCCTCGATATAGAACTAACCGAGAAACAGCGCATATTGATTATATCCGGTCCAAACGCCGGTGGTAAGTCCGTTTGTCTCAAAACAGTAGGGTTATTACAGTATATGCTGCAATGTGGTATGCTCATTCCCATGCATGAACGCAGCCATGCGGGTATTTTCAGCAGCATATTCATTGATATAGGTGACGAGCAATCCATTGAAGATGATTTAAGTACCTATTCTTCTCATCTTACCAATATGAAGATAATGATGAAGAACTGCAATGAACGCAGCCTCATCCTGATCGATGAATTCGGCGGCGGAACAGAACCGCAAATCGGTGGTGCCATAGCCGAAGCCGTACTGAAACGTTTCAACCAAAAGTTAACTTTCGGTGTTATTACTACACACTACCAGAATCTGAAGCACTTTGCCGAAGACCATGAGGGGGTAGTAAATGGAGCTATGCTATATGAGCGCCACCTGATGCAGGCCTTATTCCAACTTCAGATCGGTAACCCCGGAAGTTCATTTGCCGTAGAAATAGCCAGAAAGATCGGTCTTCCGGAAGATGTGATTGCTGACGCATCCGAAATTGTGGGCAGTGAATACATCAATGCTGATAAATACCTGCAAGACATTGTACGTGACAAGCAATATTGGGAAGGCAAACGCCAGACCATCCGCCAACGCGAGAAACATATGGAAGGCACCATCGCCCGTTATCAGGCAGAAATGGAAGACTTACAAAAATCTCGCAAGGAGATTATTAAAAAAGCCAAGGAAGAAGCAGAACAACTGGTACAAGAGGCCAATGCCCGAATTGAGAATACCATCCGTACCATTAAGGAAGCACAGGCTGAAAAAGAAAAGACTCGCCAGGCACGCCAAGAGTTGACGGAATTCCGTCAATCGATGGAAGCTCTTGCCTCTAAAGAACAGGAGGAGAAAATAGCCCGTAAAATGCAGAAATTGCAGGAAAAGCAGAATCGTAAGAAAGAAAAGAAAACAAGAGATACTGATAACGGATTATCAGCACAGGAGCAGGCTGCGCAAAAAGCCAAGCAGGAAGCAGAGCGCCTGGCAAGCATTGTACCGGGAGCGATGGTGAAGATAAAAGGACAAAATTCAGTAGGCGAAGTCCTGGAAGTAAATGGAAAAAATGCCGTTGTAGCATTCGGTAGTATAAAGACTACCATTAAAGTGGAACGTCTGGAGCGTACAAACATTGTTCCGCAAAAGGTAGACAGTTCTACCAAGAGCACATTCGTCAGCAACCAGACGCAGGACAGTATGTACGAAAAGAAACTGAACTTCAAACAAGACATCGACGTACGCGGTATGCGGGGTGATGAAGCTTTGCAGGCAGTGACCTACTTTATTGACGATGCCATTCTTGTTGGGATGTCCCGCGTACGTATTCTTCACGGAACAGGTACGGGCATTTTGCGTACACTTATTCGCCAGTACCTGCAAACAGTTCCCGGTATCAGACACTTTGCCGATGAGCATGTGCAATTTGGCGGTGCAGGAATTACAGTTGTTGACCTATAAATAAAATAGTATGAAATCAATCAAAGAACTCTACCGTATCGGTACAGGGCCATCAAGCAGCCATACAATGGGCCCTCGCAAAGCTGCCGAGCTATTTCTGGAAAAACATCCGGAAGCCTCCTCATTTAAAGTTACTTTATACGGTAGCCTTGCCGCCACCGGTAAAGGGCATATGACTAATATAGCCATAACCGATACCCTGCAACCTGCCGCTCCGGTAGAAATCATCTGGGAACCGAAAATATTCCTGCCTTTTCATCCCAACGGGATGAAGTTCGTTTCTGTAGATGCAGCAGGCAATGAAACAGATTCATGGACAGTATTTAGCGTGGGCGGTGGTGCTTTAGCCGAAGAAAACGATGGTGCATCTTCCGTCAACACTCCTGATATCTACTCTATGAACCACATGACTGAGATTCTGCAATGGTGCGAAAAAACCGGAAAAAGTTATTGGGAATACGTTAAGGAATGTGAGGAAGAAGATATCTGGGATTACTTGCAAGAAGTTTGGAAAACCATGCAGGCAGCCGTTCGCCGCGGACTGGAACAGGAAGGCGTATTGCCCGGTCCATTGAACCTGCGTCGCAAAGCCTCTACTTATTATATACGCGCCAGCGGATACAAACAATCCCTGCAATCCCGTGGACTGGTATTTGCCTATGCCCTTGCCGTAAGTGAAGAGAACGCTTCAGGCGGAACCATAGTTACTGCACCTACCTGCGGTTCCTGCGGTGTAATGCCGGCAGTGTTATATCATTTGGCAAAGAGCCGCGATTTCAGCGATATCCGCATCCTCCGCGCACTTGCCACTGCCGGTCTTGTAGGAAACATTGTAAAGACAAACGCATCCATATCGGGAGCGGAAGTTGGATGTCAGGGAGAAGTGGGGGTAGCTTGTGCTATGGCCTCAGCCGCTGCCAATCAATTATTCGGTGGCAGTCCGGCTCAAATAGAATATGCAGCTGAAATGGGATTAGAGCATCATCTGGGAATGACCTGTGACCCGGTTTGCGGATTAGTACAGATCCCCTGTATCGAACGAAATGCCTATGCCGCCGCCCGTGCACTGGATGCCAACCTTTATTCCTCATTCACCGATGGAATGCACCGTGTATCTTTCGATAAGGTTGTAGAAGTAATGAAAGAAACCGGAAACGACCTGCCTTCACTCTATAAAGAAACCAGCGAAGGGGGATTGGCAAAAGATTACCGACCAATGTAATTGAGTTACAAGCTACGAGTTACAAGTTGCTGCGCTATGTCAGTCTTTGAACTGCTAAACGCTATCAAGCCGCAGGACTCTTGTAGCTCGTAGCTTGTAGCTTTCTCACTCTTCCGGTGGATAAATCGTATCATCCTTTCCCGTTACATTCACAGTATTCATCAGCCCTCCATCTTCCGAATAGAATAACTGATACTTCTGATTCCCCTGCTTCACTTCAATCACATATTGCATGGGTTGCAACGGATACAGCAAAAAATAATAATCATCTTGTACCCAGTTTGCATATTCGCTATTATTAAATGCAGTCTGGACAGCTCCGGGAACATCATTCCAGTATATTTCCGATTCTGTCATCCACCAGTTTCCATTGGCATCAAACCATATATCGGAATCTTTTCCGTCCAGCCAGCAATCGGCTACAAAATACGAGCTTTTCTGCTTCCAGTCTACGTCCGTAGCATTTGGATATTTCTGCTTCAAAGCCTGTGTTACAGCCTCCGGCACATTGATACTCTTATCATCGTCATCATCATCGCTGCATGCACTGAATGTCAATGCAGTCATGCACATCATCATCGCTAACATCAAGAATCTTGTTTTCATCATTTTCTCCCTCCATTAGTCATCCAAACTGACAAACTGTCCTTTCTTATTGAATTTCAAAGAGAAATCATTGGCAAGTTCCACCTCAATCCCCGTACTTTTACGCTCTATCTTAGTGATAATTTCATTAGGAAAATTAGCCTTTACGTAATCTTTTACAGAGGCTGGGATAAGGGCGGCAGGCACAGCATTCTTTTTACAGTCTACTTCCATCCAATTACCTTTCTTGTCGAAGTCAATCTCCGTGCGGTCAGTCAGTGTCACTTCATACTTCTTGGACAGGAACTCACTGTCTATCTTGATGTATGAAATCTGCGGTTTACTGAAATACTGATTGATAAAGTTACGCGCAGTCAATGGAAGTTCCTTTACGTCTTTGGTAATCACATCACCAGCAAAAGCGAACTGAACGGCTACGATAGCCAATACGAGAATAGATAAAACCTTCTTCATAATCGTTATTGTTTTTAAGTGTTACTAATTTATTTCCTGTTTTTATTCACACTGCAAATAACGATACTGAATCGGGAAAGATTTGGGAATATTCGCCTTTAGCTTTTCTTTTGAGATTCTTTAACAAGCAAGAACAGATGCATTCCTTCCTGCCATTTATAAGTCAGACTGAGAGAGGCGGACAAAGCAATGGAACGGGCGATGGCAAGCCCCAAACCGGTAGAATCCTTCTTCCCGTCAATACTGCGATAAAAACGCCGGAACAACTTTTCTCCATCCAACGGATGTTCACCACTGTTCATGATAGTAAGAGAAGAAGGCGTAGTCGCTATATGCAGTTCACCGCCTTCACGATTATGCACCAAAGAATTTTTCACCAAATTGGAAACCAAAATCTGTGCCAGGGAAAGGTTGCAGCGAATCACGAAAGGTTCCGTCTCTTTCGTACGTACCAGATGTATTTTCTTGCCTTCATATATATCCATCAAATCAGGCAATAGTTCATCCAAGACTTCATCTACCGAAACATCTTCTGTTTCGGTATATTGTCCGTTTTCAATACGGGAAAGCAACAACAAAGATTTATTCAGTCTGACAGCTCTGCCCAATGTAGTATATATTTCATCCAGCTCTTTCAACTGTTCTTCCGTCATCGACTCATTCTCCGCAAGCAACTCAATCTTGCCACGAACAATGGCAAGCGGTGTCTGCAACTCATGCGAAGCATTTTCTATAAACTGCTTCTGTTCCTCATACGCCTTATAACTACGGTTTCCCATATCCACAGCCGCATCACCCAACTGCTGAAATTCCCGTATCTTCGTCGGGTTGTCCAACACCGGAAGCTCCTTGCCCGGCTGAATTTGTTGCAGCCAGTTCAGCAGGCGATGCAACGGGCGAAATACACTTTGCAGTATCAGTCGTGTCCCGATGGATGTGCAAATCAAAAACAGCAGAAACAATGCTCCCAAATACCACAGGATAGCCTCCACCATATCATCACGCTCCAAGATGGAAATCATCAGTTCCAGTTCATAAAACTGCCCATCCGGCATACGGAAAGCCGTCTTTAGTACCCTCACCGGCTCATCTTCATCTTCGCTTTCTATATAGACAGTAGAGTCATAAAACTCTTCATCATAGTCCTCAGCTTCTTCTTCGGATATAGGCCGGAATTTGTAGAAAGACATCAATGTCCCCTCCGTATCAAGAATAGACGGGTCCATCAAGGCATTATTGATTAATATCTCACTGTAATTTTCAAGCGTATCATCCGTTTCATCCATCACTTCGTCAATAATGGCATAATAAAACAATACCCCCCATACCGCCATCAACAGCAATAGCAGCAATGAGAGTTTCCGATAGGTATAATGAAGCAGTTTCATACTTCAGAGAGTTTATAGCCAAAACCATATACTGCCTTCAGTTCTACGGTAGCTTCAGCTTGTTTCAGTTTACGACGAAGATTTTTCACTTGTGAGTAAATGAAATCCAATGAATCTACCTGATCGATATTATCTCCCCACACAGACTCCGCGAGACTCATTTTATTAATAACGCGATCAGGATTGACTATAAAATAATAAAGCAGATCAAATTCTTTCCGGTTAAGTTGTAAAGGCACTCCTCCTACCTCTACCTGGCGTTTGTCAGGATACAGCAACAGATTTCCCATTGTAATGGAAACATCACCCTTTGCTTGTCGACGGCGAATAACAGACTTCACCCGCGCATTGAGCTCGGCCAAATGGAAAGGCTTCGTAAGATAGTCATCAGCGCCCAATTCCAGCCCTTCCACCTTATCATCCAAAGAATCCTTGGCAGAAATAATCAACACACTGTCACTACGATGCAGGCGTTTGAGTTCGCGCAGCAAATCCAGACCGCTTCCACCAGGCAGCATAATGTCCAGCAGGATACAGTCATAATCGTAGTCATTCACTTTATCCAGTGCCGAAAAGTAATCGGCAGCAGTTTCCACAACGAAATGCTCTTTTACAAGGGAAATGCGGATCGTTTCCCGCAAATCCGGTTCATCTTCTACAATCAGGATTTTCATACCGGCAAAGGAAACTCATAAATTAGGAAACAATCTGGAATCTTTGATCAAATGCTGTCTGTTTCGTGCAAATCTTCCAGCAATTCTTCTTTCGCCAAGGATATTTTGCCATCGGCAGATACAGTAATCGATAGTGGAATGTAAAGGTCGGACTGCGGATAGCACACACTTGCCGCATAAACGATCCCCTGAGGTGTGGTCTTATCATACACCAGTCCCTCAAGGATAGAATGTTTCATGAACTTTGCATCCACTAACGAAGCAAAACTCTCTTTTGTAAACACCTTGTCAACAATAGACTTACCGCCGGAAGTTATACGCAGAGTAATGCTATTATCAACAAATTTATCTCCTTGTTCATTAATCACAACAGGTAAACTGTCATCCGGCCTGCGAACCACGCTCGATTGATATTCCTTACCTTTATACGTAAAACTGGTCTTACTATCAGATACCTGCATACGTTGCAAACCATTAGCATCCACACTGTCTTTCATCAGTACCTGTATATCTCCCCTATCCTCTTTTTTCTGAGAAGAACAAGCTGACAACAGCCACATCGCTATACATATCCAGAAGTAAAATACGTTTCTCATTCTACCATTTGTTTACAATTAACGGGAACAAAGGAACAAAAAGGGAGGCAAAAATGCAAGGGAAAAGCAAAAGAAATAAAAACGGGCGAAAATGTTCCGCCCGTTTCATAAAACTAATACCATACTATATTTTATTTATACCTATTGAATCTTGATGTTTATAAGACAACAGGAAAAGCAAAAAGTTTAATAGGATCTTTCGTTTTAACATAAAAAAGGAATATAGCCCGATATACCCTATCGTCTGCATCAAAGCCCGGCATATTACACTAATAAAGGCCAACAACTTACGGTACCCGGCTTCATTGAATTTCATAAAGCGCTTCCCATAATTTCCGGAGACAAGGAATACACCACTGCTTCCGGAAAAACAATCGTGATCAAAGCTAATCCCCATATCAGTGCGGCAGATTTGACTTTACGCATCGACTGTGAAGATCCGCTTTATAAGAAAATGACCGATGTAATACCTCAGTATAAAGTTTCTTTCTCTGCCTATAGCCGCCAAGGAAGCTGGGCTTATCCGATACGCCCTGCCCATTGTCGGGAAGGCGTGGCTCTGATGTTAAACCTAGCATACGCATTCTCTTCACAGGAATTCGCAGACGAACTGGAGAAATACAGAGGAAAGCTACATAGCGATAATAATAAGACAGTCATCAATGTCGATCAATTGAAACAGAAAGTACTAAACCACGGCGCATACCTTCTCGGACACGTCAGTGGTGTAAACGGTTTGGGTGGAGGCTACACTTTAGGTCTGGCAGAATGGTGCTTTCTACAGCATTATCCCGATGATGAATACAACATACATACCATCTTCCACGAAATAGGGCATTGCCTCGGATACGGGCACGACGGTAACATGACCTATGAGCAGACAGGTCCCGGATGGATCACCCTGGGACGTGCTGTCTATCTGAAGTTAGGTCAGGAGAAACGTCTCCCTGTTTACTCACGGCGTTTTATGCATACCCGTAAAAATGCGACTACCCTATACGGTAGTTCTAAATATGTAGGTTCCACATTCGTCATAGAAGATCCGGAACTGGATGCAATAGACGGCGGCCTCGGTTTTCATCCAGTAGAAGACAACGAAAACATTGCAGACGGTACCCCATTATCGGTGTCATTAAAATGGTCGGACGTGCCCGAAGCTACGGAAACGACTTTCAAACCTAAAGATGTTACAGCCTATCAGGATCGCATTTACATAGTTAATAATGCTACCGGAAACTATAGTATAGAAGTCTTCCAAGAGAAGAACGGGCAAGTAATCCATTGTGGACGTATCAGAAACTGGACACGCAACGGCACATCCGAAACTTTTGCCGGTGAACCCAATGGAATTACAGCCGCCCATGGCAAAATATATGTAACCAATACGAGTAGCCGGACAGATGTTTTTGATGCCACGACACTGAAATTTATAACATGTATCGGAAACGGACAATGGGGTGAAGGCAGCTATCAAACCGTGCATGCTTTCGAAACTTTAGTAAAAAACGGTTGTGTATTCATCCGTGATAAAAGGCGTGTTTGCGTCTTTATGGAAAAAGATGTCACAGCGGATAATTGTATGCGCATACCGAACTACTGCCGTTTCAACAATGTAGGCGAAGTGATGGGAACATACGGAATGACAATAGATAAAGACAATATACTTTATACTACCCACATTGGTAAAAAGGAAATCTATGCCTATGATCTTACTACCATGCGTGAACAGAAAGTATTAAACCCGGTCCGCACCCTGAAGTTACCAACGCAAGCCTATGATGTGGTTTCCTGGGACGGTCGTATGTTTGTGACTTTAAATCAAAAGACAGAATGTCTTGTAGAAATCAATCCCCAGGATGGAAGCATCTTAAAAGACTATTCTACCATAAACGGAAAGTCTTTTAGCAATCCGGAGAAAATAGCCCTGGCCCGCCAGACTCTCTTTGTGATAAACCGCGGAACAGGTACAGTGACAAGCATCCCATTAAATGAATTGAAGTAAGAAGAAAGAAATGAAGATAATATATATACTATTCGCAGGTTTATGCCTGCTTTCATGTGAAAAGACAAAGATAGAAGACGTTATCCGGGAAGTGGAACCGGACCAACCTTCATCCATACATTATTACTACTCATACAAAGCCGGAGAAGTGATTAATGCAGAAAAGCTTGGGTATGCTTCCGATGAATTCATGCCCGGTTGTACATATATATACGGTGACACCCTTTTCATTGCCAATACTCAAAACGGACATTTCAGCGTGGAATTATACAGTTTGTCCGCTCATCAGAAATTAGGTTCATTAAATACATGGACCTACAATGATGTAATGCAAACATTCGGTAATTACGTAGAGGCCATTTCCGTAGCTAATGAGAGGCTTTATCTCGCCAATATAAGCTCGTGCATTGATGTGTTTGATGTACATACACTGAAATTTATCACCCGAATCGGGAACCGTAACTGGGGGCATGGAAACACACAGTTGTTTCATACACATGCAATGGCTATTGTAGACGATTACATAATAGTGCGCATGAAAGATGGCCTGCAAGTAACCTTGCAAAGTGATGTGAGTGCGGAAAAATATCAGAATCTAAATTACTACTCACGTGGAAGTCTGGATGGTTTCGATGTAAACAACGGATTTTATTCGCATCAGATGGCAGTAGATACAACCGGATTGGTATTTCTCGCCGATTACGGACAATACGGCAACCGGAAAATACATGTGATTGATACTACCCTTATCCAGAAGGGAAGCAATATCACAATGACTACCAGTCAGACGCTTCCTCTGGAATTTAATCCCAGAGGAATAGCTTTATACAAAAATCTGATGTACATCTCAGCAGCCGACGGTAGTATCCGATGCTATGACAGAGAGAAAAAGAAATTCTTCCTGACTTTCAAATCAGTGCCCGGCTATACATTCAAAGGCGGACAAAAGTTATTGGTTTATAACAACCGACTATGGGTCACAGATGTCTCAACAAGAGAAATCGTCGGAGTAGATATATTCCGCAATGTGATTGAGGAATATGAATAATGACAAGACTAAAGTTACCTCACAAAGCCATTTTTATAATAATCATAAGCAGCATCAATTTTTTCCGGAGTATCTGCATGCAAAAGAAGTAATAATTCACGGGTAAACTCCAAATGCCCGGTTCCGTTAGCAGTTACGATATTCTTATCGCTGACTGCCTGCTTTTCCTGGTACCCGGCTTCATTGGTATATGCACTACCTGCAAACTGCTTCAGATATGGAAGCGTATTACTGGTATGCTTTACATCATTCAGGAAACCATGCGCTCCCATAAAGGCAGAAGCATTGCAAATAGCTCCAACTATCTTGCCACGCTGTAATGCATCCTGCACAATTGGCACCACCTGTTCTGCCTCAGGCGATTGCCAGTGCATACCACCAACCAATACCAATGCCGCATAGTCAGCAGGCATCGTTTGAAAACTATAATCAGGCAAAGTACGAAAACCGCCGACAGAACGCACAACATCCAATGTAGGGGCAACTACCTTCGGTATATATTTCACTTCACTACCTGGTATTACCCCGGTATTTAGGGAAATGGCAAGGAAAGCGCCTTCCCAGTCGGCATATTCATTTAAAAGCAGGAATAAGACTTCTTGTTTCATAAGATTCGTATTTAGAATGTTTTTAATATCTGCTGACAAAGTTACACCAATACTCAAAAAGTCTACTATTTGGGGATAGAAAAAAACAAAAAAGCTGATATGACTGCCTTTACATAGCAATCATATCAGCCACTCACTATTATTACAGAGATGAAAATTCTATAACGGCATTACCTCCCCTATCTCAGGAATCATCATATTCAGCGAGTCTTGTTCCTGCATCTTTTTCTCATTCGTCAAAGGCTCATTCCAAGGATGCTTTGCCAATGCATACTTTGAATGATGTACAGTCATTATTTTTTTTGCTTTCAGATCTTTAGCTGCCTTTGCCATATTAGAAGGCATTAGATGGATAAGGTTCCAACCTTCATTATACTGGCCGTTTTCCAGAATCGCAAGGTCTATATCCGGAAAGTGCTTCCCTATTTCCTCAAAATGAGAGTCATAACCACCGTCACCGGCCATATATATTTTCTGTGATGGAGTTTCTATCAGAAAGGATGCCCACAATGTCTGATTGGCCTTTAAACCACGACCGGAGAAATGGCGTGTCGGAAGACAATGGACAGCAAAACCATTTTCCAAAACAGCGTCTTCATACCAGTCCAATTCTACAAGCCGGTCTTTATCATATCCCCAATATTCGAAATGTTCGCCAACGCCGAGTCCGCAAATCACTTTTCCTACCCGGTCTTTCAGACTTTTCACTGTCCGGTAATCCAGGTGATCCCAATGATCGTGCGAAATCACCATATAATCGATATCCGGCATATCTTCGGGTTTATAAACATCAGTTCCTTTAAATGATTTGTTGACGAAAGATACAGGCGAAGCCATGCAAAAAACAGGATCAACGAGAAATCGCTTTCCATCTACCTGAATAAAGTAGGAAGAATGTCCAAACCAGATCAGTACATTTTCATCACGCCCCAACTTATGCAAATCCGTTTTGATAACCGGAACTTCATTCTCCGGACGCAGGTTCTCTGTTTTGCGGAATAAGAAAGAAAGCATAGCACCAAAGCGTCCTTCGTCCGAAGTCATCATCTGCGTCGGATGCAGATTATTGAACTGGCCGTCACGGTAATGAGGTGAGCGTTTGATTCGCTCTAAACGCGCTCCCTGAGGCAAACTGCCGAAACTCGGCTGATTAATAAAAATAAATACGGAAGCGCATATTATGCCTATAACCGCCAACACAATCCAAAGCCACATCTGTTTTTTATTTTTGCTCATTCTAAATTAGCTTATTAGCTACGAGCTACAAGTACCTTTCGGTGTGATAGCCGGACAAGTGATTTTTCGCCCACAAACATAGCGCAGCCACTCATAGCTTGTAACTCGTAGCTTTTGTGACTCTTACAATGTTCCTTGTTTCAGTTGCTCCACGAACCCGTCGATACGACGCAACTCCTTGGGAATATTAATACTCTGCGGGCAGTGAGGCGAACATTGATCGCAACCAATACAATGATTTGCCTGTCGCAGGCGTGGCACACTACGGTCATAACCAACAAGAAAAGCCTGGCGTGCCTTTCTATAATTCTCGTCTTGTTGGCTCTTCGGTACATTCCCCTCATTCACACATTTATTATAATGTATAAGCACAGCAGGAATATCAATGCCATACGGACAAGGCATACAGTATTTACAGTCATTGCACGGTACAGTAGGGTACTTCAACATCAATTGTGCCGTTTCTTCCAAAAACTCTTTATCATCATCTGTCAAAGGAATCAGTGGAGAGTAGGTACGGATATTATCCTGAAGATGCTCCATATACGTCATGCCACTCAATACCGTTAACACCAGTTCCGGTGAGCCTGCAAAACGGAAAGCCCACGAAGCCACACTATCTTCCGGACGGCGCTGCTTAAGACGTGTCATAATATGAGTCGGTACATTAGACAATCTTCCCCCCAGCAATGGCTCCATAATGATTGCCGGAATATTACGTTTTACCAATTCATCATATAGGTAGTCCGCATTTACATTACGTCCCGAAGAATGTTTCCAGTCCACATAATTGAGCTGTATCTGTACAAAGTCCCATTTCACCTCATCATGCAGAGAAAGTGCATAGTCATAAGTATCCACTGTGCCGTGGAAAGAAAATCCCAGATTACGGATACGCCCTGCCTCACGTTCTTTCAACAGAAACTCCATCATACCATTGTCTATATATCGCGCTTTGAATGCTTCTATTCCACCATTACCGATAGAGTGCAACAAATAGTAATCGATATAATCTGTCTGTAAATCCTCGAAAGATTTACGATACATGGCTATAGAGTTTTCACGGCTATAATTACTAAAGTTGGATAACTTTGTAGCAATAAACAGTTTCTCACGCGGATGACGTTTTAATGCAATACCAGTAGATTTTTCCGACCATCCCTGTACATATACCGGAGATGTATCGAAATAATTCACGCCATGCGCAATGGCATAATCTACTAATTCGTTCACAGCATCCTGGTCAATCATATCTCCTTTCCCATCCGGTGAAGGAACAGTCGGCCAGCGCATACAGCCATAACCCAGAAGTGAAACACGATCTTTCTGAGCCACAGAAGTGCGGTAAGTCATCTTATCAGTAGGCACCGGAGTCGATGCACTGCCTCCCGGAATCACCCCATCCTTCTGTTTGCAACTATAAAGAGTCGCAGCAGCCGTTGTCGTAGCGGCACTGATGCCCACAATTTTCAGAAAATCCCTACGGTTTATATTTTTATTATGTTCTTCCATATCTGTTCTTCTAACATTTATCACTTTATCACCCTATCACATTACCACCTCTATATCACCCGATGTCTCTCATGTCCCTCTACATAGATAGCACTGAAAGGACGTGCCGGACAAAGATTCTCACAGGCACCACAACCAATACAACGCTCTACATTAACAACCGGAATCTTTGGAGAATCCGGATTATCTACCTCAGACGGAACCATCTCTATCGCCGCTACCGGGCAATGACGGGCGCAATTACCGCAATTTACTCCATCAGTCAACGGTACACAATTCTTCCTGATCCATACGGCATGACCGATCTGGATAGATGATTTATCAGCCAGACTGGTAAGATGAATCGCATCTGTCGGACATACTTCGGCACACTTCGCGCATTCCGGACGACAATAACCACGTTCGTATGACATCTCCGGCTGCATCAACGTCATCAGATTACCGGATGGGCGTAAAACTTGATTAGGGCACACTGATACACAAAGCTGGCAAGCCGTACAATGCTGCGCAAAATTACGAATACTCAACGCACCTGCCGGTACAATAGGTGTCGTCCGCTCCGGTATTTTCTTATCCTCAATGACAGCCAATCCACCATCCACTTTTTTCTCCTGTGCCTTCAGCAATGTACCTGTAGCAAATATGGCACCAGCAGAAAAGAAAGCACGGCGTGCATTGTCCACCTGTTCCGGTGAAACACCTGTCACTTTTTCAGCAGCTAACGGTTTCTGCACTTCCTTATGAGGACGCTCATAACGGATAGCTCCTTTTTTACATTTACCGATGCAATCCATACAAGCCACACAGCGGCTATAATCTATTTTATGATTCTTAGAATCAATGCATGCCGCCTTACAATTACGTGCGCACAAACCGCAACCATTACATTTACTCGTATCGATTACCGGTTTCAGCAAAGAAAAACGTGAAAAGAATCCCAATACTGTTCCTACCGGACAAATTGTATTGCAATATGTACGCCCGTTGCGCCAAGCCAGCACAGCCAGAATAACAAATGTCAGAACAGCTATTACAAAAGTTCCCATAGCCTTCATCCAGACGTCTACAGAATAAAACATGTAGCTATCTGCCCGTTCGGCCAAAAGAGCAAGCAGGTTGTTTCCCCACTGATAAACCGGAGCAAACAGATTAGAAGCTATTCGTCCGTAAGAACTATAAGGTGCCAATAAGGCGACCAATGAACCAACTCCTCCTATCAGAGCCAAAATAAATACTCCCAGCACTCCGTAACGCAACCAACTAAGTGCAGGTGAATACGAATAGCGATTCTTTTTCCGCTTTTTACCCAACCATGAAACTACATCCTGAAATACACCCAACGGACAGATTACAGAACAATATACACGCCCAAAGAGCAGTGTCAATGCTATCAGGATTATCACAACCCCGACATTCAGTGCCAACAAAGCAGGCAAAAACTGAATTTTAGCCATCCAACCGAACCAAGCATGCAACGTTCCCGTAAAATCAAGGAACAAAAGCGTGATCAGCACGAAAAAGAATATGGCAAACGTTAGTCTGATTTTTCGTAACATACTTTTATTTTATGGAATATCATTTATAAACCAAATACTTGATAAACAAATAACCGCCGAGAATCTGTAATCCCATTCCCGGTATGCCGATGCGAAAATCCTGGAAAGCAAGCGCAAAGTTACCTATCATTGCCCACTCGCCCAGCGTCCCGATAAACTGATAAGCCAGTACTACTAATGCTAAAACAGGAATAGAGATACGTTTAAAACGATTGGCTGCATATCCGGCAACCACTGCCAGTAAAACGGATTTTAAAAGGATGGCCGGCAATACTCCTGCAGGAGGCATACCGAAAAGCAAATGGTTCAAAACCGGTGAAAAGACGGCTGTCAGCAATCCAACTTTCCAACCGTATTTATAAGCAGCAATAAGCGTAAAGAAATAAATCGGTAACAAAGTAAGGCCACCCTGTGGAATAAGATGGCAAAGTTGTGGCAAAACCAGATTACCCAAAATGAAAAGAGCTGCAGCAAAATATGTCTTCACATTGCTGTAATCCAGTGAATAAAGTCTGATAGTTGTTGTTTTCATATAATATGCTTATTAAAAATTGATATTTACTCCACCCATAAAAGTTGCTTTCGGCATAGGATAACCTGCATTGATCTCATAACGTTGTGCCAACAAGTTCTCACCACGCGCATAGAATGACAGATAATTGGTTGCCTTAAAGCTTCCCTGCATATCCCATAACACGAAGTTCTCTTTGGTCGCAGCGTCCAGGTCAGTATAAAGCCCCTTCACATACTGGATACCGGTAGATGCACTCCAACGTCCTTTTCTGAAGTTCACTCCTCCATACAGTTTATGCTCCGGAGAAGCCAATACCGGATTTTCCATGTGAAGCCAGCTGTAATTTGCCATCACGCTCCACACCGGATTAAACTGGTATCCTACATTAGCTTCCGCTCCCCAGTTTTCAATCCCGCCGGAATTCTGGTTCAACATGCCGCTACCATTTGGATTTGGAAGACGTATAATGAGGTTTTCACCATTGATATAGAACACATTGAGTCCATAGGACAAACGATTATCCATAAGACGTTGTGAGAAAGAAAGCTCATAATTCCAAAGTTTCTCAGGTTTCAAATCCGGATTCTGCGGAGGGAACATATACATTTCACGAATGGTAGGATTGCGGAATCCCTTACTTGCCATTGCCTTGATTTCTGCATTCTCCGGAAGATGGAAAGCCAGCCCCACTTGCGGAATGAACTCTGTACCCGTTTGCGAATGATAATCTACTCGTGCTCCGGCATCCAGCGTAAGCCATGCAGCAATATCCTGACGAAAATCTACATAACCTGCTACTTCATTCAATGACTTATTCGCCGAAGTTTCACGATGCCCATCAAAGAATTGGTTCCATGCCTCACCGCCAAAGTGAAAATAATCAGCTCCTACAGTCAGTCTGTTGCCTTGGAAAAGTTGTACACTCTGATACCATGATACTCCAAGCATCTGATCGTTAGAGTTGAAACGATACTGAAGCGGTTCTCCTCCTGGCTGATATCCGTCATTTATCCAGTGATCACCCCAATTATAGAAAAAACTCAATGCACCGGAAGTCTTTTCGTAATAATTCTCCAATGCAAAAGAAGTCATGCCACGTGTAATACGCTGATCATTGTCTATATATGGTTTCATTACCGATCCCGGATTAGTAGCATTAAAACGAGTGACATTTACATCGCCCCAAACTTTCCAGTTATCCGTAAAGTCATAGACTAATTTGGCATACCCGCCGTACTGTTCAAAGGCCATGTCAGCGCGATGTCCGTCTGTACGGTTATAAGAGGCAGTCACCGTACTACTGAAGCGCCCTTTCCTTATGCGGTTAGTGGCTTCGGTCTGTATGCTTCCATAGGATCCGGCACCAATGTTGATGTTTGTACGTATTCCGTCTTCCTGCATCTTACGGGTAACAATGTTAATAACCCCACCCATGGCGTTAGAACCATAAAGCACGGATGCGGGGCCACGGAGCACTTCCACACGTTCTGCCATCATAGTCTGATATGCATCGGCAATGGGGTGTCCCATCAGTCCCATATACTGAGGATGTCCGTCAATCAAAACCAATAATCCTGTAGTGGGAAGACCGGCCTGTGCGGGCCCTCCAATGCCTCTTAAAGACATTTGCCCTGATGCACCGGTAGCTACACCATATCCCATTACGCCACGTGAAGTGGAGAAAAAGCCCGGCACTTGTGAATTCAACACAGGAAGTACGGAAGTCTGCTGGCTCGCTTCAAGTTGCGGACGCCCCACTACCGATACGGTCATGGGTAAATGACGCACATCCGTTTCACTTCGCGTACCTGTTACTACTACTTCATTGATCGCATAACTTCTTGCTACCTTTGTGCTGTCCTTGCCGGTTTGTGCTTGTAGGCTTACCGCACTAATCAGGCAGCCTGTAAAGAATGCAAGTACAAATCTCTCTTTTTTCATCTTGAAATAACTCTTTAATTTTATAATAGTTCCCGATTGCAAATATAGGGATCGTTACTGATAGAAACCGTAGATAAATTACGGTTGTAAATACCATAATTACTGATTAACGTATTCTAACTTACGTGTTATTCACTATCCAGGACTTGAACTCGGATGCTTTATTCTTACTGATATAGATACGTTCGGGAGTTTCTACATCCAGTGTTACCAGCAAACGGTTATCAAACCAGATAGTTATATCCGTCACACTATTCCTTACCAGGATGAATTGCTTATTCGCCCGGATAAAATCTGCCGGATTCAGAGAAGCCATTATCTGTTCCAGTGTTTTGGAGTATGGATACACATTCCCGTCTTTCAAGTAGATACAGGTATTTTTATCCGCTGTATAAAAGCATGAAACTTCTTTCAGGTCAATAGGTAACAGCTTATCTTTATATGGAATTAATAACTTGTCTTTATATTTAGGAGTCGGCACCAGTTGAGTCAATTTGGATAAGTAGTGAATCACATCCTGGCGCGTCAATTTTTTGTATTTATCCAGCGCCTGTTTTACATCTTCCACCTTGACAGGTTTTAGCAAATAATCAATGCTATTCACTTTGAAAGCTTCTATGGCGTATCTGTCATAAGCCGTCGTGAAAATAATAGGAGTTTCCAACTCCATTTTATCAAAAATGGTAAATGCCGAACCGTCCGATAAATGAATATCCATAAATATCAAATCCGGCGCAGGATTCGATTGCAGCCAATGAATGGTTTGAGTTACGCTTTCTGTATTACCGGCTATTTGAATATCATAAGAGACTTCGCCAAGAATATCCACCAGATTCTCATAAGCGGCAGTCTCGTCTTCTACAATCAACACTCTCATATCTTTATGCAATTTTGATATCAGTTCTGTTTATTTAAAGGAAGATATACTCTGAATGTATTTTCATCACATTCTATCCGTATTTGCCTGTTCATCAACAAGGTAAAACGGCTTTCCAGATTTCTCAACCCTGTTCCGTTCGTATCAGGCGGAGATAGTTTAGGATAAATAGGATTACTCACCACCAGTTCTTTTTGCTCGTTCAGCCTGATAGTAATTTCCATTTTATGCTCACTGTCTATCCTATTATGAACGGTCACATTCTCTACCAACGGAAGCAGTGAAAGCACAGGCAACGTCAGTTCATCCTGCATAGCCTCATCCACTTGGATCGAGAAAACCAGTTTATTGGCAAAGCGTACTTCCATCACATAACGGAAAGATTGAATAAATTCCAGTTCTTCCCTCAAAGTAACCAGTCCTCTCTTATCACTTTGAAGAATATAACGGAAGATATCGGACAATTCATGCACATACATCAGTGTTTTTTCATCATCCTTCTTCCGAATAAGCGATTGCACTCCATTCAAGGAGTTAAAGAAAAAATGTGGATTGATCTGATTAGCCAATGCATCACATCGGCTTTGCAGATTCTCTATACGCAAACGTTCTATCTCACGTTCTTTTTCACGCTGCGTGGAGTATAACATGGAAATATGCCCGATCAACGTACACAGAGAACACAAAATAAAGAATTGGGAGATCAATGTACTACCCAGAAAATCAGTACGGATACCATAAGAGTGAATCCAATAGGAAATAGACGCGAAGCCTGCATAGGCAGCCAATGAATATAAGAAGTTACGGCCAAAACGTTCCTTAAACTGCGCTGTCGACAGTTGTCGCAAATTATAACGTAACAACAAACAAATCAGTCCCCAGAAGAAAAAGAAACGATAAACAAAATACCAATAAAATCCCGTACAACTGACTCCCTCCAGAAATTTTATATCCCAAGGTAGACAGGCTATATTAGGGTATATGATAAAGACAGCACTAATCAGACCGACCAGTGGCAGTTTACGACTTATATAAGTATCAAATGAGAGCATAAAACATTTCTTCTTTTCTACAAAGAAAGATAATTTTTTTGAGACTTGATAGCACCAAAGAATCAAAACGAAAAAATAAGGTATAAAGACGAAACCACGCAAAGAGTATTAAAATTCCGAATAAATTTGGTGGTTATAAAAACAATGCCCAAATTTGCACCCCCGAAAATAAAGACAGGAATATAAAAATCCTCATCGGAGGGCATTATAATCAATAATTATAGTGCCGGATAAGATGAATGGTGAGAATCATTCATCCTGTCCGGCACTTTTTTTATGCCATATCTATAGCTTCTACTAAATTGATGAAAGAATAAATTGGATGAAAGAGTTAGATTTGACACAGGGCAGTGTCCCTAAAGTACTATTACAATTTGCGGTTCCATTCCTGATAGCCAACGTGCTCCAGGCACTTTACGGAGGTGCCGACCTTTTTGTTGTGGGACAATATGATGACTCCGCAAGCGTAGCGGCCGTAGCCATTGGTAGCCAAGTAATGCAAACCATTACAGGTATTATCTTAGGCATTACCACCGGAACAACCGTACTGATTGCCATTGCAACCGGAGCGAAAGACGACCGGCAAGTGGCGTCTACAATCGGTTCTTCCGTTTGGTTGTTTTCAATTATCGGCATCGTACTTACTCTGGTCATGGTATTGTTCCATGACCGAATTTCCAGCTTGATGCACACTCCGGCAGAAGCTATGGAAGACACGAAAAGTTACATTCTGGTTTGCTCAGTCGGTATACTGTTTATTGTAGGCTATAATGTCGTGTGTGGTATCCTGCGCGGACTGGGTGATTCGAAAACACCACTCTATTTTGTGGGACTGGCCTGTATAATCAATATTGTCCTTGACTTTATATTAGTGGGAGCTTTTCATCTCGGTCCTACCGGGGCAGCCATTGCTACTGTAACGGCACAAGGTGTCAGCTTTACGATAGCACTCTGGTTTTTATACCGACGCGGATTTCATTTCGAATTTACACGACGGGATATCCGATTGAATAGAGTTTTATCTAAAAGAGTCCTGACCTTGGGCGCCCCCATAGCATTGCAGGATGCATTGATCAATGTTTCATTCCTGATAATCACTGTGATTGTAAATCAGATGGGAGTCATTGCATCAGCTTCTCTGGGTGTGGTTGAGAAAATTATTGTTTTTGCCATGTTGCCTCCTATGGCTATATCATCGGCTGTAGCTACAATGACAGCACAGAATTACGGTGCAGGACTTATACAGAGAATGAATAAGTGCCTACTTTCCGGAATAGGATTTGCTCTTATTTTTGGCCTATCGGTCTGCCTGTATTCGCAATTCCTGCCGGAAACGCTCACAGCATTCTTCACTAAAGATCCTGCGGTGGTGGCAATGGCAGCAGAATATCTACGGGGATACAGCATAGACTGTGTTGTGGTCAGTTTCGTTTTTTGTATCAATTCTTATTTCAGTGGACAGGGGAATTCACTATTCCCTATGATTCACAGTCTGATAGCGACCTTCCTGTTTCGTATTCCGTTATCTTACTGGTTCAGCCAGATAGACAGTTCTTCACTGTTTATCATGGGCTTCGCTCCACCCATTTCCACAGTAGTTTCCTTATTTATATGTATCTGGTATCTGAGATATACACGAAAAAGAAATTACTAAAACACAATTTCCCTACTTTTAGGTATTGCTTCCCTTACTCAAGAACCGTAACTTTGGCAAAAAATAAAAGTAGCCTATGGACCCCGGAAGAAAATGTGAGGAACAGCAAAAAGAGAGAATTTATCAAAGTATAAGTTCTCTCTTTTTTTTGAATGAATTTGAATATTGTTCTTTTTTGCCAGATCGTATTAATTCCAATAATTCCCAAATAAAAATGAAAAAGAAATATGAATTTAAGAGTGTAGTAGCTGAGACACTGCTGATACCTCTTTACATGAGAGCCAAAGAGAGTCGCCGGAAAGATGCCATTTTGCGTGATCGGCAAGCCGAACAACTGGTAGAAAGTATCGAATATGACTACTCCAAATTTGATGGTGCCAAATTGAGTGCCATAGGATGTGTCGTACGTGGATTATACTTTGATAATGCTATCCGACGCTTCATTGCCACACGAAGGAATCCAATTGTAGTGAATGTAGGTTGCGGACTGGATACCCGCTATCAACGTATTGAAGAACATGACAAAGCCATATTTTACGAAATGGATTTGCCCGAAGTAATCGACTTGCGACGCGATTTACTACCGGAACCTGCGGGCGATCATTACATAGCCGGCTCTTTGTTAGAAACCCAATGGATGGATGATCTCCGTAAAAAGCATCCCGAAGGAGAGTTTATCATTGTTATCGAAGGCGTACTGATGTATTTCTATGAAAAGCAGGTACGGCAATTACTCACCCGATTGGCCGACCGATTCAGTGGTAGCGAAGTATGGTTCGATGTATGCGGGCCTATGATGGCAAACTCCAAGTATATAAAACCCGACTCACTCCGGGGACACGAAGCTCAAATCCGCTCCGGCCTGAAAGACGGGCATGAAGTGGAAAACTGGGAACCACGCCTGCAACTTATTGACCAGGCACTCTACCAGAAATTCTTCCCAAAAAGATGGGGATTAGGCGGAAGGCTAATGGGATTATTCCCTGGTATTTGCAAAAAGTTCAGTTCGTTGTTAGGGTACAAAATTAAATAACTACATCCTGTATTCGTTCGGGGTCATCCCCACCACCTTTTTAAATAGACGGCTTAAATGATGCGGATACTTGAAGCCCAGTTCATAGGCAACTTCGCTGACAGTCTTATTCTCATCATAAAGCCGTTCTTTTGCCTTCTCTATCACAAAAAGCTGAATGGATTCCTGAGCTGATTTACCTGTTTCTTTCTTTATCAAATCTCCGAAATAATTAGGAGAAAGATGCAATCGGTCTGCGGCATATTGCACGGATGGCAAACCGACAGTTTGCGGTTGGTCTGATTCAAAGTAATCACTGAGCAGGTTTTCAAAACGCACTAGAATATCTTTATTTATGTTTTCACGCGTAATAAATTGACGGTCATAGAAACGCTGGCAATGGTTCAGCAGAAGCTCAATTGTAGAGGCAATAATATCTTTGCTATGCTTATCTATGGCACGCTCCAATTCTTCTTGTATTTCAATGAAACAATTAAAGATAATCTGCCGTTCACGCTCGGACATGTGCAAAGCCTCATTGGCTTCATACGAGAAAAAGCTGTAATCTTTCATTTTACGTCCCAGTGAAGTACCCCGTAGCAAATCGGGATGAAAAGCCAACACCCACCCTTGAGGATTCAGTGTTTCTCCGTCATCATCAATTCCTGCCACTTGTCCAGGAGCCACAAATACCAGCGTGCCTTCCTGGTAATCGTACGTGCTGCGTCCATAAGACAATTCCCCACACTTGAGCTGTTTCAGAAAAACACAATAAAAGCCAAAATTCTTACGTCCATGCTTTAAAGACTTCAATGTTGAGAAGTCGACCACACTAACAAGCGGATGCAATGTCTCCACTCCCATTGCCATATTATACTCCTGAACAGTATTCAATTTTACGATTGTACCCATAATCTGATAATTTAATCTGATGACAAAAATAACAGTTTTCTTTCAGCATTCCATCACTTGTATTGCAAAATCTGTAATATTGGTATAAGAAACTGTAACCTGTGTATACAGTTCATTATCAAGTATTCAATCAATATCTTAAACCTGTAATAATGGTGCATAAAGCAGTAATCTGTCTATTTACAAACTTCATCTCACCACTTACCTTTGCAACATCAAAAACAATAAAAAAATCAAGAGTTATGAAATACAGAGAATTAGGAAAGAGTGGACTTAAAATTTCCGCATTGGGTTTAGGTTGCATGGGTATGAGCCACGGTTATGGTGCTGCCGCTGATAAGAAAGAAATGATCGGCCTTATTCATCAAGCTATAGAACAAGGAATCACCTTTTTTGATACCGCTGAAGTATATGGTCCATACACCAATGAGGAATTAGTAGGTGAAGCCTTAGAACCTTATCGGAAAGATGTAGTCATTGCTACCAAATGTGGTATTCAGATGATCGACGGTAAACAAGTTGTCATTGGTAAACCGGAAGTAATACGAAGTTCTATTGAAGGTTCCCTCAGGCGTCTGCGGACAGATCATGTAGATTTGTACTATCTGCACCGTGTAGACCCGAATGTTCCTATAGAAGAAGTGGCAGAAACCATGAAAGAATTAAAACAAGAAGGCAAAATTCTACATTGGGGACTATCAGAAGCTGGTGTACAGACCATCCGCCGGGCACACCAGGTCTATCCGCTGACTGCCATTCAAAGCGAATACTCTATGTGGTGGCGCGAACCGGAGAAAGAATTATTGCCCACTCTCGAAGAACTAGGCATCGGTTTCGTTCCTTTCAGCCCTCTGGGTAAAGGTTTCCTGACGGGAAACATCAGCAGAGACACACAATTCGGTAAAGACGATTTCCGCAGTATCGTTCCACGCTTCACTGCCGAGAATCTGAATGCCAATCAGGTTATAGTTGACTTTGTGAGAAAGCTGGCGGAAGAGAAAAATGCAACACCTGCACAGATTGCATTGGCCTGGGTACTCGCTGTAAAACCCTGGATCGCTCCCATTCCAGGAACCACCAAACTGAAACGCTTGGAAGAGAATATACAAAGTATCAATGTGGAAATAAGCCCGGAAGAGTTGACCTGGATCAATGATATGCTTAATTCTATTCCAGTGTCAGGAGACCGCTATCCGGCAGAGTTAGCAAAAAGAGTAGGCAAATAACCAAAGGGCTTAAAATAATACAATAATCTGCAATGTCCGGGGATATTAAGGAAGTAAAGTGTTTTAATATAAAATCCAATAAAGAGAAAGTTATTATGCAGAAAGTAAAATTAAATAATGGCATCGAAATGCCAATTCTTGGTTTCGGCGTATATCAGATCGAAGATCAAGCCTTGTGTGAACAATGTGTATATGACGCTATTGAAACAGGTTACCGTTCTATAGATACGGCTGCCGCTTATGGTAATGAAGAAGCTGTAGGAAGAGCCATCAAACGCAGTGGTGTCCCCCGCGAAGACTTGTTTATCACTACCAAACTCTGGATATCAGATGCCGGTTATGACAAAGCAAAGAAAGCCTTCGAAGCATCCATGAAACGTTTGCAACTCGATTATCTGGACCTGTACCTTATTCATCAGCCATTCAATGACTATTACGGTGCTTGGCGTGCTATGGAAGAATTATACAAGGAAGGCAGTATTCGTTCCATCGGCGTCAGCAACTTTATGCCCGACCGCTTGGTAGATCTGATCCTTCATAATGAAATCACACCTGCCGTCAATCAGGTAGAAACTAATCCTTTCTATCAACAAATCGAAGCAGAGGCATTCATGCAAGAGAAAGGCGTTCAGATAGAATCATGGGCTCCATTTGCCGAAGGAAAAAACAATATGTTCCAGAATGAAACATTGGCAGCCATTGCAAGCAAATATGGTAAATCCATAGCACAAGTCGTATTGCGATGGTTGATACAAAGAAATATTGTCGTTATCCCGAAATCCATCCGCAAAGAACGAATTATTGAAAACTTCAATGTATTCGATTTTGAACTGACGAAAGAAGATATGGAAAAGATTGCGGCACTGGATACCAATACCAGTTGCTTCTTCTCGCATCGTGATCCGAAGATGATAGAGTGGCTGAGTGGACTACACTAAAACAGTCCAAGCCCGGATATATTTCAATAAGATTAGTTGCATACGATCGGCATATTAGTTACTTTTGTAGAGTGTTTTATAAATCAGAAAGATATGAATAGAATAGATATACAAAATAGCTCTTATGCCGATTGTCCTATCCGAATGATACTATCACGAATCAGTGATAAATGGTCGATACTGACGCTCTTCACACTAACGCAGGCACCCGTCATGCGGTTCAATGAACTGCAAAAGACAATACCTGACATATCACAAAAGATGCTGACAGTTACTCTACGCACATTAGAAGAAGACGGACTTGTGAAAAGAAAAATCTATGCACAAGTCCCTCCTAAAGTGGAATACTCGCTGACAGATAGAGCCATGTCGTTATTGCCCCATATAAACTCCTTAATTTCATGGGCACAAGAAAATATGAATGATATATTAGATGACAGAAAATCTTATAGGAAAGCGTAATTACATCGCTTTCCAGAACTTCTGGAAGTCTTTGTAACGTCCATAACAAACCAGTTCATCACCAGCTTGTACCTGATCATTTTCAGGCAATTCATTCATCACATCATGTTCGGTAAATGAAATACCCAGACAGTTTTTCAAAGTCTTGGCACGCTTTAAAGCCAATAACTTCAAGCCGAATTCCTTATCCAGATTCAATTCATTAGCATAATATCCTATCATCTTCTCCGGCACAGCGAACTTCACCACATAGTAATCCGTATCTACCCGGAAGGTTTCCATATTGGAGCCAAACTCTAACAAATGCACCAAACCACGGGCTGCATCTTCCTCCGGAGTAAGAATCCGTTCCAAACCAAAAGCCTCAAGTACGGAACGATGTACATTATCAATGGCCCGCGCATAAATGTGAGCCACTTTTTGTTGTTTCAACAAAGCCACCACGCGAATAGAAGCACCAAAATTCTCGCCAATAGCCACGATTACCACATCCACACCACTCAAGGGGAGAGCGGCAAGTGCCTGTTCATCTGTTGCATCCAACACAAAAGCCGTAGCAATCTTTTCTTTGATACTGTCTACGCGACTTGCACTCACATCCGCCCCAATTACTTCGTGTCCCAACACCGATAATTCTTCGGCAAGCATGTGCCCGTAATTTCCTAAACCGATAATAATATACTTCATAATTTCTGTTTTTACTACTTACTACTAATTTATAATGATCTGCCCACTCGGATACTGATATTTCGTATGTTTCTTTTGCTTGATGATACCCAACATCAGAGTAATCAGTCCCACACGTCCGATGAACATCAGAAAAGCAACAAGCAATTTACTGTTATCCCCCAAAGTCGGAGTAAGATTCAGACTGGAACCTACCGTACTCAACGCCGACACACACTCAAACAGAAGTACCATGACAGATGCCTGAGGTTCCCAGATTGTCAGAATAAACACAAATACAAACAAAACACTGATAGACATCACTACCGTCGCATTGGAACGGCGAATGGAATCGTAAGACAGTTCACGGCCAAATACCTCCACTCGCTCCGTACCGCGCAACACAGCAACCAGATTCAATACAACTACTGCAAACGCATTCACCTTGATACCACCCGCCGTGGACTGTGCAGCACCGCCCACCCACATCAGGAAGATATAAACCAATACACTCTGTACTCCCAGCGAAGCCAGGTCCACGCTTGTAAACCCGGCAGTACGCGGACAAGTCGCATTAAAGAACGCCTGTGTCCATTTATCAGCGACGGACATACCGGCAAAAGCATGATTCCACTCAAAAACAGCAATAAGCACCGTACCAAACACCAATAGCAGGAAAGTCATAATCAGAACAATCCGTGTATTCAGATTATACAGATGATAAAAACGATGCCTGTCCCACTCCCACGTATGCAAAAATTTCCAGATGCGGCGCAAATGATGGAGTACTATATCTTTGAAATTCACCAATATCGGGAAGCCTATACCTCCCAGAATAATCAACAGGGATATATAGATAAGGAATGGATTATGCCCTGTCATCACCAGCGGATTGCCTAGATTTCCGGGCAACGTGGAAAAACCGGCATTACAGAATGCGGAAATAGCATGAAAGGCCGAGAACGCCACTTCTTCCTCAAACGTCATCCCCATCGTACCATGAATGTCGCTCCAGATGGCAAGCATACCAATACCTTCAATAGCCAACGTGAATCCCAATATGTACAGCAAAGTGGAAAGTAACGAATTCAACGAATTGGAACTGACCATATCACGAACCACCAACTGATTATAAAAGGATGTATTCCCCATAAAGAACATCGCAAAGAAACTGGTCAGTGTCATTACCCCTAGGCCGCCAATCTGTATCAGCAGGATAATCACCACAAAACCGGGCGTAGTAAAAGTAGACGCTACATCCACCGAAGTCAAACCCGTAACACAAACCGCACTGGTAGAGATAAACAGCGAGTCCACCCACGAAATACCGCTCACCGTACATCGGGGCAACATTAGCAAACCTGTTCCAATAAGGATGATTATCAGAAAACTACCAGCCAGAATCAAAGAAGGATTCGTTCGCCGTCCCAACACCCTGACCAAGCCATTGGATAAATTAAGGAAAGAGAAGATCAACAGAAGCACTATATGATAGGGCTTTCCATTCAATATTTCCCAAAAATGCAGAATAGCTCCCTCCTCTTCCGGTCGATGAAAAATAACAGGGATAAGGGTAAGGTAAAGCAAGGCAATCAATATCCACGTCAATTTCTTAAAAGTACGCTTTGTGTCCCTGTATTCCAATAACAGGCGCAAAGTGACTTCGGATAAGAAAACACCCCATACAAACCGATAGAGTGTTTGCAGTTGAGAAGCCTCGTGTTCGGAAATAGTAAAGCCGTGTTCATATACCACTCCCATAATTAACAGAATAGAAGCCAGGTAGGCTATATAAGTCACCCCTCCAAGAATGATCCGAGTGTACGGATGAATCCATTTATTCTGATACAACAAGAATTTATGATAAATCTTCATGTAGACATCAAATTAAATATCGGGCAAACATAAACAAAACAATGCGTATAGACAAAAAACAAAAGAAAAAAGAAATTGTTTTAAAAATAATAGTTACATTTGGCCTCGTAAAAATTTTAATAGAAGTAACCACTATGAGCAACAAGACAAAAAGATATTTCCTCCCGGAAGAGGAAATACCACATTATTGGTACAATATACAGGCAGATATGGTGAACAAACCGATGCCTCCGCTTCATCCCGGTACCAAACAACCACTGAAAGCCGAAGATTTATATCCTATCTTTGCACAGGAACTGTGCAAACAGGAACTGAATCAGACCGATAAGTGGATCGAGATTCCCGAAGAAGTACGCGAAATGTACAAATATTATCGTAGTACTCCACTGGTTCGTGCTTATGGACTGGAAAAAGCATTAGGTACTCCGGCACATATCTATTTCAAGAATGAGAGTGTAAGTCCGATGGGATCGCACAAGCTGAATTCTGCCATTCCCCAGGCTTATTATTGCAAGAAAGAAGGAGTTACCAACGTTACCACTGAAACCGGTGCCGGACAATGGGGAGCTTCGCTGGCTTATGCTGCCCGTCTGTTTGGACTGGAAGCTGCCGTTTACCAAGTGAAAATCAGTTATGAGCAAAAACCTTACCGCCGCAGCATCATGCAGACGTTCGGCGCACAGGTTACACCGTCTCCGTCTATGTCCACCCGTGCAGGAAAAGATATTCTGACGGCTCACCCCAACTACCAGGGTTCATTGGGAACCGCTATTTCAGAAGCCATCGAACTGGCTCAGACTACACCGAATTGTAAATATACATTAGGCTCTGTATTGAGCCATGTAGCTCTGCACCAGACTGTAATCGGTCTGGAAGCCGAAAAACAGATGGAAATGGCAGGAGAATATCCTGATATGGTGATTGCTTGTTTTGGTGGTGGTTCCAATTTCGGTGGTATCGCATTCCCATTCATGCGCCACAAGATCCTGGAAGGTAAGCAAACACGCTTCATTGCTGCCGAACCGGCTTCTTGCCCGAAACTGACACGCGGTAAATTCCAATATGATTTCGGTGACGAAGCAGGATACACTCCATTACTGCCTATGTACACGCTGGGACATAACTTTGCTCCCGCTAATATTCATGCAGGTGGATTGCGTTACCACGGTGCAGGCGTCATCGTTTCTCAACTATTGAAAGACGGTCTGATGGAAGCTGTAGACATCAAGCAACTGGAATCATTCGAAGCCGGCTGTTTATTTGCCCAAGCTGAAGGTATTATTCCCGCACCGGAATCTTGCCACGCTATTGCTGCCGCCATCCGCGAAGCAAACAAATGCAAGGAAACAGGTGAAGAGAAAGTAATCCTGTTCAACCTCTCCGGTCACGGATTGATTGACATGGCCTCATACGATAAATATCTCTCCGGTGACCTCGTAAACTACGAACTGACCGATCAGGATATTCAGAAGAATCTGGATGAAATAGGCAGTCTGGCATAAGGATACCTCATCCATATCAATAAATGTTTGCCAGGCTGACGAGCGGCTCATAGAGTTTTTCAATATCCTGCGCATCCAATTCAATATCAACCTGGTCCCCCGGAATCAACCGTATTCCGGGGGGATTTGCGTCTTTACCATCCCGGTGTACATTGATAATGGTACAGTTTTCAGGCAAAGAAAGTTCGTCTACAAGTTTGCCATCCATATATGAACCCGTCATCACCTCTATGGATAGTTTATACCTTGTCTGTTCCTGGAAAGCAGGAGTATTGATCATATCCTCATAAAGCGTCACGTTGAAAGGTCTTATCTGAAGAAGTTCCGTAAAATAATAAGTCAATCCACCCACTACCACCGATGGGTAGAACACCTCAAAATGTCCTGTTATCTCGGTAATCAATACAATAGCTGTCAAAGGGGTACGTATCACAGCCACCAGGAAGGCAGACATTGAAATCAGCATTACATAACTGACATTCTCCGGCTCAATAACCCCATATTCCACTCCCAACAGACCAACAATCTGCCCCAGTAATCCACCGGTGACCAGTGTAGGAATAAAACTTCCACCCGGCAAACCGGATGAAACGCAGATAACGGAAAAACCGAAATGCAACAGCATCATTGCCGTTACCCACATAATTGGTGCATGGCTGCCGGATTGCGCCTGCTCCAAAAGAAACTGTTCTCCCCCACCCGTCAAGTTGACCTGCATAAAGGAAATAATATAAGCGACCAGCAACAGATAGAACATCTTCATATATACCGAAGATTTTACCGTTGCATACACTCGTTTGAAAGAGACCATCATCATGGAATATAATTTTCCGCAAACAGAAATAATCACTGCAAGCAACAGGAAGTACTTCACCTGGATTCCAAAAGAAAAACCGGGCTCGGCCACTTGTATCAAATGATAAGAATTTACCGGAAAAACCATGCTTGCCACCGCACCGGCCACTACACCGGCCAGCAAGGTAGTGATAGCGGTTTTGGGAGCATCAAAACGTTCGATGGATTCGATGACAAGCAATGAAGAAGCCAGCGGCGCCGCAAACGCAGCCGCAAGGCCGGCACCGGCACCGGCAGCAAGCAATTGCTTTCGTTCACCACGTAGAATACGTGTCCAGCGTGCCACAAGGCATCCTACATACGAACCTATTTGTACGGAAGGCCCTTCACGTCCCAGCGATAATCCGGCCGAAACCGAAAGAATTCCACCGAAAAACTTAGAAACCAACTCTATGAAAGGATGCTTATAAGTAATGCGCCCGTTGATGGCAGCACGTGTTTGAGGAATACCTCCTCCGGTGATAAGCGGCATTTTCATCACCAGCCAGGATACGAATATCAGTACCGCCCAAAAGAAAAGAAAAAGAGGAATATGCCAGTACCACTCCGGACGGGAAGCAAAAAACTCACTTCGCAAGTTAAAGAAATAATATAGGCAGTAATGATAGGGAACAGCCACCAACCCCGTCAGCAATCCTACGAAGATGCTGACGAAATACAGGCGGGCATCAACCAGTTTCAGTTTCACAACATACCACTTCCTCAGTTTTCTAAAGTTTTTGAACCTTTGAAACATTCCTCAGAGTTTTCTTTTATTAATTTGAGTATCTACAACAAATTAACCCTGTTGAAGTTTCCACACTTTGCGTTTTTTACTTTTTCCCCATCATATTCAATCGCAGGATAGCGTGCACCATAAAATAACGTCCCAATACATTGTAATCCGCATCACGTATGGCAGTAGCCGAGATGGTGCGTACCATTGAAATCTCCTGGCGAAGAATATCATAAAACTTGAAACGCAGTAGCAATTGTTTCTTTTTCAAGAAAGCTTTCGACAGTTGGCAGTTCCATATCAGGTTCTTCCGCCCGCTGCTGTCGTATCCATATCCGGTACGAAGAAAATATGTGAGATCACTGCTGCACTCGAAGCCCCAGGGGAGATAATACTGCAAGTCTCCTCCAAGTTGATAGTCGAACGTTTCCGTGCGCATATCTTTCACGTTATTATACGAATTATTATACAGCACTTCTCCACGCGCACTCAGTTCGAGTTGCCGGGTACGAAAAGTAAATTGCAGGCGTTCACGCGCTGTGAGGTGCTTCACGGAACTCTTCATCGGCTCTTCTTTGTTCTGAGTAGTATATCCGTTCTGATTTCTATATTGCAAATAGGAATAGGTACGAAACAGCCAGTTGCGGTTCTTGAAAGGCCCGCTCAATGAAAGTGCACCTGATGCCCGCCAGTTACCATTCAAATTAACAGGCATGGTGGTTCTGCCTCCCGTTTCGCTGTCGTAAGTCACCTGGTTCGTTACACTGTTGAGCACATTCTCCACAAAAAGAGATACCACCATGTTGCGCTGATGTTTCACATTATACGAATTATAATTCAGTGTAAACGTATTGGTATATGAAGGTTTCAAAGAAGGATTACCGATGCGGATATTCAATGGATTCGTCATGTCGGCAACCGGTTGTAGGTCACGAACACTCGGCTGTCGTCCTTTTCCTCTATAAATTGCCTGCAACTGTGTACGCTTGGAAAACTTATAACGGAAATTCAGTGTCGGTGAAAAGTTCAAAACCGTTTTACTCATTTGATGTTTGGAAACATCATCCAGAAAAGAACGGCTATCCAGTTTCTGGGGTTCCAGATCGACACCTATATTGTAGTTGTACTTTTTCCGGGAAGTACGGACAGCCATATTGAAAAGATGGGTGCTGTATTGGCTCTCAAAACTATTACTGGCCAGAGAATCGTAATCGGCAACAAAATCTTCCATTGCCTCATCCCAGTTATAGACAAAGCGGTCCGAATTAGTTACCCGGTATTGATAGCTGTAACGAAACTGAAGAAAATAACGGTTAGGCAACGGCTCCACATACACCAGTTGCAGACGATAATTATATCCGTCACCTTCATCATCCACACGCTGGTTGACTACTTTCTCTGTATCATTCTTAAAATAATGTGTAGTAGAAAAGTTTTTCCTGTCGGCAGAAGAAGTATTCGTTCCATAATCCACTTTCAAAGCCAGATTCCGTCCTTTACGACTGAACTTACGGTTGACTTGCAACATAAAGGTCAGATTATACTGGGAATTATCGTAAAGATTAGAAGCCGTTCTTTCATTCAGAAGTGTTTCGTCCGACCAACTCTGTTGATATCCACTATTCCTCCTGTCACTTGCCACATAGCGATATTGCGGACGAAACACCAGATTGGTGACTGAATCAATTTTCCATTCCAGATAAGCATTCGCCGTCAGGTTGTGGTTCTTCATGTGATTGCTGTTAGTGCTGTGGCTTATCGATTTATCCTGTTTCAGGAAATTATCCACCGTAGTACTGTTATCCTCCGAACGGTCGGTACCCGTATATTGCACATTGGAGCGAAGCTTCACTCTGTCCCAGTCATGAGTGAAGTTCATGCCTAAAGAATGTGAGGTGACCAGTCCCACCCTATTCAGAATATTTCCACTGGCAGCCGACGACTCCCGTTGCAACTCCGAGAAGCCTTGATTGTTAGTGTTATTCAGATTACCGATAATAGTAAGTTGAGAATTATCCCGGAAGCGGTTCAGGGTATTGGCAAGTTCATACCTCCCTTTATTACCCGTACCTGCCATGAAATTATCCATCCATCCTTTCTTCATGTCCTTTTTCACCCCCAAGTCAAGTATCATTTCCTCATCCCCGTCATCAATTCCGGTCAGACGTGCCAAATCGGATTTACGTTCATAAGCTCTCAGCTTCTCCACCATTTCCACCGGCAGATTTTTCAAGGCAGCTTTCGGATCATCCGCAAAGAACTCTTTGCCGTCTACCAATATCTTCTTAACTTCCTTACCATGAATCAACAGCTTTCCATCGCCATCGATCTCTCCACCAGGCAATTGTTTTACAAGATCTTCGAGCATGGAACCTTCGGGGGTACGATAGGCAGAGGCATTGAAGACCGTGGTATCCTGTTCGGTAACTGCCAGAGGAGCTTTACCCACCACTACCGTTTCGCCCAACAAAATGCCATCGGAAAATAGTGCAATATCACCCAAGTTCTGCGAAGTACCTCTGAATGAAGAGGGAATAGATTTAGAAAAAGTGGTATAGCCAATGAAAGAAATCTCTAAAAGCAATTTCTTGTCTTTGGGCCAGACAACCGGCATCCTGAATTTACCGTCGTCCGTAGTGGCTACACCTGCCAGAAAAGTACTGTCCGGCAAGGTCAATAAACGTACCGCCGCATACCCCACCGGCTGCTTCGTATCCTTATCAACAACACGTCCGGCAAAGCTTCCTTTGCCGGACTGTGCATTAACAGTCATACCTGACCACAACAAAACAACATAGATTAAGATGTTTCGGAAAGTCAAATATGTATGCCTGCCATGATCCATTCGTGTTTATCAAGTAGTTTAATGAAAAATGTTATTTATTATTTGAAGCTGGTCTTGCATGAGCCGGCCGTTTTCCCTGACCATGTTTCTGACCTTTTCTTCTGTCAAATTCTTTTCTGAATTTATTCGCATTGCTTTTTTCTGTCTGATAGATTTTTGCAATCTGCTTGGGAGACAGAATCTTGCGGAATTCATTATAATATTTCTCGCGAATATCCAGTATCTTACGACTTTGCGCAAACTGATCCTTGATCTGCTTTTCTATTTCCGCATCTGTCAGTACAGGTTTGGTAGCCGGGGTTGCTTCCGCATTATTGTTCCTGGGCCTTTCCCTGCGGTTCATCATCCGACATTCGCTTAAATCTTTCAGATATTTTTCGTAAACCGGAGTGAACTTGGCAGCTGTTGCATCATCCAGCATCAGTGTCGTCACCATCTGATTGGCTTGTCTTTGAATCATTTGTTCAGGTGTAGGACGTTGCTTATTGGTTTTGTTATCCTTGTTCTGAGCAGAAATTGTCTGGCTGCCAATCAGGAGCGCAGCCAAAATTACATAAATAAACTTAGTCTTCATAATCTTCTTGTTTTTAATTAATACCTAATTTAAAAATATGTCATTCTCAGAGAAGTTGACGAGCTCTTCCAACTCCTCATCCGACAGTTCGTGAATCCATTTATCAACCGGATCGCTGCTACTTCTTTCTATAGCCAACATATCCGAAGTTCCTGCAGGTGCATCTTCCGTCCGGAGATAAGACGGAACAAACAATACCCCTGCCAGTATTGCAGCTGCCGCTATGGCAGTAGAAAACATTATCTGTAAACGATGTTTCCGGCGTTGCCCGCCGCAAGTACGTTCCATCACCTTCTGCTGCATATCCTCAAAAAAATTATCAGGAGTGCGGTAAGGGGTCTTTTTACCGATATCGTCAAAATCAAATTCTTTATTCATCGTCCTATCTGTTTAAGATGTATTCTTTTATTTTTTCTTTCGCATAGTGATAATTCACTTTGAGAGTATCGACCTTACTATCCAGTATACGGCTGATTTCTTCATAATCGAGCTCATCGTAATAGCGTAGGTTGAATATTAGCCGTTGTTTTTCGGGCAAACTCAGTATGGCTTCCTGAAACTTGACCGCCAGTTCATTTTCGTAATCAATGTAATCGGAAGCCTTCAGTTTACCTATCAGTTCCTCTTGCACTTCTTCGGCAGGAATTGCTTCTTCATCCTTTCGTGTATTCAGCAAGCGCAAACTTTCATTGGTTGCAATCCTGTATATCCAGGTGCTCAGCGAGCTTTCACCACGAAACTGGTCCAAATTACGGTACACCCGGATAAAGACTTCCTGAAGAACATCTTCTGCATCCTCGTGCGACACAACCAAACGCCGTATATAATTATATATAGGTACCTGGAAGTTATCCATCAGCATCTTAAACCCTTTCTTCGGGTCGGAAGCATATACCTGCCGGATCTTATCCTCGTTTATCATCAATTCAGTTTCTTAGCTTTATTAGGTTAGAAACAGAAAGAAGAATGAAGTTAAATCGGGAAGTTCACATTTTGCATTTATTAAATAAGTGGTTAAAAATAAAGTTTCTTATCTTTGCCGGCAACTCTCCCGTTTCAGATTAACTAAAAAAGAAGGATATCGATATGGAATGTAAAATCAGAAAATGGAAAATAGACGATGCCGCCGAACTTGCAGCAACCCTAAATAACAAAAACATTCAGGACAACCTTCGGGACGGTCTGCCTTATCCCTACACTGAAGACGATGCAAAATATTATATCAATGAAATGCTGAAGGCCGATAAGAACAGTATTTTCGCCTTCGCCATCACCGCTGATGACAAAGTAGTGGGAAGTATTGGTGTGTTTCGCAAAGACAACATCCACTCGCTGACTGCCGAAATGGGCTATTATATAGCAGAACCTTTTTGGGGCAAAGGCTTGGGAACCTGCGCTATCAAACAGACCTGCCAGTATGTTTTTAGTAACACTGATATCCTCCGTATTTTTGCAGAGCCGTTTAGCTATAATATCGCTTCCTGCCGGATTCTTGAAAAAAGCGGATTCAAAGACGAAGGAACACTCAGAAGTAATGCAGTCAAGAACGGACAGATTCTGGATATGAAGATGTATTCACTCCTCAAGACTGATAACGAAAGGACATAAAAAAAGGCTATCTATCCCAGACAGCCAATCTTTTGTTAACCTTAAATCTAATACTATGAAAAACACATTGCAAAGATACGGACTTTGAGGATATCTCCAAATTTTCAGGGTGATCTACAACATATTACAACATGTTTTAATAGACACTATATTTTCGTTAACCATTAAGGATTCATTGTGTTAATAATTAACATATCCAATCTTTGACTGACGCAATATTGGTAAGTGTAGTAATAATCTATTGCTAACACTGTATCTCCTTTCTCTGCATTATCTGTCCGATTATATTAACCTCTGCATTTTCTGATTTGTTTCATTGCTTGAAACTCATAGTTTCATGCCGAGAAACCAAGAGTTTCATGCTTTGAAACTGACAGTTTCACACCGAGAAACCAACAGTTTCAAGCGGTGAAACTACAGACGATGAGGAACGACGAAAAAGAAGAGGTATAATGAAACAATCCCTCCATATTATTGGATATATGCAAAAGAACTGTTAAATTCGCAAATAGAACAATTGCACTTTTTCTTTTTGCGTTGTTTATAGCATAGAGACCCGAACTATTAATTAAGAAATAAGATTGATGCTGAAAAGACTTATCTTCTGCCTGTGGATATTGTTACCCTTCTCTTTGTTTGCGCAAAACAAAGAGGAAAGTTCTACCGCACACGATAGCCTTAGTACCGAAAAGCATCAGGGGGCCTTCATGAAGGCTATAAAGAAGTTCCTCAACTTCAATGATTTCGACACAACTTATATAAGCCCCAACCGATACAACTATGCCTTGATGCTCGATCATTTCACAAACTACGAATATTACTCCGTAGGTACCGCCGCCCCCGAGCCCCAACGGCTCCGCTTCACCCCCAATCCTCGCAACAAGATAGGGGCTTACTTTGGTTGGCGCTGGATATTTTTAGGATGGTCAGTAGATACGGACGGGCTCCTTGGAAAGAAAAGTGGGAAAAACAGAGGGACAGAATTTGACCTCAGCCTTTACAGTTCCAAGTTAGGGGTGGATATTTTCTACCGTCGCACAGGTAACGATTACAAGATACATAAAGTAACAGGCTTTTCCGACCGTGTTCCTTCTAATTATTCGGAAGACTTCAACGGTCTGAAAGTAAATATGAAAGGATTCAACTTATATTATATCTTCAACAACCGGCATTTCTCTTATCCGGCAGCTTTCAGCCAGTCCACCAACCAACGTCGGAATGCAGGTACACTCACAGCCGGCCTTTCCGTATCTACGCATAATTTGAAGTTTGATTATGCCAAGCTACCCGAAATCATTCAAGAAACAATGAACCCCGGAATGAAGGTTAGACATATAAAATATACCAATATCAGCCTCAACTTCGGATATGCCTATAACTGGGTATTTGCCCGTAACTGCCTGGCATGCCTGTCGCTCAGTCCGGCTGTTGCTTATAAGACGTCGCGCATAGAGAAAGACACAGAAGAGCCCAGCGACTGGTACAAGAACTTCAATATTGATTTTATATTACGGGCGGGTGTGGTATACAATAACAGCAAATATTTTGTAGGTACTTCCTTTCTGGGCAGGACGTATGATTATTACCGGGATAACTTCTCCCTGAACAATGGATTCGGGACGTTGCAAATATATGCCGGATTCAATTTCTATCTGAAGAAAGAGCACCGGAAGAAAAAATAATCTATCCGCAAATTACCAGAACTTATTATGTTCTGCGCTATATTCAAATCCGGCTGACTGCAACAGTCCTACAATCGTCTCTTTATTGACATTCATATCATCACAGAGTTCATCCAATGAAGAATAACAGTCACGCAATTTCGTATTGATGAAGCTGAAAAGCATCATCGGGTCTTTAGGTAATTCCATCTTTCTACTAATACTTATTGATTCCGGCTGCAAAATTACAATTATCCGGACTATCTTATTCCTCCTGCTGATCTATTTTTTCTATCTTTAACGCTACTTTCTCTATAATTCTACTGAGTTCTTCCTCCAATGGAATAACGTTGAAGTCCTCCCAGAAATGTTCATCATACTTAAACTCTTCATCTGCAAGTACGGTACGGGGAGGCAATCTTTCAGCTCGGGAGAAGCGGGTTACATTCTCCGTATCCACCAGACAGGTCACCATCTCGAACCAAGTATGCAAAGTAGGGTTGCTAAAGAAAAAACGTTTCCGCTTCATCTTGAAGTAAAGGTCGCCACGGATATGATGGATATAATAAGTACCTTTCCACGGTTTATACGAAATAGTATATACCACCTTCTGTGTCGTCAGATTTATCTTTGGCGCCTGTCTGACAACAAAGATCCGTGTAGCCTCCTTGATGTACTTGGGATTTATCTCAATGCGGGCCTGCACCAAAGCACTGTTCTCAGAGTCAATATACAACGCCCCACAATAAAGAGGCGACCTGACACTCCGCTTCTGCTCAAAATAAACCACATTGACACAACGGTCATCTATGAATGTAATGTCACCGGAGGTATACATATACGGATTATCTTCCGCATCAACCGACAGAAAATCCGGCAGGTCTTTCATTATATCCAACTGCAAACAAGCCTGGATACCGGCCCTGATCTTAGCAACCAGACTGTCTGTACTCTCCCGGTTATCAATCTTACTCATCTTTAGCAGCTTCACCTGATCGGATACGTTCATCTCCGGCAAAGAAGATTTATAAACTTTGAAAACAGCTTCCGTCAAGCTCTGGAATTTATTTTTCAACTGCACCCCCTCCCGATAGAACGTAGTCAGATAAGCGGGATTCAATGAATAGTTTTCCCCGCGCTGATTTACCATTTCACGCAATAGTTTCTTGGGTTCCACCAACCGTATCAACACTTCTTGCAAAGGAACAATTTTAGGTTCCAGGCTCAACACATTGTCCCGGCCAATCAGCGTAGATGCTTCAATGCTTTGTGCAACATATCCTAAATGGGAAAAAGAAAGCTTGCCATTTTTCAGGGAGTCAGGCAGATTAAGCCTGAACTCCCCGTTCTTATTTGTAATATTACCTATTGAAGTTCCTTGAAGAATGACCGACGCACTCACAACGGGATCACCCGTTTCTTTATCCCGCAAAAGACCGGTAATGGTGAAATAGGCTGGCAAAGGTGTCTCTTCCGAGACTTTCCGCTTCCGTACGACCTTCTCCGCAGGAGGCAGAATCAAGATATGATTTCCTATCACTTTCAGTTCTAATGTCCGGTCGCCTACAATTTCATAGATGGCTTGCCGGACCGTACAGTTTTTCTTTTTTGTCCTAACTTCAATGTCATTATTCACCACCTTACTGTCATATACGAAAAGATAGCCAGATTGTTCCGACACTTTACTCAACAGGGAATATACCGTTCCTTTCGTCCCGGGTAACCGGATGATACGTTCCAACACATCTCCTCCGTCCGCCCTCATATCACAGGTAATGAGAAGCAGGCTCAGAAAAATTATGAAGAAACGATGAAGTTTCATGATTTATATAGTTAAGTTATCATTCGGATAAAATCAGTTTATCACCTTCACGCGAACATTTCAAACTCAGCGCCCAGCAAATAAGTTCCGCTACTGTTTCGGGGGAATTATTCTCAAATTCAATGGTCAGCTTCCGTTTACTCAGAACCGGTGATGCCGTCTGTATCTGCAAAGCGGAAGCCTCGGCATTCACCACTCGCAGAATATCTTCCAGGCATTCGTCCTTGAAGCGTATATTCTTTGTATATTGTCTGAACTCATCGGAATCTCCTGTCTCACTCAGTTGTAACTGCCGCGCCTGCAAGGTAACGGTTTCCCCGGCATTTACCAGTACACTTTGTCCACCTTGCTTCAGCGAGACCTTCACTCTGCCCCGCTGCACGGAGAGCCGGAAAGAGTCATCTCCATGACTACGGACATTGAAAGCTGTACCCAACACTTCTATCTGTACCTTTTCCGTTTCAATCAGAAAAGTTTGTTCATGTTTCTTTGCTACATCAAAGAAAGCTTCTCCCTGTAAGTTCACTTCCCGCTTGTCCGTAGCAAAATGTTCGGGATACTTCAGCGTGCTCTCCTGTGCCAGATATACTACAGAACCGTCTTCGAGCGTGGTAACCAACATGGATGCTTCACGATTTTCTTGCGTCACCAGATTGAGGCTTTCGATCTCTCCTCCCGGAACAAACCACAACGCAGATGCCAGATAGACGAAACCGGCAATTACGGCAGCCGCCAATGTTCCCCATTTCAAGAGAAGTTTGCGACGCACTACCCCTTCCCGCCCTGCTCCTGTGAGCAGGTTATCTTCATCCAAACGGGCATACAACCGTTCCCATGCCTCATCCGTCTTCGTCCTATTTTTATTCACTTCAATCATTTCGTAAGGATATAATTATCAATTTCATTTCGTAAGGTTCGCAGCGCTTTCGTCATTTCAGCCTCTACCGTCTTGACGGACAGAGATAATGAAGAAGCTATCTCCGCATATTTCTTTCCCTCCATGCGATGCATTTCAAATATCCGGAGCCGGCGCACGGGTAATTTATCAAGAGTATGACGGATCAGTCCTTGTAACTCTTCATACTCCAACTGCCGGTGAGGATCAGAATCCTGTTCCGTAGCATTACCCGCCAATACATATTCGCGATACCGTTCCTTGACTTCCTTATGCTCGCAAAACTGGAGTGCTGCATTTCGTACAGCTTTATATAAATAGCTTTTTACGGACTGGAATATCTGCAAATGTTCCCGGTCCTTCCAAAACACGTAAAACAATTCTTCCACAATTTCCTCGGCAGCTTCCATCTCTCCCGTAATACCTGTGGCATACCAGCAAAGAGGGGAATAGTAACGACGGAAGATTTCCTCAAACGCCTTTATATCGCCCTCTTTTATTTTAGTCAGTATGAACAGCTCATTCAGCATACTCCGGAATTATTGTTGGTCTCCAAATATAAGAAAACTATCTGAAATCTAACGGGATTGCTTTTTCAATTTACTCACAGCATGTTCCAAAGACTCTGTAGGTTCAATAATATTGTATGTCTTCCAGAAATCCTCATTCCAATATTCGTCTACCAAATCATAGAACACTTGTTTTTCTTTGAAAGCCTTTTTGCTAGGAATGGCTGCAAAGTCGCTCTTTCTATCTGTTACCACCATTTCGGAAAATACGGTATAGCTGGAAGAGAATAAACGCTTTTTCCAATCGCACTTGAAACGTATTTCATTCCGTATGTAATTCAGATAAGTTTTTCCATTCTGTTCCTTATACGTCACCAGATAGGAAACTTCCTGTGGCCTGAAACGTAATCCGAGAGGCTTCTTATGAAGAATAGCTTCCACCGCCTTCACCCTGTTTTGCATATCCAGAGAGAATTCCGCACGGGTGAATGCCAGTTTCTCAAAATCAATATAGAGTTTTCCGTAAAACAATGCATACATCAGGCTGACTCTGGGACGAAAACTGACTACATATTGCATACGATTATCCAGATTCACAGGTTCCTCAATATGAAAATCATAATAATTCAGATTTTCCATGCTCAACAATGCATCTCCGTTCTTCACAATATCCAGATAAATAGAAAGATTAGGTCCGCCCACCACTTTTACTGCCAGTGTATCACTGGTTTTCGGGCTCAGCAGGCGACGTCCTTTTTGTAGTTGCACTCTATCGTTCGATGGTTCCCGGTCACTGTACGCAGTTTTAGACACATCTATCACAGCCTCCGATACACTGATATAGCGTCGCCTTTTCTGTACTGTCTCCCGATAAAATGCAGTCAGCAAATTCTTATCAACCGAATAGTTCACCGGAATTTTTTTAATCGCCTCTTCCACAAGCCCCCGGGCGTTATTGCCAAAGACAACAATCTCACTCAGTAGATTAGGAGCCGGCAGCATCCAGATAGTGAGATCAGATACATCTTCCTTATCCTTCAGAGAAACTTGAGAATTCAAATACCCAATATGTGAAACCTCCAATCCCAGAATAGTCTCCGTGCCCTTTATCTTCAGAGAGAACACACCATCCGCATTCGTAACGGTTCCGATGTTCGTACCGGGAACAGACACATTCACATTCTCCAGTTTTCTCTTATTATCCTTATTTTTCACTATTCCTGTAATAGTGAAATAGTTCCCGGCTTCTTCCTGTGCCCATAAAGGTGAAATACCCAACAGCAAAAATGCCATCAACCACCCAACTGCAATATTAGCTAACTTTTTCATCTTCGTATGATTTTAAAGGTGAACAATTCTCGTTTTCTACTACTAAGATCGCTCAGAAATGAAAAACCCTATCGGTTTTGGAAGAAAAAGTGAGGAAAATGTTTCCGGCTTAAAATATTTCGAACAGTTATTTTGTCGTCTGGTTTATTATAAAAGAATACAAAAAGGGGAAATAAGTAACTGTTAATGTGAACCTTGGTCTCTTTCTGTTGTTCTCATGCGATTAATAAACAAACTATTCACCTTACAAAACATTTAACAGCTATGAGAACTGTTCATCTGATAGTTATTCATTGCTCCGCAACGAAGGAGAATGAAACATTAACGGAAATTGAATTGGAAAAGTCGCACCGCCAACGTGGACTAAATGGTATCGGTTATCATTATTACATTCGGAGAGACGGAAATATTAAGAGTACACGTTCTGTTCGAAAACCCGGAGCTCATGCCCAAGGGCATAATCTTGACAGCATCGCTATATGTTACGAAGGTGGTCTTAACCGGCACGGACTTCCCAAAGATACACGCACTCAATGGCAAAAGCACTCCATGATTGTTTTACTCAAAACGCTCCTTATTGATTATCCGGACTGTCATATTTGCGGGCATCGTGATTTACCTCAAATTATGGATAACCATTCATTAATAGAACCGGAATCATGGCTGGAAGAATGTCCTTGCTTCGACGCAGCGACTGAATATCATTGCTTACGCTATAGCAATGGCTAGAAGAAACCTAAAGCAAAAAAAGAGTCGTAAATCATTGATTTACGACTCTTTTTTTAATATGACAGTCTATTTACTTCACCTCTTCGAAATCTGCATCCTGCACATTATCACCATGCTTACCACTATCCTGAGCACCGCCAGCTTGTCCGGCATTCATATCAGGACCAGCCTGTGCACCACCTTGAGCACCACTTTGTGCATACATTTCAGCACTTGCAGCCTGGAATGCAGTATTCAATTCTGCCATAGCAGTATCAACAGCAGCCAAATCCTGTGCTTTATGAGCATCTTTCAGTTTCTGCAAAGCAGCTTCAATCGGAGCTTTCTTATCAGCCGGCAACTTGTCTCCCAATTCCTTCAACTGATTTTCAGTTGTGAAGATCATTGAGTCAGCCTGATTCAGCTTGTCAATCTTTTCACGCTCTTTCTTATCAGCTTCTGCATTAGCTTCAGCTTCAGCTTTCATCTTTTCAATTTCTTCTTTACTCAAACCGCTGGACGCCTCGATACGAATAGCCTGTTCCTTACCAGTAGCCTTATCCTTGGCAGACACCTTCAAGATACCGTTAGCATCAATATCGAACGTTACCTCAATCTGAGGAACACCACGACGAGCCGGAGCAATACCTGACAGGTTAAACTGACCGATTGACTTATTCTGAGCAGCCATCGGACGCTCGCCTTGCAATACGTGGATCGTTACTTCACTCTGGTTATCAGCAGCAGTAGAGAATGTTTCGCTCTTCTTGCACGGAATAGTAGTGTTAGCGTCAATCAACTTTGTCATTACACCACCCAGAGTTTCGATACCCATAGACAGCGGAGTAACATCCAGCAATACCACACCCTTGATTTCATCCGTCAACACAGCACCTTGTACGGCAGCACCTACAGCTACTACTTCATCCGGATTCACACCTTTAGAAGGAGCTTTACCGAAGAAATCTTCAACCAGTTTCTGTACGGCCGGTATACGTGAAGAACCACCTACAAGGATTACCTCATCAATATCAGCATTGTTCAAACCAGCATCAGACATAGCCTTCTTACACGGTTCCAGACAAGCCTGAATCAAAGTGTGAGCCAGAGCTTCGAACTTAGCACGAGTCAAAGTCTTCACCAAGTGCTTAGGCACACCACCTACCGGCATAATGTACGGCAAGTTGATTTCAGTACTTGTAGAAGAAGACAATTCAATCTTAGCTTTTTCAGCAGCTTCCTTCAGACGTTGCATAGCCATCGGATCCTGAGTCAGGTCAGCGCCTTCGTCATTCTTGAATTCATCTACCAACCAAGTGATGATTACCTGGTCGAAGTCATCACCACCCAGGTGAGTATCACCGTTTGTTGACAATACTTCGAATACACCGCCACCGAATTCCAGGATAGAGATATCGAATGTACCACCACCAAGGTCGAATACGGCAACCTTCATATCTTTGTTCGCTTTATCGATACCGTAAGCCAAAGCAGCAGCTGTCGGTTCGTTTACGATACGTTTCACTTCCAGACCGGCAATCTGACCGGCTTCTTTTGTAGCCTGACGTTGAGAATCGGAGAAGTAAGCCGGAACAGTAATAACTGCTTCCGTAATTTCTTGTCCCAAATAGTCCTCAGCAGTCTTCTTCATTTTCTGAAGAATCATAGCTGAGATTTCCTGCGGAGTATACAGACGTCCGTCGATATCTACACGCGGCATGTTGTTATCACCCTTTACAACCTTATATGGCATACGGGCAACTTCTTTCTGTACCTGATCCCAAGTTTCACCCATGAAACGTTTGATTGAAGATACGGTTCTTGTCGGGTTCGTGATAGCCTGACGTTTTGCAGGGTCACCCACTTTACGCTCACCGCCGTCAACGAATGCTACGATAGACGGAGTAGTGCGTTTTCCTTCACTGTTTGCAATTACTACAGGTTCGTTACCTTCAAATACAGCAACGCAAGAGTTTGTAGTTCCTAAGTCAATACCAATAATTTTTCCCATGATCTTTAATATTTTATTTGTTATTATTCAAGTTTCGGTCGCCTGCATCAGCAGCAGACGCCAATAAAAAGACAAACGTCGTGCCAAAATGTTCAGGGAGGTTGTAATTTTATAGGTTGGCAGAAAGGCTGTCAGTTTGGCAGAATTCTTCTTTGTTTTTCTGTCGAAAATTACCATTTGTTAATCGTCCTCCCACATAAAAGCAGTAATTTTGCCGACGAAAAAGCAGTAGAGTACAAGCTACGAGCTACAGGCTACAAGCTACGAGTACCTTTCGGCATCATAGCGCAGCCACTCGTAACTCGTAGCTTGTAGCTCGTAACTAAATATAATTATGGAAAGAGATAGCATTGATTTTAAAAACACAGACATCGCGGCATTGTTCCGCAAATTATTACTCCCTACTGTACTGGGAATGATATTTTCCGCATTATTTGTCATTACGGATGGAATATTCGTAGGAAAAGGTATTGGCAGTGATGCACTTGCAGCAGTAAATATAGTGGCGCCATTATGGTTATTCTCTACGGGCATCGGACTGATGTTTGGCGTAGGAGCATCTGTTGTAGCCTCCATCCACTTGTCACATGGAAAAGTAAAAGCTGCCCGCATCAATATTACTCAGTCTACAGTTGTATCTTCATTGTTGTTGATAGGTACCTCCACGCTATTCTGTTCATTCGCCCCACAGGTAGTACATCTTTTGGGCGGTTCCGAGCGTTTGACTCCACTGGCTGTAGAGTATATGGTATGGTTTGTTCCGTTCTCGGTATTTACCGCCCTGCTTAACTCAGGGATGTTCTTCCTGCGCCTGGACGGATCACCTAACTTTGCCATGATGTGCAATATAGTAGCTGCCGTCCTGAATATCATTCTCGATTACCTGTTCATCTTTCCTTTCGGTTGGGGCATGTTCGGTGCAGCTATTGCCAGTGCCATCGGTACTACGGTGGGAGCATTGATGATAATCATCTACCTCTCCCGCCACAAATGCGCTTTACGCTTTTACCCCGTAAAATTCACTCGCAAAAGTATGCAACTGACGCGTCGTAATATAGGTTATATGTGCCGGCTAGGGTCTTCTGCTTTTCTGTGTGAAATAGCTATTGCCTGCATGATGTTTGTCGGAAACATCGTGTTTATACATTATTTACAAGAAGAAGGTGTAGCTGCATTCAGCATTGCATGTTACTTCTTCCCTATTATATTTATGGTGTACAACGCCATTGCACAATCCGCTCAACCCATTATCAGTTACAATCACGGACTTCATGAAGAAACCCGCGTACGTCGTGCCTATTTATTGGCACTGAAAACAGCCATCGGCTGTGGTACTGTCTTCGCTCTGGTCACCATCTTCTTCAGTTCGGAGATTGTTTCCATGTTCATCGACCGCAGTTATCCGGCCTATGAAATAGCCAGCAAAGGACTTCCTCTATATGCCACCGGCTTTATTTTCTTTGCTGTCAATATCGTTTCCATCGGATATTTTCAAAGTGTGGAACAGGCTCGTTATGCCACTATCATTACCCTGTTGCGTGGTTTCGTCCTGCTGACAGCGTGCTTCTTCGGACTTCCCCTACTCTTTGGTAATCCGGGTATCTGGTTGGCAACCCCTCTGGCTGAGCTACTGACCACCCTTTTCATACTTACTATTTATATAAAAGCAAAAAGAAAGCACAAAAAAAATATAGTATCTTTGCAGCATGGAAATGATGATAAAGAAATTCTGCCAAAGATACAGACTCCCGGAAAAAAGCCTGCATGAACTTTTGTCACACATGACAGAATATCATTTCGGTAAAGGGGAATCCATTGTGAAAGAAGGAGAACGTAACAGTAACTTCTACATCTTGAAAAAGGGTATCTGGCGTGCTTATTATATGATAGACGGTACTGAAAGTTCCCTCTGGTTTGCCGGAACAGGAGAAATAGCTTTTTCCTCCTGGGGATATGTCAATAATGAAGTTTCACAAGTGAATATTGAATCTGTAAATGAAAGTATTGCCTATGGTATTGCCAAACCGGATTTAGAAGAACTATTCAATAGTTCTATAGAGTTATCCAACTTCGGCCGAAAAATCTTTGAACAGGAAATTTTATTTATTGATAGCTACACATTGGCATACGGTACCCCAAGTGCCAAAGAGCGTTATCTGACCTTGATGGAAGAAAATCCGGAACTGTTGCAATATGTTCCGTTAAAACATTTAGCATCGTATTTATATATTACACCACAATCTTTGAGCAGAATACGGGCAGGGCTGAAGAGAAGGAAATAAATCATCCCAATACATCCATTCCCTTTTCAGAATCTATGCTTCACAATCTGTCAGCTCCGTATCTACTCCGTACCAAACCTATACCTATAACTATGGAGATGGTACGGAGCAGATACAGAGGCGGTACGGAGATAGCACGGAAATGCTACGGAGATAATGCCGTGCAAATGCCATAAGAAAGATACATAATACAATACTCAACATGGATTTAGATCAGATTATCGATAATATAGGCAAGCTGCCGGAGCCGTCAAAGAATGCGCTGAAGGAGATCATCTCTGAAGTCACTCACCCCAAAGGACATATCCTATTCAGGGCGGACAAAGTAGAAACCAAAGTATACTTCATCAAGAAAGGCATTGTACGTGCCTATACCGAGTTAGCTGACAACGAAATAACATTCTGGTTCGGACGCGAAGGCGATACGGTGGTATCCATGAAAAGCTATGTGTCCAACCAAAGAGGCTATGAAAATATAGAACTTCTGGAAGAATGTGAACTATATGAAGTCAGGAAACGAGCCTTACATGAATTATTCTGCAAGGATATACACATCGCCAACTGGGGAAGAGAATTTGCAGAAAAGGAATTGCTCAAAACAGAAGAAAGGTTTATCGGCCGACAGTTCAAGACATCCCTGGAACGTTATAGAGACCTGATGAATCATACTCCGGATCTTTTGCAAAGAGTACAATTAGGCTATATCGCTTCCTATCTTGGTATTACACAGGTCAGTTTAAGCCGTATTCGGGCAAAATTCAGATAAATCACTTTTTATCATTTGTTAAATAAGAAGTCAAACCAATTCATGAACTTTGCACACAAAAAATAAAAGTTATGAGTTGGATATATTTGATTGTGGCCGGATTGTTCGAAGTAGCGTTTACCTCCTGTATGGGCAAGGTTAAAGAAACAACCGGCAGTGAAATGTACTGGTGGTTCACCGGTTTCATTATTTCTATGAGTATCAGCATGTTTTTGCTGATAAAGGCAACGCAAGCCCTGCCTATTGGTACGGCTTATGCTGTATGGACAGGGATAGGTGCGGTAGGAACCGTATTGGCGGGCATACTGATTTTCAAGGAACCTTCCACTATATGGAGGTTATTTTTTATTGCAACGCTGATAGGTTCGATTATCGGTTTGAAAGCAGTATCTCATTAAAGCAAAAAAACAGGATGCCAATTGATATTGACATCCTGTTTTTCTATATTCTGAATTATCTGGATTACTTCTTTACCAGTACCATCACCAGTGTATTATCCGCATCATAAAGTCCGATGCCACCACCGGCCAGTTTACCGAAAGACTTCACTTCATTCAGTGCTTTCATCACACGACCTTCTACTTCCATATCCGGACAAGCCATCATAGTGCTGATAAGTTGCGGGAAAGAAATTGCAGAACTGTTCTCATTGTCTGCAACAAATCCGCCATTAATAAGATTACAACCGGCATTGCCGTGTATTCTCTTTTCAGAAAGATTGAACTCAATAAACGGCTGTTTCTCCATACCTTCGGGAATGGACTGACCACCGGCTTCGGAAATAATCCACTTACCACTCAAATCTGATAGTTTCACTGTAGAAGCTTTCTTTTGTAATACAATAATAGGACGATTGGATGAACCGCACAAAGCGATGTTCTCCTTACCTAACTTTTTATACTTCTTCACTTGTCCCAAAGCAGACAACACGTTTTGTTCCAGCGTCATATCCGGACAAGCCATACGCGTACTTGCCATAGCTCCAAGATCAATTGTACCGGGTTTAGCGTTCACATCGAACGAACCCATCATACGATTACAACCGCTGTTACCGAATACTTTTCCGGTATTCGTATCAAAACCGATAAAAGGGAATTCCTGATTGGGAGCAGGCACTACGGCAGCGCCGTTTATTTCAATAATATTCCATTCACCATTGATGGAAGATAATGTCGCAGCATCTTTGGAAGAGCGACAAGATGACAGAGCTATCAAAGCTCCTGCCATACAAAGAGAAACTATTACTTTCTTCATTGTTATTCGTTGTTTAAGTTAATTTTCGCGGGGCAAATATATACAAAATAACCCAAATACAAGCAGTTTGTTTAGAAATAGAAGCTTTTTATAAAAAGTATTTAGTAGGATTTTAATGTTTATCTGCGAATTAAATCCTATATTTGCTCACCAATAAAAAAGAAGGATAATTTATAATTTGTAACTCGTAATTTGTTATTAAAAGAAATGGGTAAAGTTCTTATTATCGGTGCAGGCGGTGTAGGTACCGTCGTTGCGCACAAGGTGGCTCAAAATCCGGATGTATTCACTGAGATCATGATTGCCAGCCGCACAAAGTCCAAATGCGACGCTATCGTAAAAGCAATCGGTAACCCTAACATCCAGACCGCACAGGTAGATGCCGACAATGTGGATGAACTGGTTGCTCTCTTTAATAGCTTCAAACCCGAAATCGTCATAAACGTAGCACTTCCCTATCAGGATCTTACCATTATGGAAGCTTGTCTTAAAAGCGGAGTCAACTATCTGGACACTGCCAACTATGAGCCGAAAGATGTGGCTCACTTTGAATACAGCTGGCAATGGGCATATAAGAAACGTTTTGAGGATGCCGGACTGACCGCCATCCTTGGTTGCGGCTTCGATCCGGGGGTAAGTGGTATTTATACTGCATATGCTGCCAAACATTATTTCGATGAAATGCAATATCTGGATATCGTAGATTGCAACGCAGGTAATCATCATAAGGCATTTGCAACGAACTTCAATCCGGAAATCAATATTCGTGAAATCACGCAGAACGGACGTTACTATGAGAATGGCCAATGGGTAACTACCCAACCGTTGGAAATCCATAAGGACCTGACTTATCCGAATATCGGACCACGTGATTCCTATCTGTTATATCACGAAGAATTGGAATCTTTGGTAAAAAACTTCCCTACCATCAAGCGTGCACGTTTCTGGATGACTTTCGGTCAGGAATACCTGACTCACCTGCGAGTAATCCAGAACATCGGTATGGCTCGTATCGATGAAGTGGATTACAACGGGGTGAAAATCGTTCCGCTGCAATTCCTGAAAGCCGTATTGCCTAACCCGCAGGATCTGGGCGAAAATTATGAAGGAGAAACTTCCATTGGCTGCCGCATCCGGGGATTGAAAGACGGTAAAGAACGCACCTACTACGTTTACAATAATTGTAGCCACCAGGAAGCCTACAAGGAAACAGGTATGCAGGGTGTAAGCTATACAACAGGAGTTCCTGCCATGATAGGTGCCATGATGTTCCTCAAAGGATTGTGGAAGAAACCGGGAGTATGGAATGTGGAAGAGTTTAATCCGGACCCGTTCATGGAACAGTTGAACAAACAGGGATTGCCTTGGCATGAAGTGTTTGATAAAGATTTGGAAGTATAATTCTTCATTTTTAATTTAATTATAGATTATGCAAGTTGGAGATAAAGCGCCCGAAGTATTGGGCATCAATGAAAAAGGCGAAGAAATCCGCCTCAGCGATTATAAAGGAAAGAAGATAGTTCTTTATTTCTATCCCAAAGATATGACTTCAGGATGTACGGCACAAGCCTGCAACCTGCGCGATAATTATTCAGAATTACGCAAAGCCGGCTACGAAGTGATTGGCGTAAGCGTAGATAATGAAAAGTCGCACCAAAAATTTATTGAGAAAAACAACTTACCTTTCCCGCTGATTGCAGATACGGATAAGAAACTCGTGGAGCAATTCGGTGTTTGGGGAGAAAAAAGCATGTACGGACGTAAATATATGGGAACCTTCCGCACCACTTTCATTATCAATGAAGAAGGAGTGATAGAGAGAATCATCACCCCCAAGGAGGTGAAAACCAAAGACCACGCCGCACAAATATTATAATCAACAAGAAGACAAGTTGACAAACAGATAAAAAGTCAGTTCATTATCAATTGATATCTTATTAGCTTGTCAACTCTAATAACAGCAAGTATATGGCAAAGAAAGACGAACTTAATTTTGAAAACGAAAACAATATGGCATCAAGCGAAAAGCTGAAAGCGTTACAGGCAGCTATGGACAAGATAGAAAAGAGCTTCGGCAAAGGTTCTATCATGAAAATGGGAGATGAAAGCGTTGAACAAGTAGAAGTAATCCCCTCAGGCTCTATCGGACTGAACGTAGCACTGGGCGTTGGCGGCTATCCCCGCGGACGTATCATCGAGATTTATGGCCCGGAATCTTCCGGTAAAACAACTCTGGCTATCCATGCCATTGCTGAAGCACAAAAAGCAGGTGGTATCGCCGCGTTTATTGATGCTGAACACGCCTTCGACCGTTTCTATGCGGCCAAACTGGGGGTAGATGTAGACAACCTGTTGATTTCTCAACCGGATAACGGAGAACAAGCATTGGAAATTGCAGAACAGCTGATCCGTTCTTCTGCAATCGACATCATCGTTGTGGACTCTGTTGCCGCTTTGACTCCAAAAGCCGAAATCGAAGGCGACATGGGGGATAATAAAGTAGGTTTGCAGGCACGTCTGATGTCTCAGGCATTGCGTAAACTTACGGCAGCCGTGAGTAAGACACGCACCACATGTATCTTTATCAACCAGTTGCGCGAAAAGATCGGTGTAATGTTCGGTAATCCAGAAACAACCACTGGTGGTAACGCTCTGAAATTCTACGCTTCCGTACGCCTTGATATCCGCGGAAGCCAGGCTATCAAGAATGGTGACGAAGTGCTGGGTAAACAAACTAAAGTAAAAGTGGTAAAGAACAAAGTGGCACCTCCTTTCCGCAGAGCAGAATTTGATATCATGTTCGGAGAAGGCATTTCCCGTGCCGGAGAAATCATTGACTTGGGTGCCGAACTGGGTATCGTCAAAAAGAGTGGTTCCTGGTTTAGCTACAATGATACCAAGATAGCCCAAGGCCGCGACGCAGCCAAACAAGTTATTGCTGACAATCCGGAATTGGCAGAAGAATTGGAAGGATTGATTTTCGAAGCTTTAAGAAAAGACAAGTAATCAAATTTTCACTCATAACAAAAGGGGAACCGGAATCGGTTCCCCTTTCTCAACAAACTATTTACACCTATCAGCAGACAGCCTCATTCCAAGTCTTCCAAGCGTTTTTCCAGCATCTCCATGCTCTCCTCAAAACGTTTCCAGGAATCGGCATCCATCTGTTTCTTTAAATATTCGCTATCTTTTAGTTTACCTAAGTCTTTCAAATTCTTTAATCCTTTCAGGCTTTCCAGACTTTTCAGGCTTTCCAGACTCTTCAAACCTTCTAAGCCCTGTAAGCTTTCCAATCCTTTCAAACCGTCCAAAACGCCCAAATCCGCCAAATCAAGAGTACCGTCTACGATACGATATACATTCCCTCCCACATTCATACTGGTATTTTGATACATCATGATATTCTGAATATCTTTCAAAGTCATTTCTCCTTCCAGATAAACGAACTTCAAGTTAGCAGCACCGTCTATAATCATAATCAGTTCCTTCACCTTATCCCCTTTCCTATTAATATAGAATTCGGAACTGGAGACATTCCCTTTCTGCTTCATCAACAGCTCATATTTGGACGACTGTACCAGTGTACGCAAATCTTTCCGCAAATCCTTCTTGATATTATTATCCATTGTAGAAACGATCTGTACGCTTTCCAGCTTACCGGATACTTTCCCAATATAGATATCCTTCGTGAAAAGATTGGGGTTCATTTCAATCATCGCTTTTGAGATATAAACAGAGGAAACCCCTTTCATATCATTATACGTATTGAATATATTTTTCTGCGCCTGGCAGAGCAGGGGGAGCATCAGCAGCACACCTGCCAATAAAATCTTGTTGAGTTTCATAATCGTTTATCTTTGCATTTCTTTTTTTACTTCCTGATTAACTTTTTTCATATCCATTTGCGTTTCCTTCACCTGGGCAATGCCTTGGTTCAGATTGGTGGAAACTTCAATCAAAGTGGCTTGCAAAACCTGATAAGCTTCTTCCGGATCAGAGAATGTATCCTGCGGTGTGGGCGGACACACATCTTTTCCCAGATTTTCCACACCATATCCGATGCCTATAATTACCAGTATGGTTGCTGCAACACTCCCAATCCAGCGCCAGTTACGTCTGGATTTGTTAGGCCGGAAGAAACGTTGTTCTTCTTCAGCCTTTTCATCAATCAGCCGGCTCAGTTTATCCCCCAAGCCCGCAGGAACTTCCACATCTCTATCTGCACCCTGGTTAAGGCTAAGAAAAATTTCTTTATCCTTTTGCAGATGTTCGGGCACTTCCGTTGTTCTGAAATAATCTCTCAACGCCTCTTCCTGGCTCTCGGTAGTGTTCCCCTCATAAAACTCGGCGAGCAGCCTTTCAATTTCCTCGACTTTCATAGTTATTCCATTTATTAAATTCCTCACGTATTCTTTTCCTCGCCCGGGACAGCAGTACACGGATATTTGTAGAGTTCAACCCGGTCACTTGTTCTATCTCTTCGTAAGAACAGCCTTTGACATCACGCAGGTTCACAATCCGCTGCTGCTGTTCGGGCAAGTGGGCAATGATATCTTTTACTTGCCTTACCTCGTCACGTACCTCCAGATTATCAGCTTGAGAAATATCCTGTACAGCAGTCAATTCCACAGTTTGCCTGGATAAGACATACTTCCCTGAACGAAGCAAATCAAAGCACATATTCTTTACCAAAGTGACACTGAACGCTTCCGGGTTGCTGATAACCATCAATCCTTCCCGCTTATCCCATAGCTTCAGATAGGCTTCCTGAACCAGGTCCTCCGCATCTGCCGCATTCTCAAGCAGCCGATAGGCTACACTGTACAGCTTGCGGTGGTAGGGCAGAAACTCATTTTTAAAACTTTCAGCATCCATGGGCTTTTTCTGTATCTCAATCCTGTTTATTGGTTGTATCTATTGATTAGACGTAAAGAGACAGAAGTTTGTTACAAAGAAAATGAATTTTATACAAAAATGCGGCAAAAGAAATTTTCTTCTGCCGCATACCTTATATTAATAAGTGTTTTCTTTAGAACCAATAAATATACGCCAGCGTGCTTACGCTAATTGTAACCCACAACAACACACCTTGAATAAGTGGTTTGATGCCCACTGCCTTCAATACATCACGTGAAAGGGAAGCACCGATAAAGAACAAAGTGATAGTCAGTGTCTTTCTGGCCAGACTGTTAATTCCCTCTCCTATCATAATACCGGTTTCCGATGAATTTAATACATATGTATTGAATACCATAGCCAGAATAAAGAAGAAAATAAACCAGGGGATACTTATCTTCTGTCCTTTACTCTTGAATACAAAAGAAGTAATCAAAGCCAAAGGAATAATCCACAAGGCACGTGTCAATTTAATGGTCGTAGCAATTTGCAAAGCTTCTTCACCATAAGCCGCACCGGCACCCACTACCGAACTGGTATCGTGTATAGCAATTGCCGCCCATGTTCCGAATTCTTGCTGACTCATATCTAAAGCATGGCCAATTACCGGAAAGATAAACAGTGCAATAGCATTCAGAATAAAGATGGTACCCAGCGCTACAGACATCTCCGTATCTTTTGCCCGCAACACAGGACCTACCGCCGCAATAGCACTACCGCCACAGATAGCTGTACCGGAACTAATGAGGTAAGAAGTATCACGGTCTACCTTCAGGAATTTACGCCCGATGAACCAACCGATAAGCATAGTACCCACTACTGAAATAACAGTGAACTCCATTCCTTCTTTACCCGAGGCTAAAGATGCCTGAAGATTCATACCGAATCCCAATCCCACCACTGAATACTGCAAAAGATATTTGGATACTTTCTTATTAAACTTCGGATGTGCCTGCCCGCTTGACAAAGCAAAAATCAATCCCAGGAACAAAGCGACAGGAGGTGTCACCCAAGTAGAATAACCGGGGATATAATCCAATAATAAGAAGATTGATAAAAGCACCACTAAAGACACATAAGTAATTTTGTTCTTCCGTTGAAGATACGCCAGAGTGTTTACACTCGCTGTTTGAATTGAAGCCATAATTTTTCTTGTATATCAATATTTATATTATTTCTGATTTCCGGGTGCAAAGGTAGGCTTCTTTACCTATATACACCAATTGTATCTGTTTATACGCTATAACTTATGGTTATGATGTGCAGCAAACTGCATAAAGACCTGGGAAAGCCCGCTCTCCTGTCCCTGAGGTTGGGCAAAACTAAAATCACGAAGCATAACCATGTCTTTTATCTCAATGACACGCAGTTGTCCGGCATAGAGTTCACGGGTGATAGAACGAATGGAAACGATCCCCATGCAGTCAGTATGTTCCAGGAAAAGTTTGATACTTTCCGTACTACCCAGATACATTAATACCTGAAGAGACGATAACTTTATATTATGCTGTTGCAATGCCTTCTCAAAGACATCCAAGGTGCCCGATCCTCTTTCACGAAGCACTAAAGGAATATGAAGCAACTCTTCGGGAGTAATTTCTTCACCTACCTGTAGTTTACTTCCCGTACGTGTCACAGCCACCAGTTCATCCTCCAAAAAAGTAGTATATTTCAAATTTGGTAACCGGAAAACACCTTCCACTAACCCAAGATCTATGCGGTGTTCCTGCAAAGCCGCTTCTATCTCACGTGAATTGCCGTTCATCAATGAAAGATTTACTTGCGGAAACTTTTTGATGAAGCTGGCAAGCAATGGAGGTAAAACATATTGGGCAATGGTAGTACTGGCACCCAGACGCAATTCTCCGGTATATTCATTATGCAGCAAATGCATCTCATATTCCAATCGCTTATAATCTTCCAGAATACGGCCACAATGTTCCAAAAGTAACTTTCCCGCTTCGGTCAAACTAATCTTGCTACCTTGCCTGTCAAACAAACGCGCCTGATAAGTGCTTTCCAACTCTTGTATATGCTTTGTTATGGCAGGCTGACTGACAAACAACTCTTGCGAAGCTTTCGTGAAACTCAGGTTCTTCGCTACAGACTGAAATACTTTTAAACGAAAATCAGACACGGGAGTTAGTGATTAAAGGTTAGCGATTAGTGATAAGTAACAGGTATTATTCAAGTTCTTCGGCCTTGATGCCCAATGCACGCATCATGGAGTAACCCAGTAAATCCCATTTGCAACCAAGGGGATGCGCAGGTTCATCCATATTGAAAAGAAACAATCCTTTTGAGTTTTCAGTATCAGCATTTCTTAAATACTCATCCAAAACTTCCATTAATTTAGCACCGTAATCATCAATAAACGGAACCAGCATAAGCCGTTTAACATCGGCAGAGTTAAGTGCTATATTCAGCAGATCAAGATAGAGATTTGCCCGTGGAACCAATCCTTCAGAAGATACAGAAGTAAATGTAAACTCACCTAACTGATTTGTATAGCCCACCCCGTTCAAATCTTTATTCAAATCAGACGGATCACAGTGAAGCAACTTATTGGTCTGACTGTCATGTACAAAAAGTACTTCTATGTTATTATCCTTATCACGAACACCGGAGTCGAGTGCCAGATAAGAAGCCCACTCTTCTACATAAATATTCTGCAACGGACGTCCCAGCTGCAACTCAAAATATCTCTTCAGATCTTTAACTACGTCATTAAAGTATGCTACGTCCACCAGTATCACATTCTCTGCGAGCTTTACATTTTCTGCCATAATCTATTCTATTCTATTTTTGAGGGATAAAGATACAATATTCCTTTCAGCCCTGCACTAGTTTTACTCAAAATTTACACATTAGTATATTTTAGTAATGCTTAGAAAATAAGATTCTCTGGAATTTCGTCACTGCTCTTTCATAAAAAGATAATCGCTGAAAGGAAAACTCGTATTGTCGAGTTTATCTCAATATTTCCTACATCCTACACCCGCTATTATTTTTATCTGGTTATCAAATAGATAGGTGGTGTAGGAAGGTGTGTAGGAAGGTGTAGGAAAGTTGCATCCTACACCGAAAAACAGAAGAAAAGAGCGTTTTTATGTTTGTAATTCACTAATTCACAAGTCCTTAATATGCATTATGCAAACTTTGGCCGAATTGATGCAAATATCTCCTTTTTTAGCCTGAATTATTCATCGCAAGTGTAAAAGGAGTATCACTTCGTTAGGAATTAAGGAGTTATACTCCATTATCTCGTTATATAGAAAGCAGATATTACAGAGGAGAAACTTGATATGATCCTTCCTTTTCCCCTTAAAGCCTTAAGGTTAATGTCATTATGCTATAAGCAAAACCTTATTTTCCAGCTGAGGGCTGTTCGGCCCTCAATTGCGGGCTACACAGCCCCCATATGGAAAACGTAGAGCCCACAACTGTGGGACGAAGTTTTGCTACGGGCAAAAGAACGAAAACAATAAGGCAAAGCGTGGTTTTCATACGACTTCCTTCACATTCTACTTATTGTTTCTAAGTATTCTATTGTGGAATCTATACGTCCGATGCGTCATATATATATATCAATAGCATGGCACAATAAAGACATTTTGGCATTATCTTTCATCTTTTAACTGTAAAATTGTCAGGTACAGGCTATTGGCAAATCTTTTGCGCCCATTCAAGTGTTATTGAAAATGAAAATAGAAAGGAGATATAAGATATGAACTTTAACAACTTTACCATTAAATCGCAAGAGGCGGTGCAAGAAGCGCTGAACCTGGCCAAGAGCCGTGGACAGCAGGCTATCGAGCCGGTTCATGTTATGCAGGGAGTGATGAAGGTGGGCGAAAACGTCACTAACTTCATTTTCCAGAAACTGGGCATGAACGGACAGCAGATCGCACTCGTCCTTGACAAACAAACAGATTCATTACCCAAAGTTTCGGGTGGAGAGCCTTACCTGAGTCGTGAAACGAACGAAGTATTCCAGAAGGCTACCCAGTATTCCAAAGAGATGGGTGACGAATTTGTTTCACTGGAACATTTACTGTTGGCATTGCTGACTGTAAAAAGCACAGTTGCCACCATCCTGAAAGATGCGGGAATGACGGAGCACGAGCTCCGAGGAGCCATCACAGAACTGCGCAAAGGAGAAAAAGTTACTTCACAATCCAGCGAGGATACTTATCAGTCACTGGAAAAGTATGCCATCAACCTGAATGAAGCTGCCCGAAGCGGAAAGCTCGACCCGGTTATCGGCCGTGATGAAGAAATCCGTCGTGTGTTGCAAATCCTGAGTCGCCGTACCAAAAACAATCCTATATTAATAGGTGAACCGGGTACCGGTAAGACTGCCATTGTGGAAGGACTTGCCCATCGTATCCTGCGTGGTGACGTGCCGGAAAATCTGAAGAACAAGCAAGTTTACTCATTGGATATGGGTGCGCTGGTTGCCGGAGCAAAGTATAAAGGTGAATTTGAAGAACGTCTGAAAGCCGTTATCAATGAGGTAAAGAAATCAGAAGGAGATATCATTCTCTTCATTGATGAAATTCACACGCTGGTTGGTGCCGGAAAGGGTGAAGGTGCCATGGATGCTGCCAATATTCTGAAACCTGCATTAGCGCGCGGTGAGTTAAGAAGCATCGGTGCAACAACTCTTGACGAGTATCAGAAATACTTCGAAAAAGATAAGGCACTGGAGCGCCGTTTCCAGATTGTATACGTGAACGAACCGGATACATTAAGCACCATCTCCATCCTGCGTGGATTGAAGGAGCGTTACGAGAATCATCATCATGTACGGATTAAAGATGACGCCATCATAGCTGCCGTAGAGCTGAGCAACCGCTATATTACAGATCGTTTCTTGCCGGATAAGGCTATCGACCTGATGGATGAAGCTGCTGCCAAGTTACGTATGGAAGTAGACTCCGTACCGGAGGAATTGGATGAAATTTCACGTAAGATCAAACAACTGGAGATTGAGCGCGAAGCCATCAAACGCGAAAACGATAAACCGAAACTGGAACAAATCGGTAAGGAACTTGCCGAACTGAAAGAACAGGAAAAATCGTACAAAGCCAAATGGCAAAGTGAAAAGACATTGGTCAACAGAATCCAGCAAAATAAGGTTGAAATAGAAAACCTTAAATTCGAAGCAGACAAAGCTGAACGTGAGGGAGATTACGGTAAAGTTGCCGAAATCCGTTACGGTAAGTTGCAGGCTTTGAATCAGGAGATTGAGGATACTCAAAAGGAGCTTCATGCCATGCAGGGCGACAAAGCCATGATTAAGGAAGAAGTAGATGCCGAAGACATTGCAGATGTAGTATCCCGTTGGACAGGCATCCCCGTCAGCAAGATGCTGCAAAGCGAAAAGGATAAACTGTTACATCTGGAAGATGAACTTCACCAGCGTGTCATCGGGCAAGATGAAGCCATTGAAGCTGTTGCCGATGCCGTACGCCGTAGTCGTGCAGGTCTGCAAGATCCGAAACGTCCGATTGGTTCGTTTATCTTCCTCGGTACCACCGGTGTGGGTAAGACGGAACTTGCCAAGGCACTCGCTGAATTCCTCTTTGATGATGAAAGCATGATGACACGTATCGACATGAGTGAATATCAGGAAAAACATAGTGTGTCACGCCTGGTTGGAGCGCCTCCGGGATATGTAGGCTATGATGAAGGTGGACAATTGACTGAAGCTATTCGTCGTAAACCATACTCAGTCGTACTATTCGACGAAATAGAAAAGGCGCATCCGGATGTATTCAACATCTTGCTGCAAGTATTGGATGACGGACGATTGACAGACAATAAGGGACGTGTGGTAAACTTCAAGAACACCATCATCATTATGACGTCCAACATGGGAAGTGCTTACATTCAGAGTCAGATGGAAAAGCTGAATGGTACTAACAAAGAACAAGTGATTGAAGAGACGAAGAAGGAAGTGATGAATATGTTGAAAAAGACAATTCGCCCGGAATTCCTAAACCGTATTGATGAGACAATCATGTTCCTGCCACTGAATGAAAGCGAAATCAAGCAGATTGTAGTACTCCAGATAAAAGGTGTACAAAAGATGTTGGCCCAGAATGGTGTGGAACTGATATTGACAGATGGAGCTATAGAGTTCTTGACAAAGGTCGGATATGATCCGGAATTTGGTGCCCGTCCGGTGAAACGAGCCATCCAACATTACTTACTGAATGACTTGTCGAAAAAGCTGCTCGCTCAAGAAGTAGACCGCAGTAAACCAATCATAGTAGATGCCGGTGGTGAAGGACTGGTATTCAAAAACTAAACTAAAATATCCGCAAATAAAAAAAGCTGTCTTGCCACTGAAGGCAAGGCAGCTTTTTTCTTATTCTATAACGAGCTGCTTAACAACCGGTACGGACAACGCATGTGTTATAACCAACACATACTCTCCAGAACATGGCAAATCAAACGAAGCGCTCTCTTCCCTCGCCTGTTTTACCTCAATCACCTTCCCCCGGATATGATATAAACAAAGCGTAGCGTTTGGCAACACTCCATCCACATATATCTTACCAGCGGCTTTATCCACCTGTACTGTTACGCTCTTATGCTCTTCCATCTTAATTAATGCCAGCCTCAAGTCCCCCTTAAAGGCAATAAATTCATATAAAAAAAGCGTGGGAACTGCTGTTATTACTGTACCTGGGGCTCTGGACTGCCACTATTCAAATAATATACAACAGCCCACGCTCCGTACTATACATTTGAATATGCATATACAACAGAGCATGAGCGTTTGTTGTCTATCATCCTTGAATAGCATGAAATTGTCCAGATTTCAAGTACAAGATAATATTAAACGCTTTTATCCATAATTATCCCTCAATCTTTGTGAGAGAGGCCACCGCCCACTCTGCATTTCAGGATGGCAACAAAGGTATAAAAAAAGTAATCAAAATTAAAGATACCGCATAAAAAAAAGCGGATTATCCGGGATGCCCCTGATAATCCGCCTTTTCTGTTAAAAGAACAGTTTATTTCAAATTTATTCTTCCGTCTTTCCTTCTTCTGTAGTTTCCGCTTCCGCTGTATCTTCAAAATCAGTTATTCCACAAGCAACTAACAGATTGTACCAGGAAATAAGCTTTTTGATATCAGCCAGATATACACGATCGCGATCAAAAGTCGGCAAAACTTCACCCAGATAAGCACGAAGTTCATCAGCAGTAGCTTTCTTTAAATCCATTACTACGGCAGCACCGTTTTCTTTCTCTTTCATAGCAGTCAACACATCCTTCAAAGGTACGTCGTCCGTATCCGTATACATGGCAATATCACCCAAAGAGATTATTTTCTCGTTACCATAAGCGGGGAAGCGTTTCTTGTCCGTGAGAGACTCTACGATCAACATATTTCTACCTTGTGAAATGAGTTTATACAATCCCGGTTTACCGGAAATAGACAAAATAGTCTTCAACATAGTATGTTCTATTTTTTATTAGTAATATTTTATTTTTTCGGTGGGCAAAGATAGTGCAAACCGAGAGTAAAAGCAAATTTATTTGTTTTTACCAAGGTGCAGCCTATTTTCGCTTAAGCAAAGGTAAGCAATATTTTTAGATAGAGAAGTTATTACCTCTAAAACCTGCGGAATTAACGGAGTTTTACCGTCGTTTACAATTACAAAATCAGCCTGAGTACGCTTCTCTTCATCACTCATCTGGCTACGAACACGGCGTTCTATCAATTCGCGAGGAGCGGTGTCACGCTGCATGGCACGCATGATGCGAAGTTCTTCGGGCGCATAAACCAGAACCACAGCATCTACTTCGCCTGCAAATCCTGCTTCGATCAGAATTGCAGACTCCATGCCTACTACCGGATAGGTAGTATGACGCTCTACCCACCGACGGAAATCGTCCCGTACCCGCGGATGGATAATACTGTTTACTGTACGGATATGCTCAGGATCTCCAAAAATATAGGAAGCAAGCAAAGGTTTGTTTAGTTCATCACCGGCATACACCTCTTCACCCAGCAAAGCAATCAATTCACGACGGATCAAAGCATCCGAATTCGTCAACCGCTTCGACTCAATATCTGAGATATAAACAGGAATCCCCATTACTTCCAACAAACGGGAAACAAGGCTTTTCCCACTACCAATCCCACCGGTTATTCCTATTTTAATCGCCATATTCGAAGGATACTTGCTCGATAAGAAAGTCGACCTGTTCCGGATTGATACGTATCTGATTAACTCCTTTGGGTACTGACTTCAGTTTTACTGTGTACTTCTTATCCGAACCCAGTTTCAAGAGTTCTTCATAAGAAACATTGATATGGAAATCACTTTCCGTTATCTTATTGAAGCGGCTTAAACCAACCTGAAAGGTGACACTGACTTTCGAAGGAAACGCACGCAGCACTTTTCCTGCCGGAAAGTTAACTCCCCGCAAGGGAACTTCCACCGTTTTCTCAGTATAAATATCTACCGGAAAAACCATTTCTACCGAAGCGGGCACAAACTTAATTCCTCTTGGAGCCAACAGAGGAACCTGTTGCCTCAATGTATCGGAAATATCCTCGAATTTCACTTTTCGCGTATAAGCAACTGTTATGGTATCCAATGCTCCCTCCGGCGCATAAGCCAACACAGAATCAGGCTTGCAAACCGTATCGGATATATAATATTGCCGCCCTGCACTCACCGTGCCCTGAAACTTTACCGGAACCAGTTTGGAAGCACCTGTAGAATAAATATACTCCAAAGTATCAGGTTTTACAGAAAGCAGTTTTGTAGATACATTCAACTGATTAAGCAACCTCTTCTCAAACTGTGAAGAGTAGATACGTACATGATTATCAGTCCCTTTATAATCAGAAAAATCCAGAGTAATAGGAAAAAAGCTCTTTCCAAGCATGTAGTTGAGCAGCACCGTGCCCTTGTCTTTCACCCGGATATGCAATTCAGAAGGTGGTTCGGAAGTTATAACCACATTATTGGGCACTCCCTTCAAACGTACCGGAATGGAGAATTCCGTTTCATAATCGTTGTTCAGCGTCTGAAGTAGCCAGAAACCACTGGCTATAAAAAAGAAGAATAAAAAAATTAAGAACTCTCTGCTCTTATCACTGAGCAGAAAGTCCTTAACTTTTCTCGCTGTTTTTAAATATATGCGTTTTATGTTCCTACGATCAATCATAGGCTCACTTATTCAAAATTATTTAGCAGCCTGATTACTGTTAGCATCAGCAGCAGCCGCAAATATAGAATTTTTATCTATTCTAATCTTAACATTAGAAGCGATTTCAAGTACTATATCATTGTCATTAATTTCTTTAATCACACCATGAATACCGCCGGCAGTAATCACCTTTTGGTTTACTTGAAGTGATTTACGGAAGTTTGCAATTTCTTTCTGCTTTTTGTTTTGCGGACGAATCATGAAAAAATACATGATAGCAAACATAGCAATCAGAAGAATCCACATCATGCTACCACCACCAGGGGCTGCGGCAGGAGCTTGCAAGAATACGGTCATTAAATTCATAAAATATTCGTTTTTAGTTTTTAATACTCAACAAAGGTATCAGTTTTTCGCTAACTTACCTTCTTTTTTTAATTGATTAACTATTCCGTCCAATGTACCGTTTACGAAGCTTCCGCTCTTTATCGTACTATAGACTTTAGCGATCTCAACATATTCATTTAACGAAACACTTACCGGAATGTTCGGAAAACTTAGAATTTCCGCCAATGCACATTGCATTATTATCACATCCATAAAGGCTACACGATCCAAATCCCAGTTGCGTGTATTTTCACTGATCAGATGACGGTAATAGTCACAATTCAGTATAGCGCGACGGAACAAGCGACGGGCAAACTCCTGGTCTTCCTCATCCTTAAATTCCGGCAACAAAGTCTGGTTAGCACCATTTTTTGCCTCAAAACGTTTAATCGTCTTCAGCACGAAAGTGTCTACTATTTCTTTGTCATCATTCCAATAAAGGCTCTGATCTTCCAGCAAAACATCCAACTCTTCGTTATTGAAAACAAATGCCTTATAGAGCTTTCTCCATAGTTCACGGTCAACTTCATAAGATTTATCAGACGAAGCCATATATTCCTTATATATATCAGAAACTATAATCTTGTCATACAAACCCTTGATAAAGTCTTCGTCATTTGCCCACGAACGTTTCTGGTTGGCAGCAAACTCCATCAACTGCTTATTCACTTCCAGTTGTGAAACGAACTTGTTTTCTACGAATTTCATGTTGGGATACAACTCCTCTGCGGTCGGAGCTAACTTGGACTTTGCCGCATCAATGCGTTTTTGTGCGTACGTCGTCAGAGCCACCATCAGCATCAGCAAATAATTATAAAGGTCATACGCTTTTGAAAGACTAAAGAATAATTCTTTCTCCGCTGAGTCTAAATTTTTACTGCCATTCTGATAATAAGCATATACAATCTGTATAATCTTAAGACGAATAAGAACTCTGTTAATCATAAATCTATTAATCAATACTGTTGTTAACGAGATGCAAAAGTAGACATTTTTAATGAGTTTACGCAAATAAATCACATTTTTTAATGCAGATATTCATTATCCGGGCTTTTTCTTTTGACAGTTTAAAAAAAATCGTCATTTTTGAAGCCAATTACAACAAGAAACCTAAAATATGGAAGACTTAAAGAAGAAAAACGGTGCGGACATGAACGATAAGGAGATTGTATTCTCCAAATCCATTAAAGCAGGTAAACGAATCTACTATCTGGATGTAAAGAAGAACAGAAAAGATGAAATGTTCCTGGCCATTACTGAAAGTAAGAAGGTAGTGACCGGTGAAGGCGAAGATTTGCAGGTAAGTTTTGAAAAACATAAGATTTTCTTATATAGAGAAGATTTTGAGAAATTCATGAACGGCCTGAACGAAGCTATTGATTTCATTAACCGGAAAGAGATGTTGGAAGTTATAAGCGATATGAATGCAGAAGCAGATGAAAATGCAGAAGCAGAGTTGGATGCTATAGCTGAAATGAATACCAAAGGAATGGAATTGGACGGAGAAATCAAGATTGATATTGATTTTGAAGAGCCAACTCTTTGATAATTCAAAAAGAAGCTGTACTTTTGCACCGCTTTTTTGCAACATTGTGTGGCTACCCCCACATCGTGCGATGGTGAATTAAGCAACAAAACAACTTAATTTAGAGTAACACAAAAAATTAAAAAAATGAAATCAATTGAAGTAAAAGGTACTGCAAGAACTATTGCAGAACGTTCTTCGGAACAAGCAAGAGCTTTGAAAGCTATTCGTAAAGACAACGGTGTACCTTGCGTACTCTACGGAGGAAGTGAAAACATTCACTTCACTGTATCTGCTGATGGTCTGCGTAACCTGGTTTATACTCCGCACATCTACGTAGTTGACCTGATTATCGACGGCAAGAAAATCAACGCTATCATGAAAGATATCCAATTTCATCCGGTAAAAGATACAATCCTGCACGTTGACTTCTATCAGATTGACGAGTCTAAACCCATCGTAATGGAAGTTCCTGTACAGATGGAAGGTTTAGCAGAAGGTGTAAAAGCCGGTGGTAAGCTGGTATTGCAGATGCGTAAGCTAAAAGTAAAAGCTTTATACAACATTATTCCTGAAAAACTGACAGTAAATGTTGCTCACCTGGGTCTGGGTAAGACTGTTAAAGTTGGTGAGTTGAACTTCGAAGGTTTGGAATTGATGAATGCAAAAGAAGCTGTTGTATGCGCAGTTAAGTTGACTCGTGCTGCAAGAGGTGCTGCCGCTGCTGCTGGCAACTAATCAGCTCTTTCACAAGAAGACACATTCCGGAACGCGGATTAACGCAGAAGACGCAGATTTCATTAATCCGCGAAAGCTGTGATAATCCGCGTTCCTTGTTTCTATAATTATTCACCACTGAGTTACACAGAGCATCACAGAATTATATTATTAAAGAAAAAACTCCGTGAAATTCAGCGCAACCCCGTGGTGAAAAATATAATTTCTCAGAGAAATGAAATACTTAATTGTTGGATTAGGAAATATCGGTCCTGACTATCACGAAACCCGCCATAATATAGGATTCATGGTAGTGGATGCGTTGGCAAAAGAAGCAGGGGTCACTTTCAATGATGGCCGCTACGGCTTTACCACTACCCTATCCGTGAAAGGACGCCAGCTTTTACTGCTGAAACCTTCTACATTCATGAACCTCAGCGGAAATGCCGTACGATACTGGATGCAGAAAGAGAACATTCCATTGGAAAACGTGTTAGTAATAGTAGATGACCTTGCTCTGCCATTTGGTACTCTGCGCCTGAAAGGAAAAGGTAGCGACGCCGGACACAATGGACTAAAACACATTGCAGCCATCCTGGGCACACAGAACTATGCCCGGCTCCGTTTCGGTATCGGCAACGAGTTCCCACGAGGTGGTCAGATAGATTATGTTCTGGGTCACTTCACTGACGAAGACTGGAAGACCATGGACGAACGCTTAAAGACTGCAGGAGATATTATCAAAAGCTTCTGCCTGGCAGGAATTGATATTACAATGAACCAATTTAATAAGAAGTAGATAGTAGTTAACTACTTCCTACTAACTACTAAAAAATGATATGAGTGAAGCAAGAATAGATAAATGGATGTGGGCTGTACGTATTTTCAAGACACGTACCATTGCCGCCGAAGCATGTAAGAAAGGACGCATCAGTATCAATGGAGGATTAGCAAAAGCTGCCCGTACGGTGAAACCAGGCGACGTGATACAAGTGCGCAAACCACCTGTGACCTACTCTTTCAAAGTATTGCAAGCTATCGAGAAACGTATTGGTGCAAAGCTCGTTACGGAAATGATGGAGAACGTTACGACTCCCGATCAGTATGAACTGCTGGAGATGAGCCGTATCAGTGGTTTCATTGACCGTGCCAAAGGTGCAGGTCGTCCCACAAAAAAGGATCGACGAACTTTGGAAGAGTTTACAACTCCCGAATTCATGGACGACTTTGATTTTGAATTCGATTTTGAGGAAGAATAAAAAAGAGTGATAATCACATTACATCATTATGAGCGAAAAGAAGATTAAATGGGGATTCATTGGTTGCGGAGAAGTGACCAAATATAAAAGTGGTCCCGCCTTCCAAAAGGTGGAAGGTTCGGAAGTAATTGCTGTCATGAGTCGCGATGGCGCCAAAGCCAAAGCTTATGCTAAGGAAAGAGGTATTCCAAAGTGGTATGATGATGCCCAGGAATTGATTGACGATGAAGATGTGAATGCTATCTACATTGCCACCCCTCCCTCTTCACACGCCACTTATGCTATCATGGCAATGAAAGCCGGCAAGCCTGTATATATAGAAAAGCCCATGGCCGTAACCTACGAAGAGTGCTGCCGCATCAACCGTATCTCCAATGAAACCGGGGTTCCCTGCTTCGTTGCTTATTACCGTCGCTATCTGCCTTACTTCCTCAAAGTAAAAGAATTGATAGAGAATGGAAGCATAGGCAATGTCATCAATGTTCAAATTCGTTTTGCCCAACCTCCCCGTGACTTAGATTACAACAAAGAAAATCTCCCGTGGCGTGTACAACCGGATATTGCCGGCGGCGGCTATTTTTATGATTTAGCCCCACATCAGATTGATTTATTACAAAACATGTTCGGTTGTATCCTCGAAGCCTGTGGATATAAGAGTAATCGTGGCGGACTTTATCCTGCCGAAGACACTCTGAGTGCATGCTTCCAGTTTGATAACGGATTGGTAGGTAGTGGCTCCTGGTGTTTCGTAGCGCACGACTCCGCACGCGAAGACCGCATTGAAGTGATAGGAGACAAAGGAATGATCTGTTTCTCTGTATTTACTTACGATCCTATCGCCCTTCACACAGAAAAAGGAAGAGAAGAAATCCCGGTAGCTAATCCGGAACATGTACAACAACCGCTTATCCAAGCCGTTGTCGACCACCTTTTAGGCAAATCCATCTGCACTTGCGACGGAGCAAGCGCAACGCTCACTAATTGGGCAATGGACAAAATACTGAATAAACTTTAATTAGCAACTAGGGGTGAGTGATTAGTAGCTACACGCCGCATGGTGTTAATCACTAATCACTCACCCCTAATCACTATCAAAGCTCTTTCTTCACAGCCTCAATCAATTCTTTGTATTCAGCATCCGTTAAGTATACTTTTCCCGGGTTCATCTGGAAAGTACCACCGTAATCGGGACCATCTACATATTTGGGAGCAAGATGAAAGTGCAGATGCGACAACTTATCGGAATATGCACCATAATTAATTTTTTCGGGATTAAACGCTTTCTGCATGGCACGAGTTACACGCGCCACATCCTCCATAAAAGCATTACGATCCTCATCGCTCAATTCATTCAAATCATTGACGTGGTCTTTGTAAGACACAAGGCAACGTCCTCTATATGTTTGTTCCTTAAACAAAAACACACGGGATACACTCAGTTCGGCAAACTCAATCATCAGATTGTGCAGCGTCTCGTTATTCTGACAATACAGACATTCTTTCGGATCACTTTTCATGATATTCTTGGTTTATTATTTATGTTTACGGAACAAAGATAAACTTTCCATCTTTATTCCATGTCGATATTTTCATTCTTTTGGCCGACTAATTTATACACATCGGCTTTTTCTCCCACTACCCATACCACATCGTCCTCCATAAACAGCTCATGCGGATCGGGAGCATGCAAGGCTTCTTCTCCTCTCTCCACCCCTACTATAAGGCAATGATACTTCTCACGAATACCGGATTCACGCATCGTCTTGCCCAGAAATTCTGATTGCTCATCCACGCGGAACTGACGCAGGATAGTTTCACTCTTTTCAACTACATTCGTATCCAGAGCAGAAGCTTTCTCCATTTCGGTACCAAACTGGTTCAGTTCTTCATCTGTACCTATGACCTGAATCTTATCTTCCGGGAAAAGCCTTACGGAAGCTCCCGGTATATTAATCCGCTTCTTTCCTCGAAGAATAGAGACGACATGTACGCCAAATTGTTTTCCAAAATTAAGCTCCAGCAATGTCTTTCCCGCCCATGCCGATTCACCGGGGATTTCGAAATCCGCCAGATGCAAGTCACGGGACAACAAACGTCCTGCATATTCCGGCTTCTTCTCTCCCATATACTCGGCCCGCATATCGCGATAGCGCAGATTCTGGAAGAATTTCCGTTCTATCATGATAGACTGTTTCTTCAGTTGCCGGGACAATATCATCATCGTAACCAATAAAACAGCTACACCCAACAATAAACCAACAGAGACTTCAAACAAGCCTGCTATCACAAACATTACAAAAGATACAGCTATCAGAATACGTATAACGATTGTAGCTACCAACGGTGCACGATTTCCCCGACTATCCTTCCATAAAGTTACAAATTCAGCCGAATGATTCTTTTTTATCATAATAGCCCGCAAGAATGGAGCAATAAACAGAATAGTCAGGAAAGCGGCAAGCAGCTTCCCCCAGATTCCGGGTATATGTTCCAAAAGCAACGGAACAAGAAAGCGGAAAGCTAACGCAACAACCGCAATGCTCACTATGGAATAGACAATAGTGATTCGCGTCAAAGCCAAAATAAACTTCTTCCACAGGCTCTCATGATTCATAGTCTGTGAACCGGATGAGTAATGCAACAAGAAGTTTTTCCACTTTGCCGGCAAATGAGTATCAACGAAATTTGAAGCCGGCTCGGCAAAGCGAATCATATAGGGAGTAAGAAAGGTGGTAATAACCGAAACTGCCACCACAATAGGATACAGAAAATCACTCGTCACATGGAGCGATACCCCCAGCGATGCAATAATAAAAGCAAACTCACCAATCTGAGTTAAACTGAAACCGCATTGCATAGCCGTCTTCAAAGGCTGCCCGGCCAACAGCACACCCAACGTACCGAACAAGGACTGTCCCAGAATAACAGCCAGTGTTATTACAATGATAGGGAGTGCATATTCCACAATCATCGCAGGATCCACCATCATACCTACCGACACGAAGAATACGGCACCAAAAAGATCTTTCACCGGTTTCACCAACCGTTCTATACTCTCAGCCTCAACCGTTTCAGCAAGAATGGAACCCATGATAAAAGCTCCGAATGCAGCAGAGAAACCCGTATGAGCTGCCATAACCACCATACCGAAACAAAGTCCAAGGGAGACAATAAGCAGTGTTTCTTCACTCATCAACTTGCGGCATCGCTTCAGTAATTCGGGTATCAGGTAGATACCGACCACAAACCAAAGTATCAGGAAGAAGAGCAGTTTTCCGATACTTTCCAGCATTTCCGAACCTTCAAAATTATGCCTTACCGCCATGGTAGACAGCATCACCATCAAGACAATAGCAAGAATATCTTCCAATATCAGCACGCTAAGCACCAATCCGGTGAATTGCTTCTTACGCATTCCCAAATCATCAAACGCTTTATAAATAATGGTAGTGGAAGACATGGCAATCATACCTCCCAGGAAGATGCTGTCCATACGCTGCCAACCAAAGCCCGTACCGACAGTTATTCCCAAAAGAATCATACAGAATATGATGGTACAGGCAGCAATGATAGCCGCTCCACCAACTTTTACAATTTTCTTGAAACTAAATTCCAGTCCCAGCGCGAACAGAAGGAATATTACACCGATATCCGCCCAAGTCTGTATATTAGCCGTATCCATCACCGAGGGAGTATATGGCATATGCGGACTGGCCAAAAAGCCTGCCACCACATACCCCAGCACCAACGGCTGTTTCAGTTTCTTGAACAATAGCGTCATGATTCCTGCACAAATCAGTATCAACGCCAAATCGTTTATTAAAGTAGCCAAGTGTGACATATTATTTGTCCTTTCGTGTTTTTGCTTACAAAAGTAGCAATTTTTATAGCATTAATAATTGTAATGATAGAAACTTTTTTTCTTCCCGTATTGTTCAACGTATAATCAATCATTTTAAAACATACCATCATGGAAGAGAAAAAAGAAGCCCGTGAAGAACGGAACAGGGAAAAGTTAGCCAATGGAGACTGGGTTATGGCAGAATTTTACGCAAGCTGGTGCCCGCATTGCAAACGCATGCAGCCTATTGTAGAAGAATTTAAAAAGGCAATGGAAGGAACCCTTGAAGTAGTGCAAGTGGATATCGACCAGGAAAGTGCCCTTGCTGATTTCTACACCATTGAAATGTATCCCACATTTATATTAATGAGAAAAGGTGAACAGCTTTGGAGACAATCGGGAGAATTGCCTTTGGAAAGACTAGAAAAGGCAGTGAAAGAGTACGAATTAAAAGCATAAAAATAGCAACTGAGTGAGGGATAGTACGGCCCTCCATAGGTGGTAATCAGTTTCCCGGTGTGAAACAAACAGTTTCATCGCTTGAAACCAGTAGTTTCACACCGAGAAACTGGTAGTTTCATGCCTTGAAACTAATGGTTCCTCCACAGGAAACTTTTTCCTACTCATAGTAATACCGAAAAGTACACCTTCTCCCCGTAAGTTCAAACTTAAGGAAAAAGCTTGAAGCAGAAGATTACTCTACAGCTTGTTACTTAAATAATCCGTCAAACTATCCTCACGTTCCAAACCAAACTTTTTGCGCAACCGGTAGCGGATAGTTTCAACGCCACGAACAGAGATATTCAGCAAAGGAGCAATCTCTTTAGTGGAAAGATTCATTTTCAGATAGGCACACATCATACGCTCATTATCTGAGAGATCGGGATGACGGGCATGAAGGCGTTTCATAAAGTTGTTATGAATCAAATCGAACTGATCTTCGATGCGTTTCAGCACTTCATCACTTTGGATATTAGAGTCTATTTTACCATTTATAATCAGAAGGAGCTGCTTACCTTCACGGGCGCCCTCCCCTTTCAGAGAGGAAGCCACTTTGAAAATTTCCGATTTGATCTCCGTCAACATCTCGTTTTTACGGACAAAGTTTATCATCAGGTTAGCCATCTCCTGGCTTTTATGCTGCAAGTCGTACTCCAGCTTTTCTTTCTCCAATTGCATAATCTGTTTCTCTCGCCGGGATTTTTCAGCCTCAAACTCCTTCTCCATTTCATGCAATTCTTTATCTTTCTCCACAACTGCCTGTTGCTTCTTCCGTTTCACACGTACATCATCCCAGCGGTAAATATACCAGACGCCCAACAACATAAGGACGAAATAGAAGACATAGGCGGGCACACTGCGATACCAAGGCGGAAGAACACGGAAAGAAAGTTCATCCAATGAAGTAGTACCGTCCGGATAAATGGCTTTTACTTCAAAAGTATAATCACCTTCGGACAGATTACTATATTCCTTGGTATGCACAGTGGTATAGTCCGACCATGCTCCTTCATTCAAACGATACTGAAAACGAATATCATCTCCTCCAAAAGCCAAGAAAGAAAGACTATAATCGAACCGAACCGAATTGGATGTATAGTTAATAGCGAGGGACGGCTTCTTTCCTAGAAAATTAGCTGTATATATCAAAGAATCTTTAGGATAGGTAATATACATATTCCGGATATATACGGAATGGGCAAGATCTTGCCGGTGCTTCACCGCCGGAATCGTGAACAAGGCAAATCCCTCTTCATTCGGAATCACCATAAGCGAATCCGATAAAGGAACAATGGCATACGTCGGCACCAACTCAAGCAAAGATTGGGGAATGGAATTGATACTGGTATTGGCTCCCCTCTTATAAGTCCCCAGATTAGCTATACAAATTTCATAAGGGCTCAGACTGATGAGCCGGTCATGATATTCCAATAGACGTGTATAGGGAACAGTGCCATTCAACAAATTATTCATATCACCGCAAGGCTCCATCATATCTTTGTGAATATTATATTTATAGATGCCGTGGGAAGTGGCAAAATAAACACGGCCTTCTATTTTAGCTACATAAATATCACGCTCAACCGGAAAGCCTTCTGCCACACCATAGGATTTTACACTGATCTGACGGGTTAAATCCTCACTCAACTCCACACGGGTGATAATGCCGGAATTATGAACCCATAGAATCCTGGCAGACTCCTGCTCAAACAAACGGCTTGAGTCAACAAATCCTTCGATCTTACAAAGCATATGCCATTCGCCCGCTTTCTTCTCCAAAAGATAAATGCCATTATACACCCCTACAAACATACGATCGGGTCGCCCCATAACCTCTTGACAGCACCAGGCACCCGTAATATCCGTGATTCTATGTATACTTGTACCTTTAATCTGAAAAATTCCACGATCATGAAGACAAAACAGATCATCACCAATTTTACAAAGGTTCCACACCTGACCACTGGATTGAGGAACGGGATGAATATCCGGTAAACTACCGTTCAGCTTCACCGGATAAGAAGTATAATAAAGCCCCCGATTGGTACCCAGATACAAATAGCCATTCTCAACAGCAGCCGCATAGCCCGTACCGTAAGAATAAGGATATGAATACAAATTGGTAAAAGGAGAGCTCAGACAAACATGATCAATACCACTATCCAAACCCGCCCACAAGTTTCCCTGGCCGTCGAAGGCTACGGAAAGCACCGTATTATTACGCAGTCCGTTATTCTCGTTGAAGTATTTCACATCCATGGTAGCGCAATCTATCAGTAATAAGCCTTTATGAATAGTTCCCAAAGCTATCTTATCATCTTGAGCAGCCACACAAAAAACTTCGTTCTCACGCATAAAGTCCTCTGCACCGGTAATAAAAGGAGCAATGGTACGGCCATTATAATAAAACAGACCGTCATACGCCGTCACGATGATGATTCCCCCACCCTTATGTGGAATGATTCCACGGATACGATTGGAAGCCAGGGAATCCGCACCCTGCAATGGAAAGAAAGTATTTCCGACCAGTACCCACACACCACGATCGGTACCTATATAGAGGATACCGTTCACCATATTGGAACAGTCGATCTTGGCATTCATTTCGATAGCGGTATATTTTCCATTCAGATATTTCACTACACGATCATCGCCTTGTATATAAAGGATATTATCCGCCTCATGGATTCCCCACACATTGCCAAGCATACGAACAGAGTTGTCAAGCGTATCGGACATACAGTGGTAAATCAGTTCGCCGTCTTCTGCCGGTTCGTAATAGCCAAATTCATTAATACCACCGGCATAGATTCTTTTCTGAATAGTGGATGCCAATACGGAACGCACATCCGAGAAGTTATTTAACGGAAATACTTTCCACACATTACCATCAAATTGCACCATGCCGTTTTTATTGGCAAAATACACCCAATGGTCATCATAAGGAGCTATTTGCCAAGTCTGGGGACCTTTCCCATAAAGGCTTTTATCAAAGTTTACAATGAAGTTGTTCCAACCGGCAAACGCCTTACCAAAAGGGATCAGAAAGAGAAAAACGAAGAGTACATAGAAGGTATAAGGTTGTTTTCGTATCATAATATTAGGTTTTACAGAGCAAAGCTATTACTTTTTTCGTAAAAAACAAATAAAAAAGAGATACATTCTTGTTAGAACATATCTCCTTTTCTTTGAGCCTCTTGTCGGATTCGAACCAACGACCCCGAGATTACAAATCACGTGCTCTGGCCAGCTGAGCTAAAGAGGCGGGTGGGTAAGCTTACTATATCGCGCCGCTACAACCAACTACCTTTGCTGCGATCAAGCCCTGGAGGATTCGAAGGGAGCTGGCCGTATAGGACTTACCCGTATTTTCGTTTGCGGGTGCAAAGGTATGCATTTTTATTAAACCTGCAATACTTTGCCCAAACTTTTTTCAACTTTAACAAGAATACGGGGGTTACAAACAATATTATTTATACCTTTGCGCCATTATTCCTAATGAAAGATGACAGAGAACAAAGGTTACTTACAACGATATGCCATGTTATTCGGCACTTACCTGGGAGGATTTTGGATTTTGAAGTTCATTTTATTTCCTTTAGGGTTAACTACACCGTTCCTATTTTTCCTCTTTGCAGGACTAACTCTATGCGTGCCTTTTATGGCGTATTATTATGTACGAATGTACCGTAACCAAGTTTGCGGTGGTGCCATCAGTTTTCTTCACGCGTGGATTTTCACTGTATTTATGTATATGTTTGCCGCATTGCTTACAGCGGTAGCTCATTATGTATATTTCCGTTTTATTGATCAAGGGTTTGTGCTAAACACATACGAAAGCTTACTGAACAGCCTGACCAGTCATACCATACCGGGGATGGATGCCTATGTAGAGCAGTTTAAAGAAATTATAAGTGCGATGCGTTCGCTATCTCCAACAGATATCACCATGCAACTGATGTCTCAGAATGTATTCTACGGATCATTACTTGCTATCCCCACCGCCTTGTTTGTCATGAAGCGCCCACCGGCAGAGCATATAGGCGGAAGATAAAGATGAATCATTAAAATGAGTGATAAAGTAAAAAAGCAGATGTGATTTCAACCCTAATTCATAATTCATAAATCATAAATCACAAGATGGATATTTCAGTTGTCGTTCCTTTATATAATGAAGAAGAATCACTTCCGGAACTGTACGCATGGATTGAACGGGTAATGAAAGCCAATGGTTTTTCATACGAAGTAATTTTCGTAAATGACGGAAGTACCGACCGTTCCTGGCAAATTATCGAAGAACTAAGCCGAAAATCAGATACCGTGCATGGCATCAAGTTCCGCCGTAACTATGGCAAATCGCCGGCATTGTACTGTGGCTTTGAGAAGGCACAGGGAGATGTAGTCATCACCATGGATGCAGATTTGCAGGATAGCCCGGACGAAATACCCGAACTGTACCGCATGATTACGGAAGACGGCTATGATCTGGTATCCGGATGGAAAAAGAAACGCTACGACCCACTTTCAAAAACCATTCCTACAAAAATATTCAATGCAACAGCTCGTAAAGTGTCGGGCATCAAGAACCTGCACGACTTTAACTGTGGATTGAAAGCCTACAAAATGGATGTGGTGAAGAACATCGAAGTGTACGGAGAAATGCACCGCTATATCCCCTACCTCGCCAAAAATGCCGGTTTCAAAAAGATCGGAGAAAAAGTAGTTCAGCACCAGGCACGTAAATTCGGAAAGACAAAGTTCGGTGGTTTAAACCGTTTCTTCAATGGATATCTGGATTTGATTTCACTCTGGTTCTTGTCAGCCTTCGGAGTAAAACCCATGCATTTTTTCGGGTTGCTCGGTTCACTGATGTTCATCTTCGGCTTTATCTCAGTGATTATTGTAGGAATCACGAAACTGTATAATATGTATAACGGAATGCCTTACCGCCTAGTTACGGACTCTCCCTACTTCTACTTGTCACTGACCGCCATGATCATCGGAACTCAACTGTTCCTTGCAGGCTTCCTTGGCGAACTGATTTCGCGTAACGCTCCTGAACGAAATAAATATCAAATAGAAAAAACAATATAGACTATGAAAAAATTAGTAAAACTGATATTGCTTTGTCTGATTGCTTATCCCATCATCAGTATCGTTTCTTCTTGTTCAGAAGAAGAAGATTGCTCCATGAATGCACGTCCGATGATGGAATGTTATCTATATACGGTGGACAGGGAAAGTAAAAGAGTGCTCAACGATACACTCGACTCACTGACTATTACAGCTTTCGATACGGACTCCGTCATTCTTAACAATCAGAAAAGAGTACATTCGCTATCATTGCCTCTGCGCTATACAGCAGATTCTACCGTATTGATATTTCACTATAGCAAAGATCCCAAGATTAAAAAAGACACTATTATTATCTATCAAAAGAATACGCCCTATTTCCTGTCAATGGATTGTGGCTATCAGATGAAACAAAGCATCACAGGCGGAGCGTACAGTCGCTATCTACTTGACTCCATATATATTCAAGAAAAAGAAGTAAGCATTTATGGAACGGAAAATCTTAAGCTCTTTTATCCTCAGCCTTAGTCTGGCATTTTTCTTGCTGACAGGGCTTCCGGTACAGGCACAGAACAGCAACCGGCCTCCCGCTTCCAATCCACCCAAGAAGGAGGAAAAGAAAGAAGCGGATGAGAATGTCTTCCCGCTATACAATGGCGTGACTGTCAGTGTAGACCTGTGGGGAATCGGAAGCAAAGTTCTGGGAGGTGATTTCTTAAGCTCGGAAGTAGCTGTCGACGTCAACCTTAAAAACCGTTTCTTCCCGATAGTGGAACTTGGATATGGCAGCACCGACGCATGGAATGATAACGGAACGAATTACAAAAGTAATGCACCTTATTTCCGTATCGGTATGAACTACAACGCTCTTTATAAGAAGAAATTCGATAATTTCCTGTTTGTCGGTTTACGTTATGCAATGAGTAGTTTCAAGTATGATATAACAACTCTCCCTGTGACTGATCCCATTTTTGACGGAAGTATCGGAAACCCCAATCAAATGGATGGTATCTGGGGAGGAAGCGTACCATTCAACCATAAAGGAATGAAAGGTTCAATGCAATGGTTTGAATTCTGCGTTGGCATACGCGCACATATCTGGAAACAGTTCTACATGGGTTGGGGATTGCGCTTCAAATTCCGTACAAGTTCATCAACCGGAGAATACGGTGATCCGTGGTATGTACCCGGATTCGGCAAATATGGCTCTAACACCATGGGCGTAACCTATACAATCACATATAAACTACCCTATTAAACTATGAACGGATTAGAGATTTGGCTTCTTGCTGTGGGACTCGCGATGGACTGTTTCGCAATTTCCATAGCCAGTGGTATTCTTCTGAAACGTACGCTGTGGCGGCCCATGCTGACCATGGCTTTTTTCTTTGGATTATTCCAAGCTATCATGCCACTCCTCGGATGGATAGGTGCCAGCACGTTCAGCCACCTAATAGAAAGTCTGGATCATTGGATTGCGTTCATCATCCTTGCTTTCCTGGGCGGACGCATGGTCAGAGAGTCTTTCAAAGACGAAGATTGTAAAAAAGAGTATGACCCGAAAAGTCTGAAAGTAGTACTCGCATTAGCCGTTGCAACCAGTATAGATGCACTGGCCATTGGTGTCTCATTTGCATTTCTGGGGATGCGGGATTTCTCGGAAATACTGGCACCCATTTCTATCATCGGTTTCGTATCTTTCATTATGTCCCTCATCGGATTACTGTTCGGTATCCGTTTTGGTTGCGGCATTGCACGAAAGTTGCGGGCAGAACTCTGGGGAGGTATTATCCTGATTATCATCGGCACAAAAATATTAATAGAACATTTGTTCTTCAGTTAAACTTCGCTTATGGAAAAGAAAGTACAGAGAAATTTCTTATGGATTGCCCTGCTTGTATTGGGAACAATCTGGATACTTGCACGTCATAACCGTACGCAACCTTATTATACAGTCAACGGACTGATATTCGGCACAGTTTATAATATAACTTATCAATATGACGGTGATCTGAAAGCTGAAATCGATGAAGAATTGAAGAGATTTGACGGTTCGCTATCTCCCTTCAATGATACGGCCACAATTACACGAATCAATCGGAATGAGGATATTGTACCAGATACCTTCTTTACAAATGTATTCCGTCGTAGTATGGAAATATCCAAAGAAACGAATGGTGCATTCGATATTACGGTTGCTCCACTGGCCAATGCCTGGGGGTTTGGTTTTAAAAAAGGCGCATTTCCTGACTCCGCTATGATAGACAGCCTGCTGGAAATTACAGGATATACGAAAGTGGTTCTGTCAGAAGAAGGCAAAGTAGTGAAACAGGATGAGCGCATGATGCTCTCGTGCAGTGCAGTAGCCAAGGGATATGCAGTGGATGTAATAGCGCAGTTTCTTGCAAAGAAAAGCATCAAGAATTTCATGGTAGATATAGGCGGAGAGATCGTAGCACGGGGAGAAAATCCCAAGAAAGAACTATGGCGCATTGGAATCAATAAGCCGGTTGATGATTCACTGTCCATTAATCAGGAGCTACAAACAGTACTGAATGTAACGGATGTAGGCATTGCAACCTCAGGCAATTATCGCAACTTCTATTACAGAGACGGAAAGAAATATGCACATACCATAGACCCAAGAACAGGATATCCCGTACAACACAATATCTTATCTGCCACTGTAGTAGCCAAAGACTGTATGAGCGCTGATGCTTATGCCACCGCATTCATGGTAATGGGATTGGAAGAAGCGGAACGTTTTGCCAATGCTCATCCGGATATTGATGCGTGCTTCATTTATACGGATGGGAATGGAGAACTTCAAACGTACTATACGAAAGGAATGGAACGGTTTATAACAAAAAAATGATAATTTAGCGGTGGGGAATTGGTACGCGGACGACACGGATAAGGCGGACGAACGCGGACTTTAATCTTTTAGACGCGGATGACACGGATGACGCGGATTTTTAAAGCTGCGCTATACATACCGGCATATCACACCGAAGGAAAAAAGAATCCGCGTCATCCGTGTCATCCGTGTCTGAAAGATTACTTGCACGCCGAAGGAGAACCTTGCTCCAGCGCTACGCTGGTAAATTATCATTTATAGAATACAAAATACACTGCCAATACCAGGCAAATGAATGCCGCAAAATGATTCCAGTGCAGGCTTTCACCTTTAAAAAGGACAGTAGTAAATACAGTGAAAATAATAAGAGTAATCACCTCCTGAATTATCTTCAACTGTATCAATGAAAAAGGACCGCCATTGCCTATAAACCCAATACGGTTGGCCGGAACCAAGCAGAAATATTCCGCAAGAGCAATGCTCCACGAAAACAAAATGATGGCATAAAGCGGCCAGTTTGTAATAATTTTCATGTCTTGCAACTTCAGATGACCATACCAAGCAAAAGTCATAAAGACATTGGAGACAATTAAAAGCAGAATCGTATAAAGACCTTTCATTTCAGTTATGAATATTTAAGCGATAATTAATTAATCTAAATTACTAACTTTTTTAGGAAGAAGCTCTTCCTGAACATTTGCCATACTTCCCCAAAGACTATAACGAGCTTCCGGATTCATTTCTTCCAGTTGATGCAAAATGTCTTTCATATTGCTTCGATGAGATTGCACTTCATAAGGGCAATTCTTCACCTGTTTCCGATATCCCCTTATCTGTGCCAGTTCCAGCAAATCAGACTCATGTACCAAACACATCGGACGGATAATCGTCATATCGAACTTCTTCATTACCAAACGAGGAGGCATGGAACTAAACGCGCCCTGAAAAGTGATATTCATCAATAATGTTTCCAGAATATCATCCATGTGATGTCCCAATGCTATTTTATTACAACCTTGTTCCTTGGCAACAGTAAACAACGCTTTACGCCGATTCCATGAACAAAGAAAACAAGGTGACTTACGCGTATCCGTACTTGCATCGAACTCCGTCTCATACAGTACGAAAGGGATATTCCACGACTCAACATACTCACGCAGATATGCTAAATCACTCTGATAAGGTATATTCTTCATAACCACATGAACGGCAACCACGGAGAATCTGGGCTTAAAGACACGGGCGCGCTTTGCCAACAATTCCACCAACGCCAAAGAGTCTTTGCCACCGGAAAGCCCGATGAGGATTTTATCCCCATCCTCTATCAGCCCATATTCTACCAGTCCCTTACTAAACCGCTTTTCTATGCGGCGGATGGTCTTCTCATCTTCAGTAAATTGCGCCATAATAATTCAAAGCTACGAGTTACAAGCTAAGAGCTACAAGTCCCATGCGGACGTTACGCAACTACTTGTAGCTTGTAGCTCATGTAGCTTATAGCTCTTTTACTCTTTGTCCTGCAAAAGTAAGAGAAAAGAATGATTTAAAGAAGAATTAACATAATAGAATAACGGAAAGCAGCATTATTCCCGATTAATTTGTATTTTTGAACATTCGAATTTGTAAGTTGGATAACTAGCATGAAAAAGAGATATATTTTACTCCTTCTATTTTGTCTCGTATTAGTCGGTGCATCGGCACAGACGTTGGAACAAGCTAAAGCTTTTTACAACAAGGGGCAGTACGAGAAAGCCAAACCCGTTTTCAAAAAATTCGTCAGGACACAACCGGCAAACGGAAATTATAATTTATGGTACGGTGTATGCTGCTTGGAAACAGGAGAACCTGACGTAGCCCTGAAATACCTGGAAACAGCCGTTAAGAAACGTATCCCCAGCGGACAACTGTATCTGGCACGAAATTATAACGACCTGTATCGTTTTGAAGATGCCATCAAGTGTTACGAAGAGTATATCAGTGATCTTTCCAAACGAAAAAGGTCTACCGCAGAAGCTGAAAAACTTCTGGAAAAGAGCAAGACCAATCTCCGCATGCTGAAAGGTATTGAAGAAGTGTGCATTATCGATAGTATCGTAGTGGATAAAGACCGCTTTTTGGAAGCTTATAAAATCAGTCCGGAATCCGGTAAATTATTCACGTACAACGATTTCTTCCAGAATAAAGAAGAAATAGAAGCTACTGTATACGAAACTGAACTCGGTAATAAGATTTATTACGGTGAACGCCAGCCTGATGGCAAACTCAGCATCCTTGCCCGCAACAAGATGCAAGGCGAATGGAGTAAAGGCAGCCTATTGCCCGGTAGCATCAACGACTCCATCAACGCTAATTATCCGTACGTATTAACGGATGGTGCAACTATCTACTATGCCGCCGACGGTGAGAATTCAATAGGTGGATACGACATATTCGTTACCCGCTACAATACGAATACCAACACTTATCTGACTCCGGAGAATGTGGGCATGCCATTCAATTCTCCTTATAACGACTATATGTTTGCCATCGACGAGTTCAACAACCTCGGATGGTTTGCTTCCGATCGCTACCAGCCGGAAGGGAAAGTATGTATTTACGTATTTATTCCCAACTCTTCCAAACGGGTGTATAACTACGAAGCTATGGACAAGAAAAAAGTTGTCCGACTTGCTCAAATTCACTCCCTGAAAGATACATGGGTAGATCAAAATACAGTATCTGATGCCAAACGCCGCCTGCAAGCCGCTATCAGTGAAAAGCCACAAGCCGAACGGAGCTATGACTTTGAATTTGTAATTGATGACCACACTACGTATTATCAATGGAGTGATTTCAAATCTCCTCAGGCCAAGAGCTTATTCAGCAAATACCGCCAATTGGAGAAAAGCTTCAGACAGCAGCAAAACAAATTGGAAGAGCAACGTTCCTTGTACTCCCGCGCCAAGGAAAGCGATAAAACCAAACTGGCTCCCGCCATACTCGACCTGGAAAAGCAGATACAACAATTATCAGGTGAATTGGAGAAGGCCGCCATTGAAGTGCGTAATACAGAAAAACAATCCTTTAAATAGAAAACTATGGACATACTTATCATCATTGTACTCATTGTTGCGGCAGTTATCCTGTTCTTGGTAGAACTGTTCGTCATCCCGGGCATCAGCATAGCCGGAATTCTGGCCGGAGCTTGCATGATCTATGCCAACTACTATGCCTTTGCCTATCTGGGTACAACGGCTGGTTTCATCACGCTCGGTGTATCGGCAATAGCCTGCATAGGCTCATTGATACTCTTCATGCGCTCCAAGACCTTGGATAAAGTGGCGTTGAAAAAGAATATCACATCGAAGGTGGACCGTACGGCCGCGGATCAAGTAAAAGTAGGCGATACGGGTGTGGCCATTACACGCCTGGCACTGATCGGCAATGCCGAAATAGACGGCAACATCGTGGAAGTGAAATCCATGGACGGATTTCTGAATGAAAAAACCCCTATCATTGTAAACCGTATTACGGACGGCGTTATCATGGTAGAAAAGAAAAAAGATTAATATTCACACTTAATATCTTATAAATCATGAACGTAGACACTATGTACCTAACTGCCTTTCTTGTGATAGGAGGCATTATCTTCATCGTACTGTTCTTCCACTATGTTCCTTTCTTCCTATGGTTGTCCGCCAAAGTTTCGGGAGTCAGGATTTCATTGGTGCAATTGTTTTTAATGCGTATCCGTAACGTACCTCCCTACATCATTGTACCGGGTATGATTGAAGCACACAAAGCCGGATTGAGCAACATTACCCGCGACGAGCTGGAAGCTCACTACCTGGCCGGTGGACACGTAGAAAGAGTGGTACACGCCTTGGTATCCGCCTCTAAAGCTAATATTGAATTATCCTTCCAGATGGCTACCGCAATCGACCTTGCCGGACGTGATGTGTTCGAAGCCGTTCAGATGTCGGTAAACCCGAAAGTGATCGATACTCCTCCGGTGACCGCCGTAGCAAAAGATGGTATCCAGTTGATAGCCAAAGCCCGTGTAACGGTACGCGCCAATATCCGCCAGTTGGTGGGTGGTGCCGGTGAAGACACTATCCTGGCCCGTGTAGGCGAAGGTATCGTATCTTCCATCGGTTCGTCCGAAAACCACAAGTCAGTATTGGAAAACCCGGATTCAATCTCCAAACTTGTGCTCCGCAAAGGTCTGGATGCCGGTACGGCTTTCGAAATCCTGTCCATTGATATCGCTGATATCGATATAGGTAAGAACATCGGTGCGGCTTTGCAGATAGACCAGGCAAATGCCGATAAGAATATCGCCCAGGCCAAAGCTGAGGAACGCCGTGCAATGGCCGTGGCCAGCGAACAGGAAATGAAGGCGAAAGCTCAGGAAGCACGCGCCAAGGTGATCGAGGCGGAAGCCGAAGTACCTAAGGCCATGGCAGAAGCATTCCGTAACGGCAACCTGGGCATCATGGATTATTATCGGATGAAGAACATCGAAGCTGATACTTCCATGCGCGAAACCATAGCCAAACCATCGGGAAACAACTCAAACCAGCCGTTGAGTAAATAACCGGTAGAATATTATTGCCTCAGAAAAACGTCGGAACCGGTGAACAGTAATCCCGTTCCGGCGTTTTCTATTTATAAACGTATCAACCAAAAAATCCAGAATATGAAAAAGTATTTTGCATCTTCCGAACTTATTATCAATGATGACGGTTCAGTTTTTCATCTGCACGTAAAGCCTGAGTGGCTGGCAGACAAAGTAATCCTGGTGGGCGACCCGGGCAGAGTAGCACTGGTAGGCTCACACCTTGAGAATAAAGAATGTGAAGTGGAAAGCCGCGAGTTCAAAACCATTACAGGTACTTACAAGGGCAAACGCATCACGGTGGTTTCTACGGGTATTGGTTGCGACAACATCGATATTGTGATGAACGAACTGGACGCCTTGGCCAACATCGACTTCAACACACGTGAAGAAAAGCCCCAACTTCGCCAGTTAGAACTGGTACGCATCGGTACTTGTGGCGGTTTGCAACCGAATACGCCCGTAGGTACATTTATCTGCTCGCAAAAGTCCATTGGTTTCGATGGCCTGCTGAACTTCTATTCAGGGCGCAATGAAGTGTGCGACCTGCCATTTGAACGTGCGTTCCTGAACCACATGGGATGGTCGGGGAATATGTGCGCACCTGCTCCGTATGTGATCGACGCCAATGCCGAACTGATAGAGCGCATTGCCGGAGACGATATGGTACGTGGTGTAACGATTGCCGCCGGTGGTTTCTTTGGCCCGCAAGGACGCGAACTACGTATTCCGCTGGCCGACCCGAAGCAGAATGAAAAAATCGAGAACTTTGAATACAATGGCTATCGCATTACGAACTTCGAGATGGAAAGCTCCGCACTGGCCGGTTTGAGCCGCCTGATGGGACACAAGGCGACCACGGTATGCATGGTCATAGCCAACCGGTTGATTAAAGAAGCCAATACAGGCTACAAGAATACGATTGACACTTTGATAAAAACCGTACTGGACAGAATTTAAGAAACACCCACTCAAATATACTTGATGATTGTTTCCTTCAATCTTTCGTAAGTATATGGTTTGGCAATAATATCATTGCATCCGGCGGCTAATGCTTGTTGTTGTTCTATCAGGAAAGCATTGGCCGTCACCGCAACGATAGGCAAATCGATATCGATGGTACGTATCTTTTCCGTAGCCTGAATACCGTTCATCACCGGCATGCGGATGTCCATCAATATCAGGTCGGGACGCTCACGCAAGAAACTATTTACGGCCTCTTCGCCATTGGTAACCCACGAAATGGTGTAGTCTTTCTTCAGCAAAATGTTTATCTGCATAAAGTTAGACTCCGTATCTTCGGCTATCAGAATTTTCTTCCTGCCGTCTGATCTTCGCTCTACGTGGGCATTGATTTCAACAGGTTCACCATCCGCTCCCAACACAAACTGGCGGTAAGGAAGGGTCATCACGAAAGTGCTCCCCACTCCTACTTCGGACTCTACGGAAATTTTTCCTCCCAATCTCTCCACGATGCTCTGGCAGATGGGGAGCCCCAGACCCGTGCCCTGAACAAAATCGTTCAGCTTTTCGAAACGGTTGAAAATCAAGGGCAATTTCTCCTTCGCAATGCCGCAACCGGTATCCGTTACATACACCTTCAACCATTCTCCGCAGACCTCCAACCCCAGGGTGATGGCCCCTTCATGGGTATTCTTAATGGCATTGGAGAGGAAGTTGAACAGCACTTGCGTAATCCTGTTCCGGTCCACCATAATCCAGATTTCCTCATCGGGACGCATCACATTCAGTCGGATGCCCGTTTTCATTTTCAGGCGATGCACTTTCTCCACTTCGTCAATCAGTCCGGTCATTTCGACCAACTGGAAGTTCATTTCCGATTTTCCCGACTCGATGCGGGAAAGGTCCAGAATGTCATTTATGAGTTGCAACAACAGGTTGCTATTCTTCTGGATGATGTTCAGGTATTCGGCTTTCTCCACTTCATCTTCCGTCAAAGCTATGATTTCAGAGAATCCCACGATAGCATTCAAAGGAGTGCGGATTTCGTGGCTCATATTGGCCAGGAACACCGATTTCATGCGGTCGGCCTCTTCTGCCCGTTGCTTCGCCTCGATGAGTTCATTGGAGCGTTGCACCCTGTCACCGATATCGTGTATCAATGCCATCACTTTATTATCTTCGAACGGCGCGATGCGTGCCTGGAAATAATGCCTTTCGCAATCATCCACATCCAGGGGATACTCTATCTCCTTCAACTCCCCGTCTTCGAGGCATTGACGTATGTTCCGTAGAAACAGGTCGCTGACTTCGGGAGAATAGATGGTGCGCCCGTCCGCTCCCCGTAGCTGTTCAACGGGATGGAGCAAAATGGTGTCAGAAGACATTAACACGTCGGTGATGAAGAAATCCTGATCCAAAATAAATATAAATTCAGGCAATGCCTGTATTATCTTCCGGTTTCGCTCTTCCACGCGCGATATGTGTGCTTCGCGTTCGCACTGCCCGGTGACGTTCACGGTATAGCATAAGAGCCTTTCCGGATTTCCACTTTTATCTTTCTCTACAGATAAGAGGTGGTCCTCCAACCAGACTATTTCGCCATGCGCACCTACGCAACGCACCCGTAAGACATTGGACTCATCAAAGCCATCCAATTTCTTTTGAAAGCCCTCCAACGACACCAAATGCTTATCATCGGGATGCACAAAGCTACAGAACTCTTCCAAATTCTGATAACGGATGCCGACTTTATCCAAGCCTAAACTTTCGAAATATTCCTGAGTGAAAGTGCACTCCAGGGTATTGATATTTATCTCCCAGAGAGCAATTTGATGGGCAGCCAGAACGGAGTTGACCTTCAATAATTTCTCTTTCAGTAGTTCCGTGTTCTCGTCTTTCTCGGTAGTATGAGAAGCGGAATCATGCATTTTTATTTTGTCTTGCGCCATAATAACAAAGTGTATCATGTAAAGGCTACGAAAATTGAGCAAATGTAATAAAAAAGAGTAAGTAATATACAATCGCGTTCTTTTTTTTACCCCAAAAGGCTATCTTTGCAACTCAAATAACAATTTTTATGATGAATCAGGATACCATCTGTGCCATTGCCACGGCCCAAGGAGGAGCAATCGGAAGCATTCGCGTCTCAGGAGCGGACGCCATTCGTATCACCAGCCGCATTTTCACCCCGGCAAAATCCGGTAAAACGCTGGCGGATTGCAAACCTTATACACTGACTTTCGGGAAGATACACGATGGAGAGGAAATCATCGACGAGGTTCTTGTCAGCCTGTTTCGCGCCCCGCACTCTTACACGGGCGAAGATAGTACGGAGATCACCTGCCACGGTTCGAGCTATATCTTGCAACAGGTTTTGCAATTGCTCATCAAGCACGGTTGCCGCCTGGCGGGACCGGGAGAATACACGCAACGCGCCTTTCTCAATGGCAAGATGGATTTGAGCCAGGCCGAAGCCGTGGCGGACCTGATTGCTTCTTCATCTGCCGCCACCCACCGCCTTGCCATGAGCCAGATGCGTGGCGGATTCAGCAAGGAGCTTACGGAGCTACGCAACCAGTTGCTACACTTCACTTCACTGATTGAGCTGGAACTGGATTTCAGCGACCATGAGGAGTTGGAGTTTGCGGACAGAACGGAGCTTTGCCGATTGGCGGATCATATCGAGGGGGTCATTTCCCGACTGGTACATTCGTTCAGCGTAGGAAATGCGATCAAAAACGGCGTACCGGTAGCCATCATCGGCGAAACGAATGCCGGGAAATCAACGCTTCTCAATGTATTGTTGAACGAGGACAAGGCTATCGTGAGCGACATTCACGGCACTACGCGCGACGTGATTGAAGATACGACCAGTATCGGCGGCATTACTTTCCGTTTCATTGACACGGCAGGTATCCGCGAAACCAATGATACGATTGAGAGTCTGGGCATAGAGCGTACGTTCCAAAAACTGGAACAAGCGGAGATCGTGCTTTGGATGATTGATGCAACGGACGCAACGTCGCAAATGAATCAGCTATCGGGGCAGATACTTCCGCGCCTGGAAAGAAAGCATTTGATATTGGTATTCAACAAAGCGGATTTGTTGGGCACAGCTCATTCTGATGAGGTGCTGTCTGCTGCCTCTTCCATCATTCCTGACGCCGAATGTATTTTTATTTCCGCCAAGAAAAGGCAAAATACGGATGTGCTTCAGAAGAAACTTATAGCCGCCGCCAATCTGCCTACGATAACCCAGAACGACGTGATAGTGACCAATGCCCGCCATTACGAAGCCCTTACGCATGCTTTAGAAGCCATCGGACGCGTACAACAGGGATTGGCAAACAATCTTTCCGGGGACTTCGTGGCCCAGGACATCAGGGAGTGCATCTTCCATTTGAGCGACATCGCGGGGGAGGTGACGAATGATATGGTGCTACAAAATATATTTCAACATTTTTGTATTGGTAAGTAACCTATAATAAATTATCAATAAAAAAACAAGAATTCCCAACATTACGCACTGAATAACAAAATACCATTTCACGCTTATAGTATAGAAAGAGCGAGGAATGGTATTTTAATCTATTGGCTCATTCTTTGATAATGCACCAAGTTTCTCTTTTATATTCCTTACGGCCATACTCTTCCTCTCTACACATCCAACAGCCACATGGAATTCCTTCCTTAGAAATATTTATCCGCAAGTAATTCTTTATACATCCGAAGATTATCCATATCGAAATTAAAACAAGAATAGTTTTAATCCGTAGCCCTAAGTTGCCAGAACGCCACGGCGGCCGCCGCCGCCACATTGAGCGAATCAACCCCATGCGCCATCGGGATACGGACTACATAGTCCGCTACCGCAATCGTATCGGGTGGAAGCCCCTCTCCCTCCGTTCCCATCACGATGGCCAGCCGGGGTTCGGACGTCAAGACAGGATCGGCAATGGAGATAGAATCGTCCGTAAGTGCCATGGCGGCGGTGCGGAAGCCGTGGTGGGCCAGATCACTGAGAGTGCCGTCCAGCCACGTCCAGGGAACCAAAAAGACCGAACCCATGGACACCCTAACCGCACGACGGTTCAACGGATCGCAAGAGTTACGCGTCAGCAACACGGCATCCATCCCGAGGGCGGCCGCCGAACGAAAAATGGCACCAATGTTCGTGGTGTCCACCACACCATCGATGACGACGATACGCCGGGCATCCCGACATGTGTCTTCCACCGTGCGAGGCGCAGGGCGACGCATGGCGCACAACACTCCGCGCGTCAGGACATAGCCCGTCAGCGTGGCGAGTAACTCCCGTCCGCCCGTATAGACGGGCACGTCGCCGCAACGACTGATGATGTCGGCGGCATCACCGGTGATGTGTTTTTGCTCGCACAAGAGGGCCAGAGGTTCATATCCGGCATCCAATGCTACACGGATCACCTTCGGGCTTTCGGCTATGAACAGGCCTTTATCGGGCTCGATGCGATTGCGCAACTGGGCCTCGGTGAGGGTGGAGAACACCTCGATTCCGGGGTGCGACAAGGAGGATATTTCAATAATGGGCATAAGGCTGTATTCTTTTTAATAAGGGTATGGATAAAGTGATTAGAGTTTAGTGATAAGTGATTAGCACCATTCGGTGTACAGTTCCCGCATCATTTGTTATGTCTCCGGTACAAAGAATCCACTGAAATCATATACCGAATGGTGCTAATCACTTATCACTAAACCCTAATCACTCTTATTCCTTTCTTTTCTTTTTCAGATACCGCAACTTTCATCACCCCGTCCAGTTTATTTTCAAAAATCCGGTAAGCCTCCTCAATCTCATTCAACGGGAAGCGGTGTGTGATAAGTGGCGTGGTGTCTATCTTGCCTTCTTCAATCAGGCGAAGTATCTCGGCGCAATCGCACCCGTCCACGCCACCGGTCTTGAAGGTCAGGTTTTTTCCGTACATATCGGGCAGGGGAAGCACCTGGGGGCGGTCGTAGAGAGCCACCACGGTGACGATGGCATTGGGGCGTGCACACTCCCACGCCAGACGGAAGGTGTCGTCGGTTCCTGCCACCTCGAGCACGACGTCGGCTCCGCCATGATCGCTACTCCGCAACACAATCTCCCGGCAATCCTCCGGCTTCACCACCTGTACGTCCGGATAATGTTCACGCACAAGGCGTATTCTTTCAGGAGATTTCTCGCAAACAATGATGCGGCGGGGGTGCTTGAGCATCACGCAAAGCAGGGTGCAGATTCCGGTAGGGCCGGCGCCGATGATGAGCACCGTATCCTTTTCGGTAATCTCCGATATGCGGGCCGCCCAAAAGCCCGTGGCAAGCACGTCGCCCACAAAGAGCGCTTGTTCGTCGCTCACCGCATCCGGAATGCGGTTCAGTCCCTGGTCGGCATAAGGCACGCGGACGTACTCGGCCTGACCTCCGTCGATGCGGCAACCCAGTGCCCAACCACCATTGGCATCGGTGCAATTGTTCACATATCCGTGTCGGCAAAAGAAGCATTCGCCACAAAAGGTTTCTACGTTCACCGTAACCCTGTCGCCGGGCCTGATGGAAGTGACGTCCGCGCCCACTTGCTCCACGATGCCTACCATTTCGTGCCCCACCGTGGTTCCGGGCAAGGCACGCGGCACGCTACCGTGCTTGATGTGCAAATCGCTGGTGCAGATGCTGCCGAGCGTCACGCGGACAATGGCGTCGCGGGGGTCTTTCAACCCGGGTTTCGGTTTTTCTATAAGTTCAAATTTTCCGTGTTCAATATAAGTATATGCAAGCATTGTTTTTCTCTTTTTTAATACTTCTCTTTCCGTTCAAACTCTCCCTCCTCCGTATAGTACTTCCATGTGCCCTTGGGTATGTTATTTCCGTATTTTCCGCGGAGTTTCAGTTTGCCGTTCTCATAATATTCGCGATAGCGTCCGTGGCGTTTTCCCTCTTTCACTTCCGCTTCACTCTTCAGCGCTCCTTCGGGATAAAACTCCCGCAAGACGTTGCCCTCAAATTTCTCAACATAGAAGCGTTGCAACTCACTCATTTGCTCCTTCTCCGTTTCGGCATCTTCGTTCATTACTTCGTCGGCTTCATCGTCCACTACCACCGCTACGGCCGCTTCTTCCGGTTGATAAGGTTTATAGTCCATCACGCATTGCAACGAGGCGGACTGGCCGTCTCCCGTAATCTGCATGGTCCAATAGGGAAATGAGTAGACAATGTCCTTGTCCGATTGTATCTCTCCCCACGTAACGGCATTCATCATAGGCTTCAACTGGTAATAAAACTTATGCACATCCGTATATAAGAAAACGGTAGAGCTCGAATTCAGGTACGAGAAGGCATTTTTAAAACCCGGATTATCCTTCAACAGGTTCTTCTGATCGTAATCTTCTACAAATGAGAGCAGAGACGAGGCTTTGTTGCTAAACACCACATAATCGTCCACGTACGTGTAATAGGGTTTTTCGAACTTGTCGAACAGCCCTCCGAAGAACAAACGGAAGAAGCCTTTCATTTCCACATAGTTGATTTCAAATCCCTTATAATCAACCGTCTTTATCCGGAGCGGGGTGCGTCGCCTGATCTTCTTTTCTATAAACTCCATATTCTTACGGGCGTCCTTGATGCTTTTGGCGCCGATGGCCAGAATCAGTTCCGGATCGTGCCCCAACAGCCCCGGCTCGGATTGGGTAATGGCAAATTCTCCCGACATCCAGCTCAGGAAGTTTTCTTCCAGAGAGATGTCGAACAGGCTTTCAATCTTCTTCCGGGAACTCCTATAAGATTCGCACCATTGCGGATCGTGGACCGCGAGTGCATTCTCCAGTTCCTTTACAAATGTCACCGGATTGCTAAAACCGATGTTGGTATAGAGTGCCGTCCGTCCGGACAGGATTTCGTGGGCTTTCATCCGGTGCTTGCCCGAGTTCAGCAAGGCCATGATGTACGGATCGGCGGTATCTTTCCGCAAGGTATATCCTTTCACCTCCATCCGTTTGTGGTCGGTATTGAAATAGAGTCCGGCAAAATCCATGGAATTGCTGAACATATCGATGTACTCGTTCCCGGTTCCCAGATAAATATTCAGGAATTGGGGCAGGCGTGCATAATTGATAAAAACGCGGACAAGTCCTTTGCCGGACACCAGTTTTTCGGCTTCGATAAAAGAATGATCGAGACCGATTTTGGGCTTGTTGCGTGAGTCGATGGCCGATTCTACAAGTTTGGAGGTATAGGAACCTTCAAAATGATTGTCCACGAAGGCGCAATAAAAAATATCGCGTGTATCCGGATCGCGCATTTCGAGGATGTTAATCCCGTTGTGCATCCGGTTGGTCACGGAACTGCCCGCCATGGTGAGCACCGTTTCAAGCTGATCCTTCAACAAGTCCATCTTGGAGGCCTTTTGCATGTCCAGCACAATCAGGAAATCCCAATCGCGGGCACGGACTTTATGGATCGAGATGAGCATATCCCGTTTGCCCACAAGCGATAACAACATTTTATTGCTTCGGACCACGGTGTCGAGTGTTTCCACATTCCGGGTGACGTCCTCGAAGGCTTTCGCCCGCTTCAGGCATTGCCAGGTTGCGCTTCCGCTGAACTTTGCCCAATCGTCGATGGGCGCCGAGGACTGGATGATAAATGCCGCGTCTTCGGGCACCAGGTAGATTTGCTGAATGTTGCGGTCGGGCGAAACAAACAGGTGAACGATGGAGTACAAAAAATATACAACCAAGGCTAAACCGGCAATCGCAAGTGTTCTTTTTACGAGGGTCCGGGTATTGTTCTTCTTAGCGGATTCAACGGGTGGTTCTTGTGGCCCGTTGTCCAATTCATTTTCGATCATCCCTTTTTCAGTATGCTATTGACTACACGCACCGAAGACACCAGCTTGGCCGTGGAAGTAAACACATCCACATTCCACACATGCGAGGAGCGGCCTTTATGCACGATGGTCGCCACCGCCCTTACCGTATCCCCCTCATGGGCGGAGGAGATATGGTTTCCGCTGACTTGCATGCCGACCACTATTTCGTCCGGCTTGCAAAGTATCATGGAACCCAGTCCGGCCACGGTTTCGGCCAATGCCAGGCTGGCACCTCCGTGCAGGATGCCGAAAGGTTGGCGGGTACGTTCGTCCACGGGCATAGTGGCCTCTACCCTATCTTCGGAGGCATAAGTGTATTGTATGCCCAGATTTCCCATCAATGCATGGCGGGCACGCTGGTTGAGTTGCTCCAGAGGCACGTCGGCGGGGCGGATTTCGGCAAGTATCGCCTTCTCCACGGCTTCGGCCACGCCGTCTTCATCGTTGGAGGCGGTGATGCGGTCGGCACAGACCTTCACCGAGTCTTGGGCGTTTCCCATGGCGATGCCCAGTCCGGCGGATTGTATCATGGAGACATCGCAAACTCCGTCGCCAATGGCGATGACTTCTTCGGAGTTGATGCCTAACTTCTCAAGCAAGGCGCCCAGCGTATTGGATTTATCAATGGAACAGGGCACCACTTCCAGGAAATAGGGTTCCGAACGAAATACATCCAGCGCTCCGTTCAACCTCCGGCGCCAGTGGTCTTCCAGTCCCACGAGGGCTTCTTCGTCATCGCTTACCAGCATGCACTTGCAAGGGGCAAAGTCCACCGCTATCGAAAATTCGGTTTCGGCAATTATCTTCAGGCCATTCAGCTCGGCTTCGTGGCGTATGTGCTCGTTTTCGGGCGAGTCGGTGATGATGGTATCTTCGTGATACGTAAAAATGGCAAACCCGTTCTTACGGGATTTTTTTTCAAGATAGGGCAGCATTTCGGGGTTTATCCTACGTTCAAAGAGTAGTTCGCCACTTTGAGCATTGATAATTTGCCCGCCATTGTAGGAGAGGATGAAGCCTCCGTAATTGCCCAGTTCCAGAGCCTTGGCAATGGGCATAAGGCCATAGGTGGGCCTGCCGGAAGCTAATACGATGCGTACGCCCATCTGTTGCACTTTCAACAAGGCGGCCAGTGTGCGCTTGCTGATTTTCTTCTCACTATCGAGCAGAGTTCCGTCTACATCAAGAACTAATAGTTTGTATTTCATGACTTACCGGTTTTTTAGGTTTATGAAAACAAAGGTAAAGTTATTCAGGCGAAAACACAATTAAGTAACGAGTTTTTTCTTACGCATTTTCATTCGTTATTTACACATAGTTCTTTTGCTCATCAATACAACAAGCACAGTACTGACTCCACAGAATAGCTTTTTTACGATCTTTACTTTACGGAATGGTTCATTAAAAATATAGGGAAGTGCCTGAATTCCGACACTCCCCTATCTATCTATTTAACTCAGATCTTATATCTCCTCGTCATCACTTCATTGCATTGTTCCCCAGTGCTCCCAGCGCAGCCGAAACAATAGCCATCACTACTTTCAGTATTTTTTTCAAAACAGACTTCTTCATAAATACAATCGTTTAATTTTTAATTCTTCATTTTTTAATCTCTAAAACCCTCAGCTTTAAACTTTATCCAAGCGGGTTTTCCACTATTCCTCCGTCAGGTGACGATGAACCGCCACCTTCTGTAGGAAGTTCGTCATTGATGCGATCCACATCTTTGAGGCTAAGTCCTTCGGAGCGGGTGCTTCCGTTAGCCGTAATACGAATTTCCTTGTTGGCACGGAAACAAACGCGCAAGCCAGTGATATCATTCGCCGTAAACGCCTCTGCTGTATCCGCCCCCTTGCTACGGGCGGCAAGATAAAAAAATCCCAGTCCATCAATATTCACCGACCGCCCCAAAAGCAACTCTTCTTTCAACTCCGTACGGAAATCTTTTAACACAGAGTTCACTACACCTTCACTCACACCGGAAAGTCGGCTGATCTTTTTCGCAATCTGCTTCAGATCCATCGCCACACCATACTTATAGGTGATTACCGGATATACCTTCTTTGCCGATTTCTTATCGAGGGGATTTAATAATCTCCAAACCTTCTTATACAAAATACTCATAGTTCTTTCTTTTTAAATTAAATAAATCATGTTCAAAACCTCTTTGCTAACGTTAACGTTGCAAAGATGCGGCAACTTCTATAAAGCTCAAATGAACACTTACTATGGTATTTCAAAGCTATACACCTATACAATATAAGACCTATACGCCTTGTAAGAGCGAATCATCATTTACTCGTATGTACATATCACATACCTACTCAAAAAAACAGGAAGAAAACACGGTAGTATATCCGGAAAATTCAAGAGACTAAATCAAGCGCAGAAATTAAAAAGCACAACTATATACTTTATTGTAACAACGATTGTGTATAATGATTAGTCATACTTTAATGTGCCAATCTGCTAAATATATGCTAGATATAGCAATTTCTAACAAATGGAGCTTTGAGCACTGTTTTCCGTGTGGATATAATCAAAGTCAATCCGTTTACCCAAATCAACAACTCGAACAAAATCCGTTTTTCCAGCTTCTGCGGAATCAAATAAACGATTTTATAGGTTTGAGGTGAAAAGATGTATTTGTCAATAGAGGAAAATACCATTTGACAATATCCATGCAGAAGCCCTAAAAGCTATTTATCTGCCACTTTCTCCCGAAGTGTTGAAATGGATGTCGGAGCGTGGCGACAAGACACCAGAGGATCATGTTTTCAACTTGCCGTGTGCCGTACAGGCAAACCTGCTAATAAGGCCTTGGACGAAAGAGAACAGAATTACCAAGTGATCCCTACTTCGTATCCAGAATATATAAAATTGAGATTAGTTATTAATTATCAGAATCTGACTACCTCATCGTAAAATAGATTGCAAATTAATGACATACAGAATATCCTGTATTTCTGTACATTGCATAGCTCCAAACGACTCTTTATATAAAAAGTAAAGCAAAAATCAAATACAACAGAAGATATTCCGACTTTCGTTAAAATATGAAAATTCAAGAACATTATATCTTCTTGTCTCTCAAACTTTCAATGATTCTGCATATCCTAAATCCTAATCTATTAACTTCGTCATTTAGATATATATTTATTAGGTGATTTTATCTAAACTATAGTATAAATTTGGCCACGCCAATTTTATTAATATTGTTTCTTTACGTTAATCTGTATTCTCTTCTTCTTCAAAATATTTCTCATCAACAAGATAGTAATTAGCTATTTTAGGTATAATTCCAATATTATTTTTTATCAGAAGATCAACAAGCTTATCTCCATTGATAAGAGTAAGAGGTGCGGCACCTTTTTCAAATGCAGCATCTTTTGCTCCCTTAGCAAAGTCGGATAATGTAATTATTGTACCTTGAAAAGCATCGAAACGATGAAGACATCCACGAAGTGCGTCTAAAACGGGACGAGTTACATTTGAATTCGTATTTCGTTTTACTTGAATTACTTCTTTAACCGTTGTTATCCCGTTCTGACTAATACCTGTTACATCTACGCCTTTATCATTTGTTGGAGAAGTAACCTTAACATCATCATATCCCATCGCAGAGAGAAGATCTTTAATTATATTCTCAAACCGATAAGGAGTAGTTTCAGATAAAAACTTTTTCAACAGTATCCTTTGCTCCTTGTTAAAAAGCTCAATATCTCTATTTAGTCGATTTTCCTTATTTATAGTTGGATTCGAATTAGTGTCTTCTGCCGATTGAAGATAGTTCAAGCCTTTATCTGTAATGCAATAAGTTACACCATTACGTTTTACATATTTACGATCTACAAGATTGGCTAATCTTCTCCGAAGATAATCTTTGCGAACAGAATCCTGCTTGATATTGGAATGGTATTTAGTGTATTCTCCCCATTCGACAAGCAAGTCGGCTCGTTTGCCCCTTTCGATCAAAGACAGTTGCCGAAGAATCTGAATCAAGCCTTCTTCCATATCTATCTTTTTTACAATATCACTTGTCGGATTAGAGACAAAATCTTTTCCAGCATCTGTTAATTGATAAGTTCCATTATCCTCGGAAATTAAATTATAACCAGAAATAAGGAATTGGCAACCACGGGTCCAACGAGGATTTACATTTTTATTACTCCTTTGCCAGATTTTATTTGCGATTTCTTTATCTTTTCCTAAAAGCCGTTGGTCAATCCATTCATCGGGATTAGTCCAGTCTACTGTATTTTGAGGAGTCCCCCGCAATCCCCAAATGGTATTCCACATGTTTTTAAAATCGGCAATAGGCATACCAACTATTATTTTTAATAGCATAATTGTCATGCTATAGTCTGGATATAATGGAATTTTCATCATATTGTTTCTCCTAATATCTCTTTTTCAATTTGATTCTTAGCTTGTTCTAAAATATCATTTGCTTCTTGCTGAAGTAGTTGTGCTTTAATATGGATATCTCTTATGTGTGATACAATTTTCCTTTGTTTATTAAAGTCAACATCTCCGTTTTCTTTCAATGGTAAAATTATATTTTGATTAAAATATTCATTCATAATAAGATTTCTAATGCCATTAGTTTGGCTCTGCATCGAATTTGTTAATCCAATATTATAAATAGTCCTTAAATAATAAAACAAATACATAACATCTATTTGATTGTTGACTCTTATCTTATGGATGAAATTACTGAAGCAGATGATGTTATTTTCAATAATATTTTTTGTAATAATCGCAATTCTTCCTACTGGCTGATCAGGACTTCCTCCAGATTTCTCTATAAGCAAATCATTTTCCTGAATATCCATCTTTTGTAATTTATCATCCTTGATATAGCGATATTTTATTCTATTATTTTCCAGATTCAAATTATTCTGATTATCAAATTCTGTTGATCGTATGACTAAACATTTTGTATAATCCTCTTTCGCTTCCTCAATTCCCCAATCTCCAGAAATACTATTAATTACATATTTGTTTAATTTTTCAACCTTGAACTTTGTTTTATCAACATTAGTAATCGCCTTTTTAATTTTCCTTGTATTTATATCATAAGGGATTGGATCAAGTCTTTTCCCCGACACTTCTATAAATTGAGTCGTAAATATGCGGCTCTTTAAACATTCATCTTTTTCTGGTAGTATTATCCCAAGCTCCCTAAGTAAATAATCATCAATTGTAACTAACAATGCTTTAGCTTCATTTTCCTTTTGCAGCTTTACTTTAATGGCATTTTCATAAAAATCAACACACTTTATCTGTTCGCTCAAATTAAGTAAAGGGATTTGGACCTTTCCCAAATTACTTGAATTTAAATGCTTATTAGTAGCACCAGTAATGTGCCTTGTCATTTGCCTTTTTCCTAGATCAGTAAAAAAATACACTTGCAAAAACTTAGGATAAATCTTCGCATCACATTTACAGAGCAAGGTATCTGCTCCAATTATAGCATTTGAATAATTCTGCTCTATAGCAGCAGTATCTCCCGCATTTACTCCTGATCTTACAACTAAAACATCACCGATTTTAGGTTTTATAATGCGCCGATTCTCTAAAAAAATTTGCGAGAAAAAGACTGGATTTTCTTCCAAATTAATTCCTAAAGGACGTACATTTTGCGATCTAATTAACTGAGTACCTTCTTCGGAAAATTCTCTCGGATATTCAGGTGGATGAATAATACTAGTTGTTAGTTTCTTTAAAGGAAGAAAATGGCGAATTCCTTTTATAGTATAATATGGGCTATAAAACTCAGCGTCATATCTATCTTGAAGATTTGAATAATTTACTATAAATATATTGCTCATGTTTGTCTGCATAGATTTTACGATTTATCTAAAACATATCCATATTCTTTAGCTAAAATAGCTTCCATATTTTCTCTAATAGTTTTCTTTAGTGTTGTATGAGCTTCTTTTTTATAAGTTGCATGATACAACATTTTGTAATCGGATTTAGGCTCTTTCGATTTTTCTTCTCTAACTAAAATCGTTGGTTTTCTTAAAGCTCTCGCCCACCCCATCTCATAAGTTACATTCGGATTATTGTTGGTAATATTGGCGACAAATATTCCACACTCTTCAATTTTGTTTAAAATATCTTGTGTAATATCAACAGTTTTTCCTTGATATTTCATGATTTCATAGTGACCTATATTTATATGATAATCATTCTTAAGATCTTCTATAACCGTCTTATATATATCATTATGCGCCTCAACTTCTTCATCACTAAAATATGGCATAGCAATAAAGACCATGATTTCTTGCTCAGCAATTTTATCAAAAATCTTAATCAAATTTTCTGCTAAAACCTCTTCTGTTTCAAATAGATTATTATTGAGCACCCAATTCTTGAACATTGAAAACTTCCCTTTCTTGTCAAGAATCCAATAATACAAGAAAGCATATAATAAACCAAAACTTGAATTTGCTTTTAATCTGTCATTATCAGCATAAAGACGATCAACAGATTTAAGAGCGTCAAGAACTTTATTTACATTTTTATTCTTACCTTCAAGAATATTAAAAATATCAAGATAACAGGAACGAAAGTTGTCACCAATAATATGCTCAATTCCAGTAAACTCTTTATAATTATATTTTTCAATTAACTGACGCACTAAGACTCCTTCTTTTCCTAAAATATCTTTAAGTTCATTATCAGGAAAACAAATCTGGTCATCAATAAGTACTTTTAGATTCTCTTCAGAAGTAAGAGGTATTGTTTTTGTATTAATATTATGAAAAAAAACTTTAGTAGCTTTATCAAATTCATTAATAGCATTCAATGTTTCCGAACCGTAAATTTCCTCACCTAGTATTATACAAAAAGGAGCGATCATTCTCTCCACTTTTGATGAATTTACACTTTCTGCTGCACGCAAACGATGATTGCCATCTATTCGGGATAAAGGCTGCATATTATCTTGTATGAGCTTTGAAAGCTCTACATCATCAAAAACTAATTCTGCAACTTGTATACTATTTTCCCCTCGAATATCCTGACTTTGTTTATAATCGACTGTTCTAAATTTTATTTGTGTATTATCGACATTAGATTTGTATGATTTTCCCTCAGGAACACTTTTCATAGGAGTAAGGCTTGATTTTCCTTTTGCAAATGAGTGTCTGAACTTATATCCCAATATAATCTCCGGAAAAAACAAATAGGATTGGTTTTCAAGAAAATCTGTAATATCACTTCGATTTATAGGACTACGTTGATAGGAATAATCAGCTTTTGATATACGAGCTAACTCTTTAATGGGAGCGAACCCTCTTATACATATTTGCCCATTTAATGAATGATCTAATATACCTCTTAAAATCATAATCCGTCCTCCTCAATTGAGTTTATGAATTTGGTTAACTCTTCACTAATTATATCCAACTCATTAGTTGCAGTCGGTTTACCTGTTGCATCATAACCAATCTCTTGCGCAATAGCCATAAAAATAGGGTAATCGGCAAGTGTTTGAGCTTTCTTTATCTGATATAATTCGATTAGCTCGTCTTTTATGTCACTCACTTTTTGAGAATACAATGCATTTATATCTGCTTTCCATGCTTTGAAAGCATCTGTACCCTCCACTTGTTTTTTATCGGTTTTTCCTGTTGTGTTTTCAAATCCAGCCCAATCTTTGACAATCTGCTTTTTTTCTTTGTCTAATGCTTCTATACGCATTAAGTATCTCTGCTCTTCTCTTAAAGCCTGTTGTAAAGTGGATTTTTGAACAGTAATCTTTTCTGATTCTTTTTTCGTCCATTTTTTCAAAAAAATTACCGAACTTTTCACTCCTGCTCCTGTTGACATAAATGCAGTTTGGGGCATAGATACGACAGCAACGATCCGGAACCAATCTTCAATTTGGTTACGCACATATTGTAAACTGCTGTTGGTCAAAATGCCATCCGGGATAACAATACCTAAGTATCCACCTTCTTTTAGAAAATGATAGGCTTGTTCTATGAATAATATTTCAGTACTCTGATTATCTCTTTGAGTTTCAGGTTTAGTTATTACAGCCAACCAATCATCTTCTTTTTTGCCGAGCTTATACTCCCTTATATAAGCTTTTTCTGTTTGACGAACAATACTACCAAAAGGAGGGTTGGTTACAATAAAATCGAAACTATTATATTGAAAACCTCTGTTCTTCGTTATCTCTTCCAACTTCTCCGGTGAAAGAAGTCCATCTGCTGTTATAACATTAGTATGTCCGTCATCATGAATAATCATATTCATTTTAGCCGCACGGGATATTTGCTCGTTTATTTCTATGCCATAAAGTTTCTTTTCAGCAAAATCATGCCAATGTTTATAATGCCTCTGATTTTGTCTGATATCATTTTTGTAATTGGGGTATAGTTCACTAGCCTGTTTACGAACTTTATCTAATGAATATAAAAGAAAACCTCCACTACCGCATGAAGTATCTAATACCAAAGATTCATTTGTGATAGGAAGCACATCTGTTACAAATTTCACGATTGGACGAGGGGTAAAGTATTGGCCAAAGTTTCCACGAAAGAAAGAATCCATAAAAGTCTCAAATGCTCTTCCTTTGGCATCTAAATCAGTTTGACTTAAATCTATTCCTTGTAAATAGCCTACAACTGTTCTTATTTTTTCGGGAGAAAGACGAATATTATCTCTGAACACTTCCGGGTCTTTTTTACGTCCTTCTTCATATAATTTATTTATTCTTTCGGTTAACCTTCTGTTTTCTAAATCTCGAATCGCTTGATTCAACTCTCTTTCACCTAATTTATTCCAGTTTTTAATTTCGTCCTTGTCAACTGTTATTATTTGAAAATCATAAGGTTCTCCTATTCGTCGATCCTTACGTTCATCCCATATTTTACAAAAAATAAGTTTGTCGAGTTCGTCAAAAGCTTCTGAAGGATTTAATTGACCACCGCCCCAAAGAGCATCATGAGCTTGTTTAAAAGTGCGGGTTAGCTCATCTTGTGTAATAACCGATAAATCTGAAAATGTCTGTTCTCCTTCTTGTATCGAAACACTCTTTGCGTCATATACAAAATTATAATTCGGGAGTTGGTGTACACCATATTTGGGTATATTTGATTTACCTACACGAGAATATTTATTTTTGTTTACTTCATAATATTCATTTTTAATACCGGAAGTTACCCAAATGTACTTTACATCATTCGGCAATGCGTAAGCATAACTATAAGCTTGCTCTATCGCTTGCTGAAACTCAGCTTCACTTACTTCTTGTTTTTTACATTCAACAACAATATATGGTTCTGTACATTCATCATCTTTATATACAATAATATCAGCTTCTTTAGATCCGCTACCCATTTTAACAGACTCATACAATTTGATTTTTTCAGCTTTATAGCCATAATCAAATATCAATTTCAAGTATGTTTCAGCCTGTATTATTTCTTCGGGATTTGTGTAACTACGAGGCTTCTTTCCTTGACGCAGATAAGTTATAAACTTACCATCTTCACTTATCTGTACCAGTTTCTTTTGTATACCCTTATTTATTAAATTCATATATCTTTGTTTGTCATTTCAGTTTTTACAATTTTCAATACCTACTATTGGATTTTTCACCAATTCATATACTTAATCTGCCAACCCCAAGGTTAATAACTCATCAAGATTAGCATTGAGCATTCGTGCTAATTTTAAGACTTACTTTTTTACTTTACGTTTGCCTCGCTCTAGTTTACTCATAGGAGCAATATCTGTTTCCAGATTAGAAGCGACTTGCCTAAGTAAAAGTCTTTCTGTTTCACGTAATTCTCTAATTCTATGTCCAAATCTATTCATTATCTTTTTTTGATTTGTCTATTCTTTTGCAAAAATATAAAATAAAAATGGTATTGTTTAGATTTTGAATATTTTTATCTAGGATATTTTTGGGGGGGATCTGCTAGAAAACAATATTCAATAAATAGAAAGTTATGGATGGTGATTGAACAGCAATTGGAAAACAATTACATTACTGGGTAAAAAGTGTATTTACTCCGTGTAGAATTCATAGAGGTTCTTACTATAGTATAGATTTTGACAGGAAAAGCCCTACACATCAGGAAAATCATTGTGCAAATCTATTGAAAGCTTGTTAATTACCCTATCACCCTAATTCTGCTCTTTCAGTTTTAGAGAAATCATTCGCCCCAACCACCAATAAAAGTACATCAATTCTATATTGACTGTTTTTATCATTCATATTTTCATAGAATGAATTTGCAGCTTAATAGCCTTTAGCTACTCTAATATATTTGTTGCCTATTGCATTTATAGGATAATTCTTCACATAAGGATGTTTTCTACAAAAGTAAACCAATAAATATATAATAGTTGCTTTCGAAGGATATTATCCACAAGTATATTCCAGTCAAACAGGATACAGATTTACAATATGAATATACTATTTATTTTTCGTTGCATAGCCCTGTAATAAAGCTCGGTTATCTATATATCTCATTAACTACAGTAAAATTTAAGATTGTTCACTATCAAACGACCTTTAAAGTTTCATCGCAGTTTCCCATGTCCTACTCACAGTTCTTTCCTTTAGCTTTCTTTTCTTCTGATATTTTTCTTCTTCCATGAGTTCTATCATTTATATACGTAAAAAAATAACACATTTTCTCCAATAAAACAAGGTTCATTAAAGTATTGGAATATACTTGATAACAGAAAAAGTTGACGCTTTATAAAGTTAAACGGAGTAAAAGCATAAAATAAAGAGTTCGATGCAATATTGAACTCTTTCATTCTAAACGTGTCTTTAGTCTTTTATTTATCTTATCAAACGTATAAGTGTCATTTTTGAAACAAAAATCACATTCCCATTCATATCTTTACCGCCATTTGATTAAACGGAATATTTACTCACCGAGATACTTCTTTAACACAACGCGCTGAAAACCCGAGCGAACGTTTTCCTGCATGTGCTATATGTATCTGATCAGTTCCAGCATACATAACGCATGCCATTGTATATTCTGGACCACAAGGAGATGCCATCCATAAGTATGCATTTGTTCCTATTCCTTTAATTAGGGCATCAGAACCATTACGGAAACCAGATACCGGCAAAAAGGCAGTCGCGCCCGTCATACCACCAAAATACAAAAAATAATTACTGCCACTTGTCGTTTTCCAAACAAGATTCAATAAATTATACCAAGATCCGATATCGCTATATCCAATCCCTGTCCAAGTATCCGCCGGAGCAACACGCCAGCCTGCAGGACAAGGATCATAGATTGTCTTTTTTCCACGTTCATCTTCCGTACCCCAAGGAGCAGGATCCAAAATTGTACAAGGAGGAGGATTTGTACTATTACTCTTACCTTTCGCTGTATCATTGTCACCCCATAAACAGTTCGAGACTTTCCATTGATTGGAATTCAATGTTGCATTATTTATCCAATTATCCCCCTTAATAAATATATCAGGATGCTGGATACTATAATCCAAATTATTTTGAATAGCACTCCCTGTCATCTTGGCATCTACAGCTTTTGTATAAAAAGTATCACTGGTCGAACCATTTGTACCATTCAAGGGAAAAGGATCTTTCCGCCCAAACTGATAATTCAAGTTAAAGGCTCCGGTGTTTCCCTCAAACGTCAGAGAGCTATTACCCTTGTCTAATAATGCGCCCAATTTACACTCCATCAAGACTAATTCACGTTCACGCATGGCTATCCTTTTTACAGCTTCATCCGGAAATGTATTTGCATACCATTCCCGTTTAGTATTAGTCTTTATCTTTAGAGTATGGTTTTTATTTAATTCTGTCAAATTCACTCCATCGGTACGCCAGATATGCCAACTCCATAATATTTGGTTTGAATTATCTCGCACAGCTATCAGAGCATTCCCTTTGGCAATTCCTGTCTTAAATTTTACGTACCCGGAATTATCGTCCCATGTTAAAGAGGTAATAATTCCACTATTTGTCTCCCATACGAGAATAGCATCTTTTATTTGCGCTTTGGGAATTGTTACAGCACTCGTACTTCCTGTAATCCTACTAGGCATCAAACTTATGCCCGAACCATACTGTTGTGCTGCATAATCTTCTGTCTCACCGTTGCCTCTTACGGTTGCATTGAAATTATACCATGCATTATCTGTAGCCGCCAGATAACAGTTTGCACAGCCTTCTGTGCTGAGATCAACCCCAACAATAACCCTGGAGTCACTAGTCATACCATATCCATCAAATGTAGCCTTCAGCGTAATGTTATAAGTATAATAACTGTTCCGTTTAATATTAAAATCGTTCGTATTGTTCTCGCCAAGATACACTGTCCACGTTACGGCTATAGAACCAACTAATCCATGAATGACTACACAGGTAGCATTGGCAGGTGCATTGGCAGTCGTTTTATCTTTCTGGGCAGAAATCGTTTTAGTTCCCCTACGGTTCTCAAACATATAAAAAGTCTTACTCACCGAAGTTGCTCCAGACGTAGTTATAACCCCACTTTCTTTCCAATGTGCAGCAGTAGCAGCCTGAACGGCATCTTCCGATACACGGGCTACATAATAGGAACGTGCAGGAATGTTCTTTACGGAATAATTCGTAATAGTAATCCCACTGCTCTCTTGTACTTTGATATTCAATACAACTTTGGCTACCATACGGGTTAATACCAGTTTTGCAGATAAAGTTTGTGTTCCCGTCTTGATATTCACACTCTTCATGCTTCCCGTCATTGGCAGATTGGTGCCTTTATTCAAGTCATCCCAATTGGTCAGGCTGTATACCATACTTTTCAGATAAGACTCCTTATGCATGGTATATCCCTTGAACAAGTCAGCTTTATCCGTATTGGCAACGGCATATATGGTACATCCGGTAGCACTACGCGTATTAATGGTAACCGTAGAACTACCCGTCTGGTATTTCTGTCCGATCAGCTCACCCGCACTGTTATAGACCAAAATGTGCAGGTCACTGATCACACTCTCATTGACTGTCCGGGTAACGAAGTTCGCCTGTTCTTCCCCCTGCACTTCCACCCGAATGGTAGCGGGCAAACCTTCCTCCATATCCAAATCCTCCATACCCCCTTCTTCCGGTTGGCAAGAACTGCACACAGCCGTCATTGCCAACAGTGTACCCAGCATGAACAGCACGAAAAGTACCTTCCAACAAAACGGTATGGGTTCTTCCGTTTTCGGGTATACCCTGTATTCAAATAACCTATTCATACATTTCTTACTTACATTTCTACATCCTGACCGACCGTTCCCCAGGGAACCACACTCACAAAAACCTTAACCTCCGCATAACGAAAGTCTATATCAATGTTGGTCTGTTGCCCCACAGGGGCATACAAAGGACGAAGTTCATTATCTTTAGTGATAGTAAATAATTTCTCATCTTTCCGGTAGACGTCTATTTCCAACGTTTTTCCCTCCCCGGTAGGGAATATATGAAAAAGCGGTGCATAGACATCCCCCTTGGCATCGGTAACGGAAACCGGTTCGTATCCGGCTCCGTCCCCCGAAGCCTCACCCATAAAATCCATTTCCGTACCGATGCAGTGTACGATGAAACGGTATGCTTCACCGTTATAAGGATAACGTTCGGCAAGATAACGCGTGCGTATACTGAGGCCCGCCACCATACGTTCCATTACGAGCGTAATATCCGTTCCTTCCACACCCCGCGTGTTTATCTCCCCTATTTCTCTGCGGCAATAGAACAGGTCTGTTATTGGAATGTGCGTACCGTGGGTATATTGCCGAAGCTGGAGTTTCGCATCTTTCAGGGATGTTCCCGGTGCTATCTCCGTAGTAATCAGAGTATCTTCTTTCAAATTACCCCAAGCTACGAGCGTTAGCCGTTCGCCCCTATCCTCTCCAAATGAAAACTCCGAGAAGCCCTCAGAGGGAATCATTCTGACGAAACCTTGTTCATTAAAAAGATAGATATCCGATTTCTGCAAAACTCCATTTCCGGTAAGGTCGTTCCCGTCCGCATCCACCGCACGGACATGCAGTTCATACCGGACACAACCTTCCATATCCTCACGTACGCACGAAACGCAACAAAGAAGAATAAAAAGAAGCGGAAAGATGGGAAATATTCCGAGAACTCGCATAGGCTGGTACGGATTGGTTTATAATATCATATTCTGTCTCGTAGAAATATCACTCGAAAGTCACATTCTGGTTGATAGTAAGCTCCCAATCGGCAACAGTAACCGTGAGTTGCAAGGTAGCAGGGTCTATTTCTGTATCATCATCGTCTACCCCCTCTCCCTTGATAACGGCGGTAAGCACGTATCGGGTGTTAGCCACTATGCTGCCTTTGTCTGTGCCCTCTCCTCCTGTAATAGTGGTGTTCGCCTGTTTTTTATTAATAGTGATGGGATAATACCGGGTCACGGGAGCGCTGGTTGAACCGGTTCCATCTGCATCAAATGTTCCTTTAATTATAAGTTTGGTCGGTGTAGCCGAAGCATTCGGAAATGCATAGAAATAGTACGGAGTGGTGAGTTCCGTATTAGCTGTATGGGAAGCCACCGCTTCATACAGGTATTTATTGGCCTTGTCACTCCCACTGATAGGAACACTGCCAGTCTTTTCCGCATTGACGGAACTGTTCGCATTCTTCAGATAGATACCGGTCACGTTGAATGTGGCATCTTTAAATTGCCCTGCTTTGTCGAAAGCGGTCTTGATGCTGCTTATGGATACCCTCGCAACAAGACGGGTTAGCTCCGCGGTAGCCGTGGCTTCTGCACCCGCCGTGAGATTCTGTTTGTTTACTATTCCCAACATCGGAAGGTTATTGGCCTTTTGTGCATCCGTTATCTCACCTGCTCCCGCAGCCTTGGTCGTTTCCGAAAGAAGCATCAGCTTGGCCTTGAACCCGGCAAGGTTGGTTACTCCCGCAAAAAGTGCCGGTGAAGCATTGGCTACCACATAGATTGTTTGCTCGTCGCCGGGTTCACAAAGTATCGAAATCGTCTTTCCACTACCAGTCGCTGCGTCTTTGATATCCTTGCCTGTAAATTCTCGCAAGGCATTGACAGGGTTACCCATCGCTCCGGTGAATACAGCTACTGTCAGGCGGTTGATCTGGGATTCATCGGTGGTGGGCAGAGTCCCCGTAGCACGGCTGTCCGCTGGTGCTCCCACTAATGTAAGTTCAAGTTTTGCAGTCTTTTCTTTCGGCTGCATTCCATTCTCGTTTTCATCACTGCTGCATGCAGACAGCGAAAGGGTTGCTGTTGCCAGCACCGCCCACAAATAATTACTTGTTTTCATATATTATACCGTTTATGGTTATTTGTTCATTGCTTAATCCTTAATCCTTAGTTTTCAATTGTTCCAACGCCTGAATCGCCTGTTCCACTCCGGCAGCTGCCGCCATCGTAAGATACACCTCCGCCTTATCCCGGTTACCTTCAAGCAGACAAAGAATCCCCATGTTATTATAGGCTATCGGAAGGGTGGCAAAAGATTCCAGATACCCACGCGCCTTAGACAGTTCCTTTTTGCTCAAAGCCACTGCCGCCGCATTGATGCTGGCTTCCGGGCTCTCCGGGAAAAGCCTTGCAGCAAGGTCCAGTATATCATTATATTCAGTAGAACCCACCGGATAGCTACCTGCCACGGCAAAGAATTCATTCAGATGAAGGGCGCGCTGTTTTCCGCTACGTAGCAACTGAAGACTTTCAGCAGCGCCCAGAGGCTTGCGGGTGTATTCTATCCGATAGTCCACACGCATTACTTCAGGAAATATCTTCTCCATAAGATACTTGTAAGGCTTTCCGTCTGCAAACGACATCAACATACGTTCGCGGCCTTTAACAATCTCTATATTATTAATAAGATCGAGGGTAGCCTCCTTCAGTAACATATCACTTTTTCTCACCAGACTGGTGATAGAGTCCCAATCTTCAGAAATCCAACTCACATCCAGCAAGGCTCTTCCCGCCAGGCGGTTTTCACGTAAATACTCCTTTAGCTTAATAGCACGTATCAGGGCATTTGTCTCGTTTTTCTTCAGGTTTCCCACAGGCACACCGTAACCGGTTACACTGATTTTCGCCAATTCTGTACCCATCTCCTGACGTACATCATGCAGTGCGTCGCGAAGACGGCAGTAAATCTCGAAGTTCTGCTTTTCCTCGGAGAGTTCGCCAAGTTGCTTCCCATCTTTCTGTCCTTCCTTCCGTTTGAAATATGGGATAGATCCCGTTATGCAATGCAACGTGTCCTTATCCGGTGCAGGCTGAATAAAGTTCACCAATGAAAGAAACTCGGCATCGATATCCGCATCCAACCGGGATACCCTTATCTTCGGCAGGTGGATTCCATCCGCTATCTTATCTTCATAAACATCCCCTTTCTTACCATGGCAGGCACATTCCTGTGAACGCAACAAGAGTATAGCCCGCTCCATCCACTGCCCATAGGGTACCGACACTTTATAGGTAAACGCGCGGGAAACCGCATGATCGTTGCGTATCACCACTGCCGGAATTGGCGAAGTGCGTGCCTTAGCGCTATTGCGTTTACCAGCCGCCAAAGCCTGTGTCCGCTGATATACTTTTTGTTTCTCCGCCCCGTTGATGAGTACGGCAGGAAGTTCCTGCTCGTATTCACCGTTTTTAAGTACGGGGGTCACGGTCAGCGACTCATCCGAAGGCATTTTCAGTCCTTCGAAGTCAACGGACAATTCCACATTCAGGTGCCCATTCGTCAGCGAAAAATGTTGTCCGGTAACAAATAGTTCTCCCCGGTAAAACTCCTGCCCGAGACAGAGACAGCACGTAGCGAACAAGAGTGTCAATGTCAAAGGAATACGGATTAAGTTTTTCATGCTCTATGTTTAATTACAAATTACTAAATTATAAACAACTCTCAATTTATCAGATATACCAGTGATACCGCAACCCGGGTTGGCGCAATGAAGTTTTTATGTTCTCCTCCAGTCTGTTCACCGCAATGCAAACAACGGTAGCGTTCGTATCCGGTATGCAGAAATCCTACGCCGACGCTTGTCTCGATACTCCACCGGGGGGCGAGAATAAAGTGGTAGCCGTATGATACTCCCAGCCCCATGAAGTCCCCTTCATATCTTGAAGAATGTACTCCTTTAAAGAGCCCCAGAGGGAGTTTCATACCTCCCACATTATATACTCCGTACAACAAATGCGCACCGAAGAAGTGGCCGCCAAAAGGCTGGCACATCCAGTAGCGCAGTTCAGACTGCACAAACCAATGTTTCCAACGCTTGTCTCCGCCTGCCGGAAAAGGATTGTAATGAAAACCAGCTTCTAATGTGAGCCGATTGGAAAGCTTCACTTCCACCCCGAAATTGGGCGAAGAAAGTATTCCCGTCAGCAGATCACTCTTCACTGCAAGAATCTGAGAATGCAAGTCTGCAAGACAGAACAGCAGCATAATCAGGGACAATATGAAAGTATTTCTTTTCAAAAGGTTTCGCCAATTACGTTTACAACTCAAACAGCTTTATCTCTTTCAGATATTCCCTTGTGATATAGTTTACTATACCGAGTTTCTGCGCAGCTTTCCCATATCGCATGTGAAATTCTTCAGTAGTGGGGTGATTGCAATCCAGATGCTCGCCAGTAGCTTCGAGGATATCAAGAAGGGAAACATCAGAAGAGTCACGTGCAGGACTGTACACCTGTATATCACGGGAACCTCCCTTGTCAGACAGTTTTATGAGTCCGGCACTTAAAAGCTTTGAAAGCAGGATGTCCATATCTTGCTCTGTAAGCTGGCAAGCATCCGCATGGATTATGTCTCCTCCCGCATAGATGTCGTTAAGTACTGCGATGGCAGCTTGTGTTTTGGATGTTATCATGGTAATTGTTCTGTTTTATCCATTATATGCACTGGCATTACCTTGTAGGTAACGGATATACACATATACAGCAAGATACAAGACTCATACAAGCCCGATATATACAAAAATTTATATGTACATATGATTCACGGTGTACAATAATCCTTTTCCCGTCTTCAGCTTCCAGAAACGGGTAAGGGAAGTAGTATACAAATTTGCACGGTGCAGGAGAAAATAATCATTCGCCAGACCTGTATACAGGAAAAGAAACTTGTAAAATCTGTAGTATTTGTTTTCTAATATAAATCACCGGTTGATAAATGCATGTAAACAAGCAAATAAAATATATTTCTCTTGGGATTTAGAAATATATTATCTACTTTTGCGCCATAATAACATCTACGTTACCTACAAGGTAATTTATTCACATCAAACTATAAATCAAGCATTTAATCTTCAAATAACATATTAGACTAGCTCTCAAATATGTAATTCATTATAACCTTATTCGCCCGATCCATCCGACTATTTCCAAACCCTTTCATATACCCCTCGGTAGTAGTTACGGAAGCGTGTCCCAGCCCTTCGGAAATGATTTCAATGGGAATGTGACAGTACTTGCCCGCAGTAGCCCACGTATGTCTGGCCGTGTACGATGTCACTTTACCCTGTACTTTCCTCCACAGAGCAAGCGCACGCAGTTTACTGTTAAGCAAGCGTAATATCCGCAAGTAATCCCTGTAAGCAGCCATTCCTTCCAGACTTCCATCCAAAAAACAAAGCAGATAAGGCGAAGTGTCGTCCCGGTTCCGGTAGCGCTCCAACAACTGCATAGCTCGACTATCCACACGCGCAGAAAGCGGCATCCCCGTCTTTCTGCGACGCAAGGTCAGATAGCCATCCTTCAAATCGGACTTCCGAAGATGGGCAAGATCAACAAAAGGCATCCCATGAAAGCGAAACATAAGTTCCAAACATACGCGTGCCCACTCCATACCGGGAGAGATAATATCCAAATCCTTTTCTGCCAGTAATTGCCGCATATCATCCCGTTCCAATACCCGCCGATGGTCTGCCTTGCGCCCTGTGAACACTTCCCTGAACAAATGGGGAACGAAAGGCACCAGTTTACGCACTACTGCCCGGTTATAAACCGCCCGAAGCATACGCATATAGGTAGAGATTGTATTCCACTCCAGGCCTTTTTCGCCCTTATGGAGGAGGTAATACTCATACGCCTTCAACCACAGGGGCGTAATGCCGGACAGGAGCAACCCGTCGCCATCAAAGGCCATCACGGACCGTAACACGCTACCACATACATGGGCGGTACTGTACTGCCCGTTTCTTTCAAGTTCAGTGACCACCGAACTCATAAAATTGTTTAAATAGACTGTCTTCATATTCATTCATTTTTTCGCACGTTATTGCACGCGCATATACTACGTCACAAACAGGCATTAAAGACAAATGTTTCATTACAATACTATCTTTAACCACCGCCTTCAAGTTTTGCCAGAAATGTTAATTTGACAGATATTTGCACCAAAGGTCAGAGGCGGGTGATTTAGTCCCGTAGAAGAGCCATGCGTTCCTCTACGGGCAAAGCACCCTTCCTCGTAGAGAAACGACCTATTGGTCGTAGAGCAACATCGACATACCGTAATCATTTGATTTTCCATCGTTTGCCGGAGTAACACATCTGCCTTCTTCCACTGCTCCGAGGAACGCTCCCCGCCACAGGGACACAAACGTATGGAAATATTTTTCACTTCAAAACAATATACAAAATGATTACAGTTACCATTCAGGTAAAGCCCTATCTCGCGGCTTATCTGCAAAGCGCATACGCGCATTGTACCATAGAGGGTGCCATCCGTTTCACAAAAAATCAGAATCTTTACAGTTGCTTACTACAGCTCACCACTCCCCGCCCCAAAGGTGTGTCATGGCGGGATCAGGGAAATATCACCTTTTCCCTACCCTGCCCCAGTGTAGGGAAAGATCCACGAACCTACAATTATTTAGGAGAAGAAGCCGTAAAAATCCTGGAACAGGAAATCAACTATGAAATGAGAATGGATTATTACCGCTTCCTGCGCAGGAACAAGTTTAAGAACGGGATGATGTTTACAAGGGCTACGGAGTTGTATCTGGAAGAGCACGGAATGATGGAACTTATACCGGAAGAGACGTTGCTGAAGAGTTATTTTTTGTGGGTGAAGAAGGTGGAAAGAATATAGAATTGTATTTTCTTTATACAGCAGAAAACATCATCACTCATACCACTTATACAATTTCTTTTTCTAACTTTGTGAAATAAAAACATTGAGTATGATAGAACAAATCTTCATAGAAAACTATAAATCCATCCGCAACGCAAAGATTAGGCTGAACAGCCTGAACGTGTTGATAGGTTCCAATGGTGTAGGAAGAGGAATAGAAGGAAAGCAACTGAAATAATTATGAATATCTACTTATGAAAGAAAATAATGGAATCATCATCTATCAAGATGAAGACGGCGTAACAAAAGTCAATGTACGCTTTTCTAATGAAGATGTTTGGTTGACTCAAAATCAGTTAGCCGAAATTTATGATACTACGCAGGAGAATATCTCTATGCATATCAAAAACATCTACGAGGATAAAGAATTGGATGAAAATCGAACTTATAAGAAATTCTTATTAGTTCGTCAAGAAGGTGCACGGCAAGTAAAACGTAACATCGACCATTACAACCTCGATGTAATGCATTCCAGCCAACATAATTGAGATGGAACACACTGACTATGATTCCTTTTTGAATGAACGCCGTAGGCTAATGGCTCAAAAGATAAAATCGTACTACTATAATTTATAAAAGTTTTATTTTCTGTAATAGAGCGATTCACTAGTGTCCCATGAATAAAGAGACACTAGTGAATTGGATAATCTTTAGAATTCCCCCAATTCCTGCATCATCGCCGGACGACGTTTATACAAGATCCTGAATTCTTCCACCAATTGTTTCACGGCCTCCTTCCCACCATTCAATTTCCGCATACCTCGCAGCACCCGGGCTATATATTCATAATGGTTCCGCCCCAGATTTTTCTCCGCATACGTACGAAGATCATCTGTAAATAAAGGAAGAATTTGGGAGGAATGAGTAGCATTCAGATGAGAGGCATACTGCAAAAGAGCATCCAAACGCCTGTATTCCAAAGCGGACAGATAACCAAATAATTTATCATAATCCTTTTCTTCTATATAAATCTCGGCTTTATTATTTCCAGTCCCCCAGTAATCATAGAAAGTGGTTTCCTGCATCAATGCGTTTAAGTACTCTTTCCAATCCATGGAAGGCACCAATGATTTGAGTTTATGATAATAACCCAGACTTCCATCCGTATGAATAAATAGCAATCGACACATCTCAATAATTTTGGCGACATCATGCATTTCCTCATAAATGGAAAGTAATTGTTCCTGCCATTCTCCTACTATACCAAGCTCTCCCGCTCTTTCAGCTATCACTATCCCTTCATTCAGCATACCGATAGCCTTCTCATAACATTTCCCTTCCAATAGCTTTGCAATTTCCTGCCGCCTTATTTCAGGCAAATAAAGAAATTCAGATATCGTAGTTTCAACTTCGGCAGTCTTACCCAATTCCTTTAATATTTCTATTTTCCGAACCACCAGCTTATAGAGGTCCCAATGTTCCTTCTTCTCCATTATAAGCTGGTTTACAGTTGCCAACGCCTCCTCTTTAGATTGCACTGAAAGCATAATTTGTTGTATCAAATCATCCATATCAAAAATATCATACTCACGATATGTTGCCATTTTACCTATTTGGATAATTTCGCTCAATATATTCTCCTTCAATGCCTGTGACGTATCCGAATGTTGAACTACCTTAAGCAATAAATCCCCGGCGTCTTCACAACTAATTCCAAAATCAATATAACCATCATTATACAGAAAATCTTCTTCAATATAATGACCTCCTATAGAATGAAGTATCTGAAGAGCAATTGTCGCCGCCTCTTCCAAAGCCTGCCGTTGAAACAACAAAGTTGCTTTAGTCAAATATTTCTCTATTTTATCAGATAACTCATCCCAATCAATCTCTGGTTCATAATATCTTCCCCTCTTGAAGTTTTTTCTATATGAAGAATTAAAGCAACTCTCTATTTCACTTCGATAATCCACCTTTTTCGCCGGTTTCTTAGGCAAAAAAGCCTCCATCAAAGCTGACTTAAAATCAGAATGTGAAGAAGCATATTGCAAAACAAAACCGGATAACTTATCCGATTCTACAAACCGAAGGACCTGCTCTACTTCTTTATCCTTCACAATTTCGGATACACTCTGTCCCAGTATATTCATTCGAGCATCCACTTCTTTAGCAGACAAAAAACAGCCGGCTTTGCTTCTATTATCACGAATTGCCAGAAGCGTAGCCACCACATGCTTACAAATATTTCCATCGTAAGGACAATCACATTCCCACTCAGCAATTTCATCCCCTGCCAGCGACACGGTTACCTCATAGTGCTCCGTTCCACAGACTGTTGCAAACCATTCCCCCGGAGACTCTTCTTCAATTCCCAGCACAGCACCAGAGTCGTAATAATCTTCACCGCGCGCCAGAATCTTAGGAAGAACATAGCGTTCAAAGTTAGATATTGTTACCATAAAATACAGATTTTATTTTTGTTATTCATTGTATTAAAATCAGCCCGTCTCTTATAATCCAATTATATACCCCTCTTGCTCCCTTCCCATATCTATGAATCATCTGCAACCAAGTATGCAAATCTGTTGATTGAGGATAACGGGACACAAAAAGAACTTTCAAGTCCTCAAATAAGTATTTCCGCCCACGAATCCGTTGAAAATTCGCTCCATTTTCCATCCCTACCACAACCACATCATCGGGAATTCGGAAGTGCTCATAATCTTCTATAAAAACAGAAGTTCCTTCCGTTGGATAAATTACAAAAGACTCTTCACGAATTCTTCTATGGAACGAAAAGCACTCATAGCCAATCTTGCATTTTATTTCTCGTAAAAATAGGCTATATCCTCCAAATCCACAATATTCTAAAGAACTTTTGTTCCCAAAACTCACCTTTCCGGCTATCTGGTTCTCACAAGTTGTACTGATCACATTTGTATTACAGAACACTTGTCTAATTGCAAAAATCGGATTTTCTTCGTAAACACATGATTATTAATTTAATATATTTGTTATCTTTGTATTGAGTAAAAACACTTAGTGCACTGAGTAAAATGTAACCCTATGTATAAAAGATCAGAATATCAAGTAATTATGAATCGGCTTAAAGAACAGCGAAAGTTCATTCAAGTCGTAATGGGTACTCGTCAGATAGGCAAATCAACGGTTATCAAGCAGGTGTTAAAGAATTCAGATATGAAGAAACGAATTACTACGTATTTCATAGGAATATTAGCATTAGCCATGCTATGTAGCGGATGTAGTACCAATCGTATGGCGGCAGGTGACCCGGGCGCGGTGTTGGCCGGAGCATCCATCGGAGGAAATGTGGGAGGCGCCATCGGAGGCCTCATTGGCGAAAGCAACAGAGGATGGAGAGGTGGCTACCGGGGTTCCGCCATTGGTACCATCGTCGGGACCATCGCCGGAGCAGCCATCGCAAATGCCGCTACCGCCCCCAAGCAGACAGAAGAATATAGCTACCGGGTAGAAAGGACTCAACCTTCCAGACCCCAACCCCAATATTCATCAGCTATCGAGAATCTGAGAATACATAATATACGTTTCATTGACGCCAATCGCGACCACACAATCAACTCAGGCGAAAATTGTAAAGTGATCTTCGAAATCATAAACGAAGGAAACAGAACAGCTTTCAACGTAGTACCGGTAGTGGCCGAAATCACGGGCATGAAGCGTATCTATATTTCACCCTCGGTCATGATAGAGCAGATTAAGCCTCATGAAGGTGTGAAATATACCGCCAGCATCAATGCCGGAGAACGGATAAAGACGGGAGAAGTCATCATACGCGTTGCCGTAGCCGATGAAAACGGACAGGAGTACGACTGGCAAGAGTTCTCATTACCTACCCAACGATAAGCAACTTTATTTTAAACGATTACACCATGGCCGACAATTATTTAGAAAAGCAATACGAAACATACCAAGCCCGAAAAGCCGCTTGGGAAAAAGAACGTAAATACGGAAAGAAACCCTCTCCTATGAAGCGTCCGAAAACTTTGGAAAAATCAAAAGAGGGTGAAGAAACACCCTCTGTTAGTACCAATTTGGAAAATACTATTTGAATGCCGGAGCCGGCAAATGCATACCTGCCATCGTCAAACCATTGTCTTTGGCATATTGAAGGAAATACTTACGTGATTTCACCGCCTTCTCCTTATCCATATCATACGTAGCGCAGATTTCGGGATGCTCCAACTGAAGGGCGGCTCCATGGATAAGATCGGCAATCACCAACAATTTGTTCGCCTGGAACACGGTATGCCCGGGAGTATGTCCCTCAGCATTCATCGCAACGACATTACCCGGCAATGTTTCTCCGAACTCAAACAGATGCAAACGGTCTTTATAAGCATTCATCGTTTTCAACACTTGCGCATTCCTGTCGGCAGGCATCTTGAGCCAGGCATCATATTCCACTTTCGATGCATACACTTCAGCATCAGGAAACACAACACGATCCCCTTTCATCATTCCACCGATGTGATCGCCATGGAAATGGGTGAGATACAAATATTTAATATCGGAAGGGGTAACTCCCAAAGAAGCCAAGCCCGATAGCAAACGGCTATCCGGTGCTCCCATGCCCGTATCGAACAGGATTCGGATTCCACCCGTTTCTACCAGAAAAGCACTCATGGACGAAGGTATTCCGCCTTGTAGTTTCAAACTCTCTATCAGACTATCGTCAGCATCCGCGAAAAGCGTTCTTTCCATCAGGCGCTCTTTCGCATTATCCTGTATCCAGGTAACTTTCACTTCATCCAGTTGCAATGTCTTCAGGCCATCGCACACCACATTTACACTATCCATACTTACATCCTCATTTACTTGCTTTTTTGTGCCTCCGCCACAAGCTGATAACACGAATATTGCAGATGTAACAACCAGATACTTCCACGTTTTGTTTCTCATTAGCTTATAAATTTAGTTTATAAATAATAGACTACTCCATAATCAGGCCGATTCCGCGCAAGGATGCGTAAACCAGAAACGACTCCCGACCCCTATTTCCGATTCGGCGCCAATCGTGCCACCAAGGTGCTCCACGATACTCCGGCAGATGGACAACCCTAAGCCGGTGCCCTTGGAGAATGTGTTCAACTTCACAAATCGGTCGAAAACCTGACCTACCGCATCCGGTGCGATGCCGATACCCGTATCCGTAACCGAGAACTCTATTTCATTGGTCCCCTCTTTAAAATGGTACTCCAGAGTGATCTGCCCCTTACTGGTGAATTTCAGAGCATTATTTATAAAGTTGGTGATGACCTGCATCAGACGTTTCTTATCCGTATAGATACGATAATCGGGCAGACCGGAAGCCAACACAACCGGTACAGGCTTATCTTCCTTGATTTCATAACCACGCAGTATATCTTCACAGAAGTCCCTGATATTCAAATATCCCATGTTGAAATCGAGCGTTCCCGCCTCTATCTTGGATAAATCCAGAATGTCGGATATCAATTGTAAGAGCAATTCCGTGTTCTCTTGCATGATTTCAATATAGCCCTGACGCTCTTCTTTATCCTCCTCCTCAACAAGCATACTTGCGAAACCGACTATGGAATTCAACGGAGTACGAATCTCATGACTCATGTTAGCCAGAAAGGCGGACTTCAAGCGATCCAGATTTTCGGCCTTATCCTTGGCTATTATCAATTCTTCTTCTATCTTTTTCTGATGGTCGATATCAACGCTGGTAATGACATGTGCCATCTGGCCGTCTATCCAGGGAAATGCCGCACTGAATACACGAAACCAACATTGATCGAACGGGCGTTGGTAATCCCAGGAGTAAACTTTAGTAGGTAGACCGTTTTCGTCGATCAGGTGTCTTTTAGGACAAAACTCACATTCGCCCGTTTTATCGGTATAAAGGGCCTGCCAGCACTTCTTTCCTTCAAAATGCTTAATGCCACCATACGGAGCCGCCATAGACGCATTGGCATACAACATATCATGAGAATCAAAAGAGTTCACATAAATGTCGACTCCCATATTGTTCATGATGCTACCCAGCGTATTGCTTGCCCGCACTTCCCGCTCTTTATATTCACGAACGGCTATTTCTTTAGAAAGCGACCCCAGCAATAGATGAATGGTTTGCAATTCCTCATCCGTGAAAGGAGTTGTATCCTCCCTATCCGCAAATCCAATAAACCCGATAATCTTTCCTTCACTATCTTCAAATTGACGGACCAGCAAGGAGTCCGTTCCATAAAAATCCAGAACGTCAAGATCGACTAAGGAATTGTCATCGTTTCTACTGGCATAAAAAGGACGGTTCTTGACCTTCATACGATCGGAATGTATTTTGGTCATTTCACTCATCTCAAAGCGAGGCTTCAGAGAATGGTCTTCATTTCCAATGGTTTCTTTCAGGAAGAAATAGCGAAAACCATCGGTCTGATAGACAAATCCTTTTTTAAACTTATAGAAAGTACAAATATCCGTCAATGATTCCGTGATTTTCTTTTCAATGGATTCACATCCATTTAAACGCTCTAAGAAATGAAGGAGAAATACACTTAAACTCTTGTTCTTTTCGATCATATTACTTTTTACACCTTAGGGTTAGAGACACTTAAAACAAAAATAAAATACATTTTCGAGTATCTTCAAGGCGCTAATATACAAACTTTTAAAAGAATAAAAAAGATTTTCTATGTACTTAACTATCACCTTTTTTCTTCTTTTCGAACAAAACAAGAAGCATAAAAACTAATTTATTTTACAAGTTCATTTATTAAGAAATACAACTTTAATCCGTTGGCGAAAGCTATTTCTTTCTATACGGTAATGAGTAAAATAGGTACGCGGACGACGCGGACAAGGCGGACGAACGCGGAGTAAAATTGCCTTTCGGTATGCAAGTAATTTTTCATCCGCAGATGACGCAGATAACACAGATTTTTAAAGCTGCGCTATGTTTAGTGGAAGATTGAAAAAGAATCAGCGTTATCTGCGTCATCTGCGGATGAAAAATAAAAATCCGCGTTCGTCCGCCTTGTCCGCGTCGTCCGCGTATCTATTTATTCATTTCTTTTCCAGAATAAACCAACTCCACCAATGGAAAACTTTAATCGTTAGATAAACTATAGCCAATCATTCATAATTTTCATAACGCGAACGCAACTTTGCCGAACGACTGGATGCTTGCTCCGTTTTATCCGCCGATTGCTTTTGTTGCGATTCCCGAGCTAATATCGGTTTCGCCGGACGATTATGACGTTTGGGCTTTTCGGCAACAACCGTTGCTTGCTGAGTATTCTTCAAGGGTTCGGCAGGCTTTCTGCCCTCCCGCCTCTTATTGTTCTGCTTGCCTTGTTGCTTCTCTGCCGGTGCTTTCGCTTGTACCTTTCGTGCAACATTGACAACCGGAGCTGTTTTCGTCTCCTCCAAAGGCGGTAAATCATGTTTCCGTTGCTCCAGTTTGATACCTGTAAGTTTCTCTATTTCACGCAACATCGGCACTTCTTCGCCCGAACAAAAGGCAATGGCACGTCCCTCGCAACCCGCACGTCCCGTACGTCCGATACGATGGACATAAGTTTCCGGTACATCGGGCAAATCGTAGTTGAGAACCAAATCCAAACCTTTGATATCAATACCGCGTGCCGCAATATCCGTAGCGATAATTACATTGGAACGACCTTCCTTGAAATTACTCAATGCACGCTGGCGGGAATTTTGTGACTTATCTCCATGGATACTTTCACAAGTGATGCCACGACGTGATAAATAACGTGCTATATTATCCGCCCCATGTTTGGTGCGGGAAAATACAAGTACCTGATGTCCGGCCTCTCCGAGTAATAGTTGTGCCAGCAATTCCTTCTTCTGAGGCTTTTCCACACGATAGACGGACTGACTGATGATTTCCACTACGCTGGATGCCGGAGTGACTTCCACCCTCGCCGGATTGCGCAATAAACTTTTAGCCAGGCGGTCAATACTATCAGGCATGGTAGCCGAAAAGAACAAGGTTTGCTTCTTGGGTGGGAGCTTAGGCAACAAGCGCTTCACATCGTGGATGAATCCCATATCGAGCATACGGTCAGCTTCGTCAAGCACGAAGTGCCGCACATGGTCGAGGCGGATAAATCCTTGTGACATCAGATCGAGCAAACGACCGGGAGTAGCCGTCAGGATATCCGTTCCGGCACGCAATTCATCGGTTTGCGACTTCTGCTTTACCCCACCGAAAATAACGGTATGGCGCAACGTGGTATATCGTGTATAGTCTGCCAGCGATTCATCAATCTGGATTGCCAACTCACGCGTTGGAGTAAGGATAAGAGCACGAATCTTACGTGGAGCACCTTTCTGCTGAGATGTGGGGTCGGCAAGCAATTGTTCTATGATAGGTATGGCAAATGCCGCCGTTTTACCGGTTCCGGTTTGAGCCAGTCCTAATAGATCACGCCCTGTCAGAGCTTCCGGTATGGCTTGTTCTTGTATAAGAGTAGGAGTAGAATAGTTTTTTTCAAGGAGCGCACGGCACACCGGCTCCGAAATATTCATCTGTTTAAATGTCATCATTTCTTTTAATTAGGGCGCAAAGGTAGGCTTTTATAAGGAATAATCATTATATTTGCATGAAAAGTAGTTTTTAATTAACTACAAAGAACAGATATTCAAACTATTATATCGCATGAAAATACATCATATCGCCATCTGGACTTTTCGCCTGGAAGAATTGAGAGAGTTTTATATCCGCTACTTTAACGGAACAAGCAATGAAAAATACATCAATCCGAAAAAGGGTTTCGAGTCCTATTTCATCTATTTTGATGATGGCGCGGCATTAGAATTAATGAGCCGCACAGATGTGCAAAACACTCCGATAGAAGAGAACAAGTTGGGACTCACGCACTTTGCTCTCTCTTTCCAAAGCAAAGAAGACGTTCTCCGCACTACTGAACAACTCCGTAGCGATGGGTATACCATAGCCGGCGAACCGCGGACTTCGGGCGATGGATATTTCGAAAGCGTCATACTCGATCCGGATGGCAATCGAGTGGAATGTGTATACAGAAAGGAAGAAACCGGTAATGAACCTGATGCTCCGATTGAAACGGAACGGCTACTATTACGCCCTTTCCGGGAAAGTGATGCGGAAGCCTTCTTCGAATGTTGCCAAAATCCGAATATAGGAAACAATGCCGGCTGGAAACCTCACGGATCCTTAGAAGAATCACAAGAAATCCTTCGTTCCGTATTTATATCCCAGTCCGGGATATGGGCTATCATCCTAAAAGAAGACGGACGTTTGATCGGTTCAGTCGGCATCATTCCAGATCCCAAGCGTGAAAACCCGCAAGCACGCATGCTGGGATACTGGCTCGATGAATCCCATTGGGGAAAGGGCTACATGACGGAAGCGGTGCAATCTGTTCTCGATTACGGATTCAACACCCTCCAACTAAACCTCATCACCGCAAATTGCTATCCCCATAACGAGCGCTCACAACAGGTTTTGAAACGCCACGGTTTTATTTATGAAGGTACTCTCCATCAGGCCGAGTTAACCTACGATGGACATTTATACGACCATCAATGTTACTATCTGGCCAAGCCGTGAATTGCGAAAAATCAGTATATAAAATAAAAAAATAAGATTTACATTAAAATAGTCTTTTTTTAAGATGAAAAAAATATGCTATTCGGACATAAAACGAGTTAATTCTCACATTTTTATTTATTTGTGCAAGAATTTAAAATATTCATGTACATTTGCAAAATGAGTTATTCTTCAGCTATGAAAAAACGCTATCAGCTACTGAAAAGAGTTTCGATTATTCTGATCTTCTTTGTCCTATTTACAAAGATGCATGCGGTAGAACCCCAGTACGCTGAATCCCAAGATATTCAGAAAACAGAAACCAATGTTGAAGTTGAAGAACATCCACAAGATTATATTGTAATCAAGATACCTTTCCAAGCCAAGTACAAGCCTCTTTTTATTTGTATCATTGTTCTGGCTCTCTCTTCCATTTGTTTTTTCATCATCTATCCGCTACTTCTCTATGTCAGAGAGTCTAAAAGAAAGCGCACCGCCCAAAGGGAACTAACCAGGGAAAAGGAATTATTATCGCTATCACTCGAAAAGAGCAACATCTATGCCTGGAAATACATAGAGAAAACAAATGCTTTCATCTGTGATAAAGAATTCTTTGAGCATCTGGATATGCCTTTCCGTGCTTTCACCCTACAAGAAATGGCCGAAGCGATACATCTGGAAGACAGAGTGGATGTGTTGAACACGTTTTATCATGTAAAAAACCAACCGGATTCCAAAACGCACACCCAATGCCGGTGCAACTTTAATGGTAAAGGGTATATCTGGTATGAACTCCGTTATGTCAATCCCACGGAAGCAATGGCGGAAACAGCCTCCATTATAGGCTTAATCACCAATGTGCAACACTTCAAGGACAAAGAAGAGGAACTCATGAGAGCAAAAGACCTGGCGATAGAGGCAGAACTGAAGCAATCTTTCCTCGCCAATATGAGCCATGAAATACGTACTCCACTGAATGCAATTGTGGGGTTCTCCAACTTACTTGTCAGCGAAGACGACCTCCCCGATGAAGAGAAAGCTGACTTCATCAATACGATCAATACGAATTGCGAATTGCTTCTGAAACTCATCAATGATATACTGGAACTCTCCCGTATCGAATCGGGCAACATGACTTTCTCCTATTCAACGTGTAATCTGAATAATTGGGTGGATAGTATGTATTTGACACATTCCTTATTGATACCCAAGGAAATAGAGTTCATCAAAGAAGTGCCCGATGCCGCATTCTTCATCAATACAGACGTGAACCGCCTCAGCCAGATAATGACTAACTTCCTGAATAATGCCACTAAGTTTACCAAATCAGGATACATCAAACTGGGCTATGAAATTGATTTTTCAACATACGAAGTCTCCATTTACGTAGAAGATACCGGCAAAGGTATTCCGAAAGAAGAGCAACGAATGATATTCGAACGCTTCTACAAACAAGATGAATTTGTTCAAGGCACGGGTCTGGGACTTTCCATCAGCATGGTAATTGCGGAAAAACTCGGTGGGAAGATTAGTGTGGCCTCAGAGATTGGAAAAGGAAGCCGGTTCACTTTCCTCCTACCCTACCATAATGAAAGCGAGGAATTCTTTTCTGCCGGATAACTTCACAGATACCCAAAGAATGTAGTATCTTTGCACCATTATGTTGCACCGTTTTACTACTTCAATCAGCGATATTCCACTTCCGGAAAGGTTTACTTATCCTTTCTGTTATACTCCTCATCCATTGTGTGTAATGGCGGCGGAAGAGGTACAAAACTACCTCAGCAAGCAAAGCGACTGGCAAGAGGAATTAAGCCAGGGGAAAATGTTCGGGGTGCTGATTGTGCAAACCGAAGATGGAAGCATAGGTTATTTAACCGCCTTTTCGGGCATATTAGCCGGGAAGAATATACATCCGTATTTTGTACCTCCCGTGTACGATTTATTACAACCTCAAGGCTTCTTCAAAATAGAAGAAGAAAACATATCCACTATCAACCGTCGTATCCGCCGGTTGGAAGAGGATAAGAAATATATTGACTTGTTATCAGATCTTACCCAGACCACCCAATCTGCACAAGATGCATTGTCAATTGCCAAGATACAATTGAAAGAAGCAAAAGATAAAAGAGAATTGCTCAGAAAAACAGGTCAGCTTGATGCAAAGGAAGAAGCTGATCTGATACGAGAGAGCCAGTTCCAGAAGGCAGAATATAAGCGGTTGGAACGCTCCTGGAAAGATAAGATAGCTTCCTTGCAAGTAGAAGTAGGTAATTGGGAAAAACAAATACAGGAGCTGAAAGCAGAACGTAAAGTCCGCTCTGCCGCCTTGCAACAACAACTATTCGAACAATTCAGAATGTTGAACTACCGAGGAGAAGTGATAACTTTATGCGACATATTCGAGCAAACCGTACATAAGACTCCTCCCGCCGGTGCGGGTGAATGTGCCGCTCCTAAAATGTTACAACAAGCTTATCTGCATCATTGGAAACCGATAGCCATGGCCGAATTCTGGTGGGGTAATTCTCCCAAAAACGAAGTACGGCATCACGGTTATTACTATCCAGCCTGTAAGGGTAAATGCGAACCAATTCTCCGGCACATGTTGCTGGGATTGGAGGTAGAAGCAAATCCTATGCAACAGGAGGCGGAACGAGGCAATGAAAAATTGAATATAGTTTATGAAGACCAATGGCTATTGATTATTAATAAGCCTGCCGGAATGCTTTCAGTACCCGGAAAAGAAAGACAAACATCCATATACGACCTGGCAAGAAAGGCTTATCCGGAAGCAGAGGGTCCCATGATCGTACATCGGCTGGATATGGCTACATCAGGACTTTTAATCATTGCCAAAGATAAGAAGACACACCAACACTTACAGGCACAATTCAAGAATCGTAGTATCCGGAAGAAGTACATAGCTTTGCTCGATGGCGTCGTCCCGGAAGATGAGGGCACTATTGAACTACCGCTTTGCCCCAATCCATTGGACCGCCCCCGACAAATGGTAGACACACAATATGGCAAGCCTGCCATCACTTATTATCAGGTTCTCGAACGTACAGATAAATATACACGTATAGCCTTTTATCCCCATACCGGACGTACTCACCAACTTCGCGTACATGCGGCACATCCGTCAGGACTGCATTGCCCCATCATAGGCGACGAGCTTTATGGAAAGAAAGACAAAAGGCTCTATCTGCACGCTGAATCCATAGAGTTCACCCATCCCGTCAACGGGCAGTCCATGTGTATTACGGAAAAAGCAGACTTCTGATTATTGCTTTTTCCAAAAGCTCGGATAGAACAAAAGCAACACACTAAACAATTCCAGACGACCGATCAGCATCAAAAAGGAAAGCACCCATTTAGCCGTATCGGGCAATGCATTCCATGAATAAGCTGGACCACAAGATCCAAGTCCCGGTCCCACATTACCTATACTGGATATAACTGTACTGACAGACTCCGTAAAACCTACTCCCAGAAACAACAGGATAGTCCATCCTGCCAGGATTATGATGAAATAGAAAACAATAAAAATCACTACAGTAGAAACGATAGAAGAAGAAACCGTACGTTGGTTCACGCGTACCGGAAGCACGGCATTAGGATGTAGCAAATGCTTGAATTCGTTACGGATGGCCCGTGCCACGATGAGTAGTCTCATGTTCTTGATACCTCCACTCGTAGAACCTGTACATCCACCAGATAACATGGCAATGAATAGCAATAACCAGGTGAAAGGAGGCCATAAGTTATAATCGTCCGTAGCAAAACCACAAGAAGTATGTACCGTAGTAACCTGAAAAAGAGATTTCCTGAATGCCAGTTCCCAATCATAATGATTATGAAAGACAAGAGCTATCGTTATCATTCCGGTCAGAATAGCTACTGAACCTAAGAACCAACGCACTTCCTCATCCTTAAATATTTTCCCTACCTTCCCTTTCAGACACATCAGGAACAGGGCAAAATTCATACTTGAAAGTAACATGAATACAGACACCACATATTCTATAAAAGGCGAGTTCCAATAAGAAATACTTGCTTGTTTTGTAGAATAACCGCCTGTAGCCGTAGTAGTGAATGAGTGGCAAATGGCATCAAATAGATTCATGCCACCGAACATCAACAAAATAGTTTCAAGCAAGGTCAAAATTAAATACACCGCCCACAACCATTTAGCCATCACATTGATTTTAGGATGGGTACGGTTATGAATAACCCCTGTAGACTCGGCAGAGAAAAGCTGGACGCCCCCACTTGTGAATATGGGTAGAATGGCAATCGTAAAGAATACAATACCCAGACCACCAATCCATTGTGTAAGGCTTCGCCAAAACAGCATGCCATGAGACAAAGATTCAATATCGTCCAAAATGGTGGCTCCGGTAGTGGTAAAGCCCGACATCGTCTCAAAAAAGGCATTTGTAATTGTATCTACACTACCACTCAGATAAAAAGGAAGCATACCGAAGATCGTAAAAAACAACCAGGAAAGGCTCACGACGCAATATCCGTCCCTCCGGTTCATCTTATTTTCCGCACCGCGCCCATAAAGTAAAAGGAGAATTCCCGCCACAGCATTGATGCCGCAGGTATAAAGGAAATAGATATAATCATTTTCTCCATAACAGAATGATATTCCACCGCATAGTAGTAGCATCCCTATTTCAATGAGAAGTAAAACGCCCAGTACACGACCTATCATTTTACTATTAATACACCCATTCATATTTCATTCGTAAAAGTTTCAATGCCCCATAGCCGACCAATACCATGCCAAAATGAAAGGAATATCTATAATAGATTAATCTACAATCATATATATTATCCGGCATACAAGATTCCCAAACCACGTACCTTTCCATTTTGAAAGGGTGCCTACCAAAATGAGAAAGAATCAAAAAGCCTATATAAACCAACAAATAACTTAGGAAATGGGCTTATCCTCATAAGCAGCATGTAGATTTTAATCCCTATTTTTGCAAACGGATAAATCTATCCGATCAGACACTATTAACTCAATTAATGATAAAGACCATGAAATTCGTAACTTTAGTATGTAGTTTGCTTTTCTGCCTACCATCTTTTGCACAAGAGAAATTCCCCGATGGTACCCTTATTCCCGACTGGTTCAGACAGAACGAAATTGTAAATATCGAAACCCTTGGCGGTAAATATAAGATTACTGATCATGGTGTGGTAAATGACAGCACCTTACTTCAAACAGAGAAAATTCAGGCGGTTATCGACCAGGTATCATCCAAAGGTGGCGGTGTGATCATCATCCCGAAAGGTACTTATCTGAGCGGTGCACTCTTTTTCAAGCCTAAAACGCACCTTTATCTGGAAGAAGGAGCTGTTTTGAAAGGTAGCGATGATATCAGCAACTTCCCTATAATCAACACCCGCATCGAGGGGCAATCACTTAAATACTTTGCCGCACTGGTTAATGCCGACAAAGTAGATGATTTCACCATTTCCGGTAAGGGAACCATCAATGGCAACGGACTACGCTATTGGAAATCTTTCTGGTTGCGCCGCACCGTTATTCCGAAATGCACGAATATGGATGAGTTGCGTCCGCGCCTGGTACACATTTCCAATAGCAATGATGTACAGCTTTCCGGCGTACACCTCATCAACTCTCCTTTCTGGACGACACACATTTACAAATGTAACAATGTGAAGCTATTAGGCCTATATATTTTCTCTCCGGCTGCTCCTGTTAAGGCACCCAGCACGGATGCCATAGATATTGATGTATGCAACAATGTGTTGGTTAAGAACTGCTACCTTTCTGTAAACGATGATGCTATTGCTCTTAAAGGTGGAAAAGGCCCCTGGGCTGATAAGGATTCTAACAACGGAAGTAACACTAATATTATTATAGAAGATTGTACGTACGGTTTCTGCCATAGTGCACTGACTTGTGGTAGCGAGTCTATCCATAACCGTAATATTATTCTCCGTCGTTGTACCATCAATCAGGCAAGCCGTCTGTTGTGGTTGAAGATGCGTGCCGATACTCCCCAAAATTATGAATATATCCTTGTGGAGGATATTAAAGGAAATGCCAAAAGCTTCCTATACATCAAGCCGTGGACTCAGTTCTTTGATCTGAAAGACCGTAAAGATATTCCGATGTCTTACTCGGACCATGTAACAATGCGTAATATAGACTTTGAATGTGACGTATTTTTCAACGTAAGTGCATCCGAGCAGTACAAACTGACGAATTTCAAATTTGAGAATCTGAATATTAAAGCGAAAGATGGTGAGTATGACAAGTCGATTATCCCGTCATCTGAATGGAATAATGTGAAGGTAAATCAATAAAAGGATACGCGGACGACGCGGACTAAACGGACGAACACGGATTTTCTTAATTCATAATAAGAAGTCCGTGTTCGTCCGTTTAGTCCGCGTCGTCCGCGTATCTATTCTTCAAAGCTACGCAACAACTTTATCTCGTCCGCCCATAAACTCTCATCCGGCGTTTCAAGAATAACAGGCATATCATTAAACCGTTCATCTTTCATAAAACGCTTAAAGAAGTCTATGCCTAACAAGCCTTTCCCTATGCTGTCATGGCGGTCTACATGGCTACCCAGTTCTTTCTTAGTATCATTCAGGTGGATACCCCGCAAATAGTTAAAACCAACGACTTCATCAAACTCCTGAAACACTTTATCATATTCCTTTACGATATCGTATCCTGCCGAGTAAGTATGACAAGTATCCAAGCATACACCTACACGGGATTCATCATCCACACGATCAATGATATGCTTTAGTTGCCAAAACTCATTGCCAACATTACTTCCTTGTCCGGCTGTATTCTCAATAACAGCAGTCACTCCTTTCGTTTTACTTAATGTGATATTGATAGATTCTGCCACCCTATCCAGACATTCCTCTATTGAAATCTTATTCAGATGACTGCCCGGATGGAAATTCAGAAGCTTCAGACCCAATTGCTCACAACGTTGCATTTCATCCAGAAATGCGGCACGGCTTTTCTCCAGTCCTTCTTCTTCAGGATGTCCCAGATTGATTAAATAACTATCATGAGGCAGGATATAGCGGGCATCAAAAGAGTATTTCTCACAATTGTCTTTAAATCCGCGAATACTTTCTTCGGTCAGAGGTTTGGCCACCCATTGCCGTTGGTTCTTTGTAAACAAAGCAAATGCATCCGCACCTATCTCATGCGCATTAACAGGAGCTATCTCAACTCCCCCACTCGCACTTACGTGCGCTCCTATATATTTCTTCATATTCAGTTTTTCTTTAGTGAATGATTAAAAACGGAAGCAAGATAGAGAAAAATCCGAAGGCAGCAAAGAAGAAAATGCTTACCTTTACAAATTCGTATTTAAAAAGAATAAAAAATGAACGACAAAGGAAATATTATCATCTACCAGACTAAGGATGGACAAACTTTGATAGATGTGAGACTGGAAAATGAAACGGTATGGATTAATCGCCAACAAATGGCTGAACTGTTTGACCGTGATGTAAAAACGATTGGTAAGCATATCACTAATGCACTAAAGGAAGAACTAAAAGAAATTCCAACTGTCGCAAAATTTGCGACAGTTCAACAAGAGGGTGAAAGAAGCGTTACCCGGCAGGTAGAATATTACAATCTCGAAATGATGGAAACAAACGTATTGCTGCTTTTCTCTTCCTATGGTTTCTCGAGAAAAACAGAATTTTATATAAACCTGATGGTTCCCGGTTAATAAGCAACAACACATTAGTCGCCCTTACATTAATGATTGCAGAAAGCAGAACAGAAGAAAAAGATATAATGGTAAAGGTCGTGATAAACCTTATCAATCAGAATAATTAAATGAATAAACATTGAGTAGTCACAATAGATAATATATGGACTACTCAATGTTTCTATTTTTCCAAACATACATTTTCAGAATGCTTCTGCAAACTGAAATAAAAATCCAGCAGTATCTTTACCGAAGCCATAATCAATACGTACATTTACATTATGTTTGAACTCAATCCGCAAACCTATACCATAATTAGGTAAAATGTGTTCCACTTTTAATTTATCAAAAGATGGAAACACTGTTCCACAACCCATCCATGCTACACAACCAATGCGACTATAAATATGCTGCCTCAATTCCAATTGCGCCGTCATTTGGTTACAATCTATATAACGACCGCCATAGTAACCACGCATCCTACTATCTCCACTTCCCAATTCTTCCCTTAATGGCCACGGAGTATATTGATTATTAAATTGTCCGTAGAGGTCGAATGCGAGAACACTGCCACTCCACATACGATTATAAGCATCGAAAATCATAGTAGTATTAAATAGAGTCTTATGGTAAGAACTCATAAAATCCGGATAGAAAATCTCTCTTGCCATAAAATAAATACCACGTTTAGGATTTAAAATAAAATCCCGTGTATCATATTGAATGGACACTCCAAAACCTGTAAAAAAGTAGGCTTTTCTCTGCCCTTCTAAATAAGCCGGATTAGCCATTTTGGCCAAATCGGCATATTTTATATTGAGAGCTGCACCTACATGAATATTCTTGGTAAGTTTATAAACATAATCCGACTCCCAATTGACGAGTCGTTTGGTATATTCGGAAATAGGATTCACATTACAGGCATTATATGTAATCCCCCAGAAATCCAATGTCTTATGCTGAAATTGCAGGCGATAACTTAAACGGGCTTTATTTCCTTTGAAGTGATTGTTTCCTTTTATGGTAATCCCATAAAATCCATTAATCGTTGCACTTCCGGATAATGATATGTCAGAAGGTTGCATAATAGAATCCTTACGATCTAAACGGTACAATGCAGTTGCAGCTCCCCCGATACCAAAACTCCCTTCTTTTGTATAACAAGGAGCTACCACAAAACTCATATCCATTTTTTTCTCGAATGTTCTGTCTATATTACCATGAAAAAGGCTATTCCAGTATTTCTTTAATCCTTTCTCTTGTATCGAGTCTGACTGGCCAAGAACGTTTGTTACAAAAACAAAAAGGATAATTGTGCTAAAAACAGAGTGTTTTATATTCATATTCGTCATACTTTTACTTTGCAAACCGATAGGCAATTCCAATACTGAATGTTTGAGGATGCATTTTTATCCTACTGCTATTCTCGTCGAGCAGATTGGTTACGCTCGCCTTATAAGTGGCATTAATCTGAAATCCTGAAACAAACTCATAGCCTACCTTAATACCAAAACCTGTATTTGAATCGCATAAAGCAGGCAATCCTGTAGCGCTGTCTTTTTCGTAAAGGTCTTGTTTGATTCCGCCGTACTTGAATGATGCTCCTAAACCAAATTCCGTATAAGGTCCTATACCAATGTGTAGACGGTTACCCTTCGAGAAACAATAATGGTACATAGCATAAACAGGAATCTCCATTCCCCAATAACGATACTCGCCTGTTTGGTTACTCCATTCAAAATCAGAAGTTTTGTAATGAAATAGCATTTCTCCCTGTACGGAGAAAGATTTTGAAATACCTAAATTCAAGAATCCACCGGTACTGAAGCCAAACTTCATTTTGCTCTTGCTATCCCCAATACCCGAATGAATAAAATTAGATACGTTCATTTCTAAAATCGGACCGCCTGTAAAGATGATTTTTTGCTCTTTCGAGGACTCTGTATCTTTTTTGACTACACTTAGAGGTTGTGCTTTCAGAGCACTCATACAACCTACGGCTAATAATAAGATAATAAAATACTTTTTCTTCATATTAATGTTTTTTTGATGCCGCAAAAGTAGGTAAAGCCACACAGTGCCAAAAGGTCATTTCATTGACGATATTGGACGAAACTTTCAATAATCATTTCACTTGTGATAAAATTGCCCTATTTTTGTGTCCGAATCTTTAATTTCGCAAATAAAATGAATACACTAAACTTACGGGCTGAAATACAAAACAAGGGACGGTTCTTATGTGTGAATGATGATTTTTATATTTTTGATGTAGCCGGCAATGACTTATCAAATCATCCATTCAAAATAGATATGTACATTTGTTGCATCTGCCTTCAAGGGGAAAGCATCGGGAAAATAAACTTGCTACCCCATCACATGAGTAGTTCAAAAATGTCAATCAACGTATCGGGGCAAATCCTGGAGCAGATATCTATAAGTGACGATTTTAAAGGGATTTGTATTTTTATGTCTAACGACTTTATCAATAGCTTAGGATTACCCTATAATTTTCAGACCTATATGCTGCTACAAGATAACCCCGTTCTAGATTTGCAATCCGGGCAACTTGAAGCCATGATTTCTTATTGTACAATGGTTCGTAAGGTTATAGAGAATAAACATCCCTACCAGTTAGATGTTATCAGGCATTTAACCTGCGCTTTCTTTTATGGCATGGGATACTATTTTCATGAAATATCGAAAAATAAAATACTATCAAACGACGAAGCATTAATGAATAACTTTTCAAAGGAAGTCCAATTGTCCTACAAAAAAGAAAGAAAGGTACTTTATTATGCGGACAGGCTACATTTATCCGCAGGCTATTTATCAACCATTATAAAACGTGTCAGTGGGAAAACTGCTGCGGAATGGATTGATGACTATGTTACATTAGAAGCCAAAGCGCTCCTTAAATCTACCAACCTGACGATACAACAAATTAGTGATGAACTAAATTTCCCCTCCCAATCATTCTTTGGGAAGTATTTTAAAAGAATTACTGGTTTGTCGCCTAAAGAATACAGAGAGAAAAATTAATAAGCAACAACACATTAGTCGCCCTTACATAAATGATTGCAGAAAGCAGAACAGAAGAAAAAGATATAATGGTAAAGGTTGTGATAAACCTTATCAATCAGAATAATTAAGTGAATAAACTTTGAGCAGTCATATATAGATAATATATGGCTGCCCAAAGTTTTAAGGAGTTTCTATAATGCACAAGTCCCCTCTCCCGCATAATCCTTTCCCGTCTTTCCATTATATTCAGGATGCCTTTCCAGCCACTTCACGGCATAGGAACAGGTTGCCACAGGCACCAGTTCATTAGTCAATGCATAATCATAGGCTGCCTTTACTAAAGCAGAGGCAATTCCCCTACCACCTATTTCACCGGGTACAATCGTGTGGCGCACATCCAAAGCACCGTCAGCTACATGATACATCAGGCGGGCAGTCTCTCCATCGACTACGGTCTGAAAAACTTTTTTCTCCGGAAAATGTTCTATATTCATAATCTGTTTCATTTATTGGGTTAATATACAATTTTAATAATAAGCCTCTCTTATATTTAATAACAGATTTCAGTAACTTTGTATCGAACAATTCTAAAAAAAATCTTATGGACAATCATCTTCTCTCACATGCCATCGCTATTGCCACCGAAGCTCACAAAGGACAAAAAGACAAATACGGACAGGAATATCTGCATCATCCCATCCGCGTAATGAATATGGGACGGAATCTGAAAGAAAGGATTGTCGGTATTCTACACGACGTTGTAGAAGATACGGAATGGACATTCGAAGACCTGGAAAAGGAAGGATTCTCTGCCGAAATCATTGAAGCCGTGCGGTGTGTCACAAAGACCTCCGATGAAGAAGATTACGAAGAATACGTCGAAAGATGTGCCTCCAATCCCATAGCCGTTGCCGTTAAGATTCACGACCTGACGGATAATATGGATGTGCGCCGCATGCCCTGCATCGGAGAAAAAGAAGTCACCAGACTCAGGAAATATCTGAAGGCCTACCATCGCCTGATGCCCCTGTATATGAATCATTGATCATTATGCATGTTTCTTTTTCATGAAATTACTACCTTTGCGGCATGAAATTGGAACTAAAAGAAAATCAAGGAGTACCCTCGTCCCTGCTTTGGACGCTGGCCATCATCTCAGGCGTAACGGTAGCCAACATATACTACAACCAACCACTACTGAACCGTATCAGCCGTGACCTGAACATCAGTGAGTTCACCGCCAATCTGATAGCCATGTGCTCGCAGATAGGATATGCCATCGGACTATTGTTCATCATTCCACTGGGCGATTTATACCGCAGAAGAAATATTATCCTCGTAAATATTTCCATTCTGGTAGTCTCACTGCTCACCATTGCTTTAGCTCCCAATATCCACCTGATACTGTTCGCTTCTCTGCTGACGGGTGCCTGTTCGGTTATACCCCAGATATTCATGCCCCTTGCAGCACAATATTCCACTCCCGAAACCAAAGGAAAGAATGTAGGTATTATTCTTTCGGGACTACTGACGGGTATTCTTGCTTCGCGCGTAGTGAGCGGCATTGTAGGCGAATACATGGGATGGCGGTTTATCTACTTTATTGCCGCGGGATTGATGGTCGTTTGTTTGCTTATCATAATAAGGATACTCCCGGACCTTCCTTCCAATTATCAGGGAAGTTACACCGGACTGATGAAATCCCTGTTTTCCATCGTCAAGAAGTACCCCCAACTCCGCATAGCTTCGTTGCGTGCAGGTTTCTCGTTCGGATCGTTCCTTGCCATGTGGAGTTGTCTGGCTTTCAAGATGGAACAGGCGCCTTTCTTTGCGGGAAACAATATCATAGGAATGTTGGGACTTTGTGGCATAGCCGGGGCACTGACCGCTTCTTCCATCGGAAGATTCATCAATACGGTCGGGGTGAAACGGCTTACTTATATAGGATGTTCGCTGATAATCAGTGCATGGATAGTGCTCTATGCGGGACAATATAGTTATGCAGGTATCATAGCCGGTATTTTGTTGATAGATATAGGTATGCAATGCATCCAGCTCAGCAATCAGACAAGTGCATTTGCCCTTTGTCCGCAGGCATCCAATCGCATCAATACTATTTTCATGACTACCTATTTCATTGGCGGTTCCACCGGAACTTTCCTTGCCGGAACCTTCTGGCAATGGTTCGGCTGGACGGGAGTGGTGGGAACAGGTATCTTGCTGACAAGTTGCTCGCTGCTCATCAATATATTCGCTAAGAAATAACTTCCTTCAGTATTTCCCAACCGGATGCCTTGATATCTACGCATCCGTTCTTCTTAAAGACGGTACCCTCTTTTTCCAGCAACTCCCGTTGTTCGGGCCAGAAAGGGGCCAGTCGTCCCTGACTATTCACTACCCGGTGGCAAGGCAGATTTTGTTCCTCAGGTGCGTTATGCATGGCCTGCCCCACCATACGTGAACACTGGGGCTTACCTATAAGATAAGCAATCTGTCCATACGTCAGCACACGTCCCGGAGGGATGGAGGCGACAACGCTATATACTTCTTCTCCAAAGGATGTTTTATCCATAACCTATATTACTTTGCAATACAATACTTATCAGTCGGAAACAGGATGCCTATAATGAAGATTTTCTCAACGTAAAGAGAAAGTATTCTCAATACGATGAGAAGAACTTCTCAATGCGATGAGAATAAATACTCATCATAGTGAGAAAAGATTCTCAATATAGCGAGAATAACTGAGAATCATAATCTACTGATATTGAGCACATAGTCTTTTCACATAGGTTGACTACTTTTAATCTTATCCCCCAAATGAATTGACTTAGAAAACTCGCTCTCCCTAAAAAGCATAGACCATTATCGGGCAACCATAAATTCCTGTACGAAAGAACAGAAATTAATTATAAGTAGCAAATTTCGGAATAATGTTTTTCAACTTGGTAGCAGAATTTGTCTTTCTCATACCAATTGCCTACCTTTGAGGTGATTCAAGAACAACTAAATCTACACGAATGATAAACATCGTCCCTATTTTAAAGAACAAAAAGGAGTTCCTCGAACTACTGCTACTTGCCGACGAACAAGAGTCCATGATAGATCTCTACCTGGAACGGGGAGAAATGTATGCTCTCTACGACGGCGACTTAAAGGCAGCGTGTGTGATAACAGATGAAGGAAACGGAGTCTATGAAATCAAGAACATCGCCACTTATCCCCACTACCAACGAAAAGGATATGGAAAACGGCTGATAGAATTTCTATTAGAGCACTACAAAGATCGTTATCATACGCTATTGGTAGGTACAGCAGAAGATACGTACACAGAGGATTTCTACAAACAATGCGGATTTACCTACTCGCACCGCATACCCAACTTTTTTACTGATAACTACGATCATCCCATGTATGAAGATGGAAAGCTTCTGAAAGATATGGTTTATCTCAAAATTAGCAAGAATGGATAAAAATATGGCATTCATCACACTAACCCCTGAGAACGTAATGAGCGAACACCTATGTTGCGCCATTGCAGACAAAAAACACCAAACCGGCGTAAACGATAAACGCAACTGGCTGGCAGAGCGTATCAAAGAAGGACACGTCTTCCGCAAACTGGATGCGCAGGGAAAAGTGTTCATCGAGTATGCCCCGTTGGAAAAAGCCTGGGTTCCCGTAACCGGTGATAATTATTTCTATATTTATTGCCTGTGGGTATCCGGCAGTTACAAAGGAAAGGGATACGGAAAGGAATTGTTACAATCGTGCATCGACGACGCAAAAGCGCAAGGAAAATCCGGCATCTGCCTCCTTTCTTCCAAAAAGAAGAAACCTTTCTTATCAGAAAAGAAGTTCATGTTGAAATATGGCTTCAAAGTAGTGGATACCATCAATGACGAATATGAATTATTAGCTCTTTCCTTTGACGGCACCCAACCGCAATTCACATCAAACGTGCGGAAACAGAGCATTGAGGGCAAAGAACTGACCATCTATTACGGTGTGCAATGTCCCTATATTCCCAATTGTATCGAACAGATATACAATTATTGCGAGAACAATCAAATACCTCTCCGGTTGGTAGAGATAGATACTTTGGAGAAAGCTAAACAACTGCCTTGCATCTTTAATAATTGGGCTGTATTCTATAATGGAAAGTTCGAAACAGTGCACCTGTTGAATGAAGGTTTACTGAAAAAATTGCTGCTACGATAATTAAGGAAAGAACAAAAACAGTATCTTTGCATTATATGTATAATAAAAACAAACAATATGGAAAAACTGAATCAATATCATCGCCAAGCCATAGCGAAGAAAATGAAATCCATTGCTTATTGGAGGAAGCATCCAATGTCGCGCGAGGAGTGCTTGAATCAATTCAAGCAATTGCGGGAACAACGGTCGTTAAGGGAGTCCAGATTTCAAACCTCGAAAGATTCGCAAGAGACAGAGGGTATTGGATAGAAGATATTAATACAATAGGAATATTTTCTGATAGAGGATCTGAAAATGAAGTATATCTATCAATAGAGAATAACACTACTGTTTACAAATTAAATGATTTTCGCTACTCAGATGACAATCTCTCTCAGTTTTTTGAACGTATAAGGATTCATAACATTTATTTTCCAGATTGTTCTTATAAGCTAATAGGTTTTGCATATAATAAAGCCGAAAAAGTTTGTGCCGTACTTTCACAACCATTTATTGTAGCTATGCGTGAAGCTACTGAACCCGAAATAGAAGAAGAGCTTAATAAAATGGGATTCAGTTCTGAATTAGATGGTGAATTTTTCTCAAATGGCAATTATGATATATTCGATGCTCTTCCTAATAATGTATTAGTAGGAAATGACGGGCATCTTTATTTTATCGATACAATCATTTATAAAAGTCAGGATAATGGCTTTGAAAAATATAAAAGCTTATCTCCCAGATATAATCAATAAATTAATATTGTTAAAACAAAATTATTATGGAAATGAAATTTTGCCAAAGTTGCGGAATGCCGCTCACATCCGATGAAGTATGCGGAACAAATGCTGACGGTAGCCTCAGCGCAGATTATTGCACTTACTGCTATCAGCAAGGTAAATTCGCACAAGACTGCACCATGGATGAAATGATAGAACATTGTGCCCAGTTTGTAGAAGAATTCAATAAAGACTCGGAGCAGAAAGTTACTAAAGAAGAAGCTATTGCGATGATGAAGCAAGAGTTTCCGAAGTTGAAACGCTGGCAAGCATAAATAATGTCCCGCATCGAACAGGAAAAACAAACCGTGGAACAAATGATCCGCCTCTACTGCCGGAAGAAAGAGGGGAACGAAACTTTGTGCCCGCAATGCAGGGAAGTGTTGGAATATGCACATGCACGGTTGTCACGTTGTCCATTCGGAGAAAAGAAAGGTACTTGCCGACTCTGTACCATACATTGTTACAAACCGGAGATGCGGGAACGGATGAGAGAAATCATGAGATGGGCAGGGCCAAGAATGTTGTTGTATCATCCGGTAGCGGCTATCCGGCATTTGTGGCAGGAGTATATTAGGAAGCAATAAAGAATACATCACAGATTACATGGATATTCACAAATTTAATAATGAAGCTTCAGTAAAGCTCTTCTTCTTAATCTGTGAATATCCGTGTAATTTATAATGAAAGAATTTTAATTGAAATAATACAAGAACACTGCAATTCCATCAAGTGCCTTCTTCGGTTGGTCTTTTATCTCAATCGTAAATTTAATCTCAGCCTTTGCCACACCGCGCAAGTTTGTCAATGAGTGCAGTTTCGCAACCAAACGAATACTCTGTCCCGACAATACCGCCTGACCGAACTTCATCTGATCCATACCATAATTAACCATCATCTTCAGGTTGTTCACCTCAATAATCTGGTTCCACAGATACGGCAACATAGACAAAGTGAGATAACCATGCGCAATAGTAGTCTTGAAATGGCTCTCTGTTTTAGCACGTTCCGTATCTACATGTATCCACTGATGATCCAACGTAGCATCAGCAAACAGATTGATACGTTCCTGCGAAAGTTCCACATAATCGGAAACACCAATTTGCTGACCTACCAGCTTTTCAAAATCCTCATACGAGTTGATAATTACTTTTTCCATTATTCTCTTTTTATATTTAATAGTTTCTACGGTTGATAATCCCAACCATAATCATTATGATAAATCATTAGTTTACTCATGCCTCCGTCAATCGTAATATTCTCCCCGTTGATAAAGGAGTTCCGTTCGTCACAAAGGAAAAGAACTGCACGGGCTATATCGGCCGGTTCTCCTACCCTTTGCGAGGGATGCTGCATGATATCTCCTTCCGTATATGCCGGCACATAATCCTCTTCATGATAGCTTCCCGTATCAATCCAACCGGGAGCGATAGAATTCACGCGGGCAATTCCCGAAAGACTGACCGCAAGTGCATGGGTCAGAGCCGTTATTCCACCTTTGGCTGCCGTATAACTTTCCGTATTGGCCTGCGACTGAAAAGCACGGGTAGAAGAAATATTCACAATAGCACCTGCACCACTGAAATAGTCTTTAAACGACAAAGCCAGGAAATAAGGAGCCGCTACTCCCACACGTTGCACATACAGGAAGTCTTCATACGAACAATTGCTCAATATTCCTCCATTTGTCAGGCAAGCATTATTTATCAGACAGTCAATCTGATCTTCTATGGATAAGACAAAGTCTACAAAATCCCGCAGCGTCTGTTCCTCGGCAATATCTCCGACAAAGCCTGTAACCGAAAGCCCTCTTTCCGACATCTTTCCTTCCGCCAGTTCCACCGCCTCGGGTGTCTTATCAATGAAATACACCGTATATCCCGATTCTGCAAACATCTCGACAATGCAACGACCGATACCGGCGGCACCACCTGTTACTACACATACTTTATTCATACGCTCTTTATTTTAAGTATGATGAACAAAACCCCGATAACGAAGGTTATTATTCGATTCATGGTTGTTTACTTTTAAATCGTGAAAACAGGTAACAAATATACTCCATATTCCAGCAAGTTACAAAAAGTCAAGTACCCTTTTTCTCATTCGGAAAGGTTTTCCTACTTTTGTAACAAACATTGTGAAACATGAAACTGAAAGATAAATTCACAGAACTGATGCATAATCAGGCTTTGAAGCGAAAACTATATGTCATCATATTCGAAGCTGACACACCTGCCGGGAAGCTATTCGACGTTACCCTGATCTGGTGCATATTGCTTAGCGTGGGACTTGTTATCCTGGAAAGCCTGCAAGGATTGCCGGTATGGCTGAAAACTCCATTTATTGTTATGGAGTATTTACTGACCGCTTTCTTTACTTTCGAATATATCACCCGGTTGTATTGTTCGCCTAAACCTTCCAAATACGCTTTCAGTGCTTTCGGCATCATCGACTTGCTGGCTACACTGCCGCTTTATCTCGCTTTCCTGTTTCCCGGAGCACGCTATCTGCTTATTATACGGGCATTCCGCCTGATACGGATATTCCGCGTTTTCAAGTTATTCAACTTCTGGATGGAAGGGCAAATGCTACTGACAGCACTACGAGACAGTAGCAAGAAAATCGCAGTTTTCTTTATGTTTGTGGTTATTCTGGTGATATCTATCGGAACACTGATGTACATGATTGAAGGAGGAAAACCCAATACGCAGTTCAGCAATATTCCCAACAGTATCTATTGGGCCTGCGTCACCCTTACCACCGTAGGTTACGGAGATATAACTCCTGTCACCGCCCTAGGGAAATTCCTTTCGGGTTGTGTCATGCTGATAGGTTACACTATTATCGCAGTACCTACCGGCATCGTTTCCGTATCGCTGATGAAAAGACATGAAAAGAATGTAGCAAGAGAGTGCCCCAACTGTCACAGGCGAGGACACGAAGAAAGTGCGCAGTTCTGTAAGTATTGCGGATCATCACTTGATAAAGCCCCTCAAGAATAGAAAGACTTTCATTCTAAATCATATCGGCAAATAATAACGCATAGAAATATATAAAAATGGAACAAAGTTTTGTTACTCAAAAAGAATTTACCCTACGTCCCCGCGCACGTGGTTTTCACCTGATAACGGATGAAATAATACGTAACCTGCCGCGTCTGCCGCAAGCCGGACTTTTACATCTGTTCATCAAGCATACTTCTGCCGGACTTAGCATCAATGAAAATGCTGATCCGGATGTTCAGACGGACATGGAAGCCATCTTCAACCACCTGGTAAAAGAACGGGAACCCTACTATATGCATACCTGTGAAGGAGATGATGACATGCCCGCCCATGCCAAATCGACCCTGACAGGTAATAGTCTCAGCATACCTATCACTGACGGTAGACTGAATATGGGTATCTGGCAAGGTATATACCTCTGTGAATTCCGCAATCGTGGCGGTGGAAGAAAAATAGTAGCAACCGTCATCGGACAATAGAATATATGAAAATGAACAATCTTCCTACAAATATCTTCGTCGCCACGGAGAAAGATTATCACGAACTCTCTGAGCTTTGGGAAGCATCCGTACGCAGTACACATCACTTTCTGAGTGAAGAAGATATTCAATACTACAAACCTCTGGTACAGAACGTTTATTTCCCCGCAGTGCAACTCCATATTATAAAGAATAAAGACAACCACATCAGTGGCTTTCTAGGACTAAGCGACGATTTAATAGAAATGCTGTTTATCCACCCCGACGAACAGGGAAAAGGATATGGCAAGACATTATTAGAGTTTGCCGTAAACGAACGAGGTTTCCACAAAGTGGATGTCAATGAACAAAACAAACAGGCTTTCCGCTTCTACCGTAACAGGGGGTTTGAAGTAATAAGTCGGGATGAAACAGATGCGCAAGGTAAGCCCTTTCCCATCCTGCACATGCAATTAACAAACTACTAATACAGCAATTATGAAACGAGCCATTATTATAGGAGCCACCTCCGGCATAGGAGAAGAAGTTGCCAAACTGCTAATTCAGCAAGGTTGGCACATCGGTATTGCCGGAAGACGGGAAGAAGCATTGGAGAAACTGCAAGCCACCGCCCCGGGACAAATCGAAATTCAACGTCTGGACGTAACAGATGCGAATACCCCCACCCTGCTGGAAACACTCATCCGGAAGTTAGGTGGCATGGATTTATTCTTTCTCAGCTCCGGCATAGGTAGCCAGAACCCGGACCTGAAACCGGAAATAGAACTTAATACCGCCCGTACCAACGTAGAAGGATTCACCCGCATGGTGACCGCCGCCTTCAATCACTTCAAAACCCAAGGAGGTGGGCACATCGCTGTCATCAGTTCCATTGCAGGCACCAAAGGATTGGGCATCGCCCCGGCCTATTCCGCAACAAAACGCTTCCAGAATACTTACATCGAAGCCTTGGCACAACTCTCCCGGATGCAACACTTGAATATCCATTTCACAGACATACGCCCGGGTTTCGTCGCCACCGACTTACTGAAAAGTGGTAAGTTCCCTATGTTGATGCAAGCCAATCAGGTAGCGAAGAGTATCGTCCGTGCCTTGAACCGGAAAAAACGGGTCATTGTAATCGACGGCAGATACCGTGTAGTTGTCTTTTTCTGGCGAATGATCCCCCGGTGGTTATGGGAAAGATTACCTATAAAGAACTAAGATTCGTTGTAAAGACACCATAGTTCTTGCCTCATTCCCGTAAATATTGTATATTCGACCTCGAACCAAACAAACTTTTGAAAATGAAAAAAAGCTCAATACATATCCTGATAGTTACCTCAGTTGCTCTATGCGCCGGTGCCACACTTCCATTTCTGTTTGGGCACAGCACGATAGACCCTGAACAGCAATCCGTTAAATCCGAAGTTCCCTATTGTGTCACCTCCCCTTCCGTACCGGATAAAATCACCTTTGCCGGACAGGAAATTGACCTGACGCGTTACGATCATCGTGAACGTATGGATCGCGAACAAATGTCGTTCACCTATATGCACTCCACCACTATGCTCACCATCAAGCGTGCGAACCGCTTCTTTCCCATCATAGAACCTATATTGAAGGAAAACGGTGTACCCGATGATTTCAAATATCTCGCCGTAATAGAGAGCAACCTCAATACCCTTGCCCGTAGTCCGGCAGGAGCAGCCGGAATGTGGCAGTTCATGCAAACTACCGGACGCGAATTCGGTCTTGAAGTAAACCCCAATATCGACGAACGTTATCACGTGGAGAAGGCCACCCGTGCCGCATGCCAGTATCTGAAAGATGCCTACCAAAGATATGGTAACTGGCTCTGCGTAGCCGCTGCCTACAATGGCGGACAAGGCCGCATCTCCTCCGAACTGAAAAAACAGCTCGTAGATCAAGCCGTAGACCTTTGGCTTGTAGAAGAAACTTCCCGTTACATGTTCCGCCTGCTTGCCGCTAAAGCCGTCATCAGTAATCCGCAGCGCTATGGCTTTTTACTGAAACGGGAACATCTTTACCCGGTCATCCCCCATACAGAGGTCAATGTAACAACGAGTATCGACAATCTGGCACAATTTGCCAAGAGTAAAGGTATTACCTACGCCCAACTGAAGGATGCCAACCCATGGCTGCGCGATAGTTCTTTACAAAACAAAAGCGGACGTACATACGTTCTTAAAATACCGACACAGGCGGGAATGCACTATGATCCGAAGAAGACGGTGCCGCATAATAGGGCATGGGTTATAAATTAAGTACTTTTCTTTTGTCTTGAGACAAAAGAAAAGATACCAAAAGAAAAACTCAAGGCTGCACTTCCGGGGCTACTCCGGAGACGTAGCCGGTGCCTCTTTCTTTTTGGTATCTTTTTCTTTCGGGGCAAGCCGAAAGAAAAAGTACAGTAACTTAAAACACAGAAAGGAGCCAATATGACATTAGATTTCGATTTCGTACTCAGATTATTAGTAGCCGGCATCTTAGGTGCCATCATCGGCTTGGACAGAGAATACCGTGCCAAAGAAGCAGGATACCGTACTCACTTTTTAGTATCATTGGGCAGTGCCCTCATCATGATTGTTTCCCAATATGGCTTTCAGGACATTATCAAAGAAAACAGCGTCTCGCTGGACCCGAGCCGTGTAGCGGCCCAGGTAGTCAGCGGTATCGGTTTTATCGGTGCCGGTACCATCATATTACAAAAACAAATTGTCAGGGGGCTGACCACTGCTGCCGGAATATGGGCTACAGCTGGCATCGGTCTGGCGGTTGGAGCCGGAATGTATGTAATAAGTATAGCTGCTACCCTGCTCACTCTGGCTGGATTGGAACTGCTCAGCATCCTGTTCAAAAGTGTAGGGATGAAAAGCTCCATGATAACATTCTCTACCGAAAATAAGGATATCCTTAAGGAAGTATCCGATCGCTTTAACTCCCGAAATTATATGTTAGTCTCCTACAAAATGGAAAGATTAGGTTCCGGAGATACAGAAAGGTATATAGTGACTATGGTTATCAAATCCAAGCGGAGTAATGACGAAGGGCACATGCTGTCACTGATGCAGGAATGGCCGGATGTAACAGTAGAACAAATCGAATGATCTTGTTACTGCTTCTCTGTCATGTGTTTCCAGTAACGTACAGGCATATCTTGTTTATGCTTCCGCGGATTTAGTCGTTCTTTGATACAGATGGCTTTAAAGTATGTCTTCCAGAGTTGCTGAAAAAGCTTCTCGTCTTTATCCATCAAGCTTTCGTCCAGCATACCCGTGACCAGATGTCCCTCGCGTGAACCTTCTTCAAAGGTAACCTGACGTACTTCTTTCAAATCATAATAGAAGCCATACGCCCGTTTTATGTCGTATATCAGCCAGGGCTGATCGGCAAAACGATCCTTAAAATGATCGATAGCCAGTGGTAGAGCATTCTTTTCCGGCTCTACCGCAGCAAAGAAGGTGCCGTCGGCAGCTTTCTGAAAACGGATAAACTGGAGCATACGAAGACGTTCCCAATCCACCCGCTTCCACATACGCGAGAATTCCAGCACATCCGGATCGGCAAAATTGGTTTCAATGGAACGGGGGGCATCAATCGCCTTACAGATATAGCGGAACAAAAGCATCGGAGTTTCCTGTTCCTCCGCCAGCCAACATTGGGCAAGGCAAGACAGAGCACCGGAAGAGAGTTTCTTTTGCAGACCACGCCATACGCGCTTCGCCTTTTCTTCTTCGGTGATTACCGTGAAGACTTCATCATGAAATAAGGGTAATGGCTCTCCTTCCGGAGACAATGCATCAGGAAAAACACGACGGGAATAGGCTTCAAAAACAGAAGTCAGCAAGCCCTCGAAAGTATTATCAAAAACAAATATATTCATGGAAAGGAACTCTCTTAGTCGTGGAAATCAAGCAACAACTGCCTTTCGTCCACTTTCTTCTTGTTCGGTTTCGTAATCAGCAAACTGCGCACTGCTTGCGGAGTCATCTCATTCACCGTCTTCATGGGGAGTTCATGGCAAGTAATAAAGTACTGCGCCTTCTTCATCACCACTCCTATCTTCTTCAACTCATAGAAACCTAACTTAGAAAAACGACGGGATGCCACGATCAATCTTGCCGACTTCACTCCGACACCCGGAATACGCAATAACATCTCATAATCCGCCCGATTAATATCTACCGGAAACTGCTCCGGATGGCGCAAGGCCCACGACAGTTTAGGATCAATCTCCAAGTCCAGGTCAGGATATGCATCATCCACAATTTCTTCCACCTTAAACTGATAAAAGCGCATGAGCCAATCTGCCTGATACAGGCGATTTTCACGCACCAGCGGTGGTTGCTTCAGGGCCGGCAAACGCGTATCATACGTATTCACAGAGATATAACCGGAATAATAAACACGCCTCATTGTAGGTCCTTTGTAAAGAGCAGATGAAAGAAAAAGGATATCTTTGTCCGTTTCCGCCGTAGCCCCTACAATCATTTGCGTACTCTGTCCGGCAGGAGCAAAACGTGGTGCATGGCGGTGTTTCTTCCGTTCCTCCGAACTTTCCAATACGCCTTGCTGAATATAACGCATCGGTGCATATACACTTTTATGATCTTTCTCGGGGGCAAGAAGTTTCAGATTCTCCTCTTTCGGTATTTCTACATTAACGCTGAGGCGGTCGGCATACAATCCCGCTTCGTTCACCAGTTCACGACTGGCACCGGGGATACTTTTCAAATGAATATAGCCATTGAAACGATGCACTGTGCGCAAGTCCTTGGCCACACGCACCAGGCGTTCCATGGTATAATCCGGACTTCGCACCACACCACTGCTCAGAAATAATCCTTCTATATAATTGCGGCGATAGAACTCCATCGTCAGATCTACCAACTCGCTGACAGAAAGCGTAGCACGCGGCAAATCATTAGAACGACGATTGATGCAATATGCACAGTCGTAGATGCAATAGTTCGTCAGCATCACTTTCAGTAGTGAAATGCAACGCCCGTCTTCAGCAAAACTATGGCAAATGCCCCAGCCGCCGACAGTATTACCCAACATACCTGGTTTGTTGGAACGCACGGTACCGCTGGACGAGCATGAGACATCGTATTTAGCCGACTCCGCCAGTATTTTCAGTTTATTGAGGACGTTTTCATTCATATCCACTACACAACTTATCACTTATCACCATAGTGCCCTTTAGCCGAAATTATTGTAACTGTCACAATTTCTTCTTCAATGGTATAAATAATACGATTAAACTTATCAATTCTCCTGCTCCAATAACCGGATAGAGTACCTTTCAATGCTTCCACTTGTCCAGTTCCCACAGTAGGGTGTTCTGCTATTTCCAAAAGTAATCTTTCGATTTTAGTAATTAATGCTTTATTTCCCGATTTCTTCAATTTAGCTAAATCCTCTATAGCCTTGGCTTCAAACTCTATGATATATTTCATCTCAGAGATTATCTATAAAGCTCTTGATTTCCTCGGCTGATTTAAGCTTTATGGCAGATTTTGTCTTTCCTGCTTTATGTGCTTTCACTCGTGCTGAAATCTCAGCCATATTTTCTGCATCTTCGAAAAAGGAATCGCCACTTGGACTGGGATTTTCTAAAACTTCCACAGAAATAGAATTTGCTTTTACCACCAAGAGGTGCTCTATGAAAGCTTTCAAACTCTTACCTTGTGAAGCAGCCAAAACCGATAAGCGCTGTAATACGTCAACAGGCAAATCTATATTTTTCCTTTTTTTCTCTAATGTCATTGTCGCCATAATAACTCCTTTCTTTTTTTACAAAGATATAAAAGATATATCATATACACAATGTATATAGTTTGAAAAAGAATTAATAAAGAGATCCGCGTTATCTTGCGGCTGAACAAATTGCTTATTATTTGATGGGTATACCGAAAATATCGGGTGGCCCTATGTTTGTACCGGATAAAACAAAAAAGACCGTTCTCATTGAGACGGTCTTTCAATTCTTTCAGTAAGCGTGCTTATTATTTAGCAGCTTCCAAAGATGCTTTGCGGAATGCTTTCATTGATTTTTCGATTTCCAAAGAAGCCTTACGTGCACGAGTACCGGCAGCTTTGTTACCATTTTCAATCTGAGCTTTTGCATCTTTCTCGAATGCTGCATACAATTCAGCAACTTTTTCAACTAATTCTTTCATAATCCTTTTCTTATTAATATTACTTCGTTAATAATGTCTGGCAAAAATACACTCTTTCTTGAAATAAATGCAGAAAAACAATATTTTTTTTGAAATAATCCGCAAAAATTGCACAAAAAAACGTCCTCTGGCGTTTTTTACCTACTTTTGCAGGCATGAAACCCCTTACAGATACGGAATACATACACTTGCTCATAGCCGAAGGCGAACACCAAAGGCAGGACTTTAAGTTTGAGATTTCCGATGCCCGTAAGATCGCAAAAACGCTCTCCGCCTTTGCCAATACGGACGGCGGGCGGTTGCTGATCGGGGTAAAAGATAACGGAAAGATCGCCGGAGTTCGCTCCGATGAGGAACAATATATGATAGAGGCGGCAGCACAAATGTACTGTCAGCCGGAAGTGAATTATACCATGCAGACCTTTCAGGCGGAAGGACGCAGCGTGCTGGTAGTGCAGATTGAAGAAAGTCTGCAAAAACCCGTATATGCCAAGGATGAAACAGGAAAACCGTTGGCTTATCTGCGCATCAAGGATGAGAATATACTCGCTACACCGGTTCATCTGCGTGTATGGCAGCAAAGTGGTAGTCCGCGGGGAGAACTGATAACTTATACTGAGCGCGAACAGTTGTTGCTTGACTTGTTGGAAGAAAATGACAGTCTATCGTTAAACAGGTATTGTAGGCTGGCACGCCTTTCCCGACGTGCAGCGGAACATTTACTTGCCAAGTTCATCCGGTTTGATATTGTAGAACCGGTATTTGAAGGGCATAAGTTTCACTTCAGACTAAAATAAATGATTATTCTTCTATCCTGACTTTTACTTTTGGGTTATGAAGAAAAAGTTATTTACAGAAAAACAAAAAACCAAAACTGTTGTTATTTTAGGGTATCTCAGTATGATACTTAGGGTACCTCAGTCCCATACTTAGGGTATCTCAGTCGTATACTTAGGGTACCTCAGTCGCAGTCTTAGAACGCCTCAACACAACACAGTAATATTCAATCAGTTACAAAATATATCTTTTGCGACCTTTATAATCAATAAATTCAGACAGAAGAACCGACAGTTTATCATTAAACAAGTAAATATTAAACAATATAGCATGAATATAATCAATTCAATCAACGATATTCTCTGGACTTATATCCTTATCGCTCTGCTTTTGGGATGTGCCTTTTGGTTCACGCTGAAAACCCGCTTCGTACAGTTCCGCATGATAGGTGAAATGGTACGTTTACTGGGTGATTCGGCAGGAACGAATGGAAAGCCGGGTGAAAAGCATATCTCTTCATTCCAGGCATTTGCCATCTCCATTGCCAGCCGTGTAGGTACGGGCAATCTGGCGGGTGTGGCCACTGCCATCGCTGTAGGCGGGCCGGGAGCAGTGTTCTGGATGTGGGTCATTGCCCTGTTTGGTGCTGCCAGTTCATTCGTAGAGTCCACATTGGCACAATTATATAAGGTAAGAGGCAAAGACTCTTTCATTGGCGGTCCCGCTTATTATATGCGAAAAGGATTGAAACAACCGTGGATGGGTACTGTGTTTGCCGTACTCATTACGATCACTTTCGGCTTCGCCTTCAACTCCGTACAAAGCAATACGCTGTGTGCAGCTTTTGAACATGCATTCGGTTTCGACCACGCCATCGTAGGAGGGGTTATTACCATAGCCACGCTGCTTATTATCTTCGGTGGTGTACAGCGCATTGCTAAAGTAAGCAGCATTATTGTTCCCGTTATGGCATTGGGATATATTGCTTTGGCACTGATCATTGTAGCTATCAATATCACTGAACTTCCTGCCGTTATCAAACTCATCGTTAGCCATGCCTTCGGCTGGCAACAGGCATTGGGTGGTGGTGTAGGTATTGCATTGATGCAAGGTATCAAGCGGGGATTGTTCAGCAATGAAGCCGGTATGGGTTCCGCTCCCAATGTGGCAGCCACCGCACACGTCACACATCCCGTAAAGCAGGGGCTGATACAGACCTTGGGCGTTTTCACCGATACATTAATTATATGTACCTGCACCGCGTTCATTATACTTTTCAGCGGTGCGCCACTGGACGGCTCTACCAATGGAGTACAACTTACGCAACAGGCGCTAACGAACGAGATTGGTTCGGCAGGAAGTATTTTTGTTGCTATTGCTTTGTTTTTCTTCGCCTTCAGCAGCATTCTGGGTAATTATTATTATGGAGAAGCCAATGTACGTTATCTTACCCGTAAGAAATGGATATTGAACATCTACCGTATTCTGGTAGGTGGTATGGTGCTATTTGGTGCACTCGCCGCACTGGATGTGGCCTGGAGTCTGGCAGATGTCACCATGGGATTGATGGCGCTCTGTAACCTGATTGCCATCAGCCTGCTCGGTAAATACGCTTTTAAACTGCTGGAAGACTACCGTGCACAGAAACGGGCGGGTATCAAAGACCCTGTTTTCACAAAAGACCGCCTCAAAGAGGTAGAAAATGACGTGGAGTGCTGGTAAGAGATTTATGATTTATAAATTATGATTTATACAATTGTTGGTGTAAATCAACTTATTTCGTACTTTTGCAATCGCAATTGCCCCGGCAATTATAAATCATAAATCATAAAACATAAATAAGATGGGTATATTTGCCAAACTATTTAAAAAGAATTCCGAGGGTACTTCCTCCAAAAACGTGGAAGATTTCGTGTCACTGACACGTGTTTATTTCCAGTCCGTAATTGCCGCTAATCTAGGCATTACGAACATTCGTTTCGTGCCGGATGTAGCCAACTTCAAACGCCTGTTCAAAATACCGACTCAGGGCGGACGACTGGGACAAGCCGAAAAGACTGCTTCACGCAAAATGCTGATGCAGGACTATGGACTGAGTGAAAACTTCTTCAAGGAAATCGACGCTTCCGTAAAGAAGCATTGCCGCACACAGAATGATGTGCAGGCATACTTGTTTATGTATCAAGGTTTCTCACAAGACCTGATGATGTTGATGGGCAACTTGATGCAGTGGAAGTTCCGCGTGCCCTCTGTTTTTAAAGGTGCACTGCGCAGTATGACCGAAAAGACCGTACATGACGTCTGCACCAAAACCGTATGGAAAAAGGACGATGTACATAAGACGGCTATGGCAGTCCGCCAATATAAAGAGCGTCTGGGATACTCCGAGCAGTGGATGACAGAATACGTGTACAACGTTGTATTACTGGCTAAAAAAGAACCCAAAAACAAAGCCACGGAAGAGAAATAAGTTTGAAATATCTATCAGGTAAAAACTGTTATCAAAAGAAAAAGTTTTCTAAAGAAACAATCAATAGAAAAGGCGAGAAATGATTTCCTCGCCTTTTTTTGTTATTTTTATGCAACTTTTTTGCTCGAAGGAGCAACAACACTTTATGCAAAGAGATTGTTGTAAGATATAGCGGACTTTATCCGCTAAGCCACAGGCTACAAGCTATCAGTGACAAACCATTGCACTGGGTAAGTTAAAAAAAACTCTGATAAGTTGATAGTTCAAAACCTATTAGTTCAAGTAATCTGATTATTCAGAAGATTTCATAATTCAGAAGATTTGAGAATTCAAATAGCTTGATTTAGGCTCAATAAGTCAGGCAGCCTGAAAGGCTATCAGAGTTATCTGTAGCTTATAATTTGTAACTCGTAGCTCGTAATTTGTAGCTCGTAGTTTATTGTTTGCAGTTCGCAGCTCGCAACTATTTCAGTATTAATCATTAAAAAACAACCGCTTATGAAACAAAAGAAAATGCTTGCACTCACTTTATCCCAGTTGAAGCAACTTTATCGAAATGAACTTCCCGAAATTGTACGCATCGCCGAACAGAGCGACGGTACGGAAAGCTTCAAGCAAGGCATTTCGGAATTCATTACCAATCAGGCTGATACGGAAAGTGAAGTTGTCAGGCAAATTCGACTTCTGATTGAATATGACGGCCAGGAAGTCCATGAACTTTCTACCGATGAACAAATGATTGTTTCTACCCTGTCACTTCTATACGCGTTTCTTACCGGAAACCTGGAAGAAGATGTGGAAACAGACGTGTTCCTGGATATTTTCCAGCAATTCAAACGCTTACAGCATCCTGCTGCCCCACTCCCCGCACCCCAACGCGTCAAAGCGTGGACCGAGCGCTGGCCCAGCGGACTGGACGAAGACGTACAACTGATCCATGCCAAAAATAAAGAGCGTATTCTGCACGCATTGATACAGAAGATAGAGCACCGTACCGCTGTTTCCCGCTACCACTTTGAAGAAGGCATCAGCTACGAAGAGAAATATCGCCTCGTCAACGAATGGTGGAATGACTTCCGTTTCCATCTGGCCATGGCTGCCAAAAGCCCTACAGAACTGAATCGATTTCTGGGCAATTCACTTTCTGCCGAAACCATGTATCTGTTATCTCGTGCCCGTAAGAAAGGAATGCCTTTCTTCGTTACGCCTTACTATCTGCACTTGTTAAATCCCGGTAGCACAGGATACAACGATGAATCTCTGCGCAGCTATATCCTCTACTCCCCGCAACTGGTGGAAACTTACGGGCAAATCCGCGCCTGGGAACGTGAAGACATAGTAGAAGCCGGAAAACCCAATGCGGCCGGCTGGCTCCTGCCCGACGGACACAATATTCACCGTCGTTATCCGGAAGTAGCCATCCTCATTCCCGACACCATGGGACGCGCTTGTGGCGGGCTTTGTGCTTCATGCCAGCGTATGTATGACTTCCAGAGTAAACGACTCAATTTTGAGTTTGACTCCCTGCGTCCTAAAGAAACATGGGAGAAGAAATTACGCCGTCTGATGACTTACTTCGAGGAAGATACCCAATTGCGTGACATCCTCATCACAGGTGGAGATGCCCTCATGAGTCAGAACAAGACGCTGAACACAATTCTGGAAGCCGTTTACCGTATGGCTGCCCGTAAACGGAAAGCCAATCAGGAACGCCCGGAAGGAGAAAAGTATGCCGAATTACAGCGTATCCGCCTCGGATCGCGTTTGCCAGCTTATCTGCCAATGCGTATCAACAATGAATTGGTAGAAATTCTGCGAACTTTCAAGGAGAAAGCATCCGTCATCGGTATCCGTCAGTTCATTATTCAAACGCATTTCCAAACTCCACTGGAGGTTACTCCCGAGGCAAAGGAAGGTATTCGCAAATTATTATCGGCAGGCTGGCTGATTACCAACCAACTTGTGTATAACGTAGCTGCCTCACGTCGGGGACATACCACTCGCCTACGTCAGGTACTTAACGAACTGGGAGTTGTCTGTTACTATACATTCTCCGTAAAAGGTTTCGAAGAAAATAATGCAGTCTTTACACCAAACAGCCGTTCCATGCAGGAACAGCAAGAAGAAAAGCGTTTCGGCAAACTGAATAAAGAAGATGCCTTCAATCTGTCTGCATCGCTCGAAACCGCACTTGATCCTGCATCCTGTATCCGCCAGTTCCTGAAGATACATCATCTTCCGTTCCTTGCCACAGACCGCAGCGTGTTAAACCTGCCCGCCATTGGCAAGAGCATGACGTTCAATTTGGTGGGAATGACCGAAGACGGAAAGCGTATCCTTCGTTTCGACCACGACGGAACACGTCGCCACAGCCCGATAATCAATCAGCTCGGACAGGTATATATCGTAGAGAATAAGTCCATAGCCGCCTACCTGAGACAACTGCGTGCCATGGGAGAAGATGTGGAAGACTACGCAAGTATCTGGAATTATACGGAAGGCAAAACCGAATCACGGTTCAGCCTGTACGAATATCCGGACTTCCCTTTCCGCATCACAGAAAAGATGAGTAATTTGGAAATAGCAGAGTAACTTCCGGAAATAATCTATACTTTTGCATAAGAAAATCACAGAGTCGTCTGAGAAGTCTGAATCATATTCCGGGCTTTTCAGACATTTTTTATCCTAAAAATAGTAAGTATGGAAATCGAGCGACACCCTTTAGAACCCTTTCTTCCTGCTAACGCCCGTTTGCTGATGCTGGGAAGTTTTCCACCTCAAAAGAAAAGGTGGTCGATGGAGTTTTATTATCCGAACTGGAACAATGATATGTGGCGGATTGTAGGACTCTTGTTCTTCAATGATAAAAACCATTTTCTGAACGAAGCGGCAAAAGCTTTCGACAAAGATCGCATTATCCCTTTCCTGCAAGAAAAAGGTATTGCCCTATTTGATACAGCTACCGCCATACGACGGTTACAGGACAATGCATCCGACAAATTTCTGGAAGTTGTAGAACCTACGGATATCGAGGGTATGCTCCATCGCTTACCGGAATGTAAAGCCATAGTTACCACAGGTGAGAAAGCAACGGAAACTTTATGCGAACAGTTCTCTCTTGAAAAGCCGAAAGTGGGAGATTTTACAGAGTTTGTTTTTGATGGCAGACCTATGCGACTCTATCGGATGCCTTCTTCTTCGCGCGCTTATCCGCTTGCTTTAGAAAAAAAAGCAGCAGCCTACCGCATTATGTATCAGGACTTACAGATGTTATAAGACGAGAGAGCGTTAAAATAATCGCTCATCCCTCTTGCATATTTGAAAGTTTACATTACCTTTGCAGCCGCAAACACGGGAGTAGCTCAGTTGGTAGAGCACTGGTCTCCAAAACCAGGTGTCGGGAGTTCGAGCCTCTCCTCCCGTGCAAGATGAAAATAGCTGCAAGTTTTTACTTGCAGCTATTTTTGTTTATAAACCCGTCATAAACGAGTATTCAAAGCCTGTCATTTCAAATCTACAGTCTGGGTAAAGCTCTGACCGAAACGATTTGTTGCTACGATCTTCACTGATTTAGCCTTATCCGTAGGACGTACCCGGAATAAGTGCGATGTATGATACCCTGTAGCCTTTCCTTCTTTCATTGTAATATAATCCTGATCCTCATCGTCAAAAGCCTCCATTACACCCGGTTTCTCAACACCTTCTTCATAGTAGGATAACTTCCATGCCGGATCATAATCCCAGACATTAACCACCAGATACCTAGGTTGGCTCTGAAACTCACCCGGCTTATACACACGAAACTGATAATCGAATGGCCGACCGGTAGCCTTATACTGCCAAGAGATGTCATCACCGGTCACATTTACCACCAGATAACCATTGGGAGCACCGCAACGATTTACATGTCCTGCCCACCAGGCACCACAAGCTGCACCAATATTATGTTCATAGATAACAGGAGTCACAATGCGGTTTTCATAAAAATGAGTATGACCGACAAAGATATGCGTCTTATAATCTTTTAGTATCTCAAAAAGTTGTTCGGCATTACGGGCATTGGCTCCTCCTCTACCCGTACTGTTGGCCGTAGGAGCATGAAGATTCAACAGTACGGTAGTACCCGGCTTCACATAGCTCAGATCCTTTTTCAACCATTCCAATTGTTCAGGGGTAAACTGCTCCGTATATTTTTTCTTACCTTTATAGTCTATGTCCTTCATCGAAATAATATGCACTTTCCCTACATTAAGAGAATAATCCGTCGGTCCAAAATGGTCACCGAACACCGATTCCCCGTATTCTTCCTTGTTCGTAGCAAGGCTCAGTGCCGTATATTGCTGATCAAAGTCGTGATTACCAATCACATGATACATGGTTAAGTCCAAATCAGAGATAACCTTCTTATACGAATCATACAAAGGCATAACATCCCAGACGATATCTCCCAGAACCATTCCGTAAACTTCCTGCGAAGACAATTGCTTCAATGTTTCCTTCAAATCAACCACAGTTTCCGAAGCAAAGCGATCCAGCTGTTCCTCATTTCTTGCCTGCGGATCAGAGATAGCTATAAAGGTAAAATCCTGAACCGGCTGTTCTCTCTTCACCAAGCTGAAATCACAACGATTCTTTTTCTTTTTTGCATCAATCCGGGCATAATAGCCAACAGGTAATGCATTCTCTACATTAGTTTTGTAGTCCGCCGGAACAGAAAGATAAACGAATTTAGACTGTGCGGGATCAGATACCAACTGATAACGCCCTTTATCATCAGTCTGCGTAAAATTAACACCATCTGTCACAACAACACCTGCGACAGGTTGTTTCTGCGTATCTGTCACCACACCACTTACGACAATCTCTTTTTTAACGGGTTGGTCTACTGCGTACCCTCCTGCTGCAAACAAGTTCAGCAAAAGCAGCAAGGATAAAAAACGAATTGATTTCATGTTTCTTCTCTTTTTAGAATTTTAATTTCACGGCAAAGTAAGCCCTAAAAAGCAAAAGAAAGATGTCATTCACATTACATTCCTATAACACTACCCGATTCATTAACGAATGTCAATCAGTTTATGTGTTTGCAGACTTAACCGCCATTTAGGATGTTGCATGACGCACGCCACTGTTTCCGCAGTATTACTACATGAACAGGGTTGCAGAAAGAAATATTCAGCAGGAAGCAACTCGTAGACTTCAATGTCCTGACCTTCGTAAACGACCTTCACCTCATCCATACGGGTAATCCCCAACTTCACCCCTTGCTTGGGAGAACAAGTCACCCAATCAATATTTTGGGGCAATGGGTTCGTTCCATTCGTTTCGATACAGACATACTTTCCCGCCTGGTGCAAACGGTCGATAAAAACCTCATCAATCCAGAGAGAAGGTTCTCCACCCGTCAGGATAACCGTAACAGCCGGATACTTTCCTACTTCGGCAATAATTTCATCATCGGACATCAGCACACCTTCTTCATGCCGTGTATCGCAAAAAGAGCATTTCAGATTGCAACCGGAAAAGCGGATAAAGACAGCAGGCGTGCCGGTGTAATAGCCTTCACCCTGCAAGCTATAAAAAATCTCATTAATCTTTCTCATAAAAAATATTTGTGCCGGCTTTCAGTAGGGTTATTCTTTCTCATAAGTGGCTACATTGGATTCAGATTCCTGCACCTCGACTTTAAAGCAAGTAGGTATCTGCTCGCATATCCAGCGGGCTATATTCTCTGCGGTAGGATTGAATGGAAGAACTTCATTCAAATTACGGTGATCTAGCTTTCCTTTCACCGTTTCTTTGATGTGACTGAAATCAACTACCATTCCATCGGCATTGAGTTCCCGGGAACGGCAGTAGACTGTGATAATCCAATTGTGACCATGCAGATCCTCACATTTGCTGCGATAGGAAAGTTTCAGGCTATGGGCAGCTGATATTTCCATGCGTTTGATAACTGTATACATATTCTTGTTAATACGCTAATTAAGAAAATACTTTGTCTGTTGTCGCACCTAATGTCACCTCGGCACGGCACAAAAGTACAAAAATTCTAAGGATTACAGTTTAAATCTTCCGCTTTTATTCGTAAACACAAAGTGAATTGGCAACCTTACGCTCCCCTTTATTATCATAAAGTTTATTGTCAGTAAGCTTGTTTACAATTCCATTATCCGGTGCAGAAGCGCTCCAAAGTGTAGTAGAGCCACCACCATCCAGATTCAAAGCTTTTTTTGCACCCAATACACGGAGAAGATGTGTCAACTCAGGGATATTGATACCTTCCGCCTTACCTTCGAAACGGCCCGCAACCGCAATCAGAAACACCGTTCCGTCCTTCATCAGAGCCACGGCACTCCGTGGATGTTTAGTCTGAACGAATGACCGGTTACAAGCAGACAAGTCACAAGCTTTTCCATCCAGCAGCATCAACGGACCGGAAACGAGAATACTCCCTTCTTTCTGTTCGCAAGTTTTCTCATCCTGTTTCTTCCAGGCTATGATGTCCAGTTTCCCTTTATCTATTTTCACGGCACCATTGGATACAGTGCTGAGTACACCGGTCGCAGTAGTATCTACCACCACCCCGTCTTTCCGCAAATAGCAGATAGAAGTTCCTTGCTTGATATCGAAATATGAACCGTTAATAGCCGCCACTGCACCGGAACGACGGGCCGCACTACTGGTTTCTTCTTTAGGAGAATGAATTAAAATGTCAAACCGATGTTGCTCCGGTTTGATTTCAAGAATAGCAACATGCTGCGGAACACCATACAAAGAAACGAACTCCGCTTCGCGACAAAGTACACCTTTTCCCATAGAAATTACATTCCAATGAGCAGTAACAAGTGCTAAAGAGTCTGCGGTGGTCTGTGCCACCACAACAAATACATTACACAGTATCAGCAATAGCGTGAAGACGGACTTTCTCAAATACATGTTTTGACTTTATTGAAAATTCTTCGCAAACATAAGCATTTAAAGCGAATGTCAGACAACAAAGCAAACAGAACTTTCTCCGTAAACAAAAAAAGAGTACTTTTGCGGCATGAAAACCCTTTATATAGCACTTGGTACACTCTCTTTAGCACTTGGTATCCTCGGCATTTTTCTGCCGTTGTTACCCACTACTCCATTTCTGCTACTCACGGCTGCACTCTACTTTAAAAGTTCGCCTCGCCTATATAACTGGTTATTAAATCAAAAGCATCTCGGCCCTTATATCCGCAACTTTCGTGAAAACAAAGCCATCCCTCTACGCGCAAAGATAATTTCCATCTCGCTGATGTGGATCACCATGCTCTACTGCGTATTTTTTATCGTTCCATATATGTGGGTAAAAGTAATACTCCTGATTATTGCAGCAGGAGTAACCTATCATATCCTTTCATTTAAGACGCTGAAGTAGATGCTTATTTTACCGCTCCACCTATCTGTTCAAAGAATTCTCCCAGCCCCTTACGTGCATCAGCCAGTTTATCCTCCCAATGCTTCACGGAGTTCTGTCCTATGATATCCGTCACATACTTCACAGCAATAAAAGGCACATTTTTAGCACGGCAAACAAAGGCTTGCGCAAAAGCTTCCATATCAACCACATCGCCTTTCACATCCGAAAGTTCCGTCAGAAAAGTATCACCTGTATTACAAATGCCTTCTCCTGCCCAATGCATACAGTATCCCTTCTCTGCCAGCAAGGCAGAAGAATCAATCTCATATTCCAAACCCATATCGGCTAACTTCTGCATATCACGGTCTATAAAATGACGGCACACCAGAATATCTCCTACCTGGCAATCAATGCTTCCCGCCGTACCTACGTTGATCACCAAGTCCGGCTTGGCCTGATTGAGCACTTCAGAAACATAATAAGCTGACTTCACTTTGCCTACTCCCGTACGAATATAGCCGATGTGAACTTCTTCCTCTCCTATCAATCCGGGAAACTTTAACTCCGTAAACTCGCCCTGTACGGCGTAAGTAACTAAAATTTTCATACTGCATCTTTTTATTTTGAGCGAGTAAATGTACAACTTTTTTTTAGAAACTAAAATTCATTCACTTGCGACTTTATCTTTTCGATCTGTCTGATCAAGCAATCCATCTTCCGCCTATTCTTTCTAATCATTACAGGACGTAGAACAAACCAATTAAGGGCAATCCATAAAAACAAAACAGAATACGCTATCAGTCTGAACGTAAAAGATGAATTAAGAGTATATTCATACATATAAAGAAGGATACCGGAGGATAGCAAAATGAAATATAAACTCATTACCTTAGTCTGCATGAAAGTTTCTTTCCCTTTCAGCATAAGCAAATTATTCAGATAATCGATATTCGACTGTTTCTCGTCCAATGACCTATACAAAGAAGTTATCTTCCGATTGACCACCACCACAATACACATCGGCAGGATTCCCACAATGATTCCAATCTTAGTACTCAAGAATTGCGGTTTGAAATAGATCCAGATAAATATCATAAAAAGGATAGTCAACACTAAGATAACATCAAGAAATATCCCCTTTTTAAGACCGTTTTTTCTGAAACGGCTGATCTTATTCAATATTTCAGATTGATCGGCAGCCGGAACAGTCTGCCTGTTCCACAACTCTTTTATATCAATATTACTCTCCATATTCTTTGAATTTTCTTGTTAACTGAACTTTTATACGATGAATTCTTACACGGACATTACTCTCCGACAATCCAATGATTTGCGCTATATCCGCTTGCCTGACCTCTTCCAGTTCCAACGAAATGATAATGCGGTCTATCTCCGAAAGTTCTGCAATAAACTTATATAGCAACTGAATCTGCGGCTCAATATCCGTCTTTTCATCTTCAAATAAATCGGCAGGAAACTGCGTAGATAAGATTTGCTTCTTCCGTTCCAGCTGACGCAGGCAGTTATTGGTTGCAATACGAAATATCCAGGTATCAATATTGGCTTCATTCCTGAAGGTGGGCAGATATTGCCAGACTTTAATAAAAGTTTCCTGAGCCATGTCCTGAGCTAAGCTGTAGTCATTTACATACCCCATGCATAAGCGGAATATTTTATTCCAGTATCTCCTATATATATCTTCAAATTCCACTTAACGCTCTTTTATAAATTCACAAATTTGATGGATGAACCATTCCCTATCATCAAACATCACAAAATGCAAGCCTTTATCTGCATATCTGATTTGTGCTACTGACAAATTCTTATATTGATTCTTAATGACCGTATCTATATGTTTGAAATAAGGTTCCAAAAGTACGAGAGAAGGGACAACTATATTCTTTATACATTCCCTTAAATCTGTATTCGAGAAATCACAGAATAGTTTAGCATACGTCTTTCTGTCAGATGCCAATCCCCAGTTTACTATTTCGGCAAATCTCAATGAATCAGTGGTAAGCGTTGCCGCACTCATTCTTTGCATCTGTGCAAATTGCTCCTCATCCATAGCTGTAATCCTGTCAATTAAATCTGTGCAGTCATTATCAGGAGCAGATTTAAAATCAGGAACTGTCAAAGCCATCAGACAAGGCAAGGCATCTACAATCACAATCTTTCCTGTAAGCTCCGGGAATTCAGCCGCAATTGCAAGTGCCAAACCACCTCCCATACTATGCCCCACGAGAATAGGTTTCTCTATCCGCTCCTCTTTGATAAACTTTGCAATCTGCATTTTCCATCTCTCGAATGATGGACACTCTTCAGGTGCAACACCCGAAAAGCCCGCCATCGTCAGCACATAGCAGGTATAGCTGTCTTTCAATACGCTGGCTGTTTCCGCCCAGACATCACCCGAGCATGCAAAACCGGGTATAAATATAACCGCTTGTTTTCCTGTTCCCGATTTTACTACCGAAAAAGGATAATCCTGTGCAAAAATCAAAAGAGAAGTTCCCAATAACATCAGGGTCAAAAGTAATCTTTTCATCACCATATATTCTAAAGTTTTTCCTTTAGATACGGGTCACTCCGAAATGTTACAAGAAAAAGAGAATAGTATCGGAAAACTTCAATCTGATTTTTGTCTATTCTATAAGTTTTTCGGACATATCGTCTGTTTGGCCATCCAGAAATTAGTAAGAGAAAGCTGATTAGCTTTGCGCTTTTGCTCTTCCTCCACTATATAACCTTTTTTTTCAAAGAAAGGGCGGGCTGTTAAACTCACTTCGGATGTAATCCGCATAATCCCATTTGTAATTGCATACTGTTCTATTTCATTCAAAAGCATTGTAGCAATGCCTTCACCTTGAAAATCCTTGTGAACAAACATAGAGTGTAAATAACCCTGGGAAGTGATAGATGAAAAACCTACGATTTCCGACTGTTGATTAACAGCTACAATAAAGTAATGGGTCTTTATCATATTTTCTATATTAGAAAGATCATCCCCACATGATGCCCAGTCTTCAACTTCCGCCTGTGAGTAATCGCGCCTATTTATCGCGAGAACGGTATTCTGAAATAAATTTTTCAGCTCAACAGCATCTGACTGCAAAGCTGCTCTGATTATAAAGTTTGCTTTCATTATTTTATAATATACGTTTTCAGTGCTTCCACATATTCCTCAAAAGCGTCTACTCCCTGTGGCGTAATCTTACAGATAGTGCAAGGCATCTTTCCCTTGAACGTCTTCGTCACCTCCACATACCCTGCTTTATTGAGTTTATCAATCTGTACGCTGAGGTTGCCCGCCGTTGCTCCCGTCTGTTGCCGGATAAAGACAAAGTCTGCCTCTTCGACACCAATAAGCAACGACATCACCGCCAGGCGCAGTTCGGAATGCAGTAAGGGGTTCAGTTCTTTAAACATGCTTTCTTTCTATTTTTATAGTGCAAAGATAATACATTAAACTCTTCGTTTTGACATTATGTTCAAATAGTGTCCCGGGATGACCATCATGAAAACAAAGGCTAAAGCGAAAAGCAATATCTGATCAAACTTGTCTATATACAGACAACCCAATGATGCAAATATACCCAGCACACCGCTTACCGTAACCAGTTTCATATTTATAATTAGTCCGGTTAAAGTAGTTCCCATCCCCATCATCAACAGGATCACAAAGAGTATAGGCAGACTCCAATAGATCATAGATACACATGAAATCAGTAATCCGCATAGTCCGAAAACTACCCATACATATCCTACTATCCGGTCAATATACGTTTTTGCCATCCTTTGCTTTTTCCTCTGGCTATAGATAGTGACCGGGTAAGAAACAGCCGGCATCAGAAGCCATAAAAACTGCCAGTAATAATTGCCGGTTTCTTTCAAAAGATACCAAACCAGCAAAGAGGTCACCACAGTCATGTATCCCCATACTAAAAAAGGAGTTCCGGCGTTTTTCACCATCTTGAACTTTGTATTCTGTATCATTTGAGTGATGAGTTCTAAACTCTCCTGCTCATTCAATTTCTTATTGTCCATATTCAATACAAATTATTTTAATCATACACATTCCGGATTCTGTCTCTTCTGTCTGCTGCTCAACAAAGCATAAATGGACATGCCCAGCAGAGGCAAGTGGTACAATCCGACATAAAATCCGGTCTCAGAAGCAAAATTACCCATATTATAACATCCGATAATAACTCCTACCATTGCCGTCACCCGCAACACTAACCTGTTCACTCCCCGTTTACTTAGTACAAGCAAAGTTAGAAACACAGGAGTCATCGGACAGAAAGCCAATGCCGAACCGCCATCATACAAATAATGCAGCTGAAAATCCGGCAATGCCGTTTTCAGACTCATCGGCCACCACAAACAAAACAGAGCAACAGGTATCGTCCAACCGGTTTTCCAGGTAACATTATCAAAAGAAAACTCATTGTTGCCCTTCCATGCAGCCCACAGCCAGACTAATGCAACGAAACCAATCATTACAACGTTCACTGCTACCATACTGAAACCATGCTGTTCTGTTACTGCCATATTCTGTATCACAGCATAAAGCAGGTAAAAACAACCTGCAATAGCAGTAAAAACTCTGCTAAACTTTCCCTTCCAGACTACAACAGCTATCAAAACCAGGATCATCACCACCTGAAAATAAAAGCTGTATGAATACATATCCATAATAAAGGCATGCTGCAACGTATAGAATACGATGTCTCCCGCTGCCTCAAACTTAAAACCTTTCGTCGCTACAGGCATCAAAATGAATTGCAATACCACCAGCAATGAAAAGAATTTCCAGGAAGTTAAAAAACTCTCCCAACGATTCGCTTTCATGATTGATTCCCTTTCTTTAATATATCACTTTTCCCAATCATATACATTTAGTATTAAATAGAGCATCAAAGCCCAATTACCCGCAAGCATATATATCACCCAAGTTCCCATTTTTTCATTCTGCTAATAGATAAGACAAAGACAGCAACAACACTAATAGGAAAACGCCCAATACCAAAAACAGTCTTTTCGTTACGGGATACTGTTTAGCCATCATTTTTTTAGAAAATAAGAATGCTTCACCCAAAGCCAATACAGCTAACCAGGCATAGCCATAGAATGTGGTAATGTGCCATACGTCCTTCGACTTCATGTATACTGCAAAAAACAAATAGTCGGATAGCAAAGATATTCCTACTGCAATCAAGGCTAGCAGAAGAGCTTTCTTCATCAGATTTCCTACTCCACTTTCGCAAGCCAGACAAACATATATGCCTACTCCCCAAAAGACGGGATTTACAGTCAGCATCAGAATGATACCCAATTGCGGACTATGACTCCAAGGCACCCATAACACCACATTAGAAAGCCAATACAGGCAAAATACCATTAGTGAGGTAACTGCCAGCCAAAGCAGATTTTTCTTGCGATTTTGCATCATTCGGGTAATAGCCTCTATATTGCCTTCTTCAAACATATCAGCTTTTTCTGCTGTTAACGATTCGGTGTTCATCGTTTATTATCCTTTCTTGCACAATAATTCAGGATATGCCCGGGAATAATCAATGCAAAAACAATCACCAATACAAATTCTAACAATGACAAATAGGAAGAAGTCTTATCCAGAATGCTGAATAACATATTCAGTCCCAATGCAATTCCAAAAGCAGGGAAACCGGAAAAGAGTGTATAGCGAATTATGCTCCCGGTTATAATGCTACTTAGAGAAATAAGGATTGCGCATATCGGCAGAATTATCTCATAATGATTGGTAAACGTTGCTCCAAGTACAATCGCAATACAAAGTAGCCCCATGATTTGCCACATTTCATTCAAGACCTTATCGCCATACGACTTTGCGAGCTTACGTTGCTTACGTACCAGTATGAAGCTAAAGAGATAACCTAAAACCGGAACTCCCCAAAAGCCCCACATCCAAACAGGATTTCTCGTCCAATAGATTCCTGCAAAAACTACCAACGTAACTATTGCAGAAACATATCCCCATAACAAAAACATATTTCCACTACCCGTATCTAAATTACGTCGGGTATTCTGTATCATTTGAGTGATAAGTTTCAAACTCTCTTGCTCGTTCAATTCTTTGTCTTCCATAATAATGTCTTTCTCTTCCATTAAATTATTTTTTAGCTTTATTCCGCAGATCAGTCAACTCGACATCAATTGTTTTTGCCTCAGCTGTCATGTCTAAATCCACAATCGCACAATTCTCCGTCGGTACACCGTCTACTCTGTCCAATTGATAATTACCGTTTTCATCGTGGTACACATACAATTTGCATCTCCCTTCGGGTACTTCTTTCAACACAAGCGTCACTGTATCACCAGTAGCGTCCGCCATCGCATACTGCCCTTTATCAGCAGCAATCATCACCTTTCCTTTCGCCGAACGTATATTCTTTACCTTCACCGTCAAATCACTCTGAGCAGAAACAGATACTGCACAAAAGACTAACACCAACAATGTAACCCATTTAATACCAGTTATTTTCATAATCATACACAATTTAGATTTTCACAATAAAAACATATTTTGGGTTCGAACTCCACTGCAAATACAAGTAGTTTATTTTATAAACCAAATTATTATATAAATTATTTTATAATGAGCAGTATATAACTAAAAACTAAATGTCATGTCGCAAGAAACTAATTCCTGCACTGCGATAAACTAATCATCAGGATTAATAATATTATTCTCACCACAGTTATATTAGTTGTAGTAAGATTAATATTATGCAAGAAAAATATTAGTGTATCGCAGTATCAAGATTAGTAAAATGTACAAATTGATATAGTTTTTAGCCACCGCCGAAGATTCCATTTTCAAACGTCACAAATTCCTTTTTCCGGTTATTTCACCTCTCCTACAACATTTTTCCCTGAAAAGTTTTTGTAATCTCCAAGTTAATTGTATTTTTGTGTACAATTTTGGTATAGTAATGACTGACGAAGAAAAGAAGCGATTAAGTACCTTTGAAGCGAGACTGCGCCATTTGATCTTTTTGCATGATGAATTGAGGCGTGAAAATGCTGAATTAAAGCAACTTCTAAAAACTAAACAAGAAGAATGCGAGCAGGTACATGCCGAATATGAAGCTTTGGAAGATAACTATACGAACCTAAAAACAGCAATGACAATCAGCCTTAACGGCAGCGACGTAAAAGAGACGAAACTGCGATTGTCCAAATTAGTGCGTGAAGTCGATAAATGCATCGCTTTGTTGAATGAATAACGAGATGTATGAACGATAAAATAAAGATAAACCTGCAAATGGCAGGCTCAACCTACCCCCTCACCATACTGCGCGAGGAGGAAGAAATGGTAAGAGAAGCCGCCAAACAGGTGGATATACGGCTCAATGCGTATCGAGAACATTACCAGAATGTGACTCCCGAAAAAATTATAGCCATGGTGGCCTATCAATTTGCTTTGGAGAACCTGAAAATGAAAAACCGAAACGATACTCGTCCGTATGCCGACAAGATAGAAGAACTGACAGAGGTGTTGGAAACATACTTCAAAGGACTGTAAACGTCCGGAAGCCTTTCCTTAGAACACCAGAGCCAGCAAAAGAATTAGAAAATCCACGCACTGTGTGAAAGTATCCCTCTTAAAAAGAATGAGGGTGGCTTTCTTGCAGTGCGTTTTTTATTTATATACTTAAAACAAATTGAAATGACAGTAACAATACTAGTATCCATTGCCTGTTTCATTATCGGTGGATTTCTGTCGTACATGTTCTTCAAGCACGGTTTGAAGTCCAAATATGACAACATTCTGAAAGAAGCCGAGGCTGAAGCGGAAGTGATTAAAAAGAATAAGTTGCTCGAAGTAAAGGAGAAGTTCCTGAACAAAAAAGCAGACTTGGAGAAAGAAGTAGCGATCCGTAACCAGAAAATTCAGCAAGCGGAGAACAAGTTGAAACAACGTGAGTTGGTGCTGAACCAACGCCAAGAAGAGATACAGCGTAAGAAATCAGAAGCTGAAGCGGTGAAAGAAAACCTGGAAGCCCAGCTGGTTATTATCGACAAGAAGAAAGACGAACTGGATAAACTGCAACAGCAGGAAATCGAAAAACTGGAAACCATTTCCGGACTCTCGGCCGACGAAGCCAAAGAACGTATGATCGAGTCTTTGAAAGAAGAGGCCAAGACGCAGGCACAGTCCTTCATCAACGACATCATGGATGATGCCAAGCTGACTGCCAGCAAAGAAGCAAAACGTATCGTAATACAATCCATACAGCGTGTAGCTACGGAAACTGCCATCGAAAATTCAGTGACCGTATTCCACATTGAATCAGACGAAATCAAGGGACGCATTATCGGTCGCGAAGGCCGCAATATCCGTGCGCTTGAAGCCGCAACAGGTGTGGAAATTGTGGTAGATGATACGCCCGAAGCTATCGTATTATCAGCTTTCGACCCTGTACGTCGTGAAATAGCCCGCCTGGCACTACATCAGTTGGTGACTGACGGACGTATCCACCCGGCACGTATCGAAGAAGTTGTATCTAAAGTACGCAAGCAAGTGGAAGAAGAAATCATCGAAACCGGTAAACGTACTACGATTGACCTCGGTATCCATGGTTTGCATCCTGAACTGATCCGTATTATCGGTAAGATGAAATATCGTTCTTCTTATGGTCAGAACCTGTTGCAGCATGCCCGCGAAACAGCCAACCTTTGTGCTGTGATGGCATCGGAACTGGGTCTGAACCCCAAGAAAGCAAAACGTGCCGGATTGCTGCATGATATAGGTAAAGTGCCCGATGAAGAGCCGGAATTGCCGCATGCACTCTATGGTATGAAGTTGGCTGAGAAATTCAAAGAAAAACCAGATATCTGCAACGCTATCGGTGCCCACCACGATGAAGTGGAGATGACGAGCCTTCTGGCACCTATCGTACAGGTATGTGATGCTATCTCAGGTGCCCGTCCGGGAGCACGTCGCGAAATTGTTGAGGCTTACATCAAGCGTCTGAACGATCTGGAACAGTTGGCAATGGCCTATCCGGGTGTGACGAAGACGTATGCTATCCAGGCAGGTCGCGAGTTGCGTGTAATCGTTGGTGCTGATAAGATTGATGATAAGCAGACTGAAAACCTTTCCGGTGAAATTGCGAAGAAGATACAGGATGAGATGACTTATCCGGGACAGGTGAAGATCACAGTAATCCGTGAGACACGTGCAGTAAGTTATGCGAAATAAATTGTAAAGATTGAAACTAGTGATAAAGAGGTGGGGAAACAAAAAATCCCTGCCTCTTTTTGTTTTCTTTGTCATTCACGAAACTGTTTCTTATTTTTGCATCTACAAACCAAGTAATCCTGATTATCAATTATGGAGCAATATCAATTTGAAGTTTGTGCCAACTCCGTGGAGAGTTGCCTTGCCGCACAGGCAGGAGGAGCAAACCGGGTGGAATTATGCGCCGGAATACCGGAAGGAGGTACTACCCCATCCTACGGAGATATCGTCATTGCCCGGGAGGCCTTAACAAAGACTCTTCTGCACGTCATCATCCGTCCTCGTGGCGGAGATTTTCTGTACTCCCCCATCGAGCAACGCATTATGCTGAAGGATATCGACAACGCCCGCCGATTGGGAGCAGACGGAGTTGTATTCGGTTGTCTTACCGCTAAAGGAGATGTAGACCTGTCCTTAATGAGGCAGCTGATCGAAGTTTCACAAGGTATGTCCGTTACGTTCCATCGTGCTTTCGACGTATGCCGCAATCCACAGGAAGCGCTGGAGCAAATCATAGAGTTAGGTTGTAACCGTATTCTTACTTCCGGTGCACAGGCCACGGCCGAACAGGGCATCCCTTTATTAAAGAAATTGCAGCAGCAGGCAGACGGGCGCATTATCCTACTGGCAGGTTGCGGAGTAAATGAAAATAATATCGCTCACATCGCCACGGAAACCGGTATCCGGGAGTTCCACTTCTCAGCAAGAGAGACCATCGAAAGCAAGATGCTGCACAGGAACGGAACAGTTTCGATGGGAGGTACTGTGAACATAGAAGAGTATCGTCGCCCCATCACTACCGCAGAACGCGTAAAAAGAACAATAAAGTCGTTGACCGGTCCCATTAAGAATTAATTTAAAACAATCAATATGAAGGCATTAAGTGTAATCACTTTATTAACTCTCCTCAGCATTTCATGTGCGCATGAAGCTAAAAATCAAAGTTCCTCAAACTCCACTTCCGACAGCATTGTCCCTACTTTCCTGAAACAGGAAGAAGCCGCACTCCTACTTCAGAAAGAAGATGAGCATATCCGCAGATGGAGCTCATTTGACTTGGCTTCACACACCGTTGGCATCGAAGGCGGAAAACAGGGATATTTGCAGTTTGCCGGCGCACAGACCCGTAATTGGAATGATGAGGAAACGGCTCTGCTTCAGAAATCATCTCAATCCATCAATCAAATTATCCGTGAGAAAGAGCTGAAACTTCCTTTCCCGGAAGAAGTCAGATTAATAAAGTCAACGATAAAAGAAGAAGGTGGTGCGGGAGGATATACCCGAGATACTTACATCGTACTTATCGACAGGTTGCTCGAACATCCTGAATATGTAACCAAATTGTTGGCACATGAAGCATTTCACGTCCTTACCCGGAACAATCCGGATTTCCGCAAGAAGATGTACAGCATCATCGGTTTTAATATTCTTCCGAAGGAAATAGAATTTCCCGAAGAGTTGAAAGAACGGTTTATCTCCAATCCGGATGTTATCTGCCACGACAGTTATGCTACTTTTACCATCAACGGTGAAAAGAAAGATTGCTGCATGGTTATTTATTCAACCAGGCCTTATGAAGGAGGCAGCTTCTTCCAATACCTCAACATTGGCCTCGTTCCCATCGATAAAAATACCTGCAAAGCGATTGAGAAAGAAGGTAAGGCAGTGGTTTACTCTATTAACGAAGCCTCTGATTTTTATGACAGAATGGGACGTAATACTCAGTACATCATTGACCCGGAAGAAGTGTTAGCCGATAACTTCAGTTTATTGCTGACAGGAATGACAGAGGGGTTGCCTTCACCGGAAGTGATACAAAAAATGGAAGAGGCTTGCAAATAAGCCTCTCACACTCTATTTTTTCTTTCCCTTTACCACCCGTTCATCAGCCATTCACCAAAGTCTTATGAAATCATCTGTTTGCATTTAGATAGTCATTAATAGGTATAAATAAGTTAATATTCATCATTTTTAGGTATTGAATCCATTTTAAATCGCAACTACATTTGTATAAATAAAAACATAAAATAAGATTATGAAAATACTAAAGTTAATTACATTTGTATTAGTGATACTTTGCTGTAACAGTTGTTCTAAAGACGAAGAAGAATTTAATGTTATTGATGGCGGACAAATTGTTGAAGTACCGCAATCAGGAGGTAATTATCTTTTAAAGAGCAGCCAGTATAGCCAATGGTGGTTGGTTAATATCAGCATGAAGGTTGGAGATGGAGATATAACCAATCTATACGATGATAATGATACGCATAGTGCACAAGTAAAGAAAGATGGAAAACATGTGAGGGGAGACTATTACGACTTTTATCAGGATGTTCATACAAATACTGAAGTCATTTGCAGATTAGGAGCCAATCCTTCCGATGAAGAACGGACATTCGACCTTACTCTGGAAGCATGGGATTATTTTGAAACAGTCACATTGCATCAAAAAGGAAAAAAGTGAGAATGTGTAGCAATATCTCTAAAAGATAATCATTCTTTAAAAGTAAAGCCGAAACGGCACTTACACTTCAGACAAGAATCGTATAAATAATAAAAGAGGCTTCAAAGCCTCTTTTATTATTTATCTTTTTATAGTCCTTTCACCGTTTTCATCAACTGCTCACCCAAGCCAATAGTATACCCCTGTGAAACAAATACTACGCGATTGAAAGTATCGGCAATGATAAATATGGGCAATGTATCTTTGCGTTTCAGCTTCATACTCTTCACAATCTGCTGAGCTATGTCTTCTGTGTCGATTCCATAAATCACAGTATTGGGTAAACCGGGGAAGTCAGCAGCACGATATTTGCCGGCCTGTTCCTGATTCGGGAAGAGTAATACAAGCTTTCTACCCCATTTCTCCAGATCGGCTTTCAAAGCAGAGATATCCCGTAAGGCATGGTTTGTAGGCTCCTGGTTCACTCCAAGAATACCGACAACGAAGTATCCACGTCCACAGGCTTGAAGCAGACTTTGCTTGTTGCCGCCTTCCAATGTTGTGAACAAGCTCTCCGAATTGAAGTTTCCGATAACCTGTACCTCATCTTTATTTTCACGCATCACCAGTTTCGTTTCTGTACGTTCACCTGCTTTCACATTCAATGATGTCATTTGCGCCAATACACCACCACTTGCCAGGCGGGTACCGGTTACCAGAATATAATCTCCAGCATCCAGAGACGTTCCCTCCTTCAGCAAACTGCTCCATGTAACGCCGCCACCCATGTCTGTGTCACCCTCATCGTAAGACAACAACTGCAAATTACCTTGCGGAGTTACTTTGGAAATAGTGAAATGAGAATAATATTTCGGATTATCCAGTGACTGAATCGGTGTATATGTAGCTGCAAGCCTGCCCCTCTGCGCAGGTGCCTGTCCGGCTGCTTCGAAGTTCACATCTATGGCTCCATCGTCAGTTATCAGCTGTACTTTACCCGTCACCTCATCAATGCGTGCAGGAACTCCCATACTGCGTGCCATGGACACGAAGAAGATATCGCGACTGTGGGCATCGGCCAAACGTGCTTTCCACACACCTTCGGGAGATACAGGAGGTGCCCCCAGATTACATTCCTTGTTCACCTGAATGTTCTTTGCCACCCATGCAACCATCTTCATAGGCTCTGCCACATAAGCCTCAACATCTTCGTTCGAAATCACCTTACCAAAGAAAGTTTTATACGGAGTCAACATCTCATTGCTTACGCGCGGATTGCGCACATATTTACGGAAATATCCGGCATTCGTCGTACGTACACGAGACTGCATGTGATCTATCAACACATCCAGACGGACATCGCGAAGGTCTTTTGCCGAAATCTGCTGCAAAAGGTCTATCCCGCCTTTCCTGGAGTTATCAGAACGCAGACGAGTCATGAACTCACGAATTACTCTGTAATTTCCACGGGCGGCAACCAGAATCTTGGCTACTGCATCCCGGTCTAACTTATAATCTCTCGCAAAATTGCGTGCTGCCTCTTCCGAGATGAACTTACCGACATAGGCATTACGGATAGAGTCTTCTATCGCCAGTCTGCGGTCATTTTCCGCCCGCTGTTCCGGCGTCACTTCGGGTAAGTTGGCACTTTCTGCAGGAGGCACAATATCAATATCTACTGTGAAACTGTCACCCGCTTTCCTATCAAGGGTTACGGTCAGTTCCGGTTGCTTGCCAAAAGAAAGTTTAGAGAAGCCGAAACGACCATCTTTGGAGGCCCAGACAAGCATATCCCCTTTTCCGGCAGTCAGTCCGCACACACCACCATCATCGGTATGTTTCGTTGCTACGGTATAGAATTCCGCATAATTGTAGAGTTTGAACTCCACGCAGGCGTCAGGAACCGGATTTCCCGCTTCATCTTTCACCATAACCTTGGCTTGCGCTGTAGGCGCATAATTATCAATCACATTGATTTCCGTATACGTGGGGTTAACGGACATTACTTCTTCTTTTCCTTCATAACGTCCGAAAACCTTTGTATGCATCAACATTCCGCGACTGGCAGGGGCATTGAACCAACCAAGATCCAGTACCGGTTCCGGTTCGCAAGCACCCAGGAAATACCATTTACCATCTGCCCAGGCTTCCACCCATGCATGGTTATCGTCCGTATGTGCCCATCGTGGTGTATAAACCTGCCGTGCCGGAATACCTACCGAGCGAAGTGCCGCCACCAACAAGGTAGATTCTTCGCCACAACGCCCGTAAGCAGTACTCACTGTTGCCAGTGGTGAACTGGTACGGGCATCGGAAGGCATATAGACAGCTTTCTCATGACACCAATGGTTCACTTCCAGGATGGCATCGTACAAAGAAAGGGACTTCACACGGTCTTTCAACTCCTTATAGAACACTACCCGCGCACTATCCAGTTGTTCGTTATTCACCCGCACCGGAAGTACAAAATGTCGGAACAAATCTTCGGGAATGGTCTTTCCCCAAGACATTTCCTCTGCGGCACGCTGGGATGCACGGATATTCATTAAGTAAAATTCACCGGGATAATCAGTAATATCCGCCAGTGGCATATAGGCATAAAGGAATTCCAAGGCTTCCTGCTCATAAGTGCTCAGCGAAGCATCATCCAGTATCGTAAATAGTTCTCCCTGCGGCATCAGAGCCTTCTTTTGCTGAAAGTCCTGCTCCACGCGCGAACGATACGAGGCATCGGTCATGAAATGGGATTCTCCACAGGCAGCAAGCAGACAAAGTAGCCAGCATATTCCGAAAAGTTGTGTAGCTCGTCTCATAATACTTACATTAATTAAGGTGTGAGCTACAAAGTTAAAGAATTATCTGAAGTTTATTTCAGATGTACCACTAAAGTTGTATCCTCAGAGAAGGTAATACTGCATTTTTCGTAGGAAGGGGGGCCCATAACGCCTTCGGCATCATTGCTGAAACCAAACTTCTCCACAGGAATACCGAAAGCACCGGTATCCAATTTACCATTTCCATTCTCATCCTGATACATGGAGAAGGCATAAGTTCCTGCCGGAAGCCCTTTACAGGGGATAGACACAACTTTATCCTTCACCTCTACTGCAAAACCGGCAAGCGGCTTCTTCATGAATGTCTCCTGAGAGTTGTAGATGGCGACATAGAGTTTACCAGTCACATTTTCAATACCACGTACTTCCAGAGTAAGATTTTGTGCAGACAGACTTTGAGTTGCAAAAGTCAAAACACATACGAAACTAATAATCATTGCTTTCATTTGAATTGTTTTTAAAGAGTTTATAAATAGATACGCGGACAACACGGATTAGGCGGACGAACGCGGACCTTTTTTTTTATTAATATAGTTTTTAATCCGCGTTCGTCCGCTTTATCTGCGTCGTCCGCGTATCAATATTAGAAATTAGAAACATCATAAGCCGCCTTCTTCCCAAGTGTGATAAACACCCCGATATAGAAGAAATGATCGTTTGAAGCCAAAATAGCTTTATTATTCACCCGCCCAAACTCATTTTTCCGACAAAGGATATTGGTAGCAGAGGCATGGATAATCACTTTCTTACTGGGCAGGAATGTCAGTCCGAGATCAAGACTGTTATAAGGCTTCACATGATCATTCATCAAGCCCGGTAAATCCGGATTATGATAAGGACGCCCACTGCTGAAACGGTTCGTCAAACCGACTATCGTGCCGATTCGCGGAATGGAATACTTCAGCACTACGGATGCATTGTGCCGAGTGGCATATTGCGGAGTAGTCAGTTCCGTATATTCCTGAAACTTCCGCTTGGCAATATTATATGTATAGGAAAGTTGGTATTCCAGATTCTTCAGCAGGACACGGTCATTAAAGAACAAGTCGAAACCTTTACTGTAGCCATAACCACCGGAAGTCAACACTTCCGCTGCATCTACCGTTCCCTTTTCCACCAATGCCAGACGGTCATATTTCTTATAATAAAGTTCAGCTTTGTAGAAACGTCCATCACCCTCATACTGTGCACCCACATTATACTGAATGCATGATTCCGATTTCAACTTGTTCTCCTGAGCCAGCAATCTGCTAACCGGCAACTGTGTATATCGTCCCGCCGTAGCAGAGAGTACTACATCTCCCAAATAGTAATTAACAGCCAGGCGGGGTGAGAAATTCACCTTTTCATTCAATGAAGTATATTCTGTGCGGACAGAAAGTTCCGCCTTCAGTTGCTCCACCGGATAGTAAGTTGCCGAAAGAAAGCCTGCACTGATCGTCGGATTCATTTCATAATGGCTATCTATTCCCTCCGCCTCTTTCATCTGATATTGATAACGATTCTCATATCGGCGGATAAAACTCTCCACTCCCATATCCAGACGAAAAGCCGGAGAAATACGCTTGAACACTTTTGCCTTTGCATGAAGTTCCTGTTGTTGTTCCATCCAATGATCTGCCGAAAATGATACATTACCTATCTTCTGTTCAAAGAAAGAGAATGCTGCACCTGCAAACCAGTTCCATCCACCGGAAGTACGCTTACGGAAAGTTGTATTAAGATAGAAATTATTCTCATTCAAATCAAACAGTCTACGTTCAGCACCTTCATAATTGGAAAAGTCAGTATGATCATAGCCGCCATAAATCTTGAAAAGCGTAGCATCATCGGGATGATAGCGGAATTGTGCCGATCCGGTCATCATCCGGTAGGGATCTTCAAAATCCGTACGTCCTGAATAGATATGATCATAGACACATAAGTCCTGATAATCCAGGTTCACCGAAAGCGAACCTTTATCGAAAGCCCGTGTACCTCCTCCACCGAAGCCTACCGTAGAGGCATTGATGCCTAACTTATTGATAGGGCTCTTATCCTTTGTCTCCAATGGTAACACAGCCGAGAGTGCATCCCCGTATTCCAACGGAGCCCCGCCCGATTCCAGATTGACACCACTGAACATAAAAGTGGAATAACGTCCGCGTGCAGGTGAGTTTATGCCTGTAGCCGTATAAGGATTCAAGACGTGCATTCCGTCAATGTATGTCTGTGTTTCATCACTACTTCCGCCGCGCACCAGCAGACGGCCACTTTCTCCTTGTACCTGCGTGCCCGGCAGTGTCTGCAATGCCTGATACAAATCACCGTTTGCACCTCCCACGGTCACCAGTTCCACCGGACTCATATCACTCCAACGACTGTTGGCAACAGGCGTTTTTTTACCTTTCACTACCACTTCCTTCAAATCTACACTATCATTGTATAGTTGCAAGAAAACGGTATCCGTCACAGCTATCTGCGCTTCCAAGTGCTGCACCGTCAGCAATACACTTACACTAAAAAGTAGAATCAATCTTTTCATTTTATCTATGTTCTTTACGATTTCCGTCAGCAAACATAGACTAAGAATTTCAGGCAAAAAAATATCCGGGACAGACTGCCCGGATATGTGACAAACAGCACTCCTCCTGTGACGAATGGCTGTATTTTTCTTTATTCTGTGACGAATGACTACCCTTCCGCACCCCCTTCTATCAGCGTTTTTATCTCTTTTGCATAGCCTCTGGAAACCGGAACTTCTTCTGTACATCCTTCCAGTCGCAAACGGTATCCTTGTGAATTTCCATCTACTTTTACCACAGTGCGTATGTTCACCAGAAAGGCCCGATGACAACGGACAATGAACGAACAGGCGGCAACTGCTTCTTCTGCCTGCTTCATAGTAGCCCGCACTAACTTTTGCTGCATCTTATCCGCACTACTGTAAGCTACTCTTATATAATTCCCTTCTGCTTCTACATAAAATAAGGTATGGGCATCCACTTCCAGCATTTCTTTCGTTCCACCGGAGAAAACCAACTGCATAGGAGTTTCTTCTTCTGCTACTTCTTCTGCTGCCCTACCCTCTCCTATCTGTTCCTCATTCCTTGTCCGAATCTTCTCCTTCTGGGTATTCTCTCTTTTCGCAAGAGCGTAGTTGATCTCCGTTGCCTCCTTCAGATTACGTACCAGCTGCAAATTACGATTCCACATCAAAAAGAAGACAATAGGGAAAGGAGCAAGAACCGCCACCCAAGCCAAACTTATCAGAAATCCTTTCCAGCTCAGTATGAATGAACCAAATACCCAAGCCGTATAGAAACAGTTACCTATCGCAATCAGCAAACAAGCTCCTAAAGTTCCTAACAATTCACGGCCTAATGTCCAGTTCTTCTCACTATGATAACGGGGAAACAAAGCAGGAAACAAGTACGTGGAGATACTCAGTGCCAATGAAGAAACCACTCCATAACCTAACACTACCCAGAATTTATAGCCTCCCATCATAGAAATGCCAAAAGGCTGCAACACAAAAAGGATCAAAAACACTATAAGTGAAGGTATTATCACGCTTTTCCATCTCTTCACCAATGATGGATAAGGACTTCGTAAAAGTGTCAACAGTTTATTTATCATTATGACTTCCTGTTTGTAAGGGTTGATTATGTGTAAGATGCTACAAAGGTATATAAATTATTAATAGATCGTACATAGGTCATTTATTCCATTTTTAGTCACACATTTGTAATATGCATATAGCAAAAACGGGCGTTTCTAAAGAAAAACGAGGAGAAAGTGCATTATTTCATGTTTTAAAACATATTTATCGTGAACAATTCGTATCTTTGCAGCGTTAATAAGATAAAAGAAAAGATGTAAAACCCGCTTTCCGAAACGCGGAAAGCACAAAAAGATGACAATTATGAAAAAGAATGCAAATGAAATTTTTATGTTACAGTACCGTATTAAACGCTATCAAGCAATGGGAAACGGAACTATGTGCCAAGCTTTGAATGGCAAACTTCAAAAACTGCTCGCAAAGCAGGCTACCATGTAAAATAACACCTTTAAATAAAATGAATGAGGGCGGAAAACCGAAAAGTTTTTCGCCCTCTTCTTTTATCAGTCGCTTATGATGTCTTTTCCAAAAGGCGTCAAAGCCAATCCTGCCAGTTTGAAATGCTGTAGTCCGAAGGGGATACCAATAATGGTGATGCACAGCACCATACCGAATGCCAGATGAGAAAGGCAAATCCAGATACCTCCCAGAAATATCCACAATACATTCATCAGTATATACAGACAACCACCCGAACGTTCGCCACTTCGTACCGTTTTACCGAAAGGCCATAATGCAAGTGAAGCCATTTTCAGAGTTTGCATACCGAACGGAATACCGATAATGGTAATCATCATCAATAAACTGGCAACAAGGTATTCTATAGCGGTAAAAATACCTCCGAACACCAGCCATAATAAATTCATAAAACATCCCATAATTTTGCGTTTCTTGTATTCTAATACGCAAATATAGTTTTTTTATTTAATAACAAACTTATACTTACCTGTTAATCGCGCATCTTTATCTTTCAAGGCAATACGGTAAATCTCCGTTCCCCAAACATTGGAAAGACGTGTATCAGGCAAATTGATTGTTTCAACGGTTGCTATGAATTCACCGGGATATTCCAAAGTTACTTTCTGTCCCTGTACATCTATCGTCACCTTTCCGGGCACGGAAATATCCACCTTTCCCCAAGTGAGGAAGTTCACCTGATTAGGTTCTTTCGCTGATTTCAGGGAGAAATTATCGGTAATCGTCAGTTGCTTATCGCCTAATGAATAGGCACGTGTCCAGCTATTTACCTCGGCTTCTTTCGGATAAGCAGTCGCAATGTTCGCTGAGAAAAAACGTTTCTTCGGTTGGCAGACAACATCCGTAGCCTTATAATTCTGACCAAAACTCTGGGGTACTCCGTTTATCATCGGCAGGTTATGGTAATTACTTTGCATGGTCCAGATGGTATAACGTTCGTTACTGAATGTCTGACGTGTATAAGTTCCTACCCCCGCATCAATCAGCACAGGTATCGTATTGACGTACAATGAAAATGTACCTACATCATTATGATTATGACTTTCATTATTGAATCCGCCTTTCGTAGCCAGGAACCAGCCGGACTTATTGGTCAGATAGCAGAATTCCGTTTCAGGATACCAGGTACAAGCCGGTATGGTATGGGCAGCAGCCGTCTTTTCCAGTTCTCCATTCCATAATATGGACTGCAAGGAGCGGAAAGTGTCATTACCCAAAGGCACAGAAGAACGTTTACCATCCAGCAGATAGGCTGCAAACTGCATCATTTCCTCGCTGCCGACTGCACGGCCATAACGGTAAATCAACGGTGCATCGCCTCCACCCTTGGCAGAAGCATCCGCAAAGTTCACTACCCAACCGTTTCCTACATACGTACGACTGATATATTCTCCCATCCGGCGAATCATCGGTTCCTTGAAAAGAGAGACTTTCCCATCTGTTCCATCCGAAAGTATCTGGAGATAATCATACATTTTCCCGGCTGCATGTCCCCAATAAGAAGGACCTTCTTCACAAGCACCATCAGCCTTTACAAAATTGATGAACTTGTCTACCGACTGCATGCTGCGCCAAACAGCCTTTGCCAGACGATCACGGTCATTCTCTAATAAAAGATAGCATTGCAATACATTGGAGTTACACCAGGGATTCCAGTTATTAATAATCATTCCCGGTTTCCATTGGAAAGCCATCCACCATTCCCGGTCATTGTTCATATAAGGATCGAGAATACGTTCCTGCAAAGTATGACGCAAGCGCTGAGAGATTACAGGATCTATTTTATCGAAAGAATCATGGAAGAAGTAATATACCCACGACAACATGGAACCGAAATTTCCCGAACCCAGATCAATCACTTGTTCGCGATAATCGGGCAAAGAGCGTTTAGTGCTCTGGCGTACCAGATGGGCAGAAAGTACCCAGGAAGTCATCTCGCAACTGTAAAATGCTCCATTTATCAACTGGTCGATAAACCGTCCTTTTCCTTCGGCAAGTTCGGCAAGCATCAGCGCATTGATTGCTTTCCGGTTGGCCTCATAGGGATTTTGCATAATGTTCCGTTCACCGCTGCGTTCATACTCTAAGTAATCGGTAGCACGGATTACTTTCCATTCGTAATTAAGCATTTTCTCTCCGGCACGAATCAGGCTTTCTTTATTGGTACCCAGCAATTCGTTCCAGCCGGCACGGTCGTTATAAGCAGGATAAGGTACCCACTTCTGATTCATCACCAACGCTTCTTTCAGTTGTTCTTCACTACCGGCAGCTTTTTGCAAAAGATTTCGTTCTGTATATGCATGTGCGGAAATACCTGCCATGAAAAGCAGGCAGAAGGAAATAAAAATACGGAAAAACGTGTTTCTCTTCATGATATTAAAAAGTTAGATTTCTTTTTTGTGATGAGGCAAAGATACGCAAGTTACGGTAAAACGGAGGTATTCAATTATCCGTAGTTGGGTACAAAATCATCCATTTAGTATCAAAGTTTGTTTGCCTTTGGCTATTGTATATTCGCTAAAATGAATACTTTTGCATATATGAGTACAAAGAAACAGCCAACTATCCCCATGCACCGAATGGATGTTAACACACCATTCGGTATGCAATTCGGTTATTATGAAACTGATAGTAAATATGCTGAAAACACAAAATCGGAAAAATACATAGCTCACCGAGATGATTATTATTTATTCCTATTCATAGATACAGAAGAAACAATATTGACTATTGATTTTGAAGACATCCGAGTACAGGGAGAACAAGTATTTTATGTCCGCCCCGGCCAAGTACACTTCACACCTGTAATGCGAAAAGCGAAAGGATATTTTTTGGCTATAGACCCTGTATTAATCGAAAATCATTTCAGAAACCAGTTTGAGAAACAACTTACTACACAAAAACCGATAATGCCAGACGCATCCTTTTCGGATAAACTGGCTCAAACGGCTCATTTACTGCATACAATCATACAGGAAAAGCCCACTACTTTCGGCGAACAGATTACATTAAATGTAGCAAATGCATTTATAGGGATTATAGCAGAACAATATTCCAAACAACAGGAAGAGTTACATTATTCCAAAACCCGTTCGCTATTTATAGCACATCAATTTCAGGCATTACTATTGGATAATGTAAGAACATTGAAAAGTCCAATTCAATATGCTAAAGCATTAAATTATTCGCTTTCACACCTCAACGAATCGGTGAAAATCACAACCGGATTTCCTATAAGTTATTGGATACATCAACAGGTGGTTCTGGAAGCTAAACGACTGCTTTATTACACAAACATGGATGTAAAAGAGATTGCTTTCTCTCTGGGATATGAAGACCCTACCTATTTCTCACGCCTTTTTTCCAAAGTCACAGGAATATCCCCAGGAGCTTTCAGACAAAAATTCCACAAATAGTCCAATATATTCCCTGTTTATTCTATTTTCTGCCCAATTACACCGTTGTAACTTTGCAGGCGTAACAAAATCATTGAAACAATATCTGCAAAAGAAATGAATACATTATATATTATTTTAGCAAGCCTGATCTTGTTCTTTATACTCGGTCATTTTCACAGGCGTAAACGTGCAAAGAGTAAAGTTGTTCATGTAGTTGATAACCAATGCACCGGATGCAAACGCTGTATGAAAAGATGTCATCACAAAGTATTGGATTTAGTAAACGACAGTACAGGAGCGCATATAGCAGTAGAATATCCTGAAAGATGTACTGCCTGCGGGGATTGTGTCACAGTATGTAAATTCAACGCTTTAGAATTAATAGACCGTAGCAATAAACGTAACAATAGATAGCTCATAAAAAAACACCTACTTCCAATCACTAAATTCAAAGCTCAACTGTTCCCAAACGCCTTTTTCCCCGGTATCTTCCCGTGGATTGGAAACGGAAAGCCCTATCAACCGGATGGGATGATGTTCATAATCCACCTCCTTCAGCAGTTGTTTAGCCAAAGGCAGAATCACATCAAGAGTAATTAGTTCTTTGGATTGGGTTATGCTCCGGGTTATCTGACTAAAATCATGGAATTTGATTTTCAACGTCAGTGTATTTCCCTTGAAATCATTATGTTCCAGACGTCCTACCAGTTCCACTGCCGCATGATACAGTTCGATAATAACCGATGAGCGTTGCGAAATATCCTTCTCCAAGGTATGTTCGCAACCAATGGACTTACGGATACGTACCGCCTCTACCGGACGAAGATCGATTCCCCGGGCACAATCATAATACAATGCTCCTACCTTTCCGAACTCACGCAGCAGCATAGCCTGCGAACATGCACGCAACTGTTCGCCGTTATGAATACCCAATGAGTGCATTTTCTTTGCCGTCACCGGACCTACCCCCCAGAAACTCTCGATAGGCAGACGCGCAATAAAATCCATCGCCTGATCGGGATGGATGGTACACAGCCCGTCCGGCTTACGATAATCGGACGCTATCTTTGCTAAAAACTTATTGTAGGATATACCGGCAGATGCCACCAAGTTCAGTTCATTCCGTATTTTCTGCTTGATTTCCTTGGCAATATCTACAGCCAACAAAATACCAGGCTTATTCTCTGTCACATCCAGAAAAGCCTCATCCAGTGACAATGGCTCAATGATATCTGTATATTCGTGGAAAATTTCATGGATTTGCCGGGAGACTTCATGATACACTTCCATCCGTCCGTGAACAAAGATAAGTTGCGGACACATCCGTTTTGCTTTCGTCGACGCCATGGCCGAACGTACTCCATAGCGACGTGCCTCATAACTGGCAGCCGCCACTACTCCCCGTTCTTCCGCATACCCCACTGCAATAGGTTTTCCGCGCAACTCGGGATTGTCACGCTGCTCTACGGATGCGTAAAACGCATCCATATCTATATGTATGATTTTTCGTTCAGTGCCTTCGCAACACATCATGCATGATCACCTTTCCATTTTACTATTCAAAGATAATCATTATTTCCGTTACTCCATTGCGACAATTTCTGATGTTCCTGTTTCTTTCACCATTTTTATTGATTTTCCTACTCCGGCTCGATACATTTGCACTTATTTATCAAGGCTCCTCAATGCTCGTTTAATAAAATAGAAAATGCTGCATAAATGCAATATACTTAAAAAGCAAAAAAAGGACGAACATGATAACTTGAACTACTCTCCTTATCATATCCTTTTATGCCCACTCTATCCCAGAAATTATTAGTCATAACCTCAAAATGCCAAATAATAATCCAACTTTCCATTTTACTGTACTGAGAACTACATCGAAAAATATTCCTGTAATTTGATAACTCCCCTATGGAGCTACCCACTTTAGCCAACTGTCTATTTAACTTCTCCCTCATCTCAGTCCCATACCGATGATCCTCCCAACCGACATTTGTATTATCCTGAAAATCATCTTTCGGGGATCTCCCGCATATATTCACCAATACATCACACCATTGACCAATACTCGGTAAAAACCATGGACTACAAATATTCTCAGGTATCAGATTCTTCTTCCGATACTCCTCGATTCGTTTAAAAGCAGTGTATTTACTAAGGTCACCACTATGATTTGCCAGTATCGTCTCCGTTTCAGAGTAACCATTCATGTTATCCTGGATTGAGCCATCTTTTCCCATAACCTGAATACCATTTTCAACCACAGTCTTATCACCCCAACTACCATCACCAATAGTATTCAATCCCATTACATAGGCATGGTTCCATTTCTTCTTATTGCATTCCTTATCCGTCATTTTTTCAGAAGCACAGGTAATGACCATTCCAGCAGCATTTTCATAATCAGGTATTTTATCTCCTTCAAAAGCTCCGTCGCCGGGATATATTTCTATTTTGCCATCTTTAAAAAAGACGAAATCGCCGGGAAATAATTGTCGTTCTCTCTTACATGGATTTAGAGTACTATTAACTGTTAATGTATAGCAATAGCCGACGTTGAAAATAGTCTGATGCCCTGAGTAAGTTATATTTTTATCCATACCAGTACTTATGTCGGTCACTTTATAGTTTCCGGCAATCCTTGTTGCAGACTTGGGAAGAACAATAGCCCTATAACTCCCGTCATCCATCTTGCATGCTGTAACATCATTCAGTATTACTTGTTGGGCTGTCACATCTACTGTTCTCCCTATATTATCACGATAAGTAAAAATTGTGTCTCCAGGTGAAACGTATTCAAAAGATGCCTGCGGCTTCAACACTAACAATGTAAACTGATGACTAAAATTTAAATTCAGGATTTTCTTTGTGGAACTATTACCATCATCTGCCAACTCACCTATAGAAGTCATTAGATCGCAAGCAGTATATTTACTGACAGTAGACTGGTCGGTTACCGGTTGCAGAAGTTGGTTCTCAGCCAGTGAAGCAACAATCTCATCCGAATTTTGAGTTGCATCTATTGCAACATCTTCTTTATAGGGGTAATAAGCAATATAGCTCATCCCAGCAGTCCAATAAAGCGTAGTACCAGTAGGTGGATTCCAATCTCCCATAGCAATACCTGTTTTTTTATAAGTCAACTTTACATTGCTAATGGCATTTGCTATCGCATCGTTTTTTATGGCGAAAATACCGATAGCATCACCGGTATTGAACAAGGTTTCAAGTCCGTTCTCCATAGGTATCCGTGTCGAAGGTTTCCCGTTAGCAGAAACATTGTTGAAATCGCATGTTGTAGTCTGAACAACGAGAGGCATACGAGCTTGTTCTGTTTCTCCTTCGTCATTTATCTCAATTTCACAGGTACATCCGCTACATACAAAAAGAATGCAATAAAAGCCCAAACTGATGAAAGTATGTTTCATATACTTATTCTTAATAATTATCTTGTTTCCATATCACTACCGTCCACAGTTTCCGCACCACCGTTACCCCATGCTGGATTACTATTTACTGTTACAGAAACTCCCGATTTTGTATCGATACTGATAATATAGCTTACCAAAGTTCCCGGTTTCCATTTATCGGACGAAGGCAAAGGTTGATTATTCAAAACAATGGTCTCAGTACCATTCGCCCCTGTATATTTATAAGTGATGTTGAATGTATTTCCCGATCCGTTAGGTAGTAGGAAGAAAGTAGAAAGCAACTTCTTTTCTGTAGCACTATTGATGGGTACAGAGAAATTAGTGATAGTAGTGGTAAATGTTTCCATTGGGACGGACGAAGGATAATTCCACTCGAATCCTTTGCTATCGGTATCCAAAGATTGAAAGGTCAAAGTTCCACTTTTCACTCCCCGGATAGAGAAAGCGGTTATCGTTTTCTCTGACACATTATCATTGTTCTTCACATAAATAGCAATCTTTGTCAATGCATGGTTCATCACGAACTTCACCTTTCCGCTATTAGTAGCATAAGTCTGATTCATCAAAGGAGTGCAGACAAGCAAATCTATTTGTGCCGCTTCCGCAACTTGCACCTGATAAGTAAATGAAGGATATCCCCTGTCGGTAGCAGCCGGCAGTGTTAAGCCTTTGGCATTATGCGGTGCATAGGCAAAGAAAGTAATCTTATCGTTACTATTGGTCGGCCAGAATTTCGTGGGAGTATATTCCCATGTAGAGGCTCCGGTGGCTTTCGTCACTTCTTGGTTGTACATGAAATTTGGAGTGGAGGACAAAGCGTTGAAACTGCTTCCCTGTGTGAGATAAGCCAGTACGCCTAAAGAAGTAAGGTTATCTTTGGTAAAATCTATTCCACGCGTCTGTGCCTCTACAGTAGGTACAAAGCCAATGGAAACAGACAACACTTCCGTTTCATCAGTTTGCGAACAGGCGGTAAGCAATGCGCAACAAGTAGTGAGCAATACACAGCGGGTGGCAAAAGTTGAGAGTTTTATTCCTTTCATATCTTTCGATTTACTTTCTTGATCGTGTGCCCGGAAAAGGAGATTCAACCTTGTCCGGGCTTGGTTAGAAGGTATTGAAATAAAAAACACCTGGTTTAATTTACTGTAACAGGTTTATCTTCATCAGTATTCCAATCAAGGTTATCCGTTACAGCTATTTCAATCGCATTCAAGGTTATGGTAAACGTAAATTTATAAGCTTTCCCTTTGGCAAATACACCAGTTCCTAAATTTACTTCTTTGGTAAAAGAAGATTTTGTAGTAGTGGTAGAAACGGCAGTAGGAATGCTCACGATATCATAGGAGATTTCTGCCTTTACATCATCGTCCGCAGTGGTACCCGTTCCGTCAATAGGGATGAAGAACAAGTATTGATCAGTGGCAAACAGAGTGGATACTGTCCCATTCACTTCAACGCCAGCTGTAGTGTAATCATTCCATGTGCTGCTTGTCTTAAGTACACCATTAGCCGTAGTAGCTGCAATAAGGTAGGGACTCTCTAAGAACTTTGTTGTTTCAGAGGTTTGTGGAAGCGTCCATGTATCACTATGCATATTGTAAGTTGCTTCTTGGGCAAGTTTCGTGGTATGCTTCAATTTGATGCCTGTGATAAAAACTTTAGTTTGGGCATTTGTATTTACGCTAGTTTTAGCCAGCATTGTTACACGGGTAAGCATATGTCCAAAAGTAAAAGTAACTTTACCATTAGAAGAACTTTGTTGTTGATCTTCCATTTTAGATGCTACTAAATCTATCATGTCTTTTTGATTATCCTGCAACTTAAAGGTCAGAAGTGGATCTGTAGAGTTCGTAGCATTCGCCAATGTGATACCACTTGTACCTGGCGTACTTACATACGGGGCATAAGCGAAGAAAGAGAGTTTATCCGTGCTATTTCCCGGCCAGAATTTCAGTGGAGAATATTCCCAAACACCACTGCCACTACCGCCTGTGGCATTCCATGTAGTATGTACATTATCCATAAATGTACCTTTGGCTCCACCGGTTGAATAGTTTCCAGTGGTCTGATAGGCAAGGATACCGAAACCTTTATCGGTCATTTTTAGACCATTGGTCGTGGCTGTCCCTCCCTCCGATGGATTAGTTGCATTGTCCGTAACCAAACCTTTTGTCTGCGTACCTGTGTACACTCCGAAACCAATGGTGCGGTTCGTATCCGGCCTTGTTTCCAGAACTTCATTTTGTGAGCATCCCGTCACAGCCATAGCTGCCACCACTGCCCAGAATAAAAATTTTGTTTTCATAACTTGATACATATTTAATTAATAAAAGAGTTTCACCTTTAAATTCATGATATCACAATTCTTTGTTTATATCGGTATGTCTATTTCCTCATCCTCTTTCCAATCATCCACATCAAATCCGGAGTCTGCACTTCCTTCCGGCTTCACATCGGGAATAGTTTCAGGAATGGGGGCATCTATATAGAATGTAATGCTCCCAACGTCATCTATTTTTTCTTTTACAATTACGTCAGTCAGCACTTGTTCCACTACCGTCTTACCATCTACCAACAAAGCTTTCAGCGTCATTGAATGTGACATTAAACGGTCAAGGCTAAATACATCGAACATACCTGTCAACTTACCCTCAGTGAATGAACCTTCCTCATAGACGGGGCTCCCAACAGTAAACTCCTGACTACCCAGTTCCTCACCTGCATGTCCGTTGTGAAGAAAAACCGAGAGAGGTACATCGTTCAATGTACAACGTACCTTACGTACATTATTTAAACCTCTCACATTCAATGTCACCTGTACCCTTCGGACAAGTGGTATAGGCGTGAAGTGCATTTTACAGGAATTGCCGGAACTCACGTCACATGAAACCGGAGCAACATAATTACCCAGCATTTCACCCGTCACTTCAAAGTTTCGTATTGTAGCCGAAGCCAGTTTATCAGGAGAAGAGACAATGACACGCGTAGATGCACGCGTCTCCACATCTTTAGCATATGCTTCAAGAGATTCCAAGGCATCATACCCACGAAACAGAAGATTATTGAAATCGGTGAATGATCGGTTCAGGAACACGGCATCATAGGTACCCAGAGGTAGGCGTACAGTAGTATGCTCGCGTTCACCTGTCAATACGATACGGGGAGCACTACCATCCTGCGGGAAAATGATTAACGTAGCGCCCTCCTCCTTTTCCTCTTCCAATCCCGCACAACTCCAGTCCGCCGTCACAGTAACTTCAGCTTCCATATAGTAGGTCAATTCACGGCGTTCGCATCCCCATAACAGGCTACACAGAATAATGCACACCATTTCATCAACTATCAGTTTCATCCTTCTATTACCTACCACCCTCATTTCATCCTCCCTTTCTGTTTACGTCCCAACAACCAAACCAGTGAGATTTTTCCTTTTGTTGGCCCAAACCATGTATAGTTTCCACTATTTTGCCAAAGCAGTGTACGGTAATTATCGATAGCCCGGTAATGTTTATAATCAGTTCTTAGCAAACCGATTCCGATGCTAAATTCAAGGTTTAAACGGGAAGCGACAGGTACAGCATATCCATAGCTGATACCCGAGGCAATATAAAATTCCCCTTGATATCCTTTCTCCTTCCATTGCAGATCGTACTTACCTCCACCTGCATAGAAGCCAAGGAAATGTCCCGTAAGAGTCTGGCGAATTGTACGATTTCCAAGCCAATAGCGCCCTTCCAAACTACCGGAAAGCAGCTGAAAACAAAACTTGTCATTATCAATCAACCACCACGGAAATATCCATTCAACATTCAGAGACCAGCGGTTAGATTTACCAAAAGGCAATTCCAATTCAATGTTTGGAGCAAAAGCAAGGTCGAACAGAAGGTTTGTCTTTAAAGCAAAGGAAGGAGAAAAGGACTTCTTATCAGGTATTCTGAACTTATCAAGAAACTCCTTCTCCTCATGGGGTATGAGAGAAGATATAGTATGTTGTGTTTTATATGGCAAAGAACCGACAGAAAGCATCATTTTATGTTTCACATCTTTCCTCTTCACGGTGCACACTGCCGCATTGCGAAGCTGAGGAAGCAAATGTGCATCAATATACCGATAAGCTTCTCCACGGTTCAGATGTTGCAAAAGCACTTTACAACGCTCTGTATCCGGCACTTCATTCAGTATCTGCAACACTTCCGTCCGGTTGGGAATATCATTATCCAGCTCTACTGACTGGTGAAGTCCTGTCCAGTCTTCCCCTCGTGAATAAATAAGAATACGAGCCTGACTCAGATATGAATATTTCCCAAGGAGATACTCCTTCACACTAACAGCACGCTGACGGGCCAGACGAAAATTATGCTGGACATTCCCTTCGGGCGATGCACAAGAGGTGATAATTATCGTATCAACAGACAGAGCAGAAATGCTGTCGGAAAACAAAGCAGAAAAACATTCCAATGCATGCAGGTTATCCATATAATCAGATTCCACCAATGAACAATTGAAACGGAAATGTACTAATAAGGAATTATGGCAGATACTATCATGAAAGGATTTAATAAGAGTTTGGCTTACTTCAACTCTCATTCCTGCTGAATCGGCAATACTTGCAAATGCCGGAAATTGCAACAGGCAAACGCTGTAGACAAATATATGCAGCAACCTTCTCATTACAAGTCATTCAGTTTGATTTCAGATAAATAAATTCGAGTCATGTGGTTTATTATCCCCAAGCGGTTAGCCGCTGCACGATATTGTTGATACATTTCTTCACTGGTAGGATAATTGCAGTTAAGATGTTCGTCGAGAGTTTCCAGAATATCAAGCAAAGAAATGGACGTATAAGGACGGACTAACTCATAGGAGGAAAGAGTATCTGCAAAAGAAATATCTCTATGACGCACCAAACCTCCTGTTTCTAACTTTGTCAAAATACCAATCAAATACTCAGGATCAATATGAAGTTGAGCTGTACGATAGGGATGGCTACCCGCAGAAATGTCGCATAAAACGGCAATAGCTGTCTGTGTTAATTCTGTCAACATAAGCAAATATTTAGCTATTACTCCGTAAGTAACAGTATACAAAGGTATTACTCCGTAAGTAACGGAAGCACGCAAATACAGGAAATATAAGGCGTTATAGGGACACGGCGGGCATCTGAATATGAAATTACGTAAAAATGAGCGTAAAAAATCACAGGTCCATGTAAAAGGTAGCAACGTGGATAGAGAGAATGATGTGTGTTCTCATAGTCAAGAAGACCATAATATGTCTGTTTTCGGTTGTTTGTCTTGCCAGAGTCGTGTTTTTCTATGAAATATCAGTTAAATTTATCAATAATTATTTGTTTTAAAGAAAAAACTCATAACTTTGTGGTAGAAACAATTTTCCGTTACTTACGGAATAACAGAGATTTAAGCCCTACTCCACATCGTTTTCTTTCCAGAATAAATGTAATCAATTATCATCTGGTTTGCCTTTGCCATTTCTCCACCTTCAAAACTTTTTAAATAAGTTCGGGTGACTTCAAGAGAAGAATGTCCCAACCCCTCAGAAATCATCTCTTCAGGTATCTGACAGTATTTGGCAAGCGTAGCCCATGTATGACGCGCCGTGTATGAACTTACCTTCAGTACCTTCAAACCAGAATATGAAGCAAGTTTTAAAAGCCCATAATTCAATATGCGCAACTGACGGCAATACTCACGATAGACGACCTCTCCTCCCAGTTTCCCATCTAAGAAACGCAATAGATAAGGTGAAGTGGGGTCAGTGCTACGATACAAATTTATCAATTTCATTGCTTCATCGGTAACCGAAACCTGCAATTCGCTTCCTGTCTTTTGTCGACGGCAGGTCAGAAGAGTATGTCCGGAAAGATCAGTTCGTAAATCATCCCGATGCAGATGGATAAGATCAGTAAAAGGCATACCCTGTAGATGAAGCATCAAAGAAAGCAGGTCACGGGATTGGCGGATATTTCCGGGCAACTCTTTTGCATCCAACAGACAATGCATTTCTTCCGCTTTCAAAGCACGTTTTTGCTCAGATTTTACCCCTGTAAACACCACACTGAATAAACGATATTCACCAGCAATCAGCCCTGCATCGACAGCACGATTGTAAACTGCACGCAAAGCACGGGTATACGTAGAAACTGTATTCCAACTACAAAGCCGGTCGCGCAGGTGTCGCTCAAACAACTTCAACGACCGACGCGACAAGGCACCGAAAAAGATTTCACCACCTCCTACAAAACCTGTAAAGGCACGTAGTGCATACCGATAAACGTGCAACGTACCAAAACGTTCCTCAAGTTCCAACTCCTCCATCACATGAAACATATAAGAAGTGAAACTCTTCATTTTTTCTTCATTCATAAATCCTTCTTTTAAACAGTTAAACATATCCTAATAAGAGAAATTCATCAGCCAAGCAATCAGCTTCTGTATCTAAAATGATAGGGAACATGCAAGAAAGGAAAAAGGTTCCAAAGTACCTCTCTCACCAACAGGAAGAAGAAGAATTTGCAGAAGATTAAAATAGAAACGTATATTGCAGGATGATAAAAAAAATATTTTTCTAACTTTGCAGTACTTTCTTAACCCACATCATATCATGAAATACCTATTCAGCCTCTTGCTCCTATGCCAGATTATTGGATTATCCGCCAAAGAACGTGTGGATTCTATACTCTCTGTCCTCGATAGCGAGATAGAACACCGTGAAATCTACTACCAGCAAAAAGAAAAGAAGTTAGAAGACATCAAACAGCAATTCCGATACGTCAAGAACCAGCAGGAAAAGTATAACCTTTGCAACCGTCTGTTTAATGAATATATCACTTATCAATACGATTCAGCTTACTCCTACGCCATACAAACAGAGGGAATATCACACCGCCTGACCGATAAGAATCTATCTATTCAGGCAGATTGTAACCTGTTTTACTGTTACCTTTCCACCGGTTTATTCAAAGAAGCATATGACATGATGCGTTCCATTCATGTTGCAAATGCCCCGGACTCCATTAAGTCGGAATACTACCAGCTCTGTATGAGATTGTATTCCGATATGAGCAGTTACAATGAAGGTACCCCTTTCAATGCTGATTACAACAAGAAAATAACCCTCTACTGTGACTCCGCCCTACTGTATACCCCCGACCACACTTTCTACCACCAGAAAATAGAAGCTTTCAAATTCAGTGTAGGTGACAATGAGAAGAAAATACAGATGTACAAGCAAATGCTGAATGATTACGACGTTTGTCCGCATGAAAAAGCAATCATCTACTCCATGCTGGGACGTATGTACATAGGGATGGGAGATTTTGAACACGCCATTTACTACATGGCACTATCAGCTATACAGGATATACGCTCCGCCACCCGGGAAACGACTGCTAAAAAAGAACTTTCGAGTTATCTGTATGGCAAAGGAGACGTATTACGTGCCAGCAGATACATTCAGATAGCACTGGAGGAAACAAACTTCTACAATGCCCGACACCGTAAGATGGAAATAAACACTATACTCCCCATCATTGAGAAGCAACGCCTCACCCTGATAGAAGAAAGGAAAAGGGAAGTTACAATATCATTGGCGGTAATGAGCCTGCTGGTCATCTCTCTTTTAGTCACCCTGTCCATCATTTATAAGCAGATGAAAAAGCTGAAAACTGCCAAACAATCCATTCAACAGCAATTCAATGAAATATCAGAAGTGAATGGAAAACTGCAAGAGTCCAACGAGATTAAGGACCAATATATCTTCCAGTCTCTTTATGGCAAATCCGATTACCTGGACAAAGTAGAGAATCTGCTGAAAAAGCAGGATCGTAAATTGAAAGCACGCCAATTCAATGATTTACAAATCACGCATAAAGAGTTCGATATAAAGTCCGAACGGGAGAATATGTTCTCATCCTTCGACCAGACTTTCCTGAAGCTCTTCCCGAATTTCCTGACGGAATACAATAAATTCTTCCGCCCGGAAGACCAGGTGATTCTGGATGAGGCAGGCAACCTGCCACCAGAATTGCGCATCTTCGCCCTGATTCGTTTGGGGGTAACCGAGAACGAGCGGATTGCCAAATTCCTCAACTTATCTATTAATACTATATATGTATATAAGGCACGGGTAAAAGGAAAAACAATTGTACCGAAAGAAGAGTTCGAAGAATACATTATGCAAATAAAGAAAGGAATTTAGCCCCGCAATATCTTTGAAAAGGCTCTAAAACAGACCTTAATTTTCCGTTGGAAGGAGGAATGCATTGATTTGAATATCAACGTATTCCTCCTTTTATCATTCTATATCCCGTCTTCATTGCTTTTTTCTCCCGCCTATACGAAATACATTTGTCCCAAGGAAAAAATTCATTGAACCTATTAACTCATTTAAATCATTGTACCATGAAAAAGAAAACTAAGATTTATCCTTGGAAAATGTACTTTCATGTACTCCTTGGAATGTTCTTCCTACTCCCTGCATTACTGAACGCCCAAAATGCAACAGTCAAAGTATCAGGAATAGTGACGGACACCAACAATGAACCTCTGATTGGCGTATCCGTTGCAGAAAAAGGAACCACTAACGGAGCCATAACTGATGTCGACGGTAAATATTCGCTGACCGTCCGCCCCACAAGTTCCCTGCGCTTCTCCTTCATCAGTTACAAAACACAGGAAGTGAAAGTAGACGGGCGTAAGACTATCAATATTCGTATGGAAGACGATGTGCAGGCTCTGAACGAAGTAGTCGTTATCGGATACGGAACGCTGGATAAGAAAGAACTTACTTCTGCCGTATCACACATCTCCAGTAAGGATTTTCTCCATATCAGCAGTCTGGATCCTTCCATGATGATACAGGGAAAAGTGGCCGGTGTATCCGTAACCAACACAGCTGCCGCCGACCCTAACAACCAGGCAAGTATCCAGATTCGCGGCATTTCCTCACGTGCTGCCGGATTGGGCCCGTTGATCGTAATCGACGGCATTCCCGGTGGTAACCTGACGAATATCAATCCCAACGATATCGCCTCCATGGATATTCTAAAAGACGGTGCAGCCTCCGCTATCTACGGTACACGAGGTAGCAACGGTGTAATCGTCATCACAACCAAGAAGGGATCACGCGACGGTAAATTCCATGCGACCTATAATGGTATGCTGACCGCCAGTATTCCTCTGCATGAACTCGACCAACTGACTGCCGAAGAGTTCCGCGAATACCGTGTTCCCAACAATCCGACCAGTGATCTGGGTGGAGCTACCAATTGGATTGACGAGATTACCCGTACCGGTTTCACCCACCAGCATACCGTCACATTGTCCGGCGGCACCAGCCAGAGTAATTACCGCGTCAGTGTGGATTACCGCAATGCAACCGGTATCGATATACGTTCCGGTCGCGAAGAGTATGGTGCACGCGCCTCTATCAACCATACCACTAAAAACGGACTGTTAGATTTCTCCGTAAATATCGCACCGCGTATCGCTTACCGTGAAAATTCCTCCTGGGATGCATTCAAGATAGCCATGGATGCCAACCCCACTACCCCACTGTTTGATCCGGAAAATCCGAATCTTTATTCTGACTTCACCGGGCAGGAAGCCTTATGGAATCCTGTAGAGGAACTGAAGCTGGAACAAAACGGTGGTGAAACCAAACTATTGGACTGGGATGCCACTGTGAAGCTAAACTTACTTCCCCTACTTGCCAAAGATGGTCATTCCATTCATTCCCTCAGTACGCAACTGACTTTTGCCGACCAGCAATCGGATAATTTCGACTACTGGTTCCGTCCTTCTACAAGCCGCCTGGCTATGAAGAACGACTATAAAGGAGAAGCCAGCCGCACTTACAGCAAGTACCGCCAGCATAGTCTTGAATGGCTAGGCAACTACGCTATGGAATTGAAGGGACACCGTGCCCGCGCCATGGTAGGCTACTCGTATCAATACTTCCAGAATTCAGGTCTGAATGCCGCCAATAAGGATTTTTCTTCCGACGGACTTCTGTACAACAACCTCGGTTCCGGTGAATGGGCCAAGGAAGAAGGACGCAACGAAATGGGTACCAACAAAAGCGATTCTAAACTGATTGCTTTCTTCGGCCGCCTGAGCTATGACTACAAAAACCGCTACCTGATGACCGCTTCTTTGAGATACGAAGGTTCTTCCCGCTTCGGAGATGACAATAAATGGGGTTATTTCCCCGCTGTATCTGCCGGTTGGCGTATCAGCGAAGAAGCTTTCATGAAAGACATCACATGGATTGATGACCTGAAAATACGTGGTGACTACGGTGTAACCGGTAATCAGGATTTCGGTAATTACCTGTCTTTGTCTACCATGAGCAGTTTCGGCAGTTACTACTACAACGGTCAGTACTTCACTGTATGGGGTGCAGGTAAGAATCCTAATCCGGGGCTGAAATGGGAAAAAGGTAAAAACTGGAACATCGGCGTGGACTTCAGCATGTTTAAAGGAATATTGAGCGGTTCGGTCAATTACTACAACCGTAAGCAACAAGATTTGCTGGGCGACTACAATGTGCCCGTTCCTCCGTACTTGTTCTCTACCACTTTTGTCAATGTAGGTACCATGCGCAACACCGGTATTGAAGTCGATCTGAATATCCAGGCAGTGAAGATGAAAGATTTCAGCTATACCGTCAATCTGGTAGGCGCCACCAATGAGAACAAGTTCCTCAAATTCTCCAACAACGAGTTCACCGGACAGAACTATTACGATCTGGCGAATATGGAAAGTCCGAATCAACCGGGCAAGTTGCAACGCATAGAAGAAGGACAACGCCTGGGTAATTATTACACCTGGAAATATGCCGGTATTGATGCCGATGGCGACTGGGTAGTATGGAACAAAGACAATACGGAGATGATTAAAATATCTGATGCCAAAGAAGAAGACAAACGGGTAACCGGTAACGGACTTCCCAAGTTCACAGCTTCCATGACCAATACCTTGACGTATAAGAACTGGGGATTGACCATCTTCCTGCGTGGTGCTTTCGGCTTCGACCTCTTCAATGTACACGACTTCTATTGGGGCATTCCCAGTATGCAAAGCAATGTGCTGAAAAAAGCATATACCAAGAATGCGGCCATTAAGAAAGGTAAGAATGTGCTGACCGACTATTTCATTGAACGCGGCGACTATGTGAAGCTCGATATGGTAACCCTAAGCTACACTTTCCAGATCAATAACAAATGGCTGGACAGTGCCCGCCTCTACGTCACCGGAAAGAATCTTGCCACCATTACAGGTTTCAATGGTGTAGATCCTTCGACTTACCAGACCAACGGATTGACTCCGGGTGTGAACCTGAACGGTACGGAAGGTACCCGCCGATACTATCCCTCCACTACACAGGTAATGTTCGGTGTTCAATTAGACTTCTAAATGTATAACCTTAAAAACAATAGAAATATGAAACTCAAGAATATATTAACCGGTTCGCTGGCAGGAGCATTGCTTCTCGGCTCCCTCAGCGCATGCACCGACCTTACGGAAACGGTATACGACCAAATCATGTCTACCAACTATTACAATACAAAGGATGATATTATCAAAGCTACATTCCGCCCCTTCGAACATGGATTCTACAGCATCGGGCCGCGCCAGGTTTTGCAAGAGTGTTGTGCCGATCAATTGGGTACCTGGGCACGCGATGGCTGGTGGTATGACAATGCCAAATGGCAATATCTGCACTACCACACCTGGGCTGCCGACAATGAATCCATCAAAAGTGAATGGGAAAACTGTTTCACCGGAATTATGCAGGCCAATTCCGTCATAGATGACCTGCAAAAGCTGGACCCTGCCAAATTCAATATGTCACAGCCGGAAATGGATAACTTCATCGCGCAGAACAAAGCATTACGCGCATGGTTCTACATTCGTCTGCTGGATGCTTTCCGCAATGTACCGTTAGCTGTCAGCCTGGATCAGAGCAAGAACTCCGTCGGGCAAGTGACGCCGCAGGAACTGTTCAGCTTTATCGAAACGGAACTGAAGACATCTATCGAAGCATTGCCTGCCAAAAATGGTAATGCCGGAAACGGGATAGCACAAGGACAATGGACCAAAGCCGGTGCAGCCGCATTGTTAGTACGCCTCTATCTGAATGCAGAAAAATGGACCGGCACTTCTAAATATACGGAATGTGCCACCTATGCCCAAAATATTCTGGACGGTGACTATGGCTTCTACGAACTGGGAAAGACCTGGGACGAAGTTTTCGACTGGACAAACGATAAATGCAACGAAACCATCTTTGCTTTCCCGTCGTCCTACGGGCGTAGTTACTGGCACTATTCGGGTGATACATACTGGTGGGCCGTCCCTGTCAATGCACGTTTCTACTTCGGTGCTTTCAAACAAGGAGACTTCAATACCAAATATGCCTTGCAACCCAGTCTCGACCTGAATAATAATGAATACAACTTCAAACTCGGCAAATTTGTCAGCAAATTCAAGAAATATCCGCAAGATTATCGCCTGACCATGTATAAGAACCTGGGCAACAGTACCCGTGAAGGTATGTTCCTTTATGGCTACCTGCCTTATATCGCCGATGACGGCACCGAAAAGAAAGTAACTTCCCCCGTAGGAGGATATGAAATCTACATCCGCGACCAGGTAGGAGTATTTCACGAACTCGCTCCGGATCAACTTCCCGCCGACCGCACTTCAAACATGAATACCGGCGACCATAACTCCGGATGGCATTTTGTGAAGTATCCCATCTACAGCGACGAAGACGCGGGTAAACGCGAAGCCGATTACAATGAAATTCGTCTGGCGGAAATCTATTACTCACTGGCGGAATGTAAGTTCAAAGCAAACGATGTGGACGGGGCTGCAAAACTGCTGAATGCGGTACGCAAACGTAACTATCCGCAAGATACATGGGCAGAATACCTGTACAAACCCGAAGGTACAGTAACCCTGACGCAAGATGAGCTTTACGATGAATGGGGACGTGAATTCCTTGCCGAAGGACGCCGCCGGACTGATCTTATCCGCTGGGGATTGTACTGTACGGAAGAATGGTGGGACAAGAAGCCCGATGCAGACTCACACTGGGATATCTTCCCTATCCCACGGGATATGATGGGAGCGGATCATACACTGAAACAGAACCCGGGATATAATTAATACGAACCGGTAAAAAACATCCCCTTAGGTGAACAATAGTTTCATCATTTGAAACTCTCAGTTTCATACCGAGAAACCAACAGTTTCATTGCTTGAAACCAGGAGTTTCATGCCTTGAAACTACCAGTTTCACACCGGGAAACAAACTGTTTCCTCAAAGGGAACTCAAATGCCGATGAAAGGCTCTCGGATATAACAACTTACAATTTAAAATCAGATAACCATGAAGAAAATAATCAATAAGCTTATATTCATCTTTGCCCTCCTCCCCCTACTGGCAGGATGCGAGAAAGATAAAGAAATTGTTGTAGTGGAACCCGTTGAAAACTACACGCAACTGTACGGACTCGGCACTATATTCAGTTGGGATTCCAATGTCCCCACAGAACTGAAGTTGATTGAGCAGAATACGTTCACCATAGATAAAGTCATCAAATACTCCGAAGAGAACAAGCAATTCAAATTCATCCTCGAAAAGGGAGACTGGGACAAAGTACGTTATCTGGTACCTACTTCAACAGATGATGGTACTGCCGTGAAAGTCATCACTCCCGGAGAATACGATATGCTGATGTGCTCCGAAATGACAGGCGACCTGCGCGACCACTTCTGGGGAATACCCGAAGGAAGCGATGGCACCTATCGGATTACAGTAAACGTAAAGAAGCTGAAACTAACCCTCGAAAAGATCAGCGATGAAACAGAAGAACCGGAACCGGAGATAAAGACAATTTATGGTTTAGGAAGTGCATTCGGATGGGACTCCGGCAATCCGACCGGACTAACACCCGATCCGGATGAAGAAGGAATCTATACGGCAGAGGTAAACCTGATCTACAGTGACGAAAACAAGCAATTCAAATTCTGCCTTGAAAAGGGAGATTGGGATAAGGTTAATTATCTGGTGCCTGAAAGTGTAGACCATAACGGAAACGTCAAGATTGTGACACCCGGTGAATACCCCATGTTTAAATGTTCAGAAATGGAAGGTAACCTGCGCGACCACTTCTGGGGTATTCCCGAAGGAACGGACGGCAAATACAAGTTAACCGTAAATACCCAAACTCTGAAACTGAAAGTAGAAAAAGTGAATTAACCCCCAAACTTTACCATTATGAACCATTTGAAGTTACTATTAGGTTTTGCAGCCTTATTCTTATCATCCTGTCCCCAGTCTTCCATAGCCCGTGACAGTCCCTTCACCCGTCACGGTACGGGACCCAGATACTGGATTGCCTACGAAGAGTGTTTTGTAACCAACGTTCCTCTCAGTGAGGAGCGCTGGAAAGCAAACATCGACTGGATGGAGAAGACTTTCAGACCCTACGGTTACGACATGATCTGCAACGACGGATGGATAGAAGCTGCACAAACCGTCAATGAGAACGGCTATATCACCAAGTACAACAGTGACTGGAAAAACGGTTTCAGCTACTGGACTAAATACCTACAAGAACGGGGCATGAAGATGGGAGTCTATTACAACCCCATGTGGCTGACCCGTGCCGCCTATGAACAGAATCTGCCTGTAAAAGGAACTTCTTACCATACCCGAGACATTGTGGGATACAAATCGTTCAACGATCCTCTGTATTGGGTGGATGTGGATAAACCGGGAGCCAAAGAATGGATTCAGAATTATGTCCGCTATTTCAAGGAAATGGGTGTCACCTATCTTCGCATAGATTTCCTGGAAAACTATGAAACCAACTATGGCACCCGCCGCTACGAACAAGCATTGGCATGGATTGCCGAAGCTGCCGGAGATGATCTTTTCCTCAGTCTTGTGATGCCTCATTGTTATAATCATGCCAAGACGGAATTGAAATACGGGGATATGATACGCATTGACGATGACTGCTTCGACGGTGACTGGGACTTTGTCAGCAACCGCCGCCGCGGGCAGCAGAAAGACCATTGGCCGCAATTCGGTAATGCTTTCGACGGATTCATTGGTTTTGCCGATGTCGGTGCACGAGGGCAAATGATACTGGACGGTGACTTTATGCGTATGAATAAACTGGCAAATGACAACGAACGCCGCTTCCTTTTCTCGCTGATGATTATGGGAGGTTCTGCACTTGCCATTGCCGACCAGTATGATACGATTGGAGATCACGCCTGGGTTTACCAGAATCCGGAAATGAACGAGTTGAACAGTCTCGGTTTTGCCGCCAAACCATTGAGTTACGACTTTCGGGATGCAGCAAACAGTTCCCGATGGATCGGCCAGTTGCCTAACGGAGATTGGGTGGTAGGATTATTCAACCGTGAAAGTACTCCACAGACACGCAGCATTGACTTCCGTCGTGAACTGGGCATTGAAGACGGGCAAGCCGTCAATGTACGGGATTTATGGGAACGCAAAGACTTGGGAGGTATGTCGGGAACATACACTGTAGAATTGCGACCCCATGAATGTAAAGTAATCCGTATTCAACACAAGACCTTGAAAATAGAAGCAGAAACAGCTTCCGTAAGGGATGGAGCAAAATCAATCAAGTAAATGAAGTACTACAATCTATTACTAATGGCTTGTCTCCTGTTATCCTGCAAGGAATCCGATTCCGGACAGGATAACGATGGCAAACAAGAGAATACTTACAGTGGTGCCGGCTACGTCACAGGACTTGAAAACTCCGGCGCCAATGTACTCTTTACAGTGGAAGTTCCCCAAACAGGGGACTATCCGCTGGAAATCAGATATCGAAATACAGGAGCTGCAGACGCAGCGGTTTTGATTATCGTCAATGATATGGCGATAGAGAAATTGTTGCAACTTCCTGTACAGGCTGACAAAACAGCCTGGCAAACTGCGGAAACAGAAATATCCCTGCAAAACGGTATTAATTATATAATCATTCAGAACAGTACGTCCAAAGGCGGATGCTTTGAACTGGACTATATAAAAATAAGAAAGAAATCATGAAAAGACTTCCTAATTATTCTCTGTTATGGGTAAGCTTTATCGTTTTCCTCTGCACAGGTTGCAATCCGGCATCGCAACTCTCTGTAAGTTCTCCCGATGGTAATCTCTGCCTGCATGTAGAAACAGAAAACGGAAAACTCTATTATGAACTCTCACGAAATGGAAAGCCCATACTCGATAAGTCACACCTCGGGTTTATCCTGAAAGAAGATACACTTGCTGGCCATCTGGAAATAACTGAAGCTCTTCATCATTCATTCAGCGGGACATGGGAACAAATCTGGGGAGAAGACCGGATTGTGGAAAACAACTATCATGAGATGACCATTCGCGTACAGAAAACATCCGCCCCCAAACGAAAATTCAATGTTGTGTTCCGGCTGTTCAATGACGGGTTCGGCTTCCGTTACGAATTTCCGGAACAGGAAGCATTAAAAGACTTTGTGATCATGGATGAACTTACAGAATTTGCATTGACCGGTGATCATAAAGCCTGGTCCATACCTTACGAAGCACATTTTTATGAAGCACTCTACGAGGCATCTCCTGTCAGTAAACTCGGTTGGGTAAGCACACCACTCACAATGGAAACCAATGACGGACTTTTCCTGAGCATCCATGAAGCCAATCTGACAGATTATGCAGCCATGAATCTTATCCCTAAAGAAGGTAGTATGACCCTGAAAGCCAATCTCACTCCATGGTCTACGGGAGAAAAAGTATTTATGAAAGCTCCCCGTGTCACTCCCTGGCGTACGATGATTGTTGCTGAAAGCGCAGGTGATTTACTCCTGTCACGCCTTATGCTGAATCTGAACGAGCCTTGCCGCATTCAGGATACATCCTGGATACAACCCGGAAGATACATTGGAATCTGGTGGACTTACCACATGCATAAACACACCTGGCACACAGGCCCACGCCACGGCGCTACCACTGCCAATGCACTGCGGCATATAGACTTTGCCGCCCGACACGGTTTTCAGGGAGTACTTATTGAAGGTTGGAACAAAGGTTGGGATACTTATCATTTCAACTTTACCGAACCTTATCCTGACTTTGACCTGAAACAGATCACCGACTATGCCGCTTCCAAAGGCGTGACGCTTATCGGCCATCATGAAACGGACGGCTGGGTATCTGATTATGAAAACCAAATAGAAGCAGCCTTCAATTTATATAAAGATCACGGCGTGCAAATAGTCAAAACAGGCTATGTAGGCAAACTGCTGGATGGCAAAGAGCGACACAGCAGCCAGTTTGGTGTACGTCACTACCGGAAAGTTATTGAACTGGCAGCCGACAAGCATATTATGATTGACAATCACGAACCCGTGATGCCCACCGGACTGCAACGAACCTTCCCAAATTTGATGACACAAGAAGGTGTACGAGGGCAGGAATGGGATGCCTGGGACAAAGATGGCGGCAATCCCCCCATACACACTACCATCATTCCCTTCACCCGTGGGCTGGCAGGTCCCATGGATTTCACCCCCGGCACTTTCCGCTTCGAAAATCCGGTGTTGCCTCAGACGCGTGTACAAACAACGCTTGCCAAACAATTGGCTTTATCCGTTGTCTTATACAGTCCCCTGCAAATGGCCTCCGATGAAATAGAAAACTATGAACGGAACCCTGAACCGTTTTCATTTATCACCACCTGCCCTACTACTTGGGAGCAAACCATAGTACCCGAGGCAAAAATAGGCGAATATGTGACAATTGCCCGTAAAGAACGCGGAAGCAGCGGACGTTGGTTTATAGGAAGCATCACTAATGAACAACCTCGGGAGATGCAACTTCCCCTCTCCTTTCTGGATAAAGGAAAACGATATAAGGCTGTTATCTACAGAGATGGAGATAAGGCTGATTATCGTACCAACCCATACCCGGTGATAATAGAAGAACAGGAAGTAACCGGTGAATCGACCCTGCAAATAGCACAGGCACCGGGAGGAGGTACGGGAATTATACTCTCTGTTCTCTCCTCATCCGGAGCAACCTCCGATATACAAAAATAAATGCCGGCACCAGGAACAGGACAGCCGCAATCCATGCTGTCGGATCACCGAAGCAGACCGCAAGATAGCCGAAAGCGGGCACTGCATAAAGACTGACCAGCACACGTGCTATCATTTCGGAAACTCCGGAAAGCATAGCAAGATTGGTATATCCCGCTCCCTGGATGGTATATCGCAGAATACAGAGCAATCCCAAAACCGGGAAGAAGGACACGGAAATATGCAGGAACAACTCCGTGTCCTTCAATATTTCCAGTTCAGACGCTTCCACAAAAAGCAAGGCAAACGTACGTGCCCCCAGCATCAATACGCAGAACGTAAATGCCCAGTAAATAATCATCATTAACGCACTTACCTTTACTCCCATCCAAATGCGTTCGGGCTTGCCCGCACCATAATTCTGTCCGGTATAAGTAGCCATAGCAATGCCCAGACTTTCAAGCGGACACATGAAGAACATCTTAATGCGCATGGCAGCCGTAAAAGCCGCAACACAAGCTGTTCCCAATGCATTATTGGCGCTTTGCAACATGATGCTTCCGATAGCGGTAATCGAAAATTGTAATCCCATAGGTACACCGATATACATCAATCTCCGTGCCAGAGCACCGTTGAATTTCCGTTCATCCAGTGTTCCCCGCAATATATCAAAACGGCGCATCATATATCCATAACACAACACAGCCGACACACCTTGTGAAAAGACCGTAGCGATGGCAGCCCCTGCCACTCCCCAATCCAGCACCAGGATACAGAACAAATCAAGCAAAATATTAAGCACAGCAGAGAACAGCAGAAACCAGAAAGGCGTCTTACTATCGCCCAAAGCACGAATGATGCTGGACAACAAATTATAAAAGAAAGTACAGGGAACTCCGATAAACGTTATCAATAAATAATAGTAAGCATCCTGGAATATGATATCCGGTGTACGCATCATCAGCAGGATATCCCCACACAGAATACTCGTAACCACCGCAATCACCACCGACATCACCGCCGCCAGTTGTAAACTGACCGATATATAACGACGCATCGTGCTATAATCCCGCGCTCCGAATTTCTGTGCCACAGGAATACCGAAACCTCCACAACATCCATTGCAGAAACCAAGAATAAGGAAAACTACCGAAGTACTTGCTCCAACCGAGGCCAGTGCATTTATGCCCAAGAATTTACCTACGATTGCCGCGTCGACCAGAGAGTATGTCTGTTGTAGCAGGTTTCCCATCAACAGAGGCATAGTGAAATTGAATATCAACGGCAATGCGCGTCCTGCCGTCATTTCTCTTGATGTTGCCATAAATTAATCCTCTGAAAATTGCACGCAAAGGTATGAAAAGATAAGATTAAAGGAATTGACAAACATCAAAAATATGCTTCGCCATGAAAAGAATTAAACTACAGTCCGTCCGCACCTTCCAAGACTGAACTATGTGCCAGGTATTCGGGAGTTTCAGCATAGATATACATCACACTTCCTCCTTTGATGGCATCAATGATAGGACGGGAAAGTTTTTGCGGAACAGCCGGACAGCCAAAGCTTCTTCCCAAACGTCCTCCTCGGCTGACTACCGAAGGATCGGCATAAGCCGCCCCATGCATCACAATAGCACGCTCACGAGCCCGGTCGTTGATTCCTTTTTCCAAACCATTCAAAATAAGCGAATACCCATTCTTTCCCTGATAAGTAGATTCTGTAAGATAGAACCCCAGTGAACTTTTGTAGGAACCATATTCGTTGGAGAAAGAAGTGGCATAATTATCACCGCTATTCTTTCCATGGGAAACAACCGATGAAAAAAGTACTTTACGCTCCCTCATATCAAATACAAAAAGACGTTTTGCGGTAGAAGGACGGGAAAAGTCTATCAATGTCAACACCTCCCGTTTGCGATTGTCTATTTTATAATAACCTGCTACAGCCTGCCGGAAAGCTTTCCAGTTAACAACTCCTTCCAACTGCATAGAACGGTATAAGCTCGCATAAGCCTCAACATCAGATGCAGCAGCCCTTTCAGCAGAATCAGGAGTGCTATCTGACGACTTGCCGCCCAGAAATAAGGTACAAGGAAGAAATAAGAATAAAATGAATACAATAAATCGCAACATAAAACTTTAGCCAAAGAAATAACGGCGGCTAAATTACATTTTTTTCTCCAGACACCTATCACACAGATAGTTAAAAATGAGGATTCACTATTCAATCACCACAACCAAAGAGCGTTCGGTAGGTGCCCAATCGAAAACGAACTTGGAATGCGAAGTGGCATTGCGTACACACATATGCGAACGTGGAGTAGTCCCTAACGACCAGCTATACTCAATCATACTTGTACGCGGTGCATTCACCGGCACTCCGTGAATATAAGCTCCGTTCGTAAAACGACTGGCATAGGGGGCATAGCCTCCTGTCTCCGCCGAACCGTCTTTCAAGAACACCATACGCGTTTTCTTCTGTTGAAGCAGATACATTCCCAGTGGGGTTTCCTGAGCATAAGGTGGAGCATGCATTCCGGTAGTGGCAGGATTCATGCTGCGTATCTTCCACTCACCTTCCGAGACATGTTCCAAGGTAGTAATATTCTGATCCAGGCGGTCGACAAAAATCACATGATTAAAGACGGTGCTATCCGGCAATTGTTTCAGATAACTGCGTGGCGCCAGCCATTCTTCTTCAAAAGTGGCGGGTAATATCCGGTAAAAACTTCCTTCCTCGCCTTTCAGATAAGCGATAGTACCGTCTCTACCATAACGTTCGGGCACCAACGTATCAGCGGGCAGATACAGCGGCACCGATTGATAGCGCTCCACGCCCAATGTATCAGATACACGGCGGTACACATTCCGCACGAACTTACGTACCAGGGGAGCTTCTTTATTCAGATTCTTATAATTCTGCAACACCACCCACCTTGCGGTAGTATCGCGCTGCATATTCTCAATATAAGCCAGACAATTCCGAATGACATCCCATTTGAAAGAGCGTACCGTATCCTTATATGGATAGGTATCTTCGAGGGTATGCTGGTCATAGAGCAATTCTTTGGTAAGAGAAATATCGGCAGCGGTCAACTGTTTTTCTTTAGGATGAGGAAATTCCAGCACAGCCGTATCCTTAGGTTCAGCCTCCTGCACAACTACCGGCACAGGTGGTTCCTGCCGGTTACGACATCCGGCAAAAATCAAACCAACAGCCACGCAGGCAAAAAGAACGAAATGTTTCATAAAATGAAATTTAACTATAACCTAATAACGACTACCCGCCTGTTATTGTTGACTCTTTATAGAAATCAATTACATAATGAAGTAACATCGAGTATCATTTCACCTCATTCAGGTAATACGGGTTTTCGCAAAGATAGGAATTTAATGAAAGTTTCCGAAAGATATTGACGGTATAATTTCAATCATCCGCTTACGAACAGAATCTTTTATATCAGGATTGAGCAAAACAGGAAGAATCTATTTATCAATACATTACAAGGTCTCAACTCCTTGCATACAAAAAGTTAACTTCCTGTTGACAAGAAGTTGAGACCTTGTCGACAGGAAGTTAATACCTTGTAAGCGGAATATTTATCCCCTTATCAAATCATCGAAACCGATAGCTTTCTCTGGTTACTCCAACACTTTCTTTTTCAGATTAAATGTTGACAATACTTTTTTGCCGGAATAGAGTGTCACTATCAAATCATATTCTTTTCCTTCCTCAAACCTATCCTTAGCAGAAAGCAACAGATCTGTTTTTTCATAAGGCTTCAATGCCGGAACCATACCGGAAGCTACTTTTATTGTTTTCCCTTCCTTTTTGTACCCGACTTCCACCAATGCTTTCTTCGATTCTACCTGACCGAAATTCTGTACTTCCACTGTACATTCCAATCCCTTCCCGGATTTAGTAAAGACTGGGGCACGAGCTGAAAGGATCGGTTCTATATAATCAATGTATGGCAAACGCGCATACCCGTAAAGCATTCTTCCGTCTTTGTATTTTCCAATCAACTTCGGAGCAAATTCATCTTTAGTGATACCATTTCCTTTGCCATTGAAAGTTACAATCAAATCCTTGCCCGCATTTTCTGTGGTCAATACCTGACAGCCTCTGCCATAATTCACTTCTTCAGAAGCACCGAAACGCAAGGAATTCACATCTATATCCTTCTGGGGATTGAAACCTTCTTCCGCCTGTATCTTCACACGAATTGTTTTTGTACCCGAGGTGATAGGTTTCTCGTCCAGTATGGTAAGCAACAATCCCGGATTCAAGGGAATACTAATATTCTTTGAGCTATGGTGATCAAAAGGTTTATCTTCGTTTTTAAGCGTATCGATTACCGCAAAATTAGCCTGAATGGCACGTCCGTATTTATCCTGATACACTTTAAGGCGTTCATATTTGAACCAGTCTTCCACTTGTCCGTCTGCATGTACAGCAACTCCCGGCATATAAGCTTCACCCGGATCGACCACCCAGTTCACTCCATCCTTTGAACGAAGATAGAAAGCAATACGTCCCAGCCAATCATTAACAATCAGGTGATACTGAATATGATCGCGCCAGATTACCGGATCTTCAAACCGACCGTCCACATCCGGATAAACCCGTTTGTCGGTCAGTTGATTGTATTCCGATAGTCCATCTCTGCTGACCCAGATACCACCACCACGACAAACCATCACATAAGAGCTGTCTTCACGCTGGGCAAATGAAAGATTAGACAGGCCTTCGATAATACGGCGGTCGCGTGCATTGAAATCAAACTTTCCATATTCCCATTTTCCATTCAGATCATCGGATACATAACGTCCATCAATTACATAGACAACATACCGGCCATCTTTAGCACGGAATATTTCAGGATTATGCCCTTTACCTATGATACGAACAGGCTTGAAAGGCCCTGTCAGATTATCGCTTACGGTATGAAATACGTATGAGTTAGGCCATTCCATGTGTCCTTTAGGTGAACATTCCAGCCAGCCACAGACAAATAGATGATATTTACCGTCTTCGCCTTTTCGGATATTTCCACCCCAATAGGACCAGATACCGTCTTCAATGCCATTATCTACATAACGTGGAAGCACACAGTCAGCACCCCATGTATCGGAGGAAAGTACATTTCCCTTCATCGGCAGAAAGCGATCCATAAAGCGGGCGCCTTTCACTAATTGTTTCCACTCCGCAGGACGTTCCCGTTCCGTTATTTGTGAAAAAGAGGAATGACTGATCAAGAACATGACTCCCAGTAGAGCAAATTTAAAGAGGCTTCTTTCCATAAATATAATATTAGAATTGGTTTTAAACAGATTTATGTGGTCAAAAGTAGGAGAATTGCATGTAAAAGGAAAAGGAAAGAAAGCAAAAAGGTACGTAAACCTTTACGTAAACAGAGATTACAAAGTTTCAATTCTATTTTCACCACAGAGTAACACAGAGTCTCACAGAGTTTAATCGATTTGAAATCAAAAGAATAGAACTCCGTGAGACTCTGTGTTACTCTGTGGTGAGAACTTATTACTATACCGTTACGAGAAAGCATCCGTTTCACTTTATAGGAACATTTGTTTCCTTATTGTGGGACATTTGTTTCTTAGGTAAGACACTTTTATTTCTTACTTGAGAAACTTCTGTTCCACAGGCAAGGTACTTTTGTTCCAAAAGGCAGAAACTAAATGGAGCAAACAGAGGCATGACAAAGCATCAGTATCCCCCTCTCCAACCATAAGAAAAGGCGTAATCTTACGACCACGCCTTTCCTCTTATCAACAGGGTTATTTCGTCAATAAGCCAAAACATTCCAAAGATCACGAATTCTCCGTTCCGGATCCCACTTCCCGCCAAACGTCCATTGGGCAGTGATGCCATAAAATGCCGGTGCACTCTCCGCCTGTTGCAGATTATTGTCCAACCAACCGCTATGGCCTCCCTGACGACGACAACCATAGTAATAAACACGCTGTCCCCACGGACAAGGATCGAGCACTTTGTCCGAATAAGCATAACCAATATTGCAGTCCAGAATCTGTTCCGACATCTGACAATTGATAATAAAGAACTGAGAGTCATGATGCCAACGACCGAGAATAGTTGGTGATTGAGCATCAAAAGACGAATTAGTGATAACCAGTTTCTTACTTTTATCACCCCGACCGTCATGCCAAATCAGTGCACGGCCATCGCCATAAAACCGACAGCGGGTAGCATAACACCACCCGCGCGGGCAAAGAAAATCCACTCCGGGACAACGCAGATAAAGATCGGCATGATAATACATTCCATTGCCTGCCGGCGCCCAAAGTGAAAGTGCATCATTACCATCAGCCCATACATTGCAATTAATAACAATGGTACGTGTAGCACGTCCAAAGATAGACATCTGGTGGGTGGTAGTGTTCTCAACAGTAGTTCCATAATTGTTATATACTGTCAGACCGCTAATGACACAATCGTCAGCCCCCTCTTGCAGCACAATCACACCATTGCCCACAGGTTTTCCATGATATTGAGTGATGGTCCTTGTCTTAGCAGTCTCGGCTAAAACAATCACTGTACTGTCACGGCTCTCACCTACCAATACAATGTTCGGACGGTCTATGATAACCTTTTGATTATAGTTACCTTTTAATATAAGAATCTTGAAAGGATTTGTCGGTGTCTCAGGTGCTTTCTCAATGGCATCCTGGATACTTTGTCCCGGCTTCACCACCACATCGAAAGCTGTGCGGTCCATCACCGGACGACGATACATTTCAATAATTCCCCTCTCATTAGCCCCTTGGGAATTCAGACTAACATTTACCTTGTGCTTCGGATCATACTTAGCTGCCCAAATATCATACTGTTCGAAAAGCTCGGCCGGACGACTGTTATACCAGCTGTAACCATTGCGACGTTCCACTCCGATTTCCTCCAATCGACGTCGTGGCAAACCATCACGGTCGCAAACATAAGGTTCGCAATACTTCAAATCATAATAACGTGCCCATATCGGCCCGGCCTGCGGATCTTCTACAAGGCGAGTATCACGTACACCATGCTCTCCTGCCGACCGTTCACACCGCAAACCGGTGAGTTTATACGTATCAAACCATTTCATAGCTCCGTGGACAGCCCGCTTAATACGTGCATCAGGTTTAGGCAACGTCATAAGTAAACGCACGATGGCAGCACTCTCTGCCGAGCAATACGAGGGCAACTCATAGGCACGTGCCGAAGCCGGTTTCAAGGTTTCCCGGTCGTGTTGCTGACACCATACCGTAAGCTGTCCATCAGTTACTATCTGTGTTGCCAGAATACATTCAATTCCCTTATCAAAAGCTTTCGACAGCCGTTGACGCATTGCCTTGTCGGTGAGGTCACCGTCATAAGGAAATTCAGCAGTCATAATGTCATGCAGTATTTCCAGTGTATTAACTATCGCATCATCATTAAAAGTAATATGTACCTGATATCCGCGCATTTCCGGCCAGAATTGCGGCCATCCGCCATTCTCATACTGACCGTTCAAAAGATACTCCACCGCCAGACGGAAAGCGTCACGGTAGCGCACATCGTTTGTCTGCCTGTATAAACGAGCCAGATAAATCATCTGCATGGTGGTCGCGCCATTATCAATTGTCGAATCGTTACGGCGTGACTTCTCCTTTAAGACTTGTGCTAATTCCTCATTACTCATCTTTTGAGTCATATCGATATTCTTCGGCCAACCACCGGTACAACGCTGAAACGCCAGCACCTGATTGCCTATGCGACGCGCTTCTTCAGTCTTGAAAAATTCATTGTTTGTTTCGCGTAAAGCATTGCGTCGCGGCATTTGCTGTGCCATTGCCGAAGAGAATGCCATCAGATAACCTATCAGAATAACGGCAGCATACGTCTTTCTGAAAATAAAAATCTGTTTCATGATCCCTGTTTTTATTTTGTTAGATAATTCTTTGCAAAAGAAGACATTTCATAAAACATCGAATTATAATATTCAGCTTTTCCTTTACAAATTCTGAACATAGGGTACGCTTTTTATAATTTCAGGTCTAATCATTGCAATAATTCATCAGTTTATTGGTATCTGATAACTTTTCCCGATATTTGTATAACAGAAAAATACAGATACTATGCTAAAGCCGGTCATCACCATACTACTCTATTTATTCACCCCTATGTTGTTCGGACAAAGTCTGATCAATATGAAGCACTATTCAGTACAAGACGGATTATCTCAGAAAAACGTCCATAATTTTATCCAGGATGATAATGGTTATATATGGATGTCCACCTGGAACGGACTGGAACGTTTCGACGGATACTCATTCTATAATTATAAAACTTACCCGGAAAGTCCTATCCGCATAAGCAATCATCGCTTTACCAAAATTAAAAAGAGTTCATTGAATAACATCTGGTGCCTGACTTATGATAAACGCTGTTACTTATTCAACACCCGGACATACGAATACCAGGACCCTTTCCTTTTTAACAAAAGCCTCACCAATTCAGTTAGCAAATTGTATGCACTGGGAAAAGGAATTACCTGGGCCGTCGGTATGCAGAATGAGCTGTATCGCATAGATGAAAATAAGTTTCCGGCGACAGAGTCCGTCGAGTTATATTCCGGAAGAAATGAAAGAGATACCATTTATGGCATTACCCAAGATAAGGATGGAGATGAATGGATTCTGACTAACAAAGGCGCTCTTATTGTAGGTCAGAAAAGCATATCTAATCTAATGCCTTTCGAATTTATGGTGGAAGTTCCCGGTGGAATTTACCTGGCCACTTCCAAAGGCTTCTTCACCCGGTATGATACTCAAAGCCAGGATGTATTGCCATGTGTTCCCGAACAACCGATATCAGAGATCACAGGATTAAAAAGTTTAGCGGATAATAAAATTGTAATTCTACAGAATAGAAGCATTATACTTTACGATCCGGCAAATGAAAAATTCACAGTCCATGAAATGCCCATAGAAATAGATTCAGACGTATTTGAAGACAAAAAAGGAAATCTATGGCTACTGGGTGCCAACAATGGAGTAATCCTATTAGATAAGGAAAATGAAAACACCACTTTATTGAATTATCCCAGATACTCGGAAGTCCCTTTCTATAAACCTTGTACTTTTGTGCATGAAGACGAATATGGTTGTATCTGGCTCAAACCCGCAGGAGGTGAGTTATGCTTTTACAATCCGGTAAACCGTTGCTTAGAGCAGGCATCTACTTATGAAATGGGAATGCGGAAGCCTGTTTCATTCCAGGCCTTCAGTTATATTATCGACCGTCATCAGAATCTGTGGTATACCAAAGGAGATGGTTTTGGATACCTATCATTCCACCGGAAGAAATTCGAATATAGATTCGATAACCATAAAGAAGCACGTGCTTTGATGGAAGATCATCAGAAGCGCTTGTGGGTGGGATGGAAACGTAATCACAAAAAGCAATCGAGCAACGTATGTCTCTACGATCCGTCGGGACAATGGATTGGAAATCTTTCAAGGGAAGGCAAAATAGTACCTGATCCTACCGTTACCTTCAATATAGATGTATATTGCATCTACGAAGATAAAGAACATAACATCTGGTTGGGAACCAAAGACAACGGGCTTTATCTATTGCATCCCGAAAGAGACAGCAGTTACCGGATTACCCATCACCTATCGGATAAAAACAATCCGTATAGTATATCTTCCAATTCCATCTACTCCATTTTGCAAGACTCAGCAGGACGTATATGGATAGGAACTTTTGGAGGAGGCCTCAACCTGATAGAGCATTTACCGGAAAGTGCCGGTCTGCGTTTCATTCACTCCGGAAATATTCTCAATAACTACCCGATTCATGTATGTGAGAAAGTACGTTGCCTGTACGAGACAGATAATGGAGTTATCCTGATTGGAACCACAGGAGGACTACTCTCTTGCTCCTCTGATTTTGCAAGACCGGAAGCCATCCGTTTTTACCATAACGTTTGTGAGGAACGTTATTCCAGTTTGAGTAACAATGACGTACTGAATATTACCCAAACCCATAATGGCAAATTATTGGTCATAACACTGAGCGGAGGAATTAATCTGTTGGATGACAGTAGCAGGCTATCCGAAAAGCTGACTTTCAAACATTATAACGCGACGAATGGGCAAGTACCCGATTTATCCCTTTCAGCAATCGAAGACTCCGAAGGCAATCTATGGATTGCTTCAGAGAATAAATTATCAAAATTGGATGCCGATATGAATCTGTTGGAAGAGTACAACGATCAGATACAAATGGCTGAGACAAAGCCCGTTTTGTGTTCTTCCGGGAAGTTAATATTCGGTTCGGAATTCGGAGCATTATGTGTTACCCCCAAAGACTTGTATAAGAGCGATTTTGTACCTCCCATCGTATTCTCGCATTTGGATATTTATCTAAATAATACATCCCGCCGGCAAGAAGTGTTCAATAGTACAGAAATACAATCCTTAAAGGCAGACGAACGGAACTTCACCATTACATTCGCCGCTCTGGATTACGTAAACTCTCCGGCCATAAAATATGCATACCGCATTCAGGGATTGAATGACCAGTGGATTGAATTGGGAAACAGTCATTCAGCCAGTCTGGCAAACATACCGGCAGGCGATTATCTGTTTCAGGTAAAATCGACTAACGGAGATGGGGTATGGGTAGATAACGCAACTTCTTTACCTATACATATCGAACCGACCTTTTTTGAAACAATCTGGGCGATATTGCTCTATATTGTCATAGGTATTGCTGCATTGCTCATCGTAATATATATCGTAATCCGCATCACTAATTTGCAGCGCAGAGTAGATTTCGAGCAACAGCTTTCCAATCTGAAGCTACGTTTTTTCACTGATATTTCTCATGAGCTTCGCACTCCACTTACACTGATAGCCAGTCCGATAGATGAAGTCATCAGTAATGAGAAACTATCTGACGCAGGCCTGGAGAATATGCAGGTTGCCAAACGAAATACAGACAGAATGCTACGGCTAATCAATCAGATACTGGATTTTCGTAAGATACAGAATGATAAGATGAAAGTGATGGTAGAACAGTTGGATGTGATTCCTTTGATAATGAAAATCTATGAGAATTTCACTTCCATGGCTCACAAACGACATATAGAATTCCAGTTGAACTGCAACTTCAACTCTTTTGTGATGTACACAGATGTGGATAAACTGGAGAAGATTCTCTTTAATCTGTTATCCAATGCATTCAAATATACATCCAATGAGAAAAGGATAATTTTATCCGTAACCGGTGAAAAGGATCATCTGTACTTACAGGTAAAAGATGAAGGACGTGGTATCAATGCCCAAAAGATCAATCAACTGTTCACTCGTTTTGAAACTTTAGACGAGGCTGATCCGAACCTCTCGACAGGCATCGGTCTGTCTCTGGTAAAAGAATTGCTGAACTTACTGCATGGCACCATAAAAGTAGATAGTAAATTAGGCGAAGGCAGTACCTTTTCGGTCAGGTTACCAGGAAGCTATGAGACCTTCAGTGCAGACAGCAATGTAGAATTCATCCTGAATGACAGTGAGAATTCTGAATTGCAGAGAGAGAATGAGGGGAAGCTCATAGAAGATGAAAATAAAGAAACCCGGATTCTGATTATTGAAGATAATGAAGAACTACGTCATTTTATATGCAATGTGCTAAGCAAAGATTATGTGGTTTTTGAAGCGGAAAATGGAAAGCAAGGATTAGATAAAGCCCTGGCTAAAATGCCGGATATCGTCATCAGTGATATTATGATGCCCGAAATGGATGGAATAGAGTTCCTGAAAAGAGTAAAAGCAAACAGCAATATCTGTCATATCCCCGTTATTCTATTATCAGCCAAGTCTTCATTGAGCGATCAGATTCAGGGATTGGAGTATGGTGCGGACGAATATATTACCAAACCTTTCAGTTCCACTTATCTGAAAGCGAAAGTAGACTCCCTGTTCAAACAGCGGCAAATGCTATATGATTATTACACCTCTAAAATAAAGAGAGAAAAAATAACGAATATAACAGACCAGATAGAATCTGCCACTCCCCAAGTGACTCATTTTGATGATGACTTCATCCGGAATATACTTCAGAGTGTAGAAGAAAACATTCACAATCCTGACTTTAAGATAGACGACCTGGCTGAAGCTATGGGAATGAGCCGTACAGTATTTTACCGGAAGATGAAATCCCTGATGGGAGTTTCACCTGTGGACTTCATGAAAAGTATGCGCATAAAACGGGCCGTTCAGTTATTGGAACAAGATCAATATACTGTTTCTGAAGTGGGATATATGAGTGGATTTGCAACTCCCCAGTATTTCAGCAAAGTGTTTAAAGAGACCATGAATTGTACTCCCAAAGAATATAAACTGAAAAAACATCCTGATGAACTGAAATTGTAATGAATCGCACAGATATTATAAAACGAAATTGGGAGGATGGCCTATATTTGCACCCTATATAATTTCCCAAAGAACTACTAAATTAAGAGATAACAATGATGAAACCTTTGTTTGTTATGCTGGCTGTATTGCCTTTTCTGTCGGCCTGCAACCAACCTGAATCACCAAACGCCGAACTGTTTCCGGCTGCCGGTGCTGAGAATGTAAATCCGGATACCCATCTGGTACTAACTTTCACGGATAGCCCCATAGTAGGTGACTCCGGAATGATACGCATTTATGATGCGATGTCGCACCAGATAGTGGACAGTCTGAATCTGAGTATCCCGTCCGGACCTACCGAAAGCCGCACGTATGGACCGGAATGTGATTACACCAAAATACCTTACGACTATACACGTACCCATATGCCTACTAACAGGGATACTCGCCCCGGCACCCCCTCAGGTACGGCAGAACCTACCCCACCCGATTACCAGCTGAACATCATCGGTGGATTTACAGATGCGTTTCATTTCCATCCCATCATCGTGCGCGATTCGACGGCAACCATCTATCTGCACAACAATATGCTCGACTATAACCATAGTTATTATGTCACCATAGACGAAGGTGTTCTGACTTTACCCGACCACAGTTTCCACGGTATCAGCAAAGAGCATAACTGGAGCTTCAAAACCAAAGACTCCGCTCCCGCTTCTACAGACACACTGATTGTAGATGCAAACGGACAAGGTGATTTCAACACCGTGCAGGGAGCACTCGACTTTATTCCCGATTTCAGTCAGAAACAAACCGTAATCCTGATACAAGCCGGCGACTACGAAGAACTGGTATATGCCCGGAACAAAACAAATGTAAAGATTAAAGGTGCAGGAATGGACCGTACCCGGGTACACTATGCTAACAACGAAGTTTTCAATCCTCATCCCCTGACAGTGAAAACCAACGAATGGCCGGGCACATTCCCGTCCAGAAGAGCCGCTTTCATGCTGGATAATTGCAGCGACATCCTACTGGAAGACCTGACCATAGCTACCGACCTGCATGGACAAGCTGAAGGTTTGCTGCTGAACGGTGAACGTATTGCCCTCTACAGTGTACATATCATCGGTTCCGGAGATGCATTGCAAGCAAACGGAACAATCTATATGGAGTCGTGTGAACTGGACGGAGGTGGTGACACCATCCTGGGACGTGGCAGTCTGTTTGCCTACCGCAGTAACTTCCGCAACGACGGAGGCCCATTCTCCTGGGTAAGAAACACTACGGGAAATCATGGTGATGTCTTTGTAGAATGTACCTTTGCCGCCCCCGACGGAAAGAAAGCCGACTACGGACGTACAAAAAGCAATCACGGAACCGCTTACCCGGACGCAGAGTTTGTGGTAATCAACTGTAAGGTGAAAAACATTATCCCACAAGGATGGAGTGCTATTGGTGAGAAAAGTTCCCGGATGTATGAGTTCAACACTTGCGATATGGAAACAGGCAAACCGGTGGATGTAACACAACGCCATGCCTATTCACGCCAACTGGATGCGCAAAAAGACGCAGCGCTCATTGCGGATTACATGAATCCGGCGTTTGTATTGAAAGGATGGCAACCTTTCAGTTATTTGAAATAATCCTCCATAAAAAAACATCAATCAGAAGCTAATATATAAAGTATGAATCAGAAGTTTCTACTACTAATAACAGGTGTCGTACTGAATATTTTCATCGGCTCCTCTCAGGAAAGAGTAAACCTCGACTTGTCCTCCCAACCGTGGAACATCACCTTAGACCGTGCAGCCGTCTGGCAGAATGATGAGTTATATCTTCCGCCGGTAGATATCAAAGCATTGCCTGTAAACACTCCGACAGGGGGCTGGCAATTACTGAAACATCCCGATAAAACAGGTATCAATCTGCCTGCCACAGTAGAAGAGCACCTGTGGGGATGGAACGGACAGACATTCGGAGTGGCAGGAAACTATACGGGAGTTTCCTGGTTTGAAACAGAAGTAGACATTCCTGCCGAATGGAAAGACAGACGTATTGCAATGAATATCGGCTCCGTGAGGTTCCGTGCTGAAATATTTGTCAACCATCAACTGGCAGGATATGATTTAGTGAACAGTACTCCTTTCTCCATCGACATCACTCCTTTTATAGAACCGGGCAAGAAGAATGTAATCACTTTCCGGATTACAGATCCTAACGGGAACTTCAATTGGAAAGATTCACAGGTTTATACCTGGGGAGTATATCGCACCAATCCCTCACACGGCTTCGGTGGTATTACGGGAAAAGTGGAACTGGAAGCTACCGGAAAGCTTTATGTGAAAGATGTATTCATCAAAAACCAACCGGAACCGCATACCATTGAAGTAGAAGTCAGGGCAGCCAATGAAACCGGAGCTTCTGTCACAAACAAGGAATTATGCCTGGAAATCAAGGAACATCCCAACGGACAGACCGTATACCGCAAGAATGTCCGTCTGGAATCACTGAAAGAAGGTGAGAACCTGCAAACTTACCAAATCAAAGTGCCCAATGCACACTTATGGAGCGTAGACTCGCCTCGTCTCTATGACCTGAAAATTTCTCTGAACGACGATGCCGTAACTGAGCGTTTCGGTTTCCGCTGGTTCGAAATAAAAGACGTAAAAGGAGACCGGCAGTTCTTCCTGAACGGCAAACGAATCGTATTACGGACAGCTATCTCATGGGGATTCTGGCCTTACAATGGTATCACTCCTTCCGATGAACTGGCCAAACGGCAAATTACGATTGCCAAAGAACTGGGATTAAACATGCTGAACTTTCACCGGAATATCGGGCAAACCAACATTCTGGACTATGCTGATGAATTGGGATTACTCTATTTTGAAGAACCCGGAGGTAATCAGTACCCCATAAAAAACTTCAATGACAACGACAAGCAAAGTAATTTCTATTTTGCCTACCGCAACGAGAAACTGGCACGCATGGTAAAGCGGGACCGTAACCATCCGTCACTCATCATCTACAATCTGCATAATGAACGTGGCGCTTATCCCCAGACTCAAGATTATGACCAGATGCGCATGGCACATGCTTTGGACCCTACCCGCATCCTGACTTATAATTCAAGCAACGGAGAAAATCCGGCGGAGGAACACAATACGCGTTTCAAATTGCATCTGATGCCTTATGACACTACCTTCTACGACTATGGATGGTATGACCGGCATCATGCAGGTGGTCCCGGATGTTATCATGACAACTTATATCTGGGTAAAGATAACTATCACCGTTTCTCCGATCATAAGAAAGAAATTGTATACTGGGGTGAAGACGGGGCTATCGGTACTCCTCCACGCCTGCAACTCATCCGTGAAGATATCCTGAAAAGCGGCAAGATGAATAGTTGGGAAGCGGACGATTATCTGCAATGGTATGACGCCTACGACCGTTTTCTAAAAGAGAAAGGATTTGACAAAGCCTTCCCCACGGTGGATGACCTGACGCGTTCTATGGGAAATGTTTCTTTCTATTATCAGGGAAGGATCATAGAGAATATCCGGATCAGTAATACAGTAGATGCGTATGCCGTAAATGGTTGGGAAAGTATGAAGCTTGAGAATCATTCGGGCATCGTCGACAATTACCGTTTCCCGAAAGGAGATCCGGAAGTCATGGCCCGCTACAATGCTCCTCTTTATCTGGCTGTCAAGATGAACCGCAAGGTAGTGAGTACAGGAGATACAACGTTGGTGGACACTTACATTGTGAACGAAAAGAATCTGAAAGGTTCTTATATACTGAATCTGGTAGCCAAAGATGAGAGTGGAAACGTAGTGGCCAGTCATAAGGAACGGGTGACAGTGAAAGGTGGAAACGACTACGGTCAATGCCTGCAAAGCGGTTGGGCATTTATACCGAAGAGTAAAGGTTATACCCGTATAGAGGCTTCCTTACTGAAAGGTAAAACAGAATTGGTAAAGGGAGACGATCTGTTGTTTGCGGTTGAACTGAATACGAAAGGCATCACAACACGGGGCAGTGTAGCCGATACGACGGGAGCTCTGGTAAACTTCTTACGTGGTGTCGGCATGGAGGTTCCGGTTTACAAAGGTGGCACCCCTGAAGGAGATTATCTGCTGGTCGGCGCTTATGAACCTACGCAATGGGGCAGTGGCATGAGCGACATCATGGAATGGGTATATAAAGGACATACTCTGATTATTGTAGACAATCCGGAACGTTGGGCAGAATTCCTGGCAGATAAAGAGGTACTGGACTATCGTGGTTCGAAGATTCTGGGTAAATCATGGTATGGAGGTAATTTCTTCAACCGGGAGCATCCTATCTTTATGAACCTGCCGGCAAATAGTGCTTTCAACTGGGAATATCAATGCTTTGCCACGTACAACCGGCGTCGTATCGGTTTGCGGTGTTTCAATGGTGAGACACTTGTAGGCTGTGTTTCCGACCATAAGAAAGAGGTATATTCAGCCTTACAGGTGATACCGGCAGGAAGTGGAAAAGTAATTATCACTACGCTGGACATCCCTGCCTGTATCAAAGGAATCAAGGAGTATACCGCACCTGTCGATTTGGATGGTATGAATGAATCTATGAATACATTCAATACTAAAAGTGAAAACCGGGCTAATGTGGTAGGACAACAGTTGCTACTGAATCTATTGAAGGAAGTTTATAGATAAGAAAGGAAAGAGCAAAACTACATGATTCTACGGGTAAGCCCGGATGAAGCATTTTCGGAAGACAAGAAGCTGAATAAAAAGAAAGAAAGCTCTGAAATAATCAGAGCTTTCTTTATGGTGGAGCTGGAGGGAATCGAACCCTCGTCCAAACGAGGAAATCATAAGCTTTCTACATGCTTATCTTTGCCTAATTTTTCGAGCAACGGCAGAACCAAAGCCATCAACCATTGCCTTATCCTTTAAAGTTTCATTCTCGCCTCAAGGCCGACAAGAACTATCCCCGATGTAACTGCACCACTGGATCGGAATGCTTCGGAGCAACAGCTTCCGAGTGATGTCTCGTCCCAGCACCTAGTGCCGGGATTAAGCTAATCTACTGTGATTCGATTAAGCAGCAAGAGCGTATTGTCTTTCGCCAGATAAAATTTTGAGGACTGAGATTTAAGTGCAAATCAACGACGCACTGCATGCTTACTTACTATTTCTACCCGCTGTCAAATCCAGTCAACCCCAGAATACATACGGTTTTTAGAAATCGTGGGGCAAAGATAAGAATTCTTTTTTTACTGTACAAAAGAATAGTGTGATTGCTTACTCCGGATTAATAAACCTTATCTTTTTATAAGACCCAAAGCAGTTTTGCATTACCATACGTACAATAAAAGCCAGTACTCCGGACGATTTTACCTTTCTTTCTCCCACATAACCCGTACCTTTGGCAACAGAAGATAATATACACAAAAATATAAATATCATGAAGAAACTAATTGCAATGACACTACTGCTCGGAGGCAGTACTCTGCTCTGCGCACAAAAGACCATGAAGATACCCGCTGTGTACAAACCCGTCAAAAGCGAGATGTACAAGAAAGGCTGGATTGATTTCAACAAAAACGGAGTGAAGGATGTATACGAAGATCCGAATGCCTCGCTGGATGCACGTATCGAAGATCTGCTCAGCCAGATGACACTGGAAGAAAAGACTTGCCAGATGGTAACCCTCTACGGTTACAAACGTGTACTAAAGGACGACCTCCCCACCCCCGAATGGAAACAAATGCTTTGGAAAGACGGTATCGGTGCCATCGACGAACACCTGAACGGTTTCCAACAATGGGGACTTCCCCCATCGGATAATCCCTATGTATGGCCGGCATCCCGCCATGCCTGGGCACTGAATGAAGTACAACGCTTCTTCATAGAAGAAACGCGCCTCGGCATCCCCGTAGACTTTACGAACGAAGGTATCCGCGGAGTAGAAAGTTACCGTGCAACCAATTTCCCCACACAACTGGGATTGGGACATACCTGGAACCGCGAACTGATACGCCAGGTAGGATTAATCACCGGACGGGAAGCCCGTATGTTGGGATATACCAATGTCTATGCTCCCATCCTCGATGTCGGCCGTGACCAGCGTTGGGGACGTTATGAGGAAGTATATGGGGAATCTCCTTACCTCGTTGCCGAACTGGGTATTGAAATGGTACGCGGCATGCAACATAACCATCAGGTAGCAGCAACCGGAAAGCATTTCATTGCTTACAGTAACAACAAGGGTGCCCGCGAAGGTATGGCACGTGTAGACCCGCAAATGTCACCACGCGAAGTGGAAATGATACATGTCTACCCCTTCAAACGGGTGATAAAGGAAGCGGGACTATTGGGAGTGATGAGCTCGTACAATGATTACGACGGTGTCCCCATACAAGGCAGTTATTATTGGCTGACTACACGCCTGCGTGGCGAGATGGGATTCCGGGGATATGTGGTTTCGGACAGTGATGCCGTTGAATATCTCTATACCAAACACAGCACCGCCAAAGACATGAAAGAAGCCGTGCGTCAAAGTGTAGAAGCCGGTCTGAATGTACGTTGCACCTTCCGGTCACCGGACTCATATGTATTGCCTTTGCGAGAATTGGTAAAAGAGGGCGGACTAAGCGAAGAAGTCATTAACGACCGTGTACGTGACATTCTGCGTGTAAAATTCCTCGTAGGGCTGTTCGATGCTCCCTATCAGACTGACCTTGCAAGGGCTGATAAAGAAGTAGAGAAAGCTGAGAATGAATCTCTTGCACTGCAAGCCTCACGCGAAAGCCTCGTCTTATTGAAGAATGAAAACAACGTGTTGCCATTGGATATCAACAACGTGAAGAAGATAGCAGTTTGCGGCCCCAATGCGGATGAAGAAGGATACGCACTGACACACTACGGTCCTTTGGCAGTAGAAGTAACCACAGTGCTGGAAGGCATTCGCCAAAAAGCTGAAGGCAAAGCAGAAGTGCTCTATACCAAAGGCTGTGACCTCGTAGACGCCAACTGGCCGGAAAGCGAACTTATCGACTATCCGATGACAGATAGCGAACAAGCTGAAATCGATAAAGCAGTAGAAAATGCACGCCAGGCAGATGTAGCCGTAGTCGTATTAGGAGGCGGACAGCGTACCTGCGGTGAAAACAAATCGCGCAGCAGTCTCGAACTCCCAGGACGACAACTGAAACTGCTTCAAGCTGTACAAGCAACCGGAAAGCCCGTCCTACTGGTACTGATTAACGGTCGCCCGCTATCCATCAATTGGGCGGACAAGTTCGTTCCCGCTATTTTAGAAGCATGGTACCCGGGTTCCAAAGGTGGAACAGCAGTAGCCGATGTACTCTTCGGAGATTATAACCCGGGTGGAAAACTGACAGTCACTTTCCCGAAAAGTGTCGGACAAATACCTTTTAACTTTCCCTGCAAACCTTCTTCACAGATTGACGGTGGAAAGAATCCGGGGCTGGATGGAAACATGTCACGTGTCAACGGTGCACTCTATTCATTCGGATACGGTCTGAGTTACACCACCTTTGAGTATTCCGACATCGAAATCAGTCCGAAAGTGATTACACCGAACCAAAAGGCAACTGTACGCTGCAAAGTAACAAATACCGGAAAACGTGCAGGCGATGAAGTGGTTCAGTTGTATGTTCGTGACATCCTGAGCAGCGTTACCACTTACGAAAAGAATCTGGCAGGCTTTGAGCGTATCCACCTGCAACCGGGAGAAACGAAAGAGGTAGTTTTCACCCTCGACCGCAAACAGCTGGAATTACTGGATAAGCACATGGAATGGGTGGTGGAACCGGGAGACTTCAGCATTATGGTAGGTGCTTCTTCCGAAGACATCCGCCTGAGTGGAAAATTGACAGTAGAAGATCCAAACGCCCCCATGCAAGCACAGGCAAAACCGGATGCTCCCGTAACTGCCAGCACCAATCCGGAAAGTGTAATGAACGTGCTCGATAAAAAAATGAATACTGTTTGGGAAGGAAATAAAGGAGATTATATTACCTTTGCCTTGGAGAACGGCTCCAAGGTAGATGGTGTTTCCATTGCATTCAGCAGAGGCAACGGTCTGCCGGCGGAGTTTGAAATCCAGCTTTCAAGTGGCGGCGGACAATTCCTGACAGTTTATTCGGGTACAGTCAGCGAATACGGAAAGTTGATTTCATATACGTTCAAAGGAACTACTGCCAGCGACTTGCGCATTGTGCTGAATGATGACCGTGTAGGAGTGGCGGAAGTGAAAATTAACGATTAACTAAATACTAATCACTAATGAAATCTCTTCTTTTCTGTATGCTTGGATTAGCAATGACAGCCTGCGCACCCCGCAAAGCGGGAAACGTAAACAACGGAAGTGACGAACTCGCCATGCTGGTAGGTACGTACACCGATGGAAACAGCAAAGGTATTTACACCTTCCGCTTCAACCAGGAAACGGGACTTGCCACCTCGCTCAGTTCCATCGAAGTGCTCAACCCGTCTTATCTCATCCCTTCAGAAGATGGAAGGTTTGTCTATGCCGTCAGCGAAATGAATGACGCAACAGCTGCTCTCAATGCTTTCTCCTTCGATAAGGAAACAGGGAAACTCAGTTTGTTGAACCGCCAGCCCACTATGGGAGCCGACCCCTGCTACGTTGCCACCAATGGAAAAGAAGTACTCACAGCCAACTATAGCGGAGGTAGCATGTCTATCTTCCCGCTGAAAAAGAACGGTTCATTAGAGCCTGTCGATACGCTTTTTGAAGGCAGTACCGGCGGACCGGACGCTGAAAGACAGGTAACACCCCACGTACATTGCACTGTCTTCTCTCCGGATGGAAAATATATCTTTGCCACTGACTTCAGTGCCGACCGCATCCTGCGCTTTGTCATACATCCGAAGAGCATTATCCCCCACCCTTCTGCCGAAGCCATTGACGTAGATCCTAACTCCGGTCCACGTCATCTCACCTTCAGCCCGAACGGCAAGTACGCGTATCTTATCAGCGAATTATCCGGTAATATCACCGCTTTCAGCTACTTGGATGGCAAACTGGAAAAGATACAGACCATTGCAGCCGACACACTTCGTGCGCGTGGCAGTGCCGATATACATCTCAGTCCCGACGGGAAATACCTGTATGCCAGCAATCGCCTGAAAGGTGACGGTCTTGCCATCTTCGAAGTAAATCCGGAAACCGGCATGTTGGCAAAGGTAGGCTATCAGTTGACGGGGATTCATCCGCGTAACTTTATTATCACCCCGAACGGGAAATATCTGTTGGCCGCCTGCCGCGACAGTCATGTCATTCAGGTATTCCAACGAGATTCCGTAACAGGTCTGTTATCAGATACCCATCAAGACATCAGTATTGATAAACCTGTTTGCATCCAATTCGTAAAATAACCGGGTAAAAGCTTGACTTCCGGTTTTTAATTTCGTATATTTGTCATCGTAATCCTGATTTAGATTCGGGGACACAGATAGTAACAGGGAAAAGCATTTGCTTCTCCCTGTTTTTTTATATCCGATACCTTTTCAGAGCAAAAACAAACTTCTTCAAGTCAAATGACATCATCTATTGAGACAAAACAAACTATCTAATGAGGTAAAACATACTATCTAACGAGGCAAAACATACTATCTAATGAGATAAAACATACCATCTTATGAAGCGAAAAGCACCGATACCTCCCTTAAACGGTCGATTCTGTTAATATTCCGTAATTCTACTCTTGACAAAAATAACTTCATTAACTTTGTCCCTTAACCGAAATCGTTTAAATAACGCGACTTATGAAGAAAAAGAATATAGTATTACTCTCAGCCCTGTTGTTCTCCGTTTCTGCCATAGCGCAAACAGAAGTGACGGCAGGTGTTACACGTGGCAAGGATTACGGCGTAACTTATGTACTTCCGAAAACGGAAATCGAACTTACCGTACAAGCCACCAAACATACCTACACTCCCGGAGAATTCTCCAAGTATGCCGAACGCTATCTGCGGCTGAACAACGTCTCTTCCGAACCGGAAACTTATTGGACACTGGACAAGATGCAGACAGAAGTAATCGGTGTACCCGATAAAGAAAACGTATATTTCGTGAAGATGAAAGACAAAACCGTAGCCCCGCTTATCGAGTTGAGTAAGGATGGTATTGTCTACTCCATCAACATGCCGCTGGGCAGCGGACAACGTAAGACAACTCCGACCATTCAACCCAAAGTTACAGGTAACACTCCGAACGTCAATCCCCGAGACTTCCTCACAGAAGAAATCCTGATGTCAAACTCAACGGCTAAAATGGCGGAATTGGTAGCCAAAGAAATCTACAGTATCCGTGAAAGTAAGAATGCCCTGTTGCGCGGTGAAGCAGACAATATGCCCAAAGACGGTGCACAACTGAAGCTCATGCTGGACAACCTGACTTTACAGGAACGTGCCATGACGGAAATGTTTGCAGGTAAAGTGACCACAGAAGAGAAGATATACACCATTCGCATCGTCCCCAAAGAGATGAAGCATGAAGTTGCCTTCCGCTTCTCTAAGAAACTGGGTATCGTAGCAAACAACGACTTGGCAGGTGAACCGGTCTACATTACAATAGCCAATCTTAAAAGCATTAATATCCCCGAAGCCGATCCCAAGAAACAAGTGGATGGCATTGCCTACAATGTACCGGGCAGAGCACGTGTAACATTAGACTATCACAATGAGGAACTGTATAATGCAGAAATACCTATTACGCAATTCGGTGTGGTAGAATACCTCGCCCCCGTTCTATTCAACAAGAATTCTGTTATAAAGGTATTATTCGATACGAATACGGGAGCTTTGGTAAAAGTAGACAGAGACGGTAATTAAAGAACTGAAAAAGTAGAATAAATAAGAGAAGGCTACACGGTAAATGAATCGTGCAGCCTTCTTTGTTTAGTTTCCTATCCCTAATTTTATAAATCCATCTTTTTGTAGTTGCATCACATAAGTCGTGACTCGCGAAGCATAATTCTCATCAGATTGGAAGTGAACGGCAAGCAGTGAAATAATCTCCCGTACCGTGCGCCGCCCATCTATCAGCCGCCACACAGCACTGCCGTGTTCTTCAAGGCGGACATGAATATCAGGAGACATACTCTTCGGCAGTAAAAGCCTGCGCATCCACTCATACTTGAACCGGGGATAGGAGATTACAGCGTAATCTCCCTCCCATTCGGTCAGGATGTGGTCGCAACGAACCGGAATAGCATCCAGCAGACTGACTTTTCCTTCAGGTGTTTCCATATCCATAAGTTGTTTTTACTTATCCTTGAATATTAGGTTCCTCCAGTTGATAGCCATACTTCTTATCTGCTCTCTTCAACATAAAGGCTACCACAAGAGATAAGCAGGCAATACCGGTAAAGATGCACATCGGTATCGTATAATCGTACAGATTCGTTCCATCTGCCTTCTTGCCTACGATACAATAGACATCAAGTACTTTACCAATCAGCGTAGGAATCCCCCACAAACCAATATTCTGGATGAAAAAGATCAATGCATAAGCTGTACCCAACTGGCTCACCGGGAATATCTTGGCAACTGCCGGCCACATAGCAGACGGCACCAAAGAGAAAGCAATACCCAGAATAATCATCAAACCAATAGCTACCAACCAATAGTTAATGGCAGGAATAGCATAAATAAAGTGCACACCTATCAGCATGGCAGCTCCCAATATCATAATAGAAGCCGACTTACCACGCTTATCTATAAATCCGCCGAATATAGGAGTCAGGATCAGTGCTCCCAAGGCCGGTAGTCCGGCAAAAGTTCCTGCTACGTTTTCATTGATACCATATTTGATAATCATCAGTTCGGAAGCAAACTTCTGGAAAGGGAATACACAAGAGTAGAACAATACGCACAGCAAAGCTATCAACCAAAAACCCGGATTAACGAGGATATTCTTCACATCCTTAAAGGAGAATTTCTCTTCCTCCCCCTCGGTACCTGCCGCTATGGCTGCCGCTTCCATCTGTTTGTCCAGCTTCTTATCCATCACTGAAAAGATAAAGAAAGCAACCAAACCGCCCAACAGCAAAATCAAACCTACCAATACCGGAGTCGTAATGCCGAAAGCACGCGCCAAAGGAATAGCCACTGCATAACCTGCTTGCGAACCGATACGTGCCAATGCTACCTGCACGCCCATAGCCGTAGCCAACTCTTTACCTCTAAACCATTTGGCTATAATTTTAGAGACTGTGATACCTGCAACTTCCGCACCTACACCGAAAATAGAATAACCGGCAAACGCGACAAATACCCCTGCTTTATAACCGAAAATTTCATTAAGACCGAAGATCTGTGCATCCGGACCGGCAAGTCCTGTCATGGCATAATACTCAAGTGCCGTACCTCCCACCATCAGGATGGTTGACAATTTACCGGTGAAACGGATTCCAAAACGGTCGAGAATTAATCCTCCCCAGATCAGCATCAGGAAGAATACATTCAGGAAACTGTATCCACCTGTGAAGAATCCAAAATCACTACTTGTCCAGGCAAGATCCGACTCCAACATCGTTTTCAGCGGTGCTACCACATCGTTTACATAGTAAGCTGCCATCATCGTAAAGGCAACAATCACCAATGCTCCCCAGCGGGTAGCCTTCGAGTCATTCAATTTAAGTTTTAATTGTTCTGTCATTGTACTATATTAGATTAATTATTAATCAGATTGCATAATCCCGACAAAGGTAATTAAATCTGGCATAAAAAGAAAAGAGGCTGACACCTTTTCGGCGTCAACCTCTCTCTTATTTCTTTTTGCGGTTCATCCGCACATAACTTTAGTTAGCTGAATCTTCAGCGGCAGGAGCAGTAGTGGCAGGAGCTGCGGGAGCTTCTGTCTGCGGAGCAGCTGTACCAGTAGGCATGTTGTACGGATTGGTTTTCTCTTCTTTCTGTGCCTGTTCCAGGATCACATCACCGCCTTTACTGGAATAAGTGGGAACAACATAGGCAGTAGCAATACTCATTACGACCATAAATCCTGCCAGGAACCATGTTCCTTTTTCCAAAAAGTCAGTAGTCTTGCGTACGCCCATAATCTGATTGGAAGAAGAAAAGCCGGATGCTAAACCGCCTCCTTTGGAATTTTGAATCAATACAATGAAGCACATCAACAAGGATGCAACCACCATTAAGATAACTAAGAATAAGTACATTTTGTTATTTTGATTTAGCGTTAATAATCAATTTCTCCAAAAATCTGATTTGGTCTGCAAAGTAAGCATTTTTTTTTGGATAATTCAAACTTAATTTTTTAATAATTTCAAGAGCCTTGTCATATCGGCGCTGTTTGATATAGATTTTAGCCAAAGTTTCGGTAAAACAGCTATCATCCTGTTCTGTTTCCTCTACTGCCGACCGGGGAGTTTCGTCGGCAACAACCACCTTTTCCTCTTCTGCTTCATCCGTTTCTTCTTCAATCAACGGCAATAAAAGCGGGTTGTCTTCTTTGGGTAACTTCAGGCTGATACCTTCCTCCGTTTCGCTTTGACGAATGAAACCATCTATCAAATCCTGCCCACGCAATTTCGGTACTTCCGTCGGGGTAGTTGATGAGGAATCTGTTTCGTTCGTTTCTTCATCATCCCGTATCAGGTAAGCGGTATAATCCATTGCATAATCCAATTCCGTTGTCTGTGAATGTTCTTCCGGAACAGTGGCAAGGAAAGCGTCTATTAACGAAAGAGTACGGTCTATGCTCGGCTCCTTTTCCAACTCCTTTCCCACAATATGTGCGGAAGCATGGGGATGGAGGGCATAGCGGTCACCTTCAATCAGATAAAACAATACACGGCGGTCTGATACATACAATACCGCTTTACGCAATTCTGCACCGAAGTTGATATCGTGCAGCACATAGAGATTCTTGAGATAGAGCAATCGCAGGGACTGAAAATAAGGATAACGGGCTACCAGCGTACGAAGTTCGTACAAGGTATCCCGATTCAACGCCTCGGGATGCTGTATCCATTGTTGCAAATGTACAGGCGTCATTCCTTTTATTACCAGTTAGCTACGGTTGCGTTAAAGATTTGTTCTGTTATGTCTTTCACCATCAGGCTTATCAATTCATCTTGCACTTCGGTCAGCAGCTTAGAAGAATCATAAGTTTGGAAAGCAGAGAATTGCTGATCCGTGAAATCATCCTTATGATCCGTATTATTCACAAAAGTAACTTTCACAGTCAAAGTAACTTTTACCTTTGAAGAATATCCACTGGCATCCACCGCTTCGTTATATTGATTATAACCGGTAATCTCACCATCAATTTCAAGATCGGCGTTACTATTGACCAGTGACAAGCGTGTCTGACGCATGAACAAGTCTTTCAGGCTCTGGTTAAATTCAGTAGCCAACGGGGCATATACATACTCTGCACGATTTTGAAAATCCGCTATCGAAATAGTTTTTACTTTAGAGTAGTCAATCGAACTGATCGGGGCAAGTCCTATCTTAATGCTACACGAATTTACTACCAGTAAGATGCTCAACAACAAAGCTGTCGAGGCTATTTTTTTAATCCAATCCATATTCTTTAATCTTTCTGTATAAGGTACGCTCGGAAATATTCAGATCCTTTGCCGCACTCTTGCGTTTACCATGATGCTTTTCCAAGGCTTTCCGTATCATTTCTTTCTCCACCTCATCCAGCGAGAGAGACTCTTCTACATACTCTTCCGTGTCCTGTATATCTTCATCAATGTTGTGGGACGGCTTTATGGAAGGATGAATAATGGTAGGCACGCTCGGAGAAACAGGAGTCACTACGGCAGGCGGTTGGGCATAATAAGCAGCAGGCACAGCCGAAGCGGCAGTGTTTCCACGTTCGGTCATAATCTCATGTACCAGCTTTTTCAGCTCCGTCACGTCCTGACGCATATCGAAAAGAACCTGATATAAGATTTCCCGTTCACTCTCAAAGCTCTTGTTTTCTTTGACGCCGAATAAAGCAGGCAGCCTCTGTATCGTATTCTGTTCCGGCAAATATCCTTTCAATATAGAAGCATTGATTTCACGGTTGGTTTCAATGATGGAAACCTGTTCCGTTATATTCTTCAATTGCCGCACGTTGCCGGGCCACGAGTAGGAAATCAATAGCTGCTTGGCATCTTCCGTCAACTGAATGGCAGGCATACGATATTTCTCGGCGAAATCCGAAGCAAACTTACGGAATAATAGAAATGCATCCTCTCCACGTTCACGCAAAGGGGGTATCTGGATAGGCACAGTGTTCAGGCGGTAATACAAGTCTTCACGGAAACGTCCTTCGGAAATAGCCTGTGTCAAGTTTACATTGGTAGCTGCCACAATGCGTACATTGGTCTTCTGCACTTTAGATGAACCGACTTTTATGAACTCTCCGCTTTCCAGCACACGGAGCAGGCGTGCTTGCGTAGGCAAAGGCAACTCTCCCACTTCATCCAGGAAAATCGTTCCACCATCCGCCTCACCAAAATATCCTTTCCGTTCACCGATGGCACCGGTGAAAGCCCCTTTCTCATGACCGAACAATTCCGAGTCAATAGTTCCTTCGGGAATGGCACCACAGTTCACCGCAATATACTGACCATGCTTACGCCGACTGTACTGGTGAATGATCTGGGGAAAACTTTCCTTACCCACACCACTTTCTCCGGTTATCAGTACAGACAGATCGGTAGGCGCCACCTGTATAGCAACGTCTATCGCACGCATCAATGTTTCATTGTTGCCAATGATGCCGAATCGTAACTTTACTTGTTGTATTTCCGCTTTCGTCATTCTACAAATCTTCTTCCACACTATCGAGTTTCAGCTTATCGCTGTCATCACGCTTTTCGTAATATTGTTTTCGCAAAGGATTGGCATGTGCTGCTTTATCACGCAAGCGATTACGGAACACATCAATAGCCACATAAATAGCCTGACGGAAAGAGTCTTCACTCGCCAAACCTTTTCCTGCAATATCGTATGCAGTGCCATGAGCCGGTGAAGTACGTATCACAGGCAATCCGGCAGTATAATTCACACCTTCGTCCATCGCCAGTGCTTTGAACGGTGCCAGTCCCTGATCGTGGTACATGGCAAGCACACCGTCAAAATGAGTGAAATTGCCTGAACCCATAAAGCCGTCAGCCGGATACGGTCCATAGCACAAGATGCCTCTGGCAGACATCTCTTTCAATGCCGGAATGATAATTTCTTCTTCTTCTTTTCCCAGCAGACCTTCATCTCCCGCATGCGGATTCAGAGAAAGTACGGCAATGCGCGGTGCATCGATAGCGAAGTCCTGTTTCAACGACTGGTTGAAGATAGCCAGTTTCTCCTCTATCAGTTCCTTCGTTATAGTCGAAGCAATCTGGCTGACAGGGATATGCCCGGTAACCAATGCCACCCGGAAATCATCTTTCATCAGAATCATCAATGACTTGGCACCATTGCCCAGTCTCTCTTCTATATATTCCGTATGACCGGGAAATGCAAAAGTTTCCGACTGAATGGTATGCTTGTTGATGGGAGCTGTGACAATCACGTCAATCAATCCCTCTTTATATTCCTCGATAGCTCTTTCCAAAGCACCGAGTGCAGCCTTTCCGGCTTCAGGATCTGCCTTTGAGAATTCTACTTTCACTTCATCATCCGTGCAGTTCACTACACTCAAACGGTTGTAAGCCGCTTCCGCAGCAGAGCTCACGATACTGAAGTTCGTCGGCAAATCGAGTGACTTGCGATGATAAGCTGCCACCTTAGGGGAGCCATAAATAACAGGTGTACACAGTTCCAGCATAACGGGGTCGGAGAATGCTTTCAGAATAACTTCATAACCCACACCGTTTATGTCTCCTTGTGTAATGCCGACTTTTATTTTATTATCTTCCATTTTTCAATATATATATCATTTTAGATAAGAATGTGCCAGAAGTTCCAACGATAAATCTTCATCCGCAGATTACGCAGATAACGCAGATTGAGATTAAAACAAATCTGTGCAATCCGCGTAATCTGCGGATGAAAGTTATCTCTTTAATTCGTATACATTCTTACATATTATTTTCCTTGATCAGTAGCTTTACTCTGCTCTTTCGTCACGCCCAATGGAATCTCAGCTCCTGTCTGTTTATCACCCGGCACTCTCAAAGTGTAAAGAGAGGCTTCCATCTGGCGCATCAGATTACGTTTCAACTTATCAGGTGAATAGATAAAAGCTTCCACAACAATAATACGTTGGTTCACCGGATCCAAACGCATGTGCGAAACAAACGGACCACCCATAAAATCCCCCTTCATACGCCACAGGCCACGAGCTTCCAGCGCATACTCTCCTTGTACATTAAGAGGACGAACATCGGTCATTAAGGAGTCAGTTGCCATATACATGCCTTCTCTCGCTCCCGGAATGTTAGCCTTCATGACAGAGTCACGCATCTGCACAAAATATTCCTTGGTAAATGTATTTTTATCTCTGTACGGGAAAGAGTAAATAACAAAGTTCTGGTCGCCGGTAGCTGCATTCGTGCCAGCCCAGAAGAAGTTCTCTCCTTGCTTGGTAGAAGAAAGTTCAGCAGGTACCCAGACATCACAATCAAACATACTCTTTACCTTTGTCGTCACATAATCATTATGCTTCTTTTCCAGTTGTGTAATCTGTCGGTTCATCTCCGCACGGGTAAAGAAATCAATGATAGTCTGTTTGTTCTCCGTCACAAACTGCTCGAAAGAAGCTTCATCAGGAGCCTGTATAGTCAGGATAGTTTGCGGAGCAGCATACACATCCTTCGCATATTTAAACTTAGGCTGGGTATAAATATCCTGTACATCAGCGATAATAATGTTACGAATCAACTTTAACGTAGCATCATAGTTGGCAGGAGAAGTGTACATCATACGGAAAGAACGTTCGGACTGGGGAAGCCCCGGTACATCCGTATCAAGTACATCATAAAGCGCCCTACCGGCAGGACGTTCCCACATAGCGGGATCAACCACTACCAGGATTTCATACGCACGACCACTTGAAGTCGCACCAAACACGCCTTTCTTACCGCCACTACATGCGGAAAGGGCAATTGCTACAATAGTCAGACTTAAATAAAACAGCTGCTTTCTCATATACTTACCAGTTAATGTTTTTACAAAACTACGAAGAATACGTATATCATCCGAGCCAAAGTTAATAATTTATATTAATTCTTGTTTATTCTCTTCCTGTTTGGCAGTGGAAAGCATGCCGCAAGCGGCAAATATATCTTCACCGCGGGAAGCACGTATCGTAGTAAACAAACCGTGGGAAGTCAGGTAATCACGGAGTTTAGTCATTGTTTCCATATCCGCTCCCTCCAGGTCTACACCGGGAATGGCATGAAAGCGGATGAGGTTGATACGGCAGTCCAGTCCACGCAAGAGTTTCAACAATTCCTTAGCATAGAGCAACGAATCATTCACACCCTTAAAAACAATATATTCAAAAGATAGTCTACGCTGTTTACTAAAATCATAGTTTTTTAACAAGTCTACCATTTCAGTGATAGAGAAAGATTTCTCAGCAGGCATCAGTTCGCGACGTTGCAAGGCGACCGGAGAATGTAAGCTGACAGCCAGATGACATTCCGATTCTTCTATAAAGCGCTGAAATCCTTTGCGCAAACCAACGGTAGAGAGCGTGATCCGCTTGGGACTCCATCCATATCCATAAGAAGCAGTCATGATTTCCAGAGCTTTCAGCACCTCGTCCAGATTATCCAGAGGCTCACCCATGCCCATCATCACCACGTTGGTCAATTTATCCCGCTCGGGAAGAGAATTTATCTGATTGATTATCTGATTGGCAGTCAGGTTGGCACTGAAGCCTTGCTTACCCGTCATACAGAATTTACAGTTCATCTTACATCCCACCTGAGAAGATACGCAAAGTGTGGCACGATCTTCATCGGGAATATAAACCGCCTCTACAAAGTTCTTATCACCTGCCCGATACAAGTATTTCACCGTACCGTCTGTGGAACGCATAGCTTCCACAGGTGCCTCCGCTCCGACTTCGTAGACATCTTTCAGGAGATCCCGATGTTTCAGCGACAAGTTGGTCATATCGTCTATAGAGTTCACTTTCTTGTCATACAGCCATGAAGCAATCTGTTTGGCGGAAAACCCGGGCATTCCCAGTCTTTTCACCACCTCCTGCAATTCAGTGAGTGTCAGTCCTAAAAGAGTTTGTTTCGGCATAATTATCTATCAATCTTTCCAGTTTATCTTTGCAAAGGTAGGAATAAAGTTGCACAAAGGCAATTGCAGGCGCAGAAAATGAGACACAGGGATAAAGAAAAAGCCGCCTGATATTCTATCAGACGGCTTTTCATATCTCAATTATCGTTATTTCTTAGAAGAACAGATAACGGTCATCTTTCACATCAGCTTTCAGATACAAGTCGTTGAGGAACTGGCTTGCCATACGGGCATGCATATTCTGCAACGTAGTTTCTTCTGTTTCCTGATTGAAAGTTTCGTTCAGTTTATCTTTTGCATACGGTTGAAGAACAAATACACCGCCATTACCCTTTATCGGAGCACTCAGTTGGTTCAGTTCGGCAATCGATGCATAAGCGCCTACCAGCGGTTCGCTGGCACGTAGTACCGGAACATAAGCGGGAGCTGCAAAAGTTACGTGTTTCACTGAATCGCTTACTGCTTCAGGCATAGCTTTAAATTGATCGAATGAAGTAGCGCCGGCAGCCTTCATGTCAGCCATAATCTTCTCAGCCTTCTTGTCACGCAGCAATTCAAGTCTCAGTTGGTCTTTCACCAAAGCCAACGGACGGTAACCAGCCGGAACAATAGCAGAAACACCCACTACCAACATACGGTCACTTTCGCCACACTCATACAAACCGGATACTTCACCAGTCTTTGCAGAGAATGCCCATCTCAAAGCTTCCTTAGTACCTCTGATACCACCGATACCATGTTCAGAACTATACAAATCGTTTCTATCCAAAAGCTTATAACCAGCATCTTCAGCATTAGCTACCATCTTCTCCAGTGTCGGGTTAGAAGCAATAAACTGGCTGAATTCATTGTATGCCTTGCTGTAAGTTTCTTTGCTGAACTCTACCGGACGTTTAATAACGGCTACTTTATATTTATCTTTAACAGCCTTCTTATCCATCACCTGTACAATAATATTTGCCTGTGCCAGGTTCAGGTTGGTCATTTCGTTCTTGCCAAGAGTAGTGATTGTATTCACATACTTCAGGTTGTCACCATCCAGCTGTGCACCTTCGTAGTTAGCAGAAGAAATCCAGGTAGCCTCACCGGTCTGACCATACTTCTTAGCGATTTCAGCAAAGTCTGCACCACCTTTGATGGCAGTATAGATACTGTCAGCCAAAGTTTTTGTCTTTGCAGCATCTTCAGCAACCACCTGTATCTGACGGTACTGAATAGAGTCTGCCATTGAAGCAGTAGCCAATTTCTTGAACGAGTTGATCGTATTGTCAGTCGCATTGTAGTAAGGACCATATACACCACCTACTGAAACAGAGTCCAGACGAGCAGCTACATCGGTAGGCAATGCCTTAGAAGTATAATACAGATCAATGTAAGGAACTTCAGAACCGGCAGCACGAACAAGTGTAGAATAATCACCCGGAGTACCTGCAAGTTGTTCAGTATATTCCATTACTTCCTGTTGGATAGCATCTCTGTCTTCAGGGCTTGCAGTTACTTGTACATCAATAAACTTGATGTTACGAGTTTCCACATATTGTTTGAATTGCTCTTTCTTCTTGTCATAAGCTGCTTTCAGATCTGCATCTGTGATGGTCACTGTAGAGTCTACGATTGAAGAATAAGGAATGGCAGCCAGCAACATATCAGACTGATCCGCTCTTGCATTGAAAGCATCCTGAGCTTCTACCGGATTAGAGAAAAGAGACTTTGAAACCAGAGCCTGATATTTCTCAGCCAGACGAGTCTGAACCAATTGTTTCTCAAGGAAAGACCAGAACTTGTACATAGACTGATAATATTCTGCATACTGTGCCGGCATCTGCGCTGTATTCATCTTAGAGTAATCTACGAGGAACTTCTTCAACATATCTTTGTCGAAAGCACCAGTTTGCGGATTACGGAACGGGGTCTGCTGCAACATCGGGTGTACGCCTGCATCAATGATTGACTGGAGTTCTGCTTTAGAAACTGACAAACCAAGTTTTTTTGCTTCGTTTTCAATCAACTTATTGTTAACGTAGTTTCTCCAAACTTCATCTTTAATCTGATTGTTTTCTTCATCTGTGAGTGCACTTGTTCCTCTGGAAAATTTCACAACTTCAGTATATTCTTCTACCAAGCTCTGATAATCCTGAGCGGAAAGTGACTCTCCGTTAACCTCTCCTACATCATGTGACTGGTGTGGCTGCAATACCTTCCATGCGTCTCCCGCAATGAAAGCGAACAGCGCCAAACCAATAACAATCACCAATAAGGGTCCTTTAGACCGAATGTTTTGTAATGTTGCCATTTTAGTTAATATGATTTATTTGTTTATTATATTTTCTCCAAACTTCATTTTAGCGCACGAAGATACAAAAAATGCTAATACGCATCTATTTATTCTTTAAAAAATTACGCCATTCTGCTATTATTCCACCACTTTAAGACGTACCAGCTCTATTTTAGTGGCTGTAACCTTAATAATTTTGAACTGAAATTTATCAATCGTCACTACTTCATGCAATTTCGGGAAACTCTGATAACGGTTCAGGATCAATCCACCCACTGTCATATAATCATCTTCTTCCGGCAGATCCAGATCAAACGTCTCATTAACCTTTTCTATTTCCAAGCGACCCGAAAGCACATATTCGTGTTCACCAATCTGCTTGCACACATACGAAGTGTTATCATGTTCATCCTCGATATCACCGAATATTTCTTCTACCAGATCCTCCAGCGATACGATGCCGGACGTACCGCCAAACTCATCCACCACTACGGCAACCGTTTTCTTCTGCTGCATGAAGAGTTTCATCAGTTTATGCGCTGCCATGGTTTCGGGCACAATGGGCACTTCTTTTACATTATTCCGCCAATCGGCAGGATTGCGGAACATTTCGGACGAATGGATATACCCTACCACATTATCTATATTGCCGTCATACACTATAATCTTGGAGATACCGGACTCAACAAAAAGACTTTTCAAATCTTCCAGAGTGGCAGTCAGGTCAACGGCTACAATTTCCGTGCGGGGTACGATACAATCGCGTATTTTAATACTAGAGAAGTCGAGCGCATTCTGAAATATCTTCACCTCGGCATCCAGTTCTTCTTCATCTTCGGCATTATCGATACTGGACTGGACAAAATAATCCAGATCTACTTTTCCAAAAGCCTTGTCCGAAGCTTCTTTATTGATCTTCATCCCGAACAGACGCAAGAAAAGGTAAGATAATCCGGAAGCCAGCTGAGACACCGGATACAAAACGATATAACAAATCAGTAGCGGAAAAGCGCATACTTTTAATACAAGATTGGGGTTAATCTTGAATAAGGTTTTAGGAAGGAATTCACCTGTTACCAGGATAATAAGCGTAGAAATGACTGTCTGCAACAACACTTCCACAAAATCATTGGAGATCAAATCGCCCAGGAGATGGACTTTGATAACTTGCGCCATGAGGATACCATAAATAACCAGCGCAATATTATTACCTACCAGCATGGTAGATATGAAGTTATTGGAATTACGGAAGAAATAAGAAAGAATGCGAGACGTCAATCCCTCCTTACGTTCCATTTCAAAACGTAGTTTGTCTACGGAAACAAAAGCAATCTCCATACCCGAAAAGAAAGCGGAGAAAGCCATAGTAATCAATAAATAAATATAGGTATCCATAATTTACGGTTTGATACTATCTTTCGGCATACTGTCTGTTTGCACGCTGTCTGCAGGAGCTGTGGCATCATCATCTACATAAAAGATGCCCTCCGGTTTTCTTATTGTATAAACGGTCATTTGTTCGTTAGAGTCGAAACCACGACCAGTAATGATCCTGTCCGGTTGTTCAATACGGATAAACCGGTCAGAATAGATCGTATGTTTATTCTGATCCCAATACAACAGGTCTGTATCAAACTTCTCACCTTTAAGATTTTGAATATGCACATTACTCATCAGCTTCCACAACTTTTGCTTTTCATAATAATATGCCGTATCCGACTTTATACTTGCATCTACATTGAATACAGAATCAAACTTTTCCAGATAGACTCCTTTTTCAAAAGCCCAGTAAGGCGGATTCTTCCGGTCAAAGACCAGCCACTCCTCCGTATTGATTCGATAGCGGGTGACGCCGGAATCAGAGATTAAAGTCATCACTCCTTTCGTATCCATCACAGGCAATGAATCACGCTCGGTTATGGCAGCTCCCATATCCTTATGCCGTCCGGAACAGGCGGAAAATAAAAGAAGCATAACCACTGCCCCAAAGGCAATGGTTATGCTCAAACTTCTACAAAATAGAACGTTACTTCGTTGTGGTAACATATTTATATTTCTTATCGAACCGTTGTGCTTTCACCGATCCAACCGCCTACCGTAACGCGGTCACCGGCTTTGATACCCAACATAAAGAGGTCTTCAGCTTTCGGTGTATAACGTGCATACGTTGAAATCAATTCGTTTGCTTTATCCGCTACAGTGGGATCCACAGCTTTAGCGCGTTGCAGTTTGTCAATAACAACAAAATATGTACACTTATTCAAAGCCGCCTCATCATTCCAGTTCGGGCTGGAAGCATAAAGTTGTGCAAGCAAGATATAAGCATCACCATAATTTTCCTTGAAACTGATAGCTTTTTGCAGATAACCTCTGGCCTGTGAAAGTTTCTTCACATTGAATAATGTGGCAGCAACAGCATAAGCAATCTGAGCTTTCTTTTCATTATCACTCTCCAAAGTCAGCGCTTCATCAAAGTATTTGATTGCTGTATCATAATCACCCTTCTTATATGCCATATATCCGCATCCGGTAGCTGCATCAGCAGTCGGGTCAATCTTATACATATAATAAGAAGCCTGGAAGTATGCTTCGCTTTCCGTACACTTCATCATCTTCAAGATAGAGATAGCTTTCTTCAGGTAAGTAGAGTCTGATTGGTTTGCTTCAATTTTAGGGCCATAAATACCCTGCAAAGATTCACAATCAGCGGTACCACTATTGATGAACATTGCTACGAGGTTATCTTTCACTTGTTGCAAAGCAGCTTTCTTTTTCGCGTCATCTTCTGCGGCGATAGCAGCATCAGCGTATTCGGAATCAGTCAGATAATCCTGAATAAATTGTTCCTTATGATTAGGATCAGCTTTCAATTTGTTCAAAGACATATCCAGAAAATAGTGGAGGATAGGACCTTTAGAGCCACCCTTTTCAGTTTCCAGAGATTCTTTCAACCAAGCATAAGCTTGATTTACATCTATATTAGGAGCATAAGCAATGTAGTTAATAGCTTTATTACCCAAAACATCGCCTACAGAAGGAGTACCTTTCAGATGCATAAAATCCGGAGTATATTTAATTCTCAAATCAAAAACCTCCATCAGTTCATCAAAATACTTCTTGTAATCAGCGGAATTACGGTCCTTTATATCATTCAAGAAAGATGTTAATATTTTAATACCATCCGTGTATGTATAATACCGCAACGTAGGGCAATCCTTCAGAACTTCTTTCCACGGCAAGTAAGCATCTTTAAAGTTATTAGCTCTTACCGCTTCATGAGAAATACTACTGTTCTTGTTACAATCTTCCTGTGCCAGGACACTGGTTACTCCACCCGAAAGGAGCAAGACAGCTACAAGCGTTTTAATCTTCATTGTATTTAAATTTTAGTTGTTATATTGTCTATTCTTCACTATTCAACTTTACGCTTCCAGAACCAACGTTCATTGAATGTCACGCCAATGCAAAGACGCAATGTATTCTCGTTCAAGAATTTGCTTTCCGTGCCTTGCGTTCTCACATACTGTGCTGAAACACTCAATACGGAACGGCTACGTGGAAGAGGCAAACCGAAACCGGCAGTTACTCCGTATTCATTTGCAGCACGTACGCCATCTATCTTATAATAAGGTTTAGAATAATAAGCTCCTAAACGATATTTGATGTGTGAAAGATAACTTCTACCCATCATGTTAGGAATATATTCCGCACCTAAAGCAACTTTCACTTTATTACAGAACGCATCCGGGTCATTCATGAATGTCACACTGTTCCATTTCTGGAACATCACATCCGCACCCACTGTCAGACGATCATCGTACACATACGTCACACCTGCGCCCAGCGTCATAGGAATACCCATTGTCAGTATAGTGTCCTTCTGCGTTGTAGTATATCCAGTGTTCTGATTGCCCAGCTGGGTTTGTACATACGCATCATTTCCCAAATTATGTCCCGGTGAGAAAACGACTCCCAAAGTAGCTGCATGTTTCTTACCGAATTGCTGTGTGTACTGCGCTCCAAAGTCAAGTTTATAACTCGTAATTTCCATCCCGGTAAGCGTTGTCAACGGCATGATATTTGAGTTAGATGTAAATGACTGTTGCCGCGTATGTGTTATGTCTCCCCAAAGATACGAAATATTCGCACCAACGGAAAGATTTTTAATAATTTTAAAACCTGCGCCTATATAAAGTTGATGTAAGCCTCCTTCACCGGAATAAGTTGTACTGGCTGAGGAAGTCGGAGTTTCAGTGTTTTCCTGATAGTTACCCATTTTATATCCCACATTGGAATAAGGTAACAATCCTATACTCATGGCGCCCTTTTTTGACAGCCGGAACTGCATCGTAATGTAGTCAAAACTTGAGTTCTTGGCATTCATCTTCACTACTCCATCGCTGAAGTTGGTGTTTTGCATAGAAATACCTCCGTCGAACATGAAAGTTAACGAGTCAACTGCCGTATAAGATGCCGGATTCGCGAAATTGGTCTGATATTTGTCACGTAAACCATAAGCAATGCCACCCATTGCCTTACTGTTACCTGACCCATGGTCTGCCAGTTGTCCGTATCCGTATCGTGTATAGGGAGAATTTGTATTATTTTGAGCGACCGTCGCTCCAGATAATATCGTGAGCAAAAGCACCAAAAGTGTTTGTCTAAATCTTGTCATTATTATAGTTTAAAATTCGATTTAATCCTTTCAACACTAAAAATCTGTCTGCAAAGATGATACTTTTTAAGTTTGTATCAAAAGAAAAATCATCCCCGCCCGTTAAAAAAACCAAAAGTTCAGGATATTTATGTTTCATAGCCACTATGTAACCAGAAATCTCATATTCCATACCTTTCAAAACTCCCGCACGGATGGCAGTTTCAGTATCTTTTCCCATCGGGAGTTCACGCCCTTCGCGTTGCACCAGCGGCAAGCGTCCGGTAAACTGGTGAAGCGCCCGAAAACGCATCTGCATACCCGGGGAAATATTTCCACCATGATAGCGTCCTTCGGCATCCACAAATTCGTACGTAATGCACGTGCCGGCATCTATCACCAGTATGTCTTTTCCGGGAAATTGTTCATTGGCAGCCACTACGGCAGCCATACGATCATACCCCAGCGTCCGGGGTGTTTCATATAGATTCACTACCGGGAGTGGAGTCGTTTCATTCAGCCAAAGCACAGGTATGGGAAGTAATGCCAATTGTGCCAGCACTTGCTCGCTCAAGTCGATGACCGTGGCAACAATTGCTTTTTCAAAGTGATATTTACTATAGATGTCCGACAAATGCTCCAAATTCCGATTAGAGTCATACGCCACTTCCAATAGTGAAACACCATCAAAGACAGCTACTTTTGCCACCGTATTTCCTATATCAATAACCAGGTTCACTGAATGAAGATTAATTTTCCGGGCACAAAGATACGACTTTAATTGAATTTGAAAGCTGTAGTCGACATTTTCCTTACTACATCAGCGTAGTTTATCGCAAACTTATTTTTCTTTTTCCTCGCTAATACTCGTCATTAGCATACAGGAAGTCGAATGTAGCCTGTTTATAGTCAAATATTTCTTCTGGTTTAAAAAATCTTTTCAATTCCGCTTCAGCCGCTTCGGGTGAGTCGGATGCATGAACGATATTTTCCTGAAAGCTCATACTGTAATCTCCGCGGATGGTTCCGGGAGCTGCCTTCCTGCCATTGGTAGGGCCGGTCAAAACCCTCACCGCTTCAATGGCATCTACCCCCTCAAAGCAACACACGATAACCGGACAGGCCATCATCGAATCCTTCACGCGCTGAAAGAAGGGTTTCGCACTTAAATGGGCGTAATGCTCACTGAGCACTTCATCCGTCAGCTGAACCATTTTCATTCCGGCCAGACGCAAGCCTTTACGTTCGAATCTGTTCGTAATCTCACCTACCAAGCCTCTTTGGAGGGTACATGGTTTCAAAATAACCAGTGTTTTTTCCATCATAATAGTCGGGTCTTTTTAAAGTTATATATAAAGGTATCCTTTTCAATAATTCTTCCAAAAATACTATTTTTCTTGAGAATAGCACTCGGTTGGAGTCTTTTTATGTAAATTATTGGATGACAAATACAAATGTAAACATATAAACGAGTAAGGCGCAGTACATATTACTCAACATATTTACCAAACTTCAAGCCAATAAACAACAGAGTTTTTATAAAAAGCTACCCCCTTAGTATAGCCATGTTCCCATCCTTTGGGTAATCCTACTCCAGATATAGTAAGACAATCAGCAGGTAGGAAACAACCTTTTTCTGCATCAAGGAGATAAACAACCGCTTCTTGATAAAATGGCAAAGTAAATGCATCATCCCAAGAGCGGAAATTAGGAATTGGCAACATACTAGTATTCCGGGGGTTACGAACGGAATCCGATTCATTTACTTTCATATCCTCGTAATCATAAGGTATTGTTAAACAAGAGTCCCGTAAATAATATATAGCCTTTGCTTTTAAAGCGACCTCATTCTTCAATTTTTCACTTTTAGTGTCATAAGGTGACACCAAATGAATATAGCTTAGAAACCGCCCTGCCAAAGGAGAAGATAAATGTAAAAATTCAAGATTCATTCCATCTATTTTTGCTGGAAGATGAGATGTCAATGACTTAGGATACAAATTTAGAATTTCTTCATAACTCATTATATTACTCTCATCAGGAAGAAAAGACTGAGCCAAACAATCTACCTGAATAAAAAACAAAATACTCAATAATAAATATATCTTTTGCATTAGTCATACCTCCTATTTTATGCACCGTGCGAAGCTTTACTCCATCCGCACCATAAGTATAAGTGATGGTACTTCCATCTGAGAAACTGACCTAACTGGCAAATTTAATAAATTATATTGAATTTCGATTCCCTTATTCAAATCTTTTATTAAGCTGCCATTGGTATCATACGTATATTCAATAGCAAGTTTGACACCCGTAGCGTTTCAGTCCAAGGATATTGCCGTTGTAACATCTCATGCCGTTCAAGCCGTCCGTATTGTAGAACAGGGAGGAGAATAAATATTCCCTGCCTCTACCCATATTTCGGAGTTAAGAGACAGGGGATATCATACCAACAAAACCAACATTGAATCCTATAAATGAAATCAATTTGCATCCCATTCTTCATAACTACCGTATAAATCCTTCAAGCTCTGCTTTATCCCTCTTCTATAAACCTCATCTACATATTTATAAGAACAATTATCGTGTATACTAAAAAGCCAATAATAGTCACTATACGGAACGGAGTGCCTGACATGCGTGCCTTTTTCAGCACAAAAATAAAAAGTCGAGTCGCGAAGCAAATCGTATAATTTATCCCAAGATTCTTTTGTTAGCGATCTAAAGAAAGCAGCATTATTCGCACTCTCAAAGAAAAGATGCTGTGTTATCGTATCTACAATATTTAGTTTAAGTGTATCTTTCCCATTTAATACTGCAAAAAAGTCCTTACGTATACTATCTTTATTTTCTTTAAAATACTCATCTAAAACATTGGAATAATATATTTTTCCATCAATGCGTTGGATATGATTATACAATGTCCCTTTGGGTATGTATGAACTATCCACAACTAAAGAATATGAAGACAATATAAAACGTGGTAAATGGGTCGAATCATAATCTTTGAATGCATATTCCAAGAGTTGAGGAAAAGAATAATAATAATAAGTGAGGTAAGACTTATATATTGTAGAGACCAAGGTATGTTTCTTCCCATTTTTAGACACCCCTATATACCATATTTCATCATATACAGGACCTGTTGTTGTATCATTCGGATAATCCGTTATCTCAATCAATTTATTTTTGGGCATATCAGTTGATTCCATAGGATTCATTAAGCAGATATACCTATCCTTGTACTTTATCACTTTCTCCGGTCTTTCCAAACTCCCTTCCACCAATGGAGAGTTAGCCGGTGTTATCATATAGATAGAACCGATGTCATTCGATGGTTCCTCATACATAATGATATACTTCGCAGGAAAAGAATCTTGATCAATCAACCGCTTAACTTCCCGTAAAGCAGTAGAACGAGCAGGAGATTCTTTGCCGGGTTGACAACCCGGCAAAGAAATAAGTAATAATATTAATAATACATTTCTCATACAATCTATTTTTTTAGTCTGTCTTGTATCTACTATCACCAAATAAAACATCTTTTTGCCTCTCATTTTTTATTCATAAATTTTATACTCCTTGTTTAATTGTTCCATTTCAACTTTTTTAATTTTACTATTTTCTTTCTTATTCTCGTAATATAATTTAGTGTCTATATTACTTGGTGAACTTGAGTTTTAATCCAAATCACCATCAGATGATTAGCTAATTAGGGTTTCCTAAATAGTAATACTTTAGAATCTATCATTATGTACATTTACTAAAGAATATAAGCAATACAAATAATATAACCAGCGTTTCAGTCAGCCAAACGATCTTTGCCGTTACACACATTACCAAAAAGCGATCTAATAAAAGTACAATAAGCATTATCGCAATAAATCCTATTATAACATAAAAGCTAAATGCAGTCCATGCACAAATATATATTCTCCATAAAGTATGTAACGTTATTATAAACGGAAATAGAACTAATATAGGAGACCATTTTATATTTTTCATACAGCTATCTTTTTATTCTATATATCATATTCCCTTGTGAATTATGTTTCATTATTGATTTGAAAGAAGAACTAGAGATAACAGGACGTGAGTACATGGTTTCAAAATAACCAGTGTTTTTTTCCATCATAATAGTCGGTTCTTTTTAAAGTTATATACAAAGGTATCCTTTTCAATAATTCTTCCAAAAATACTATTTTTCTTGGGAATAGCACTCTGTTGGAATCTTTTTATGTAAATTATTGGATAACGAATACAAATGTAAACATATAAACGAGTAAGGACAAATAAACTATTTAGTTGAGATTTTCCAACAAAGGACAATAAATAAGCCCTGCCTCTAAAATCATTTCGCTTTCAGAGACAGGGAAAATTAGATAACGGATTAAAAATCCTTATGTTCAGAATCAAACGGAGGAATGAAGGATACAAATTGTATCATTTGCATTTTCTTTTTTAAAAGAAATGAATCTAATAAAATCTCGAAATCCTTTAAATATGGTTTACTTGCTATTTCAGAATCCTGAGGGCATAAAAAAGCATATTTAGAAATTCTATCATATCTAATCAAATAAGGTTTCAATATTTCACCCTGCCCATTGTCAACAGACTGATATTTCTGTTTTACCTTTTTCCTCATAGCAATGAAATCTTCCTCATCATTATCTATCCTTTTATAATTCCCTAATGAATCAAAGAAGGAAAAGAAATTCCATCTATTATAAGACTCGTTGATTAAATCACAATAATTCAAATGGACTGTCTGCAAAAGCTTCGACTGCCATAGGATTACTAATATTTGACCTTCCTTTTGAAAAAGGATATTATCATGATTTTCTTTCAAAAAAGAAAGAAGATATTCCGCACCTGTCCCATTTATATTAAGTCTTTCTTCGTTTTGATATTCACAATATGTCCTAAAACGATATTCATTGGCACTATTCACAATATCCCAACAAAAATCACAAAGTTCATTTACAGTTGGATATTTCAAATATATACAATAATAATCCTTTATATACCGAGATAAATCATATTGCAAATCATGGATAGCCACATCCTTTTCCGGGCGAGAACTAACGCAACCTAAAAGTAAAAAAAAAGAAAACGAGATATATAACATTCTTCTTCATTCTATCTTGAAAATAATTTATTATATTTTTGCAATAACGCATTAGCATTCTTAGCAGAGAATTGTAAATGAACAATATCATATCCTCCTTTATTCATAAAACGAATATGGTACATTCGGGATCCACTTTGCCAACCTCCAATATGTTTGGGCATATCACTATCTCCAATCCAATCTCTCATCGACGCTTTCATTAAGCCCTCACCGTTAACAACCCGGTACACTCCCTTCGCACTATTTTCATAACTAATATTGTACTCATTTCGATGAGAGTCAATACCAAGATATTTACTATTTGAAGCGGTTATCTCTTCTATTGAGAAGTCTACCTTAGGCTTAGGAATATCTTCCCCTCCCCAAGAAACTTGTTCCTCTTGGTTATATTCTGCCGTAGCAATTATGCCTTTATCTATAAGTTGATAAATACTACCTTCTAAAGTTTCTGCATTTACCTTGCTACCAAATAAACTATAGTAAGTTTTATTTTCATCTATATAAGTTTTACCTAAATAAGTTGCATCATTTTTTAATTTATCAAGTTCAGACTGAGAATGAATATCTGAATCCCAAACATACTCCCACTTTTCCTCACTACTTTTAACTCGATACCAGTCTGCACCGGTCGGATCTATACGATTAACAGGATTATTGCCACAATACGCATAAGGGCTGGTAGAATAATAACTCTCTGAAGAAGGGTCCATCGTCGTAAATCTTCCCAGCACCGCATCATACTCTCTCGCCCCATAATCATACCAGTTCAGTCCCTTCTTTGTATCCAGTTCCTTCCCGTTATACTTATAAGCCTGAACATCATTCCCGTTACTTAAGAAGACACCTCCGAAAGGATAATAGTAGTTGGCTTCTTCCATCCCACCGGCCTGATCAGTTACCACCCGATTATTTCCCTGATGATCTTTCAGGTAATAGTGATATTTCTTATCAGACAGAGAGACATATCCTTCTTCGGTCAGCAATTGTTTAGCCGTACCATTTTCATAGATCACATTGTCGCAGTAATCGGTAGTGGTAGTAACACCTCCTATTTTATGCACCGTGCGAAGCTTTACTCCATCCGCACCATAAGTATAAGTGATGGTACTTCCATCCGAGAACTTGACCTGACTTGGCAAATTTAATAAATTATATTGAATTTCGATTCCCTTATTCAAATCTTTTATTAAGCTGCCATTGGCATCATACGTATATTTAGTAGCAAGCTTGGCACCCGTAGCGTTTCAGTCCAAGGATATTGCCGTTGTAGCATCTCATGCCGTTCAAGCCGTCCGTATTGTAGGACAGGGAGGAGAATAAATATTCCCTGCCTCTACCCATATTTCGGAGTAAGAGACAGGGGATATCATACCAACAAAACCATCATTGAATCCTATAAATGAAATCAATTTGCATCCCATTCATTATAGCTACCGTCTAAATCTTTCAGACTCTGCTTTATCCCCCTTCTATAAAGCCAATCTACAATATAAGAGCCATCTCTTATACTAACTCTTATACTAAAAAGGCCAAAAAAGTCACTATACGGAATGGAACACCTTGTATATGTTCCTTTTTCATTACAAAAGTAAAAAGTCGAGTCACGAAACAAATCGTATAATTTATCCCAAGGATTCTTTGTCAGCGATCTAAAGAAAGCAACATTATTCGCACTCTCAAAATAAAGATGTTGTGTTATCGTATCTACAATATTTAGTTTAAGTGTATCTTTTCCATTTAATACTGCAAAAAAGTCCTTATGTATACTATCTTTGTTTTCTTTAAAATACTCATCTAAAACATTGGAATAATATATTTCTCCATCAATGCGTTGGATATGATTAATAAATGTTCCTTTGGGAACATATGAAGTATCCACAACTAAAGAATATGAAGCCAATATAAAGCGTGGTAAATGGGTCGAATCATAATCTTCGAATGTATATTCCAAGAGTTGAGGAAAAGAATAATAACGATAAGTGAGGTAAGACTTATATGTTGCAGAAACTAAGGAATGTTTCTTCCCATTTTTAGACACCCCTATATACCATATTTCATCATATACAGGACCTGTTGTTGTATCATTCGGATAATCCGTTATCTCAATCAATTTTTCTTTGGGCATATCAGTTGATTCCATAGGATTCATTAAACAGATATACCTATCCTTGTACTTTATCACTTTCTCCGGTCTTTCCAAACTCCCTTCCACCAATGGAGAGTTAGCCGGTGTTATCATATAGATAGAACCGATGTCATTCGATGGTTCCTCATACATAATGATATACTTCGCAGGAAAAGAATCTTGATCAATCATACGCTTAACTTCCCGTAAAGCAGTAGAACGAGCAGGGGATTCTTTGCCGGGTTGACAACCCGGCAAAGAAATAAGTAATAATATTAATAATACATTTCTCATACAAGCTATTTTTTTAGTCTGTCTTGTATATACTTCTGCAAATCTTCGATCGTATTTATATGAATAGTTGTTATATTGCTTTTCTTTGAATTATAATCATGCAACGTTCGGTCCCTCTTTAAATAAACTGCATTATTTCTGCTATTAATATATTTCATATCAGAAGCAGAAGCTCCCTGGCTTTCATCGCCAGGATGAGAATGAATATCTATTTTTTTGCGACCATTCACAGCCGTCCTTCTTTTTGCATTATTTCCACTTTCCACAGAGCCTTCTTTATGGTCTGTAATAATAATAGCTGTCGGCCCATCATTTTCATTCTCATATACGTCCAATTTCCATTCAACAACACTATTATCCGCTGCAAACTTAAAGAGATTTGCAGCATCATGAATGTTGCTGGTTTGTCCGTAAGTCGTAGTTTGTCCTTCTTTACCTTGATTTTCAACCATTCTAGGCATTAATTTATTATCCATTATAGTTATCGGCTTTCCGCTTACCTGCTTCGGTTTATGTTCTCCATCAAAATAATAAACTCGATCTCCCTTATCTTCATATTTTGTATTTTTCCAAAAAAACACATAACCATTCTTATTCACTACATAGTCATCTTTCCCATCAATATCGATCCTGAGAATTGGATTATTCTTACAATACGTGTAAGGGCTCACTCCATAATATTTTTCACTAGAAGGATCCATCACATGCCATCTTCCCAGCACCGCATCATACTCTCTCGCCCCATAATCATACCAGTTCAGTCCCTTCTTTGTATCCAGTTCCTTCCCGTTATACTTATAAGCCTGAACATCATTCCCGTTACTTAAGAAGACACCTCCGAAAGGATAATAGTAGTTGGCTTCCTCCATCCCACCGGCCTGATCAGTTACCACCCGATTATTTCCCTGATGATCTTTCAGGTAATAGTGATATTTCTTATCAGACAGAGAGACATATCCTTCTTCGGTCAGCAATTGTTTAACCGTACCATTTTCATAGATCACATTGTCGCAGTAATCGGTAGTGGTAGTAACACCTCCTATTTTATGCACCGTGCGAAGCTTTACTCCATCCGCACCATAAGTATAAGTGATGGTACTTCCATCCGAGAACTTGACCTGACTTGGCAAATTTAATAAATTATATTGAATTTCGATTCCCTTATTCAAATCTTTTATTAAGCTGCCATTGGCATCATACATATATTCTGTAGCAAGCTTGGCACCATCCTTGAATTCGAAGCCGTTAGAAGCCGTAGCCGTAGCGTCATCATTGACGGATTTAAGCTGGTTACCATTTAATGTAAAAGACAAATTATCAATGATTCCAGTGCCGGATAATCCGGTTTGTCCGCCACGCCGCAAATGCAATAAATTCCCATTCTTGTCATAACTATAGTTGGTCGCGTAGCCCAGAGTTATTACGCCACCAATCAGACTTTGTGCCGAGGTGAGGCGTGACAAATTATCATAAGCGAAGTTATATCCATAAGTTTTGTTATCCCCCGGACATCGGCACACCATACGGGATACATTTCCATTATAGCCATAATACAATGATATATTGAATAATCCACCTGATGATATCGATTCTATCCAGTTACGTATATTATATGCATACGCCAACTTATTACTTGCCGAACCATGCAATGACTTGCCCGACAATCGCCCCAGTTCATCATAAGTATTGGCAGCAAGCGTAACCTTCACTCCATTCAACGAATGTTCAACCTTCGTCAGTCGTTCCGCATGGTCATAAGTATAGGTATATATCTCCATCTGCGTAGTCTTTCCGGCCGCCATGTGTACATGCTTCACGCTTGCAGGTTTACCGGTAAAAGTATATATCGTAGTTGTTGTTTCATAGCCACTCAACAGATTGCTTGAAACAGTCTTTGTTACCCGCCCTTTCTTATCATAATAGTTGGCTGAATATAACTTCGTATCACTTCCTAAAACAGTAATGACACTCCCCGACAAATAACCTTTAGCACTCACTGTTTCAGCAGAAAAAAAGCTGTTATTAAAACCCGGCAATGTACGGAAATCATAATTATCATAATAGTTCACCAAATACACAACCGGAGCAGTTAAAGCAAAATCGGATGAATATCCGCTGTTTCCTAAACCCGTAGCCGTATTGACGCGAGTACAGGCAACAGAACGAGCGGACGCTGTAGAAGTATTCGTATTAGCACATTCCCCTTGCACAACCAGGCGGCTTAAGTCATCATACAAATAGAACATCCATTTTCCCCGACTTTTCTGATTTCCGTCCTGGGAAAAAACAAGACGATCATTCAAATCATAAACGTATGACACAGCATCCGCACCGGGCAACTTCTTCCAAACACAACGATTGCGCCTGTCATATTTATACTGGTAGGCATAAAGATTTAGACTGGCCGTAGAAATATTACCATCCATTGCAGGTGGCAGCACATAGCAAAGATTGTCATAGTCATCATACACATAATAAGTATCATGACGTACAGTTCCATTCAACTGACTAACCAATACGGTATGTCCTTGCTTATCCGTAAATTGAGAGGCCGTGTTGCCGTTTTCATCCTGTGTACGGACCACATACAATTCACCGGTGGCATAACTTCCCCCATTCACTAAGGTGCTACCATTTACCGAATAGTGTACACAGCTTAATGCCTCAGAGGAGCCATTCAGCATATAATCAGTGGTCATCGGTTTGTCACTCCACTTCGCTCCCGGGCCATATTGCGCCACAAGCCGATCGGACGGAGAAGCCTCGTACACCGACTGATTGAAAGGACGGGCCGTTGAGCCATAATTACCGGAAGCAGTCGAGGAAAAAGCAGACGCAGACAAATAAGCAGAGGATGAATATACGGGCAGCCAGTCTTTAACGTCCCGCCCCGATTCATCATACTCCGAAAGATCCAGCAGATTATTTTTCTGTGGAGTCACCTGATTATGCACGGTTTGGCACAAACGTCCCAAACCATCATAATATTTCACTACATCTAAGTAAGAACTACTGCTTTCATTCAGCATAGTACGCGTAACCACATAATTCTGGTTACTATTTTGCGCTGTAGCTGCACCTATCAGGCAAAGAAATGAAATCAAAATATATAATCGTTTCATAATACTATTTTTATATGATCATACTGCATTTATGGCCGGAAATGATATTGATATTCCTCCATTGTCTTTCCTTCCGTATCCTTTATGCGAATCAACTGACTATCGCTGTTATATTCAAAAGTCGTTTTGGCTTTATTGGGAGAAATTATGCCACTTGCCCCAATCAAGGGATGGTAAGTATAGGAGGTAATCAGGGCAGAAGGCAAAGCTTTATACAAATTATCTATCATATTCAGATACAGAGGCATAGAAGGAAGTATGCACGACGACATGGAAGCTGGATCCATCGTTAGCGCTTTTTTAACTTCTTCGTAAGTTGCCCCCTTGATTTCAGCCAGCAGGTATTGCCCCTTGTATCCCCACAAATATACAACCTTCTCAGCACCATCCTTATTGATATATACAGGGTTACCATAAATATCATATTTATTATAACTGATTCGTTTTTCGTACTTATCCGTACCTTTACAGTAATACTGATCTTCCACCACCATCCCGGAAGACAAGCTACTGCTATATCCTCTCAATACACTGTATAGCCGTTTATCCTTTTTCTCCATAGTCTGCTGTACAGGCGTGGTCAGATAATTTCGCGAAGTCAATAGCTGAATGGCACTTCGCTGGGATGTTGTCAGAGATTCTTTATCCGGTATAGTGTTATTACTGTAATAGGTTCTCTCCACCTGCTCCGCACCTCCGCTACACAAAGATGATTTACTTATTATATTGTACGGACGCTCCGTATCATAGACAAAAACAGACTTCTCAACAATACTGTCACTCGATTGATAAGTGGTTTTACAAGTGGACTTCAAGCGATGATAGCCTGTAGCTATATAATACGGAAAAGACTTTACCGGAGATCCATATACATCACAATAATTATAACTAGGGCAAGCTATCAGCTTTTCCATAAACTGACAGCTCGAGTAGCCATTCAGTCCGAATTGATAAGGGGTTACTATAGCTGCCGGCATTTTCATCTCAGACTTCTCATACATATTGGTCAACGATTGCACTTTCTCATAAATATTTCCCGATTTCCTATAGAAGTTTTCTGATAATAACCAAGGAATCGGATATAACATTCTATTCATTGCAGAAAGCAAACACTCATTATTCAATGAATAATCAGGGGATAAATCATCAAAAATAACATTATCATATTCATCCGGTCGAAAATCATATTGATAGACTTTTTTCCAATCGGAGGCAACTTCAGTAATCTTGCCATACCATACAGGATTTGTATTTCCCCGAACATTTGGAAAACCGGAAAATACAGAAAGCGTACGTTGGCGTACTCTGCAACCACCATCATCAAGAGGACATATATATCTGGTAGTTATCAGACTTTTCTCATCAGGATAATCCGTACCTATAAAATGCGCATCTTCATAAGTATAGTTTTTTACGATTGTCTTACCTGACACCGGATCATACAACTCAGTAGATTTCACACGTAACCCTCCACCTATTTCCTCTTTTCTTTTTACCGTAAAGCGGTGTGGTTCATAACTAATTTTCAATTTTCCCTTTGTCGGACTGAGCATCTCTGTCAATGAATATGTGTCCATATACGCAGCATTAGGCTTCCTGTTGGCACGATTACCGATAGTTCGGTTGACAGGAACATTCAACGAACCCGTGGTCTTCCGTATTTCAAGATTTATATTGGGAAGGTCAGCATCCCCGAAATCCGCTTCATTATAAAAACCCCACCAATCGAAACCGGAACGCAAATAACTAAAAGAACTTTCATTTTTGTAGGTAAACAGATAATTGCCCTCACCGTTGATATTCACTTTCTTCAGCAGGTTACCCGTTGTTGTATCATAAGTAAACTGTACATTTCTCACTTGTATACCTGACGATTGTTTCACGTTCAAAGAAGCCAACTTACCTTCTGAATAGTTTAAATCAATCAAACCGTTTGGAATAATAATACTATCAGGAACCAACGACCTGTTTATATAAGAATAAGGGGAGTCTCTTCCTTCATTTATCTGGTATCCATCACCTCCAAGTATACGCCAAAAAGAACTGTCAGAGCCAGTGGAGCTATCTATCATATCGTTATGAAAACAGCCAGCCAGCCACATCGATTTCCCATTGTCTAATACCGATAAGGTATGATTGAAAGTTGGGACATCTTCTCTTACCGATTGGTATGTGAACGAGATTTTTTCATTACCGGGGAAAATGATTTCACGAAGCATCCAACCGCAAAAGCAAGAACCATAAGGCTGATATTCAACATATTTTTGTGGACTAGATAAACCATGTACAGGATTCTTCTCCCCGAAGGCATACCGTATACCTTTGTCATCCAGAATTTCAAAACCATAGAGTCGTGTACTGATAAAGTTGGTAGAATTATCCAACTTAGGAGTTATCTTTAAAGGAGTATCCGATATCTGTTTCACTACATCCACCCCGTTTACACGTTGTAATATGAACGAAGCGTCCATACCAGGCATATTTATTTGAAAGACATCATACTGGCCGTCCATACACGGATAAATATGTCCGCGCTCATTCCAACAATCACAATCATTTGAATAAGGAGAAGACATATAGATATAGTCATCGCGTGTCAGATTTCCGCTGACATCTGCCACCGGATACACCTCATCCGGTTTGCCCATAATCGTCCGTGATATCTTAAATCCCGGAAACAAAGCCCAGTTACGTCCCACCACACCGACAGGATCCTGCACTCTTACCCCCGAAGAATGATACTTCAAAGTCAAGGGGAGAGACAAGCCGTAAGCTTCCACAGTATATAGGGGGATACTAATGTCAATGGTTCCCGTCGCATGAGAAATGGGATAGCCCAGAAACTTCTGAAATACACGGGAAGTAGGTGAAGGCGGTGTCACATCAGGCATCGCAGCATAATAATTGCTTTGTGCACATACCGGCAATACACCGGTGCATAGTATAATAATAAGTATAATTCGATATATATTTTTCATATCCATTATTGTTTGTAGTTTAATATCGTTTTCTGCAAACCAGCATCCGGATTGCCGGTTTACAGAAAATTAGAAGTCATTATCAGAGCGCATTACAAGGTCATCGCATTTACGCCCAGCACACCCGCTATCGCCGTTACCACCGCGACAGCTACTTTCAAGATCATTCTCCAAAGAGATTTCTTGATTGCCATAATTCCACACCTCCTTTCCACGCAATTAAAAAAAATGATTGTCACAGAGTGGAAATCACAGTTCCCTGCTCACTTCGAAGCACGGACACTCCTTAATCCATTCTTCCGGCTCTATCACTCCGTCACCGTTCAGGTCCGGACTGAGGTCACGATGCCCGCAGATACGGACATTGTTCCGAAAGCGTTTCAGGAGTTGATGCACAAGCAGCCGGAGCGCAGAGCGTTGTTCAGGTGTACGGGTATCTTTGGCACGCCCCCGGACATCCAGACCGCCCTCATAGCAGATGCCTATCGAGTGAGAATTATGGCCCTTGGCATGCGCCCCGACAAGTTCCAAAGCACGGGTATTGATTACCGTGCCATCCTTACGGATGTAGTAGTGATAGCCGATACCGCGGAAGCCACGGCAACGGTGATTTTCCTCCAGTTCGGCCACAGTCAGCGAACGGTCTTCGCGTGTGGCGGAACAGTGAATAACGATGTGATCGATTGTTCTCATGTAACTTAGTGATAAGTGTTTAATTTTTAATTTCCGAAGACTACGGTTTCAGAGCCTATCCCAGCGGATTCTCGTCCAATCCTCCGTCACCGCCTTCGTTGCCGCCACCTTCGCCACTGCCCGAACCACTGCCGGCAGCCTTCAACTGCGACTCCAGATCCACGAAGTCCATACGGTCTTCGGCACGCGTGGCAGCCACCTGCGGACGAATACTGCTGGAAGCACGGAAGTTGATACGGACGGATCTGATCTTGGTAGATTGACAGTCGTCCTTCTTCTCCGAACCTTCGGTAGTAGCCGAAAGGCTGAATACACCGAAGTTGTCGATGTTTACCGAACGGCCATTGAAAAGCTCACGACGCATAGCACCAACGAAGTTGGTTATCACACTCTGTATATCACCCAGAGTGAGCGAACTGGATTCTTTCATCTGAACAGCAATACTTTCCAGTGTCGCCGATTTTCCCCAAACGATTAATTGAGGGTAGTATTTACCCGTACCATCTTTATGGAAAGGGTCTTTACGTAATACTTTCTTAAATGTTACTGACATAATTTTTTTGAGTTTAAAAAAGAAGAAAATAGTTTCGAACGGAAACTGATACAAGGCGACGTCTTACCCGAAACCTTCCGTAGGATCCCCACTTTGAGGACACAACAAAGGTACTTCAGAGACCAAAAACGAAAGGACGAAACGGGATGTACCGGGACGTACCGGGTCGAACTTATCCGTACTTTACCTTATTTATTTTTACTTTTACCCCGGATTATTCCCCAACCTGCATAAATCTATTTACCTTTGCAGAATCAAATATTTTAAATACACATAACCATGAGTTTAAAAAGAACAGCCAGCTAACTACTGACACACAGGAAGACATCCTTTACAAACACTGCGAGACAACCGGTAAAGCCGAACTGCAAGCCATCAGACAAATAAAAGAATACCCGGAAAAATTGAACAGGGAACACGAACTAAGCGACCAGGCATGCAGGGAACTGAAGCAACTCAGCAAAGAAATAGACAAGTTCGTCGCTGATTGCAAAAAAGAAAAAAGCAGGAAAAGAATTGGGTAACGCTTAAAAACAAGTTGGTACATAAATGATAATTTACCAGCGTAGCGCTGGAGCAAGGTTCTCCTTCGGCGTGCAAGTAATCTTTCAGACACGGATGACACGGATGACGCGGATTCTTTTTTCCTTCGGTGTGATATGCCGGTATGTATAGCGCAGCTTTAAAAATCCGCGTCATCCGTGTCATCCGCGTCTAAAAGATTAAAGTCCGCGTTCGTCCGCCTTATCCGCGTAGTCCGCGTACCCATTCCCTCGCCGATAAATTATCATTTATAAACTTACTCGCCTCACTTTCTTATGTACCAACCTATTTTTTAAGCGTTACTTAAAAGCAGTTGTATCTTGTAGCTGTTAAATTTATCCAAAAAAGCATTTTGTACACTTCAACCGTTCCTCCGTACTGATAATCAAAACATTAAAAAAGGCAAGTGTACAAAAGCGCAAAGTATCTAAAAAAATGTTTTCCATACCTTCGAGGCGTGTAAAGGCAATAGTGCCAATGCACGACTGTAAAACATAAACAGATATGGAAAATACAGTAAATCGGGAACCCCTGGTTTCCGAATTCCCAAGCGTGCGGAGCAAAGCACCACACACCATCAGCATCCACGATTTTATTGACACGGTACGCAGCGACCGCTTCAGGCAAGTAGTGCAGGACTACCGTCGCCTGAAAGCCCTGCCCGGACATGAAGCCGAAGCACAAAAACTGAAAGACGGTATGCCGTGCATCATCCCCGCAGGCGTATGCAGCAACGGACACGCCGTAAAAGACCTGCAACAACACAGCGAACTGCTCTGCATCGACCTCGACCACAGCAACGGACGCACCCGGGAAATCTTCCTCCTCTCCCAATCGCTCCCCTTTGTTGCCGCCTCCTTTATCAGCATCTCCGAAGAAGGAAACAAAATGCTGATACACGTCCGTCCCGAAGACGTGCAGAAAAATTACGAACAGCTTTATGCAGCCGTAGGCAGAGCGGTCAGCGCACACGTAGGTCACCCGTACGATGATAAATGCAAGATACTGACGCAGCCCTGTTTCTACTCCTGGCATCCCGAAGCCTACTACAATCCCGGTGCAATCGCCTTCGAAATGCCTGCGGAAAGCGTAACGAAAGTAACAGAGGCAGAAACGAAAGCAACAATCGCCCCGGGTAACGCCCCATCGGAAAATGGCTTCATAGCCAACTTCCTCGATGAATTCGAACACCGCAACCCCTTCATCCGGGGTAGTCGGAACGACCTTGCCCTGAAGTTGGGACGTGCGGCAGCAAGTAAAGGATTTTCGCAGGAGGAAACAAAAAAGCTCACCGAACTTTTCGCGCAGCATTACGCCGCTACCGATTTTACGATGCAAGATATACAAAAACGTGTAGTATCTGGTTATCAGTTCATTATTCAGAAGAAAAAGGAAGAAAAAGAGACGAATCGGTGCCATTTCGGTGACAGTGACACCTATGCACCTTTTTCGGTTGCAAACGAGGAGGAATCACCCGAAGAAGTGTTAGAAAAAAACAACGAATTACGGGCCGCTTCCCCATACATCCCCGAGGAAGTTTACACCCGCCTGCCCGAATTTCTGAAACGCTGCTGCACGCATGCCACCGACAAGCGCGAACGCGACCTCATGCTGCTGGGCAGCATGAACAGTTGTAGCGCCCTCTTTCCCCACGTCAGTTTCTTCTATAAGAAGTCACTGCTTTCGCCCCATTTCTATCTTGCCGTCGTAGCACCCGCAGGAGCCGGAAAAGGTGCGCTGGGGTTCACATCCATACTGCTGGACGCCACGCAGGAGTTCTACGACCGGCTGCGCCGCGAACAGAAAAAGGAATACGATCAGAAACTACTGGCCTGGGAGCAGGAACAGCAGCAGGCCCGGCACGCCAAACGCCTGCCCAACCTCGACCTGAAACCGGAAGAGCCCCAGGCGCAATACCTCAAAATCTCAGCCACCACCAGTAAGAGCCGGCTCATACAGAGCCTTGCCGCTGCCGGCGAAATAGGTTGCTGCATGACTACTACCGAAATCAACACCCTGGTCTCCTCGCTGGGACAAGATTGCGGCAAATACGAAGACATCCTCTGTAAGGCGGCCCATCACGAAGAAGTCTCCTCTTCTTACAAGATAGACGGCGACCCCATCGTTGTTCGCCACCCCCACCTGGCACTGAGCATCGCCGGTACGCAGGAACAGTTCCGCAACTTCTTCCGTTCGCTCGAAGTGGGACTCTACAGCCGCTTCGGCATCTACACCCGCCAGCAAAGCCAGTTGTGGGAATCGTGCGCACCCCAGGAAGGGGAAGTGGACCTGCACAGCTACTTCTACGGGTTGGGAAGCGAACTGTTTGAAATGCACAAGCTGCTGCTCCAGTCGCCCACCCTCGTCACCTTCAGTCCCCAACAGTGGCAACAACATACCGCCCACTTCAGCCTCCTGCTGAGACGCACCCTGCTGGAAGGACGCGAATCTTCAAGCGGTATCGTTTACCGCAACGGACTGCTTGCCATGCGCCTGGCAGCCATTCTCACCATTTTCCGGAAATACACCGACTACGCTTACGCGAAGGAATACTGCTGCACGGACGATGATTTCCGGACAGCCATGGACATCGCCCACACGCTGCTCGAACACAGTCTTCTGCTCAGCACCTCGCTGCCCGACACCAGTCTGCCGCCCGTGAGCATGCACAAGTTCCACCAGCTTGAGGACACCCTTGCATCCATGCCAAGAGTTTTTACCTACATGGATTTCGTCCGGGCCGTACAGGAAAATGGAGCCTGCGCACGAACCGGAAAACGCTGGATACAAAAAGCCGTCAAAGCCCAACTTATTATAAAAGAAGGAGATAACTATAAGAAGTGCAACACAAAGAGCACAAAATAGGTGTATAGGTGTCACTGTCACCATTTTGTCACTGACACAGGCAAAAAAAGCGGCCGGAAATGGCTGCATTATGTAAATATTCTACCTTAGTCTGCAATTGTTCCGGACTTCCCGATAAGCCTCCACGAATAATTCAGACTAAAAACTTCAAAACAACAAATTCTTAAAATTCATAGAACATGGAAACAACAGAAAAAACGAAAAGGATTCCCGAAGATAAAAAAGAGACTCCCGAAGATAAATTTGAAATCAAGGCATACCTGAAGACTGAGTTCGCACAGCTCTATTTCCCCTGCCTCTCGGCCGAAGCCGCACTGAAAAAACTGCGGAAGTGGATCGCCGTCAATCCCGAACTGCACCGCCAGCTCTACGGCGGCCGTGAAGGAAAAAATGACCAGACCTTCAGCAAGCGCCAAGTGCAATTATTGATAGATTTTCTCGAAGCGCCCTGATCAGAAGCAATGTTCCGGAAGATAAGAAGCAATGCTGTCTATCATAAGATTGCTTCTTTATCGCCGGAACATTGCTTGTTTTATTTCTTGTCTATTTTCAAATTGATAATTAATGCGAATCAGGAATTGAATTGATTCATATCTGTAGTTTTATGAACTAAATGATAAATAATCTTTTAGACGCGGATGACACGGATAACGCGGATCTTTTTTTATCCACTTTTATAGCGCAGCCTTTTAAATCCGCGTTATCCGTGTCATCCGCGTCTAAAAAATAATATACCAAATGGCGCTAATCACTTATCACCAAACACTAATCACTTTTGTTCTTTTCTTTTCCGTTATAAATCAAACTCACCCCCTGATTCGCATAATTAACTATCTTTTCATTGCGCCCTAACTTAAAAAAATGTACTTTTGTGAAAACTAAAAAGCAGAAGAATATGGAAACTACAATACAAATTCTCACCTATTCAGAATTTTCCAGTTTATAACTTTGCAGCATGAAAAGAAACTTACTCATTCTCATATATTTCCTCCTCCGCCTCCTCTGCCCGTCCACGGCCTCCGCCCAGCCGCAAACGCCGCAAGAAGCTACCCCCGACTCCATCCGCATCAGCCTGCTGACCTGCGCCTCGGGCGGGGAAATCTATTCCCTGTTTGGCCATACCGCCATCCGTTACGAAAACTTCACCCGGGGCATTGACGCCGTCTTCAACTACGGCATGTTCAATTTCAACGCCCCCAACTTCATCTTCCGCTTCGCCCTGGGAGAGACGGACTATCAACTAGGCGTAACCAATTACGAGCACTTCGCCTCCGAGTACAACTACCTGGGACGGGACGTCTGGCAACAGACCCTGAACCTCACCCAAGCAGAAAAAGAACACCTCTTCAACCTGCTTCAGGAAAACTACCGGCCCGAAAACCGCATATATCGCTATAACTTCTTCTACGACAACTGCGCCACCCGTCCGCGCGACCAGATAGAGGCCGCCATCGACGGCACCTTGCAGTATGCTGACAATATGACCGATACCGACACGGGAGTCACTTTCCGCGATTTGCTGCATAAATATAGTGAAGGTCATCCATGGTCACGCTTCGGCATGGACCTGTGCATGGGCAGCAAAGCCGACCAACCCATCAACCGACGACTGATGATGTTCGTCCCCTTCTATGTGCAGGACTTCTTCAACACAGCCCGGATTGTAGACAACGAAGGCCAGGCACGTCCCCTCGTATCCTCCGAAGAGAAAATAGTGGTAACCGGACTGACTGATGCCGACCACCGCTCCGGAGGAATCACCCCGATGCAATCGGCCCTGCTGCTGTTTGTGCTGGTGGCAGCCGCTACCATCTACGGCATCCGCCGCGGGAAAACCCTCTGGGGACTCGACCTAATCCTGTTCTTCTGTGCCGGAATAGCCGGGTGCATCCTCGCCTTCCTCGCCCTGTTCTCCCAACACCCCGCAGTAAGCCCCAATTACCTGCTGTTCGTATTCCATCCCCTGCACTTATTTTGCCTCCCGTGGATGATAAATAAGGTGAGAAAACGGCAGAAAAGCTGGTACATGAGGACGAATTGCGCTGTTTTAACACTTTTTATACTGCTTTGGGCGATAATACCGCAAAGAATTGACTTAGCTGTATTACCTTTGGCACTTTGTTTGCTGGTACGTTCAGCAAGCAATCTTATTTTGACATTGAAAAAGAGATAAATGAAAAAGGGACTGATTACTTCCATACTCGCACTTACTTTCACCGGTCTGCAAGCACAACCGTTGCCTGCCACACCTAAATTAGTGGTTACGCTGACGATTGACCAACTGCGCACCGACTATATGGAAGCATTCTCAACCCTCTACGGAGAGAAAGGTTTCAAAAGACTGATGCGCGAAGGGAAAGTGTTCTACCAGACCGAATTCCCTTTCAACGGAACAGACCGCGCTTCTGCCATCGCTGCCATCTACAGCGGCACGACGCCTTCGATGAACGGCATCATATCCCAGTACTGGATGGATGCAAGCACCCTGCGCCCCGTGAATTGCGTGGACGACGGCGCATTTATGGGCAACTTCACCGACGAAAACTCTTCTCCCTCCCAATTACTGACCTCTACCATTGCCGACGAACTGAAAGTAGCCACCCGCAACAAAGGCCTGGTGTATGCCATCGCCCCCTCGCGCGACGCGGCCGTACTGGCTGCCGGACATACCGGAAACGGTGCTTTCTGGCTGAATGAGAACACAGGCAAATGGTGCAGCACTACATATTACAGCGAGTTCCCGTGGTGGGTAAGCCAGTACAACGAACGGAAATCACCCGACTTCCGCATCCGCGACATGGTATGGGAACCAGCACACCCCATCAACAAATATACATTCCTGCCCGAATGGCGGGACCAGCCCTTCAAATATAAGTTCGACAGCGAACGACGCAATAAATTCCGCCGACTGCTCACCAGCCCGTTCATCAACGACGAAGTGAACCTGCTGACAGAAGAACTTCTGGAAAAGAGCACCATCGCCAAAGATGAGATACCCGACCTGCTGGCACTGACCTATTACGCCGGAAACTACAACCATAAAAGTACGCAGGAATGTGCCATGGAAATGCAGGACACGTATGTACGCCTCGACCGCAGCATTGCCGCACTGCTCGACCTCATCGACCGCAAAGTAGGTCTGCACAACGTCGTCTTCTGCATCACCTCTACGGGCTATGCCGATCCGGAAGCTCCCGATCTCGGCCTGTACCGCATCCCCGGCGGAGAATTCTACCTGAACCGCTGCGCTACCCTGCTGAACATGTATCTCATGGCCACGTATGGCGAAGGACAGTACGTAGAGACTTATCACAACCAGCAAATTTATCTCAACCATAAATTAATAGAGAACAAGCAGCTGAATCTGGCGGAAATTCAAGACAAGTCCGCCGACTTCCTGATACAATTCAGCGGAGTGAACGAGGCGTATTCAGCCCACCGCCTGCTGCTGGGCCCCTGGTCGCCCCAGATAGAACTTGCCCGGAACAGCTTTCATCGCAAACGTTCGGGCGACTTACTGATAGACGTATTGCCCGGCTGGACTATCGTGGAAGAAAATGCCACCGATAACCGCGTGGTACGTCATGCCAATGTTCCTGCTCCGCTCATCTTCCTGGGCGGTGGAGTGAAGCCCGAAACGATCCGGGTTCCCGTCAATATTACCCGCGTAGCCCCCACCCTGTCAAGTGTGATGCGCATCCGCGCTCCGAATGCTTGCACAGAGACTCCACTGAATTTCTGAGGTTTACTCACCACAGAGCACACAGAGTTTCACAGAGTTTTTATACCTCTAATGGCCAATAGACTTCCTTCATTAATTGAAGAAAGAAAACTCAGTGAAACTCTGTGCCCTCTGTGGTGAAAGTCTACATCAAATAAACAGCGCAAAAATGTGTAATCTGTATAAAAATCAGTAACTTTGCGCACTCAATCAACTTAGTAAATAATAATAAAAATAGATATAAAATGGGATTTAATGAATTTTTAAGCTCGATTTTCGGCAACAAATCCACACGCGACATGAAAGAAATTCAGCCGTGGGTGGACAAGATCAAAGCCGCTTACCCGGAAGTTGCCCAACTCGATAACGACGCCTTACGCGCCAAGACAGAAGAACTGAAAGAATATATCCGCAATTCTGCCGCCGACCAACGCGCCAAGGTGGAAGAACTCAAAGCTGGTATCGAAGAAATCGAACTGGAAAACCGTGAAGAAGTTTTCGCACAGATAGATAAGATAGAAAAGGATATACTGGAAACTTACGAAAAAGCTCTTGAAGAAGTACTGCCGGTAGCTTTCTCTATTGTGAAAGAAACTGCCAAACGCTTATCCGAAAATGAGGAAATCGTAGTGACGGCTACCGAATTCGACCGTCACCTGGCTGCCACGAAAGACTTCGTACGCATTGAAGGCGACAAAGCCATCTGGCAAAACCACTGGCAAGCCGGCGGTACGGAAATTGTCTGGAACATGGTACACTACGATGTACAGTTGTTCGGTGGCGTCGTATTGCATAAAGGTAAGATTGCCGAAATGGCAACGGGTGAAGGTAAGACATTGGTGGCTACCCTCCCCGTATTCCTCAACGCACTGACCGGAAACGGTGTACATGTGGTGACCGTAAACGACTATCTGGCCAAACGTGACTCCGAATGGATGGGCCCGCTCTATATGTTCCACGGTTTAAGTGTGGACTGCATCGACAGACATCAGCCCAACTCCGACGCACGCCGTCAGGCTTATCTGGCAGACATCACCTTCGGTACGAACAACGAATTCGGTTTCGACTACTTGCGTGATAATATGGCCATCAGCCCCAAAGACCTCGTACAACGCCAGCACAACTATGCCATCGTCGATGAGGTGGACTCCGTATTGATTGACGATGCCCGTACTCCGTTGATTATTTCCGGTCCCGTCCCCAAAGGTGAGGACCAGTTGTTCGAGCAATTGCGTCCGCTCGTAGAACGTCTGGTGGAAGCACAGAAGAAACTGGCTACCCAATATCTTGCCGATGCCAAGCGCCTGATTGCTTCCAGCGACAAGAAAGATCAGGAAGAAGGTTTCCTTGCTTTGTTCCGCAGCCACAAGGCACTGCCCAAGAACAAGGCATTGATTAAATATCTGAGTGAACAAGGTATCAAGGCAGGTATGCTGAAGACCGAAGAGATCTACATGGAGCAGAACAACAAGCGTATGCACGAAGCTACCGACCCGTTGTACTTCGTCATCGAAGAAAAGCTGAACAGTGTAGACCTGACAGATAAAGGTGTGGACCTGATCACCGGTAACTCGGAAGATCCTACCCTCTTCGTATTGCCCGACATCGCCGCACAGCTTTCCGAACTGGAAAACGAAACCAGTCTGACGGACGAGCAACGCCTGGCCAAGAAAGATGAACTGATGACCAACTATGCCATCAAGTCCGAACGTGTACACACCATCAACCAGTTGCTGAAGGCTTACACCATGTTCGAGAAAGATGACGAATACGTTGTGATCGACGGTCAAGTGAAGATTGTGGACGAGCAGACAGGCCGTATCATGGAAGGCCGCCGCTATTCCGACGGTCTGCACCAGGCCATCGAAGCCAAGGAAAACGTAAAAGTGGAAGCCGCCACACAGACATTCGCCACCATTACGTTGCAGAATTACTTCCGTATGTACCACAAACTCTCGGGTATGACCGGTACTGCCGAAACGGAAGCAGGCGAACTTTGGGACATCTACAAACTGGATGTAGTGGTGATCCCCACCAACCGCCCCATCGCCCGTAAAGACATGAACGACCGCGTTTACAAGACGAAACGCGAGAAATATAAAGCAGTCATCGAAGAAATCGAACAGTTGGTACAAGCCGGACGCCCTGTCCTGGTGGGTACCACATCCGTAGAAATCTCCGAAATGCTGAGCAAGATGTTGACCATGCGCAAGATCGAGCACAGCGTATTGAATGCCAAGTTGCACCAGAAGGAAGCAGACATCGTAGCCAAAGCCGGTTTGAAAGGAACAGTGACCATCGCTACCAACATGGCCGGTCGTGGTACGGACATCAAGCTGAGCCCGGAAGTAAAAGCTGCGGGCGGTTTGGCCATCATCGGTACCGAACGCCATGAATCCCGTCGTGTAGACCGCCAGTTGCGCGGACGTGCCGGACGTCAGGGTGACCCGGGTTCTTCCGTATTCTTCGTGTCACTGGAAGACGACCTGATGCGTCTGTTCTCTTCCGACCGCATCGCCGGTGTAATGGACCGTCTCGGCTTCAAGGAAGGTGAAATGATTGAGCACAAGATGATCTCCAACTCCATTGAGCGTGCACAGAAGAAGGTGGAAGAAAACAACTTCGGTATCCGTAAGCGTTTGCTGGAATACGATGACGTGATGAATAAGCAACGTACGGTGGTCTATACCAAGCGTCGCCACGCCCTGATGGGTGAACGTATCGGAATGGATATCGTAAATATGATCTGGGACCGTGTTGCCGCAGCCGTTGAAGCTCCCGATTACGAAAACTGCAAAATGGACTTCTTGCAGACTCTTGCCATGGAAGTGCCTTTCAACGAAGAACAGTTCCGTAACGAAAAGAAGGAAAAGCTTGCTGAAGCAGCCTTCAATGTGGCAATGGAACAGTTCAAGCGCAAGACGGACCGCATGGCACAGGTTGCTTATCCGGTAATCAAGCAGGTATACGAAACCCAAGGACACATGTACGAGAATATCCTGATCCCCATCACGGACGGTAAACGCATGTACAACATCTCTTGCAGCCTGAAAGCCGCTTACGACAGCGAATGTAAGGAAGTGGTAAAAGCGTTTGAAAAGTCTATCCTGCTGCACGTTATCGACGAAGCATGGAAAGAGAACCTCCGTGAACTGGATGAACTGAAGCACTCTGTACAGAACGCAAGCTACGAACAGAAAGACCCGTTATTGATTTATAAGCTGGAGTCTGTAAACCTGTTCGATACAATGGTGGATAAGATCAATAACCAGACTGTTTCTATCCTGATGCGCGGACAAATCCCGGTACAGGAACCGCAGGAAATTCAGCAGGCCGCTCCCGAACAGAAGCAGGATATGAGCAAATACCGCGAACAGAAACAAGATCTGAGCGATCCGAACCAACAGGCTGCTGCCCAACAGGACACGCGCGAACAAGTGAAGCGTGAACCGATTCGTGCGGAAAAGACGGTAGGACGTAATGATCCTTGTCCTTGCGGAAGTGGCAAGAAGTACAAGAATTGCCACGGGAAAAATATGTAATAAGTGGTTAGTGATAAGTGATTAGTGATTAGTATGCTAACCACTTATCGCTAATCACTAATCACTAATAAAAGCCTTCAACGGTTAAAAACTGTTGGAGGCTTTTCTATATCCATACAAAAGTGTATTTTTGTTATTCCTAGATAAAGAATAAGCTTATGACTAAATATTCGTACTCACTATTGGTGTGCTGTGTTCTGCTGTTCAGCGGTTGCCAAAGCATAGAGCAACTCTCCATCGACTATATGTTGCCGGCAGAAGTCAGCTTTCCGTCCGCCCTCAGGCGCGTAGCTGTGGTAAATAATATGCCTCCTATCCCGGATAACAAGCTGATTCTGGAGGAAAACGATGAGAAGAAAAAAGATGAGACAGAGATAGCACGCAAGACAAAGTATTTCAATGGGGATGGCAAAATCGCCACGGAATCACTGGCGGAGGCACTTGCCAACGAGAATTATTTCGATGAAGTGATTATTTGCGACTCTGCCTTGCGTGCCCATGATATGATTCCGCGCGAAAGCACCCTTAGCAAAGAGGAAGTGGAAAAGCTCACCCAAAGTCTGGATGCGGACTTCCTGATAGCCTTGGAGAACGTACAGATGCGCTCCATCCGTAAAATCGAATATTTACCGGAATGGGGAGTATATGCAGGTACGCTTGACCTGAAAGTATATCCTACCGTAAAGGTGTATCTGCCCCAACGCAACGGTCCGATGGTGACAGTCAATGCCAGCGACAGCATCTTCTGGGATCATGCAGCTCCCAGTATGGCACAGGCAGGCGCAGGACTCATCAGTGAAAAAGAGATGCTGAGAGAGGCTTCCGAATTTGCCGGCACTATCCCCGTGAGCCATATGCTGCCACATTGGAAAACTGCTTCCCGCTATCTCTTTACAGGCGGTTCCGTAAACATGCGTGATGCCGCGGTCTTTGTCCGCGAAGATAACTGGGACAAGGCCATTGAACTCTGGAAGCAAACCTATGAGAAAAAGAAAAAAGGAAAGCAGAAAATGTATGCCGCCTATAACATTGCCTTAGGATACGAAATGCAGGACAGCATTCATACAGCAGAAGAATGGGCCTTGAAAGCGCAGAAAGTAGCATACGATGTAGACAAAATAGACGAGAAGAAAACTCAGGAAGGCGTAGACCTCATGGATATCCCCAATTACTTCGCAATAACCCGCTACCTGAACGAATTGCAGGAGCGAAAGGAGGGAATGACCCGACTGAACGCCCAAATGGAAAGATTTAAAAATGATTTTTAGAGAAATGATGCAGAGGTAATTATTTTTTTTATACCTTTGAACGTCCATTAAGAAAGAATATCTATTATGAAACTGAGCCAAGCATCATTATCACTCCTTGAAAAGGCCATTAAACAGGCAGTCGCCAAATACACTTGCGGCTGTGAGCAAACCATTGTGACCGACATCCATCTGCAAGCCAACCAGAATTCCGGCGAATTGTCCATCTTTGATGACGAAGACGAATATCTGGCTTGTGTCTCTATCGAGGAATGGATGACTTATGACGGAGATGATTTCTACGAAAATGTAGAACGTATTCTTTCTACCTTACTCCACAACATGAAGAACGGAGGTGACTTTGAAAAACTGACGATTCTGAAACCTTACTCTTTCGTATTAGTGGATGATGAAAAGGAGACAATTGCAGAGTTACTGCTGATGGATGATGATACGTTGCTTGTGAACGAAGAATTGCTGAAAGGTCTGGATGAAGAGTTGGATTCTTTTCTGAAAGAACTGCTGGAAAAGTAATAGCATTTGATTTATAAAAAATAAATTAGCCCTTGCAGTAATCGGATATTGCAAGGGCTATTTTTTAGGGATAAGTAATTAGGGATAAGTACTCATGCAAAATTAACTTGTTCTATAAATGATAATTTACCAGCGTAGCGCTGGAGCAAGGTTCTCCTTCGGCGTGCAAGTAATCTTTCAGACACGGATGACACGGATGACGCGGATTCTTTTTTCCTTCGGTGTGATATGCCGGTATGTATAGCGCAGCTTTAAAAATCCGCGTCATCCGTGTCATCCGCGTCTAAAAGATTAAAGTCCGCGTTCGTCCGCCTTATCCGCGTAGTCCGCGTACCCATTCCCTCGCCGCTAAATTATCATTTACCATCATATAAACTAATTATGCTCACCTACTTAAATAAATCATTTCTTCAGCGCAGCAATACTCTCTTTCAGAGAGTTGATAATACTTTCCGCATCCGCCTGTTTCTTACGTTCCAGTTCAAGGACAGCGGCAGGAGCATTATTCACAAACTTCTCATTGCTCAGCTTCTTCATAACGCCTTGCAGGAAACCTTCTTTGTGTTTCAATTCTGCTTCCATACGGGCTATTTCAGCTTCTACATCAATCATATTCCCCAGAGGTACGGCATATTCCGTAGTTCCTACCATGAATGAAGCAGCACCTTCGGTTTTAGTATCTACCACATCAATTGCCGAGAGATTACACATCTTCATGATAACCAAGTTGAATGCATCAACCGGATTCTCACCAACCACCTGCAATTCCAGTGTTTCCTTCTGAGCTATGTTTTTCTGCAAACGAATGGAACGAACGTTACTGATAACTTCCTTCACCACTTCGAATTGCTGAATCATCTCGCTGTCTACATGAGTATCCATACTCAAAGGACATACCATGATGCTCTCACCCTCCTCACGCTCATACATCTGTTGCCAGAGCTCTTCGGTAATGAATGGCATGAACGGGTGAAGCAGACGAAGCAAATTATCAAAATAGCAAATCGCGGCATTACGAACCGTACTGTGAATGCCTTGTCCGTAAGCCGGCTTAATGATTTCAAGGAACCAAGAAGAGAATTCATCCCAGAACAATTTATAGACAGCCATAAGAGCTTCACTCAGGCGATATTTACTGAATAAATCCGCTACCTCGGCTGTAACTTCATTCTGTTTGGATTCAAACCAGGATATCGCCAGCTTAGCCGCTTCGGGAATAGGCTGGTTATCATCAATTGTCCAGCCACTTACCAAGCGGTAAGCATTCCATATCTTGTTACAGAAGTTACGTCCCTGTTCGCAAAGAGCGTCATCGAACAAGATGTCATTTCCGGCAGGAGCTGCAAGCATCATACCCATACGCACACCATCGGCACCAAACTTCTCAATCAGTTCCAACGGGTCGGGAGAATTACCAAGGGACTTGGACATCTTGCGTCCCAACTTATCGCGAACGATACCCGTAAAGTACACATTCTTGAACGGCATCTTTCCTTCATATTCATAACCTGCCATAATCATGCGGGCTACCCAGAAGAAAATGATATCCGGACCGGTTACCAGGTCACTTGTCGGATAGTAATAATCGATTTCCTCATTACCCGGATTGTTGATACCATCAAACAAAGAGATGGGCCACAACCAGGAAGAGAACCAAGTATCCAGACAATCTTCATCCTGACGAAGATCTTCCATAGTCAGGGCCGGATTGCCGGTCTTCTCTTTTGCCAGTTTCAGAGCTTCTTCTTCAGTAGCTGCTACCACATATCCACCTTCCGGAAGGAAGTATGCCGGAATGCGATGTCCCCACCACAACTGACGGCTGATACACCAGTCCTTGATGTTCTCCATCCAGTAGCGATAGGTATTCTTATACTTGGCAGGGTAGAATTTCAGTTCGTCATTCATTACAGGAGGCAATGCCATATCTGCAAAATGCTGCATCTTGAGGAACCACTGCATAGAAAGCTTCGGCTCTATAACCACGTTGGTACGCTCGGAATACCCTACCTTATTGGTATAGGCTTCCACCTTATCCAACAGGCCGGCAGCATCCAGGTCTTTCTCAATCTGTTTACGAACATCAAAGCGATCCATACCGATATAAAGACCGGCAGCCTCGCTCAATGTACCATTATCGTTGAAGATATCGATGCTTGGCAAGTTATACTTTTCACCCAGCATATAGTCGTTCACATCATGCGCAGGAGTTACTTTCAGGCAACCTGTACCGAACTCAATATCTACATAATCATCTTCGATTACCGGAATCACACGATTTACCAAAGGAACGATTACTTTCTTACCTTTCAGCCATTCATTCTTCGGGTCGTTCGGATTGATACACATAGCGGTATCACCCATGATCGTTTCAGGACGGGTAGTAGCTACCACAGCATAGCGTCCTTCCGCATCACCTTCCACTTTATAGCGCAGATAATACAGTTTGCCATGCTCTTCCTTGTAGATAACTTCTTCATCAGAAAGGGCAGTCAAAGCCTTCGGGTCCCAGTTTACCATACGTACACCACGGTAAATCAGTCCCTTATTGTAAAGGTCTACAAATACTTTCAATACACTTTCGCTACGCTTTTCATCCATAGTGAAAGCGGTGCGGTCCCAATCACAGGAAGCACCGAGTTTACGCAACTGCTTCAGGATGATGCCACCATGTTCATCTGTCCACTCCCAGGCATGCTTCAGGAATTCGTCACGGGTAAGATCCGTCTTCTTGATACCTTGTGCAGCCAGCTTATTTACTACCTTCGCTTCCGTAGCGATAGAAGCGTGGTCAGTACCCGGTACCCAGCAGGCATTTTTACCTTCCATACGGGCACGGCGTACCAGAATATCTTGAATGGTATTATTAAGCATGTGTCCCATGTGGAGCACGCCGGTGACGTTAGGGGGCGGAATGACGATGGTGTAAGGCTCACGACCATCGGGTTTTGAACTGAATAATTTGTGGTCCAACCAATACTGGTACCACTTTCCCTCTACGTCAGCAGGGTTGTACTTACTTGCTAATTCCATATCTTTTAAATCTGTATATAATTTATTTTATCGCGAATAACGGGCGCAAAATTACTAAATTAAATTCAAATCTTGCCACCCTCCGGCGCTTTCTGTGCAGAGAACGACAATTTATAACCTTCATAAAGAGCAATTCCATAAAATACGATTGTCATGGAAGCCATATTTTCTATTACCACAGACATCACTTCACCATAACTGGCATCGAAAAGGACGTCCATAAAAGAGACTTCATATTCTTTGGCCACCAGACCTACGATAGAGAAGAAATCTCCCATCACACAGCTTATCAACGCCAAAGCAGCACCAATAATGCCGAATATAGGGCGTATTCCTTTCCCCTGGCGCATCGCAAATCCTACCAGGAAACCGACACCAATGGCCATATATCCCATCTGGTATCCGGTAGAAATAGAGATCAAAGCCCAAGCCACAGCACCTGCAATGCATGCCAGCACTCCGAACAATACAGCTTTCGGTAAATTCTCCTCAGCCAACAGTTTCTCCCTGTCTACATATCCCGAATAATCTTCAGGCTTAGGAGTGGGAGCCATTTTCTCCAGCTCTTCATCTTTCTGATAGCTTTCACATTCACCTACAAATGCAGGAATAGCCCCGGTACGCTTGCAAACCAGTCCTCTGCCATTCACGAAATCGCGTGAAACGCAATTACGGCAATAGCGTTCAATGTCATTTTGATCAGTCATAATTACAGTGTCTAATGTCGTTACTTAAGTTGCTTATTAATAGTTTTTTTGCAAATATAAAGCTAATTTCCTACGTGACATTTAATAAATGTATATTTTTGCCTTTCAAATAAATTTGCGATGAAATATAAGCTGAAGATTCGTTATATCGTGCTATGCACACTCTTGTTAGTAGTCTGGGCCACACAGCTCATTCCGGCTATGGGAAGAATATATGCACACAGCGTATATCCTGTCATAGCTTATATTCTTTCGTCTTTCTCCCGCCTCATTCCCTTTGCCATAGGCGACTTATTCATAGCCCTCAGCATTGCGGGCGTACTCCTCTACCCTGCCTATGCCCGCCGCTTTCAGAAGAAAAAGTGGAAACGCATCTTGCTGAATGATATTGAATATCTGTTATGGATATACGTCTGGTTCTATCTGGCTTGGGGACTTAATTATTCACAGCCCAATTTCTACCAGCGAACAGAGATTCCTTACACTGCATATACTCCCGAAAACTTCCGGAACTTTGTTGATGATTACGTTGACAAATTGAATGGATCGTATGTAGATGTAACTACCATCAATAAGGACCTTATCCGCCGGGAAACTGTTCGCGGATACAATCAGATCAGTGATACGCTGGGTGTACATCATCCTTTCCATAAGTCACCACGGGTGAAGACAATGCTTTTCACTCCGCTGATTTCCATGGTGGGCGTCACCGGTAGCATGGGACCTTTCTTCTGCGAATTTACCTTGAATGGAGATCTGCTCCCTTCACAGTATCCTGCCACGTATGCGCATGAACTGGCACATTTATTGGGCATCTCCAGCGAGGCGGAAGCTAACTTCTACGCTTATCAGGTCTGTACCCGTTCGCAAGCGCGAGGTATCCGTTTCTGCGGATACTTTTCAGTGCTGGGACATGTACTTGTCAATGCCCGCCGACTGATGGATGAAGAAGAATACAAAGAGCTCTTCAACCGGATACGCCCTGAAATCATTGAACTGGCTAAAAGTAATCAGGAATACTGGACGGAAAAATACAGTCCACTCATCGGAGATATACAAGACTGGATATACGACCTGTACCTGAAAGGAAACAAGATACAAAGTGGCCGCAAGAACTACTCCGAAGTAGTCGGATTGCTTATATCCTATTATACACATTGCAATAAATAACCCTATAAAGATATGTTACATACAAGAAAAGAACAGATGGAAGCCTTCGGACGCTTCCTGGACATACTCGACGAACTCCGCGAGAAATGTCCCTGGGACCGCAAGCAGACTAACGAAAGTCTGCGTCCCAACACCATTGAAGAAACTTATGAACTTTGTGACGCCCTGATACGTGACGATAAAAATGATATCTGCAAAGAGCTGGGAGACGTCTTGCTACACGTAGCTTTCTACGCAAAGATAGGTTCCGAGAAAGGCGATTTTGACATGAAAGATGTATGCGATCACCTTTGCGAGAAATTAATCTTCCGCCATCCCCATGTGTTCGGTGACGTAAAAGCCGATACTGCCGGACAAGTTTCCGAAAACTGGGAACAACTGAAGTTAAGAGAGAAAGGTGGAAACAAGAGTGTGTTGAGTGGTGTTCCTGCCGCCCTTCCTTCACTCATCAAAGCTTACCGTATTCAGGACAAAGCCCGCAACGTCGGCTTCGACTGGGAAGAACGGGAACAAGTGTGGGATAAGGTAAAAGAGGAAATCCAGGAGTTTCAGGCAGAAGTGGCCAACATGGATAAGGACAAGGCAGAAGCCGAATTCGGGGATGTACTATTCAGCCTCATCAATGCCGCACGCCTCTACAAGATCAATCCGGATAATGCATTAGAACGCACCAACCAGAAGTTTATCAACCGTTTTAATTATCTGGAAGCACATACCATCAAGGAAGGCAAAAACCTGCATGATATGACTCTGGAGGAGATGGACGCCATCTGGAACGAAGCTAAAAAGCTGGAGAGAGAAGTTGACAAGGAAAGAAGTTGACAAGGGGGAAAAGGGTAAATTAACAAAAGAACAAGGGGACAAGGGGCTTGCATTATCATACCGCATGGCCCTTGTCCCCTTGTCAACTTCTTCCCTTTTATGCCTATTTTATTTTTTCTTTCCTTGCGGTTTTTGAGGTTCTCCACCTTTATGATGCATCCCCTTCAGCAACTCACGGTTAAAACGCATTTCAGCACGCTGTACTAAATATATCTTTTTGTTCGAAAGTATCTTCTTAAACTTCTCATAGTAAGTTTTCTCCAGACGGTTGGTAGCAATACGGGCATCATATACGCCTTCTAAAATCTCATTATATTGCGCTTCGGTCGTCTTTTCATCCCTTCCTTTTCGAAGTAAGTTCCATGCTTCGTCATTCAGTTGCTTTTTGCGGTCCTGTAATTCAAAATAAACAGGAAAGAATTTAGCGGCTTCTTCCTTAGTCAATCCGGCTTTCTCAGTGATATACGCTTTCTGCTTGGCGCGGAATTCGTCAGGAGACAAATGTTGATTACATCCGTCCATAGCCCATGACAAGGGGATGAAACTGCACATCACAATAAACAAAACAATCAGCTTTTTCATTTTCTTCTCATACAGTTAAGTTGTTACTCACATCACTCTGCACCGGCGTCTGTGAGATAGACATACAGCGAATAATCATCCAGCATAGAATTATCCAGCACAGCACTGATATATTCATCAGAAACAACTTCGGTTTCAGGTTCGTCCATCGCCATCCGGTTGTTAACAGGTGTACGGTCAGTAGAAGCAACGCGGATAATCAATGCTGCGCCGGCAAACATGGCAGTCATATATACCCATGGCTTTATTCTCTCCCACTTCGTAGGTTCTCTCTTAATAATTGCAGGTGTTTCCTTTTCGGGAAGCCGGCTCATCACCTCTGAAGTAAGATTCTCAAAGTATCCGTCAGGAACTCGGAAAACATTTTCCTTCCCTACCTTCTTCAATATGTTATCTTCTTCTTTCATAAGCTTTTTTCCTCTCTGTTAGGTTAGACTATGTTTTGGGGTAAAGGTTTAAACCTCTCCCTCCAAAAACTTCTCGATTTTTTTCACGGCATGATGATAAGAGGCTTTCAGAGCGCCGACAGATGTGCCGAAGATGTCGGACATCTCCTCGTATTTCATTTCCTGGTAATACTTTAAGTTGAATACCATACGTTGTTTTTCCGGCAGTGTAAGCAGTGCTTTCTGTAGCGACTTCTGTGCCCGGTCACCGGAGAAATAGGGATCGCTTTCCAGCTTCTGAAGTACAGAAGCATCTTCATCATCGATAGAAACAGTAGTTACAGCGCGTTGTTTATTTAGGAAAGTCAAACATTCATTCAAAGCGATGCGATAGAGCCAGGTAGAAAGCTTCGCATCTCCACGGAAATAATCGATATTGGTCCATGCCTTAATGAACGTGTTCTGAAGTAAGTCATTGGCATCTTCATGCAAAAGCACCATACGACGGATCTGCCAGTATAATTGTTCGCTATATTGCGCAACAATCAACTCAAACCCTCGCTTTTGTGTACTTTCATCTTGTAGAAGCTCCAACACTTCGCGTTCATTATAGGAAGGATTCATAAGTATCTATTCCGTTTCGTTTATTTGATTACCACTTTCCGCACGACATTCCCAATCTTAAAGATGTAATAACCTTTAGGCAAATTCACCTGAACGGTGACATCCGTAGAGTCAATGCGTATCGTGGTAAGTTTCACGCCTACAATATTGTAGACTTCCATCTGGGAGCCGGGTTCTGCATTCTGCACACGTACCCGGTTTTCTGCCGAAACAGTCAGCACAATAGTAGAAGACGGCTGCTCTTTCTGAGCCGTTTCCTGCTTCCGACCGTCCTGCGCCCATGCCACGGACTGCGACGAAAAAGTCAACAAAAAGAAAAAACAGTAGAGTAACTTTCTCATCTATAAGCCTATGTTTTCAGATTATTCCGTACAAATATACGGCATTCGGTTCGATAAAACAAAAAACAGACGGTTAAATGATAATTTGTTAGTGATTATCATTTATACCTCCAAACACAGCGTTTCCTTAGCCAGCACTGTTTCGGGGAAAACATCCGAAGTTTCTTTAAGCAAAACATTCTCATCTTCATAGCGGGCAGAAAAATGCCCGATCACCAATTTCTTCACTCCTGCCGCCTTGGCTATCTCTCCCGCCTGAGCAGCAGTAGTATGAAAAGTTTCTTTGGCACGAGGCAAGTCTGCATTTGCAAAAGTGGCCTCATGGAATAGCAAATCTACTCCTTTTATCTGTTCTGCAATCTCAGGCATATAGATGGTATCCGAACAATAGGCATAACTACGCGGTAGATCAGACGGACGTGTCAGTAAAGAATTGGAAATGATTTTACCTTCCGGAGTCACATAGTCTTCTCCATTCTTTATCCTATTCAACTCATATACCGGCACTTCATAAAAGTCGACCATCTCCCGAATGATATGATTGGGCCGCTGCTTCTCTGCAAACAGAAAGCCACAACAAGGCATACGATGACGCAATGGAATGGTAGTCACTGTCAGAGAACGGTCTTCATAGATCATTCCGGGTTCTTTCGTCTCAAACTCATGGAAAAGAACCTTATACGTCATTTGCCGGCAAAAGAAACTTAGCATCGGAGCCAATAGGGTTTCCAATCCTTTCGGTGAATGAATATGCAACTCAGCCGTACGCCCCAGCAGATTGAGCGTAGATATCAATCCCAACAAACCAAAGCAATGATCTCCATGCAGATGAGAAATAAAAATATGATTCAAGCGGGAAAACTTCAGTCGGGACTTGCGGAATTGCAATTGCGATCCTTCTCCGCAGTCTATCATATAAAGTTTGTCACGCACATTCACCACTTGCGAAGTGGCAAAATGACGGGTAGTAGGCAGCGCAGAACCGCAGCCCAGTATATGTAATTCAAACTTTTCCATTAGCAATACATTCTGAACAATCCTTATTTATTTGGACAGAAGCTCTTTTAGTTCAACAACAGTAAAAAGGTATTCTATATTTTCACCAGAGGTATCACCTACATATCGGTATGCTATCCCTTTATTATCCTTCACACATGCTTCCAGGAACATTTTTAAGGAAGGTTCGGATACATTCAAAGCCCCCTTTATATTCTGTTTCATCTGCTCCTCATTACTCTTTAAAGCAGCCATTGCTACTTTTTCTTCATCAATCGTATAATTGTATACCACTTTATCCGCCTCTATCGTTAACTTATTAAGAATGGTAGCCTCATCTATCGTCATCGGACATGACACATTGGTAACATTCACCAGTTCTTCCAACTTCTGCCGCTCACTCTCTTTTTCCGTTCCCTTCTGGTTCAAGATGCGTTTCAGTTCTTCAGTGTCCAGTCTACATTCCACTTCTTTGCCGGTAGACTTTCCTTTATATATTAATCTAATACCGGATTTAGTATCCACCACCATTTTCAGCATTGACTTTATTTCCCCTTTCGGATTCTTGAACATAACCATTACAGCAGACTTCATTGCATCGGTATTCTTCCCCAAGGCATCCAAGTCCAGATAGTCTTCATTCATCAACAGACTGTATATCACATCCGTTCCATCAAAAGTAATACTCGATATTTCGCCTGTCGTTCCTATACTCATAGGACACTGCTTATTAGCCATTTCTATTGCTAATTTCAGTTGAGACTTCCGACTGCATCCGGTCAGCAAGATGAGAGACAAACAGATCAGCAACATAATGCTTCCCAAATTCTTAATAATGTTTCGCATAGTAAATCTACATTTAATTATTTATACCATTCAGAACGCGGTAGATTCAGAGCCACCACATTCAACCACTATTCTGCAAAGATAATCATAAAATAAAAAAGCACACTTTATTCCCCAAGATTCTACCCAAATATAAAAAAAAGAGAGGACACTTTCAAGTAAGTGCCCTCTCGTCTTTATCTATCTATAGAAGTGATTACTTCTTTCCAGCTTCCATTTGCTCTTTCAAAGCAGCCAGAGCGTCGATGTCGCCCAGAGTAGTAGAAGCAGCCTGGTTTTGAATAGCCGGAGCGTCTTCTCTCTTATTGCCAGCCGGCTTCTTACCAGCAGCCTTCTTTTCAGCTCTTTCTTCTGCCTTTGCAGCATCTTCGAAGATACGGCTGTGAGAAAGGATGATACGCTTAGCATCTTTGTTGAACTCGATAACCTTGAATGACAGTTTCTCATCCATCTGAGCCTGAGAACCATCTTCCTTAACGAGGTGTTTCGGAGTAGCGAAACCTTCTACGCCATAAGGCAGAGCAACAACAGCACCCTTATCCAGCATTTCGATGATAGTACCTTCGTGTACAGAACCTACAGTGAATACTGTTTCGAATACATCCCAGGGGTTTTCTTCGAGTTGCTTGTGGCCAAGGCTCAAGCGACGGTTTTCTTTGTCGATTTCCAGTACCTGAACTTCGATGTCTGCACCGATCTGAGTGAATTCAGAAGGATGTTTAACCTTCTTAGTCCAAGACAAGTCAGAGATGTGGATCAAGCCGTCAACACCTTCTTCGATTTCAACGAATACACCGAAGTTAGTGAAGTTACGAACTTTAGCAGTGTGCTTAGAACCTACAGGATACTTCTCTTCGATAGTTTCCCAAGGATCTTGCTTCAGTTGTTTGATACCCAAAGACATCTTACGTTCTTCGCGGTCCAGAGTCAGAACTACTGCTTCCACTTCGTCACCTACCTTCATGAAGTCTTGTGCAGAACGCAAGTGTTGTGACCAAGACATTTCAGATACGTGGATCAAACCTTCAACGCCCGGAGCGATTTCGATGAATGCACCGTAGTCAGCCATAACCACTACTTTACCCTTCACCTTGTCACCCACTTTCAGTTCAGCGCTAAGAGCATCCCAAGGATGCGGAGTGAGTTGCTTCAGACCGAGAGCGATACGCTTCTTCTCATCGTCGAAATCAAGGATAACAACGTTGAGCTTCTGGTCGAGTTCAACCACTTCCTTCGGATCGCTTACGCGGCCCCAAGACAGGTCAGTGATGTGAATCAAGCCGTCTACGCCACCCAGGTCGATGAATACACCATAAGATGTGATATTCTTAACGGTACCCTCAAGAACTTGTCCTTTTTCGAGTTTACCGATAATTTCTTTCTTCTGTTGTTCCAGTTCAGCTTCGATAAGAGCCTTGTGAGAAACAACCACGTTCTTGAATTCCTGGTTGATCTTAACAACCTTGAATTCCATAGTTTTGCCAACGAATACATCGTAGTCGCGGATAGGTTTCACGTCGATCTGAGAACCCGGCAAGAAAGCTTCGATACCGAATACGTCTACGATCATACCACCCTTTGTGCGGCACTTGATGTAACCCTTGATAATTTCTTCGTTTTCCAAAGCAGCGTTCACACGATCCCAAGAGCGAGTAGCGCGAGCTTTACGGTGAGACAGAACCAACTGTCCTTTTTTGTCTTCCTGGTTTTCGATGTATACTTCTACAGTATCACCGATCTTCAAGTCAGGATTGTAGCGGAATTCATTCAGAGGAATGATACCGTCTGATTTGTAACCGATGTTCACAACAACTTCACGTTTGTTCATTGCGATTACAGTTCCGTCAACTACCTCACGGTCGTTAACTTTGTTAAGCGTACTGTCGTAAGCCTTTTCCAACTCTTCGTGGCTGGCACCACCGAAGGTTTCGCCATTTTCATAAGCATCCCAGTTGAAGTCTTCAACAGGCGCTACATTTTTTAAGTTTTCCATTAAATAAAATAAGTTGTTTAATAATTAATTGAGTGAGACATTATATTAGCTCATAAATTCGGGCGCAAAGATAGGAGTATTTTCTTGAAGAGCAAAAAGTTCCATCTGAAATTTCTAGGTATTTTTACATCCGAACGGTATAGAACAATCGGTAGTATAGCCTAAGGTGTTTTGTATAGGAAACAAAAAAGCATAAAATTCGTTCTGCATACAAAACAAAAGTATTATATTTGCCATCAATTCTTACATAATTCATGTTCTTATGGTAGAAAGAGAAGTAATCCGCAGAATCATCATAGAGGGTCAGGAGTTCGTGAATGAAATTTCTCTAACAGAACGTCCGTTCTTTTTTGAGCAGAAGGGGAACTACGTATTCGTAGGTATCCGACAAGCCGGAAAATCCTATTTACTTTATCAGCGCATCCAGCAACTACTACGCGAAGAGCATAACATCAATGAAATTGTTTATATCAATTTTGACGATGAGCGCCTCCGACAAATGACAGCGGATGATTTAGACCTAATCCTGCAAGCATATCATAGCCTGTTTGATTTGCGTCCTTTACTTTTCTTTGATGAGATACAGAATATCGAAGGTTGGGAACACTTTGCCCGACGCCTGGCAAACCAGAAGTATAACATTTACATCACCGGTAGCAATGCCAAAATGCTGAGCCGGGAAATTGCCACTACATTGGGGGGACGTTTCTGGAATAAAGATGTCTATCCTTATTCCTTTGCTGAATATCTGAATGCCCGGGATATCATTTTATCCAAGAACTGGATGTATGGCAAACAAGCTGCCGAAGTAAGCAAGGCCTTCAATGACTACTTCCTGTATGGGGGCTTTCCTGAATTAACCGATGTCATAGCTAAAAGAGTCTGGCTGAATGACATTTACAGTAAAATATTCTTCAGCGATTTAATTGTGCGAAACAAAGTTCGAAACGAAGAAGCTTTGGGATTACTGGTGCGAAGGTTGGCCGAGAATGTCAAGCAACCTGTTTCATATACACGATTGGCTAACTTAATCAGTTCTATTGGCATAAAAATAAGCAAAGCAACCGTCATCGAGTTCATCCGTTATTTAAAAGAATCCTGCCTCATATTCCCTATAGAGAATTATGCCGCCAAATTTGCCGAGCGCAATTCAAACATGAAGCATTATTTTATAGACAATGGCTTACTGAGTATCTTTTTGCTTGATGGCAATACTTCTCTTTTAGAAAACATCGTCGCTATTCATTTATATAAGAGATACGGTGCCCAGCTCTACTTCTACAACCAAAACATAGAAGTGGATTTCATCATACCGGAAGCAAAAACGGCTATTCAAGTCAGCTACTCTCTGATGGATGAAACAACCTGTCGGCGAGAAGTGGAAGGCCTCATCAAGCTAAACCGTGTTTTTCCAATGGATAATATGTGTATTATCACACGGGATGAAGAACGGATTATTACTCACGAAAGCGGTGTCTCTATTCATGTGATTCCTGTTTGGAAATGGCTGTTGGAAGAGGAACCGTTGCGAACTTGAAAACCGAATTGTTGTCAAGAGCAGATTTACATATTATTAACTCCTCTAAGCGAATTTAGATAGCCGACTGCATTGCTGGCACACTTACGGAACAGATGATGCGCTTGCCACAAACAGACGATGCATTTGCCACATGTAAACAAGACAAATGCCACACTTTAATCCTCCAAATGCCACATGTTAGTGGGTGAAACCTGTGGCATTTCACCTGCCGAGGTGTGGCATTCGGGAAACTGAGGTGTGGCATCGGGAGTATTTGGAGTGTGGTATTCAGGAAGCATGAAAAGGGAGGATACAGAAATGAAGAGAAGCAATGCTCCTCCTCTTATGCTAATTTAAAATTGAATATGAGTTAAGATTACGGATACAAATATACTACATACAAAAGCCGAAGTCAAGCTTTTCACCGTATTTTTCTGAAACATAAGCATAAACTTTAGACTGCTTTATTGCTTCCTAAAAGGATTTTAAGTATCTTTGTCCAAACGATTGGATAAAAACACCACCGTTTCATCCAAAAGATTGGATAAACCACCTTGCTTTTTATCCAGCAGATTAAACAGTATGGATAAGCAACTATTAAAATCAGTCATGCTGGACAATCAGAAAGAGGTTCAGCGTTACGAGGTCTTCAAGAGAGACTTTCATTTTGAAGATTTCGGTAATTATGTACTTATAGGCATCAGGCGCGCCGGAAAATCTTTCTTGATCTATCAACGCATCCAGCAATTACTCACTGAAGGCGTTGGATGGGACAGTATGCTATATATCAACTTCGAAGATGAACGCTTAGACGGATTGCAAGTTTCCGAGCTCAACCTCATCATTGAAGCTCACCTCGAAATGTATGGAAAGAGGCCTATACTTTTCCTCGACGAAATACAAAATATAGAAGGCTGGGAAAAGTTTGCCCGACGCTTAGCGGATGAAAAATATAAGGTATACATCACCGGAAGCAATGCCAAAATGCTTAGTAGTGACATACAAACGACATTAGGAGGCAGGTATATTACAATCAATGTATATCCTTACAGTTTCCCGGAATTTCTGGAAGTCCACCACACGGCTTATGACGAGCTGTCTCTATTGGGTACAGAATCCAGAGCTGCCGTAATGAACCGTTTTATTGACTACTTCCATAATGGCGGTTTCCCCGAAGGTGCACTTCTTGCAGCAAAAAGGAACTATCTCACCAGCGTATATCAAAAGATATATTTAGGAGATATCGCTGCCAGAAATGCCATAACGAACACTTTCGGGCTGAAGATTATGATTAAAAAACTGGCGGAAAGCATAAAACAACCTATATCTTTCAACCGTATAGCCAATATAGTATCCACTACGGGCAGCAAACTCAGCACAACTTCTGCCATAAAATACGTTGAATATGCAGAGTCGGCCTGGCTTCTTCAACGCATCAATAATATTGCCGCTAAACTGGCTGAAAAAGAAAGCAACAGCAAATATTATTTCACAGATAATGGAATACTCAATTTATTCCTGATAGACGGAAATACATCTTTGCTTGAAAATCTGGTAGCAATCAGCCTGATTCGCCAATTCGGGAAAGAAGATGCCGTATTCTTTTATAATAAAGGGATAGAAGTCGATTTCTATATTCCGGAAAAAGAATGGGCCATACAGGTATCATATAGTATAAAAGACTTGGAAACCAGGGAACGGGAAACGGATGCATTAATAAAACTGTCCAAGGTATTGCCTTGCAAACGGTTTCTCGTTATCACTTTCGATGAGGAAAGTGTGCTGCAAATGGATAATCATTCAAGAATAGAAGTGATCCCTGTATGGAAGTGGCTGCTAATGCTTAGATAAATATGCCAGTGCCGCCCCTATCGCCGTCCTATACTCCGCATAGGGTGGAATATGGAAGTGCACCCCATATATCTTTTCCATATTCGGAAAAACCTCCTGGCACTGCGGAAATTTAGTAAGATTACCAATCAAGACGAAATCTTTGATAGGACCATTCAGCGCAGACAACACAGCTGCACCACCTATCGTTTGCAGCACCATATAAATAATCCCTTTTGCAATATCTTCCTGCGAAGCGTTACTATCCGCTTTTCCGAACAGCGAAGCAGTAGCATGCACCGGAAGATCCGGCAAAGGACGATTGCAAATATCTCCAATCTGCAAGTTTACACGGGTAATGTCGCCTTTCTCGGCAATTGCTGCAATCTGCCTGAAATCATGCGTCTTCAGCAACAAGCGGGAAAGTCCCTGCAAAGTACCTCCACCAATTGCCATACCACCAATATGATCTATCTTTTCTCCGTTGATTCTTACGAAAGAAGTGCCCGTTCCCATGCTTACCACGATCAGCTGGTCAATATCCGTGGCATGACGTGCACCCAACCCATTGGCTATAAACTCATCGACCTTATCCGTGGGTAAACCATACAACGGACTATCTACAAATGCACTACCCACACCTGTCAGCATCACTTGCTCTATATCCGAAAGCTGAATACCATTATCATAAATATACTTCCCGAAAGCCCCGAACAAAGAAGTAACCGGATCAGTCGCAGTGATAAACATCGGTGACTGTATCTGTTCTCCGTTGATTCCAACAATTTTTGTAGTACTTCCGCCAACGTCTATTCCTATTACAATTCCCATAGTTTCAATATTGTATTCGGCTACAAAGGTACAAATTGTTTTATTGTAGATGTGTATTCAAATCTTTTTTGTTGCATACATAAAGCCCCGTTACAAAAAGTTTATTCACACCTTTCCCTACACGCTTGCACTCATGTCTTGTATCTCCTTGTTCATCGGGGTTAGAGCGGTGGTGGCAGCAAATAGAAATAAAGTGTAGGCAAATTTGCTTGCACCAAGTAAAATGAATATATATCGCTTATAATCTGTCAAATACATCATGTAAGATGCTTAAAATGGCTGTTTGGTAACCAGCTATTTTCATGCCGTTTTATGAGGAAAAGTATGGAGGGTATGCCATTTTTTTACTTGGTATACGCCTTTATCCGTTCAGTACATCACAATCTTGCGTCAACCGGCCTACATTTCTTTCACTAACCGCCTATGTTTCTTCTGTTTACAACCTATATTTCTTCCACTGACAAACGATATTTCGGTATGTCCACATATGTGGTTCAGGAGCTTCACATTAGTGAAGCAGCACACTCACAATTGTGAAGCACATAAACCACATCTGTAGGCACACAAAAGTAAAGCATCCGAAGCTAAAGAAAGTACTATGTAAGAGCTAGTTAAAGAGTATGTAAAGCAGAAAGAAGCGTAAAGTAAAAAGACATGCAAAGTGGAAGGGGCATGCAAAATACATGGGCAACTATAATTACAAAACGGCACTTCAAAGTCGATGCTTAATTATTGATTATCAGAAAAGTATAAGAATTCCGTTTTCTGTCAGCAAGAAGTTAAAAGTTTGTCGACAAGGAGTTAACTTCTTGTTCACAAACTCTTAACTTCCTGTAAGCAGAGAATATAAGATTTTTCCATTATTTTACAAAAAGAGAGACGGATTCTATTTTTTCCATTTTGAGGGAAAGTTGACTGGTTTCCGTCCTTTCTGGTGTAATAATGAAACAGGTCCGCTTTATCCGCGTACCTATTTCATACCACTGTGAACTAAAGTTATCAGCATCAATGACTGCAAACCTTCGTTATATCCACCGTAAATCCATCGTCAGCAGGCATAAACTTACCTTTCGCTTTCAGAAACTCTATCAATTTATCCGCATCCATATCTTCTGCCGAGCAAGTATAGAAATGTTGATGCTCACCGAATTTCTGGATGATTGCCTCTTTTAATGATGATTCCGAATAACTGTTGCCTTCCATCATGTGAAGGACTTCATGAGCATGTAATTGTTCCATAATCTATTTTTTCTGCAAAGATAGCACGAAACACGGATTGGAGTTGTAACATATGTGACACGAACCTATAAAAAATAAAGAAGCAAAGTTAAAAGCTCTTTTTTACCTCCTGATATACGTTTCGGGAAGTTTCTCCGTTATAGAAAAGGTATGAGACATTTTTGGTTACTGACAGCTCTTATAATACTATTCTCCACTCCCGCCCTTGCCCAAAAAACAGTCAAGATAGGCGGAACGGTTACGGATGAAAATGGCAATCCGATTGAATTGGCAACAATACGATTGGAAGGGACGGCTATAGGCACAGTCAGCAACCTGAAAGGGAGATATTCACTGAAATTCGAAAGCCGGGACAGCGTAACGGTCATCTTCTCCATGCTGGGGTACCAAACCCGCAAACGAAAATTAGTACGCCCGCAGGGAAATATCAGTCTGAACATAACCTTACCCCCGATGAACTTTGAACTGGGCGAAGTAAGCGTAACAGAGCGCCGCCGGCAAACCGGAACCATCCAACAGATAGAAACCAAACAAAACCGCCTGGCCCCCGACGCTTCGGGCGGAAGCATAGAAGCCGTGATAGCCACGCAGGCCGGAGTGAGTAGCAACAATGAGCTCAGCTCGCAATACAACGTACGCGGCGGTAGTTTCGACGAGAACATGGTGTACGTCAACGGCATTGAAATATACCGTCCCTTGCTGATCCGTTCCGGGCAACAGGAAGGATTGAGTTTCATCAATCCCGATATGGTGCAATCCGTCGGCTTCTCCACGGGAGGCTATGAAGCCAAGTACGGGGACAAGATGTCATCCGTGCTGGACATCACTTACAAGAAACCCGAACGATTGGAAGGAAGTGCCTCCGTCAGCCTGTTGGGAGCCTCGGCATACGTAGGAATTGCCACCAAGAAGCTAACCTGGACAAACGGCATCCGTTATAAAACCAACCAATATCTGCTCGGCACGCTGGATACAAAAGGAGAATACGACCCGCGTTATATCGACTATCAGACTTATCTGAACTGGACACCTTCGAAGCGTTGGGAAATAGGTGTCATCGGAAATATTTCAGAAAACCGCTATAACTTCCAGCCGGAAGACCGCTACACCCGCTTCGGCACTCTCAGCAATGTACGTGAGTTTAAAGTCTATTTTGAAGGACAGGAGAAAGATTTATTCCGCACCCTGTTCGGAACCGCCTACGCCACCTACCGACTGAATGAACAGAACAGTCTGACCCTGCAAGCCTCCGCCTTCCACACGAAAGAACAGGAAACGTACGACATCACCGGGCAATACTGGCTGAACTCCCTGGACAGCGGAACGCAAGTAGACGGCACTACCAACGAAGAGGAAACTTCCGAAACCATCGGCGTGGGAACTTACATGGAACATGCCCGCAATTACCTTACCGCAGAAGTACAAAGTTATTCCATCACAGGCCGCCACCGACTGAAAAGCCACTCCCTGCAATGGGGTGCGGAGTTCAAACGGGAGCGCATCAAAGACCGGATGCGCGAATGGGAAATGCGCGACTCTGCCGGATACTCCATGCCACAAACTTCCGAAGGACCAGAACTCTTCTACACCCTCCGTTCGCGCAACGAAACGGACAGCAAACGATACGGATTTTACCTGCAAGATACATACCGCTTCCGCTCCACCGCCGGACTATTCACCCTGACTGCCGGCATACGAGGCAGTTACTGGGACTGGAACAAAGAATTCATTTTCAGCCCGCGTGCCTCCCTGGCTCTGATTCCGGCATTCAATGAGAAATTCACCCTGAGAGTAGCTGCCGGAGTCTATTACCAGGCACCATTCTATAAAGAATTCCGGGATACCACCCAGGTGGACGGGATAGCTACCGTATCTCTGAACCGTGACATCCGTTCGCAACGCTCCCTGCACTTCGTGGCAGGTGGCGACTATAATTTCCGTGCCATGGACCGCCCGTTCCGCTTCTCCATGGAAGTGTATTACAAAGCATTGAGCAATCTCATACCTTATAATATAGATAATGTACGGATTAGTTATTACGGACGCAACCTTTCCAAAGGTTACGCCACCGGTATCGACATGAAACTGTTCGGTGAATTTGTTCCCGGAACAGACTCTTGGCTGAGCTTCTCTCTGATGAAAACCGAAGAGAAAATAAACGGACAATGGCTCCCCCGTCCCACCGATCAGCGCTACCGTCTTTCGCTCTATTTTACGGATTATTTTCCCGGTAGCCGCAAGTGGAAAATGAACCTGAAAGGTACACTTGCCGGAGGTCTTCCCTTCGGCCCTCCACATAGCGGACGCGAGGCTGCCGTGTTCCGTACATCCCCTTACCGACGTGTGGATATAGGTATGTCCCGCTGTATTATCGACCGCAGTGAACGCGAAAATCAGCGTGGTATCCGCAGCCTTTGGTTGGGGGTGGATATTTTCAATTTGCTAAATATCAGCAACGTCAACTCCTATTATTGGGTGACAGATACCCGAAATAATCAGTTTGCAGTACCCAATTACCTGACATCTCGTCAGATTAACGTCCGCCTGTTGCTCGACTTCTGAACAGAAGTCTAAAAAAACCTTTCTAAACTTCAAATATCCAATAATTAATTGACGAAAAATTTCTCTATTAAGGAAGAAATCTCTTTCTTTGTGCTGTTTTATGCCTTTGATTAAGACATTATACCAACATTAATAAATATAGTTATGAAGATTTCACACATTGAGCATCTGGGCATTGCTGTTAAGAGCATTGAAGAAGCCCTGCCGTATTACGAGAACGTATTAGGTCTGAAGTGCTACAACATCGAAACTGTAGAAGACCAGAAAGTAAAAACCGCTTTCCTGAAAGTTGGTGACACTAAAATCGAACTTCTCGAACCGACCTCTCCCGAAAGTACTATTGCTAAGTTCATCGAAAACAAAGGTGCAGGCGTTCATCACGTGGCATTTGCTATCGAAGATGGTGTAGCAAACGCATTAGCTGAAGTAGAAGCTGCAGGCGTTCGCTTAATCGACAAGGCTCCGCGCAAAGGTGCTGAAGGTCTGAACATTGCTTTCTTACACCCGAAATCAACATTGGGCGTATTGACAGAACTTTGCGAAAAGCCGGAATAATATGCTTTAATTACGAATTTAGGAATGACGAATTACTTATTTTACAGGCAGTTCGTCATTTGTAATTCATAATTCACAATAAAAAATAGTATTAACCCATTATATTTAATAAAATGAGTAATCAACTTGAAAAGATTAAAGAGCTTATAGATCGCCGCGCAGCTGCACGTCTGGGTGGTGGTGAAAAAGCGATTGCCAAACAGCATGAGAAAGGTAAATATACAGCTCGTGAGCGCATAGCCATGCTTCTCGACGAAGGTAGTTTCGAAGAAATGGATATGTTTGTAGAGCACAGATGTACCAACTTCGGTATGGAAAAGAAACACTATCCCGGTGATGGTGTTGTGACCGGTTGTGGTACTATCGACGGTCGTTTGGTTTATCTGTTCGCACAGGACTTTACAGTTTCTGCCGGTTCTTTGTCTGAAACGATGTCTCTGAAGATCTGTAAGATTATGGATCAGGCTATGAAAATGGGTGCTCCTTGTATCGGTATCAACGACTCGGGTGGTGCACGTATCCAGGAAGGTATCAACGCTTTGGCTGGTTATGCTGAAATCTTCCAGCGCAATATCCTGGCATCAGGTGTTATCCCGCAGATATCAGGTATCTTCGGTCCTTGTGCCGGTGGTGCTGTTTACTCTCCTGCACTGACTGACTTCACGTTGATGATGGAAGGTACTTCTTATATGTTCCTTACCGGTCCGAAGGTAGTTAAGACTGTAACAGGTGAAGACGTAACTCAGGAAAATCTGGGTGGCGCAAGTGTTCACTCTACCAAATCAGGTGTAACTCACTTCACTGCCAAGACTGAAGAAGAAGGTTTGGCTTTGTTGCGTAAGCTGTTGAGCTACATTCCCCAGAACAACCTGGAAGAAGCTCCTTACGTAGATTGCACCGATCCTATCGACCGTCTGGAAGATTCTCTGAATGAAATCATCCCCGATAGCCCGAACAAGCCGTATGATATGTACGAAGTAATTGCTGCTATTGTTGACAACGGTGAGTTCCTCGAAGTTCAGAAAGATTACTCAAAGAATATCATTATTGGTTTCGCACGTTTCAACGGACAGTCCGTAGGTATCGTTGCCAACCAGCCGAAGTATCTGGCAGGTGTGCTCGATAGCAACGCATCTCGTAAGGGTGGCCGCTTCGTTCGTTTCTGCGATGCTTTCAATATTCCTATCGTTTCATTGGTAGACGTTCCGGGATTCCTTCCGGGAACAGGCCAGGAATACAATGGTGTAATTCTGCATGGCGCTAAGTTGCTGTATGCTTACGGTGAGGCTACTGTACCTAAGGTAACAGTAACATTGCGTAAGTCTTACGGTGGTTCACACATCGTAATGAGCTGTAAGCAACTCCGCGGTGACATGAACTACGCATGGCCTACTGCTGAAATCGCCGTAATGGGTGGTGCCGGTGCCGTTGAGGTATTGTATGCCCGCGAAGCTAAGGAACAGGAAAATCCTGCTCAATTCCTGGCAGAAAAAGAAGCTGAATACACCAAGCTGTTTGCTAATCCTTACAATGCAGCTAAGTATGGTTACATCGATGATGTGATTGAACCGCGTAACACACGTTTCCGCATTATCCGCGCTTTGCAACAGTTGCAGACTAAGAAATTGTCCAACCCAGCTAAGAAGCATGGTAATATTCCTTTGTAATCAGGCTTTTAACACTAAAAACAAGAACGATTATGAATAAAACAAAAATCGGAATATTCTTTACCTTGCTGCTGGTGTTAGGTGTATGCTCTTCCTGCGGAGAGAAGAAATCGAACAATAAGCTGGTGCTGAATGAAGTGCTGATTACCAACGAAGGTAATTATCAGGACGATTACGGCCTGCACAGCGCATGGATTGAAATATTCAACAGATCATACGGCAGCGCCGACCTGGCAGGCTGTTATCTGAAATTTAAAAATGGTCGAGATAGTGCCAGCTATTTTATCCCCAAAGGTGATATTCTGACTTTGGTGAAACCTCGTCAGCATGCATTATTCTGGGCCGATGGAGAAGCAAGACGTGGTACATTCCACACAAACTTCACCTTGAATCCGGATGACACAAACTGGATTGGCTTATATGATTCAGGACGCAATTTATTGGATTCGATAGTCATACCGGCAGGCGTATTACAAGCTAACCAATCTTATGCACGCATAAGTGATGCGGCCGAAAAATGGGAAGTTAAAGACGGTAGTGCAGAGAAATACGTAACTCCGAGTACCAACAACAAAACTATCGACAGCAATGCTAAGATGGAGAAATTCGAAGAGCATGATAGCGACGGTATCGGTATGTCTATTTCTGCCATGAGTGTAGTATTCTGCGGTTTGATTCTGCTTTTCATTGCTTTCAAGATTGTTGGCAGGGTATCTGTAAGCCTCAGTAAGCGTAATGCAATGAAGGCTAAAGGTATTACTGACAAACAGGAAGCTAAAGAAAAGAAACTGGGCGAAGCTCCGGGAGAAATATTTGCTGCTATTGCCATGGCTATGTACGAGATGCAAAGCGATGTACACGATGTGGAAGACACCGTTCTTACTATCACCCGTGTAAAACGCAGCTATTCACCATGGAGTTCGAAGATTTACACATTGCGTGAAACTCCTCAGAAAAAGTAATCACCTATAAATTGATAAAACAATGAAAGAATATAAATATAAAATCAACGGTAATACATATAAAGTTACCATTGGAGATATCGACGAAAATATCGCTCATGTAGAAGTGAACGGTACTCCCTACAAGGTAGAAATGGAAAAGGCACCGAAAGTGGTTGTTAAACCGGTAGTACGTCCTACAACTCCGGCTCCCGCTCCTGCAACTCCGGTAGTGAAACCGGCTGCTGCTTCTACTGGCAAGTCAGGTGTTAAATCACCGCTTCCTGGTGTTATCCTCGACATCAAAGTCAATGTGGGTGATACAGTGAAGAGAGGACAAACCATTATTATCCTTGAGGCTATGAAGATGGAGAACAATATCAACGCCGACAAAGACGGTAAAATTACTGCGATCAACGTAAGTAAAGGAGATTCCGTTCTCGAAGGTAATGACCTTGTAATTATTGAATAATATGGGAGAATTTATCACATTTATAGGAAACAACCTTGCCGACTTCTGGACGTACACGGGTTTTGCCAATGCAACGGTAGGCCACGTTGTTATGATCCTGGTAGGTTTGTTCTTCATATACTTGGCGGTAGCCAAGGAATTTGAACCGATGCTGCTGATTCCTATCGGATTCGGTATGCTGATCGGTAATATTCCTTTCAACATGGAAGCCGGACTGAAAGTTGGTATCTATGAGGAAGGTTCTGTACTCAACATCTTATATCAGGGAGTAACCTCCGGTTGGTATCCACCGCTCATCTTCTTGGGCATTGGTGCTATGACGGACTTCTCGTCTCTGATATCCAATCCTAAGTTGTTACTAATCGGTGCTGCTGCTCAGTTTGGTATCTTCGGTGCTTACATGATCGCTTTGGAAATAGGTTTCGATCCTATGCAAGCCGGTGCAATCGGTATCATCGGTGGTGCCGACGGTCCGACGGCTATCTTCCTTTCATCCAAGCTGGCCCCTAATCTGATGGGTGCGATTGCGGTATCAGCCTATTCGTACATGGCGTTGGTACCGGTAATCCAGCCGCCTATCATGCGCCTGTTGACCAACAAGCACGAACGTCTGATCCGTATGAAACCGCCGCGTGTAGTTTCTCACACGGAGAAAGTTATCTTCCCGATTATCGGTTTGTTGCTGACTTGTTTCCTTGTTCCGTCCGGTCTGCCTTTGTTGGGTATGCTGTTCTTCGGTAACCTGTTGAAAGAAAGTGGAGTAACCCGTCGTTTGGCTGAAACGGCACGTGGTCCGCTGATTGATACAATTACTATCTTATTAGGTTTGACAGTAGGTGCCTCTACTCAGGCTTCTGAGTTCCTGACACTCGACTCTATCAAGATCTTCGGTCTGGGTGCATTGTCATTCGTAATTGCTACCGCTTCAGGTGTGATCTTCGTGAAGATTTTCAACCTCTTCCTGAAGAAAGATAATAAGATCAACCCGTTGATCGGTAATGCAGGTGTATCTGCCGTACCTGATTCGGCACGTATCTCTCAGGTAGTAGGTCTGGAATATGATCCTACAAACTACCTGCTGATGCACGCCATGGGTCCGAACGTTGCAGGTGTAATCGGTTCAGCAGTAGCTGCCGGTATCTTGCTGGGATTCTTGATGTAAAAGATATGTGCGTTGAGTGGTATCTTTGCCATTCAAAACATCCGGTATATTTTAGCGCTCCTTCGGTTGAAGGGGCGCTATTTTTATTCGTTAATCTATCTAAAAGAAGCTACGAATATTTCGTAAAGTAAATCTTTTTAGTAACTTGCAGCCAATTAAGCAATACTTTAAAGATAAAAAGACTATGCGGAAACTCTTTATTCTACTCTTTTTCAGTGCCTCTTCATTGCTGATGGCACAAAATACCAACCCTATTCAGGAAGCAATGGCAAACTATGATTATGAGACGGCACTGACGCTCATTGATAAGGAGACGCCGACTGTTCCCCTACTCTATCAAAAAGGGAAAGCGCTAAAAAGTCTTGGCAACAACAGGGAAGCGCTTCAAGTATATGAAGAAGTCGTGATGCAAGATTCTCTGAATCCACGAGCTTATATTGAAGCAGCAGAGTGCTGCAAGTCATTATTAAAAAATAAACAGGCATTAAAATATTATCAAAAGGCAGTGGACCTGAATCCGGATAATAAATATGCCCGTATCCAATACATTACTCTATTACTGAATCAGCGGAAATTCGATGAAGCATTGGGAGAGAGCAGTCTACTTACAGAAACAGATAGCTCGGCTGTTGCATTACATCTACAAGCTCAAAGTTTTGAAGGGGTAGATGACATTTTAGCAGCATTGGGATGCTATGAAAACATACAGGAAAAATATCCCAACGACTTTCTGGCTGCTGCCAAAGCAGCAAGACTGCACATCGAAGGAGCATTTTATAATTATGCTATAGAAGCTACTGAAAAATACCGCCAAATAGACAGTACAAACGTGGTTGTAAACCAACAAAATGCATTGGCATACTGCCTGATGAAAGATTATCAGACCGCAATACAGAGATACGAACAGTTACTAAGCCTAGGGGACAGTACATTTACCACCTGTTATTATTTAGGAGTCAGTTACTACGCAGTAGAAAAGTTTTATGAAGCACATGATATACTGGAAGTAGCTCGCCAATATGATAAGCGTAATGTGAATCTGCTATATTATTTAGGACGCTCCTGTTCCAAAACGTCATGGAAGGATCAAGGAGTTGCATATCTGGAAGAAGCTGTGGCATATGCTACCCCACCCGATAGTGCTATGGTACGCCTCTATGTCGGCCTCACAGACTGTTATAAAATGGCACTAATGCCTAAAGAGCAAATCAAAACGATGCAAGACAGATATGATAAATATGATATAGAAAATCATAAGCTCTTGTATGACATGGCATATGTTTACCAATATCAGTTGAAAGATAAAAAGAATACAGAACGTTGTCTGGAGGCTTTCCTTAAAACGCGTCCCAAAAACAGCAGTGAGCAACCCGAAACAGATGATAAAGGAAATGTAATATTAGGATTAAGTACTTATTATGGTGCGGCCGAAACTTGGCTGAAAGATCTTCGCGAGAAAAAGAAAGTGGATGACTTCTTTCAGGGGAAAGTGATTGCAGTACCAACAAATACGAAAAAGACAGAAACTTCCAGAGACACAGTAAAGAAGTGAAAACGTTTGCATAACATTATAAAGTATATAATAGCGGAGTAGCGGCAGCTTTCTCCGCTATTTGCTTATATTAGCACCAAAATACGGATATAATAACGAAAAGCTAATATCATGAAAAAATTATTCCTTATCCTGGGAACGTTTTTACTTTCCCTTAGTACGTATGCAGCTATGAACGTAAACAAAATCGACCCTCCGTTTTGGTACGCCGGAATGCAAAATCCCGAACTCCAACTTATGGTCTACGGTGAAGACATCGGTAACTCTTCCGTTACTGTCAACTATCCCGGCGTTTCTTTGAGCAGCACTGTCAAGCTGGAAAGCCCGAACTACCTGATTGTCTACCTGAGACTGGAGAAAGACGTGAAACCCGGTAAAGTAGCTCTCACTTTTGCACAAGGCAAAAAGAAAATCGTCAAAGAGTATGAACTGAAAGCACGCGGCAAGAAAAGCTGTGAACATACAGGTTTTGATGCTTCCGACGCCCTCTACCTGTTGATGCCCGACCGCTTTGCAAACGGCAATCCGGACAATGACCAAATCCCCGGCATGGCCGAATACAAAGTAGACCGCAATGATCCGAACGCCCGCCATGGTGGTGACCTTGCAGGTATCGAGCAAAATCTGGATTACTTCTCCGACCTGGGTATAACCGCTCTTTGGTTCACTCCGGTACTAGAAAACAACATGACCGGCGGTTCGTACCACGGCTATGCTACTACCGATTACTATAAAGTTGATCCGCGTTTCGGCACCAACGAAGAGTATCAGCAACTGATATCCAAATGCCACGACCGCGGCATCAAGATTGTAATGGATATGATCTTCAACCACTGCGGCGTAGAACATCCATGGATTAAAGATATGCCGTCTAAAGACTGGTTCAACAATCCCGATCATGAAAAGAACTTTGTGCAGACTTCTTTCAAACTGACTCCGCACGTTGATCCTTATACTTCACAATACGACTTCGACCAGATGAACGACGGTTGGTTTGTTACCGCTATGCCGGACCTTAACCAAAAGAACCCGCACGTATATCGCTACCTGGTACAGAATAGCTTCTGGTGGATTGAGTACGCCAATATCGACGGTATCCGCATGGACACTTATCCGTATGCCGACTATGACGCCATGAGCAACTGGATGAAAGAGCTGAACGAAGAATACCCCAACTACAACACCGTAGGCGAAACCTGGGTTACCGAACCGGCTTATACAGCTTGGTGGCAAATGGATTCCAAACTCTCTGCCCCGAAGAACAGTAACCTGAAAACCGTTATGGACTTCAGCTTCTTCGATAAAATCAATACTGCCAAGAACGAGCAGACCGAAACATGGTTCAAAGGTCTGGACCGCGTGTACAATAGCTTCGTATACGACTTTCTCTACCCCAACCCGGCTTCCGTACTGGCGTTTATCGAAAACCATGATACCGACCGCTTTCTGGGTGAAGGCGACAATCTGCCAATGCTGAAACAAGCTTCTACCTTGCTACTTACCACCCGCCGTATTCCGCAACTCTACTATGGTACGGAAATCATGATGAACGGCGTAAAGAGCAAGAGTGACGGATACGTTCGTAAAGACTTCCCCGGTGGATGGACTGGCGATACAGAAACTGCACTGACAGCCGCAGGACGCAGCAAGATACAGAACGAATGTTATAACTTCTACAAGACCTTATTGAACTGGCGTAAAGGAAACGATGTTATCGCCAAAGGTAGCATGGTGCAATTCATGGTACAGAATGGTGTTTACGCGTATGCCCGCCAGCACGAAGGTAAAACCGTATTCGTAATGTTGAATGGTACAGATGCCGAAACTACTGTTCCTTTGAAATTCTACAAAGAAATATTGAAAGATTCCAAACAAGGAAAAGATATTCTTAGTGGAAAGACAGTTGCATTCGGTGAATCGCTGACAATGGGACCAAGAGAATCATTGGTTATCGAATTATAAATCGTATTTCAATTATAACAGAAGGGTATAGAAATAAGCTTTCTATACCCTTTCTTTATTCATAAAAGTATATTCTCTAATCTTTCTTCCAAACCTCCCCTCACAAATATTAGTCAAACATTTGACTAATTCCAATAAAAAGCTCTACCTTTGCGCCCGAAAAATAAAAAGCAACGTAGCAATGGAGAATTACAATTCATCCCGCGGGCTTATCCAGCAAATGCTAAGAACCCGCATGGCATTCCGCCAAGCTCTGCAACGCGTTTTGAAACGCAATAACATAGATATCACCTTTGAAATGTTACAAGTACTGAGTTCCCTGTGGCAGGAACAAGGAATCAGCCAGCAGGCATTAGCCGAAAAGACAGCCAAAGACAAAGCTTGCATGACTAATCTGATGGCAAACCTCGAAAAGAAAGGCTGGATCATGCGCCAGGAAGACCCTAACGACCGCCGTAACCGACTTGTGTACCTCACTCCCGCAGGAGAAGAGATATCCGACCGTGTACGCCCGCTCATCAAGGATTTTTATACCCAGACGGGCCAACTGATGGGAATAGAGAACCTAAACGCATGTTCCAATCAACTAGAGACACTCTATGAGATATTCAACCAGTTCTAATTTTCTTCGCCTCTTGCTCATTCACATACTTGCTGTAGCTCCGCTGTGGCTAACCGCTCAGGAGAATGCACATCTATTATCCGTAGACGAACTTTTCCGTCTGGGCACAGAAAACAGTCTTCAACTTAAAAAGAGCAAACTACAAGAGGTTATTTATAACGACCAAAAGAAGTCTGCATACACAGACCGATTGCCAGATATCCAAGTAGGTGCCAGCGCCGGAATCATAGGCCAGCCTGTCATCTTTCAGCGGGGACTTTCACACCCCGTGCGCCCCGAAACGCCGGACTGGTCACAAAACTATAATATCAACCTGACGCAACCCCTCTACCAGGGAGGAAGGATACAGGCCCAAATACATCAGGCCGAACTTAAAGAGCAAATAGCCGCCCTAACCAGTGCCGACAACGAAGCCGAAATCAAGCTGGCACTGCTGCAACAGTACATGACGCTTTTCAGTTACTACAAGCAGCGGGAAGTGCTGGCACGCAACATCGAAGAGTCCGAACACCGACTGAAAGATATCCGTCGGATGAAAAAAGAAGGCATAGTCACCCGCAATGATGAAATCCGCAGTGAACTGCAACTGACCAACGACCGCCTGGCCTATCAGGAAGCCGACAACAGCATCTCCATAGCTTCGCAGCAACTCGATATTCTGCTGGGACTGGACGAATCACAACTGATAGCACCGGACACCACTTTACTGTATACCGCCGTCAGTGTGTCTGATTATGATACGTATGTACAATTAGCCTACAACAACTATCCGGGCATGCAGATTGTCCGCCAACAAACCCTGCTGGCAGAAAACGATATCCGGCTGACTAAAGCAAACTACCTTCCCAGCCTGTCACTGCATGCGGGCAACACCCTTGCACGCCCACTCAGCACTACGCTGGCTGACATGTACAACAACAATTGGAACATCGGCCTCAGCCTCTCATACAACCTGTCGTCTCTTTATCAAAATAAGCACAAGATGCACGAAGCCCGGCAGACGGTACAACTTCAAAAGTATGCCGAAGAACTCCTGATGCAGAACGTCCGTATTCAGATCCGAACTGCCTACACCCGCCATAAAGAGGCTCTGAACCGAATAGAAGCCCTGAAGCTCTCTGTCAGCCAGGCAGAAGAAAACTACCGGATTGTGCAAAACCGCTACTTGAACCAGCTTTCCATCCTCACCGACCTGCTGGATGCAAGCAGCGTGCGGCTGGATGCTGAACTGCAACTGACCGTTGCCCGTACGCAGGCCATTTACACTTACTATGAATTACAGCGAACCTGCGGCATGCTTTAATTTTTAATTATTAATTTTTAATTTACAATTGTAATCTATGTCCGAATTACAAAAGAAACATAAGCAACTGAAGAGATTAAGAATAAGGAATATCACCCTCAATACGGTATGTATCCTCCTTGCATTGGCGGGAATTTCATTGACAATCAATTATTTCTGGAAATACGTCCATTACGAAATCACCAATGATGCCGTAGTAGACCAGTATATAGCTCCGCTCAATATCCGCGCTTCGGGTTATATCAAGGAAGTCCGCTTCACGGAGCACCAGCCTGTGCATGCCGGAGACACCCTTCTCATTCTTGACAACCGGGAATACCTCATCAAAGTAAAGGATGCGGAAGCTGCCCTGATGGATGCGAAAGGTGCAAAAGACGTATTAAGTTCCGGCATTCAGACCTCGCAAGTAAATGTAGCCATTCAGGAAGCCAACATTGCAGAAACCAAGGCCAAGCTCTGGCAGCAGGAACAGGATTATCGCCGCTATGCCAACCTGCTTGCCGAAGAATCCGTCAGCCAGCAACAATATGAACAGGTAAAAACGACCTACGAAGCAACCCAAGCACGCTATCAAGCCTTGCTGCAACAAAAGGAAGCGGCAAAATCCCAATACTCCGAAACAAGTAAAAAATCCACCGGCATCGAAGCGAATATCCTTCGCAAAGAAGCAGATCTGGATATGGCAAAATTGAATCTCTCTTATACGATAGTCACCGCTCCTTACGACGGATATATGGGGCGCCGCACCCTCGAACCGGGGCAATTCGTACAAGCCGGGCAAACCATCTCCTATCTTGTACGAGGCAACGACAAATGGATCACCGCCAACTACAAAGAAACGCAGATTTCCCACATCTACATCGGGCAGAAAGTACGCATCAAGGTCGATGCTTTCCGCGAGCATATCTTTCACGGCACTGTTACCGCCATATCCGAAGCAACCGGTTCCAAGTACGCCCTGGTTCCGACTGATAACTCCGCCGGCAACTTCGTCAAAGTGCAGCAACGCATTCCCGTTCGCATCGAGCTGGACGACGCCACTCCCGAAGAGATGAAAAGCCTCCGCGCAGGCATGATGGTAGAAACCGAAGCACTGAGAAAATAAGGAAGTCCACTGATGGTAAAACTGAACCTTCCACTCCGCCCCTGGGTACCGCAATGGCTGGGTATCGTCACTATGTTCGTGGTGATGTTCCCTATCATTATGCTCAACGGAACCTATACGGGAAGCATGCTGGAAGTCAGCAGTACCCTCGGGATACTCAGCGAAGACATCACAATGGGGTATTATGCGGCAGCGGCAGGTATGGCGGTAGCTTATCCCATCATTCCTAAAATTCGTGCGATCGCCACTCCAAAAACGATGCTGCTTACCGACCTGATCCTGCAAATCTTTCTCAGCTACATCTGCGCCCAGGTTGGCAATATGGACATCACCATTATATGCAGCTTCTTCATCGGCTTCCTGAAAGCTTTCATTATGTTGGAGTTTATTATTCAGGTACGCCCGTTCTTCAGTCCGAAGAATGTGCGTAGCGAGTTCTACGCCTACTTCTACCCCATCGTATTTTCCGGCGGACAAATATCCATGGCGCTGACGGCACAATTGGCCTATTACTATCAGTGGCAGTACATGTATTACTTTACAATCCTGCTGATGCTGATTGCCATTATCTTTATCCTGTTGTTTTTCCGGTATGCCAAGCGCCCCATGCGCATCCCTTACAAAGAAATCGACGGAAGAAGCATGTTTATCATAGCTGCTGCATTGCTTTTCAGCATTTACATATTTACCTACGGAAAGACATTAGATTGGTTCTCCTCTCCCAAAATACGGATTTATACGATTGCCATCCCCATACTGATTTACCTTTTCGTCCATCGGCAACGGACCCAGGAGAAGCCGTACGTCAGCCTGAAACCACTCCATCACCATAAATCCATCATCGGATACACTTTCATGGTACTGGTCATGTTTTTCAGTGCCAGTAGTTCCCTGATTACCAATTACCTGAACAGCATTATCCGCGTAGACAGCGTGCATGCCAATTCGCTCAGTCTGATGCTTATACCGGGATTCATTGTGGGAGCCATCATCTGTTTCTGGTGGTTCAGATGGCAGCGATGGCGGTTCCGCTATCTCATTTCCGGAGGAATGTTCTGCTACGTCATCTATCTGGTCATCCTCTACTTCGGCATCACGCCCTACTCCACTTACGAGATGCTTTACTTTCCGGTTTTCCTCCGCGGACTGGGGATGATGACTCTTTTCATAGCCTTCGGTGTATATGTAGTAGAAGATTTGGATCCTAAGCTCATGCTGTCTAACGCTTTCTTTCTGATATCCCTCCGCTCTGTACTGGCTCCGGCAATATCCGCTTCTTTTTTCAGTAACCTGCTCTATTACTTACAAATTAAGGGGATGAACACCCTTTCGGAGCACATGACGCTCACCAATCCACTGGCTTCCTCCCGCTATGCGCAAGCCATGAACAGTGCCTTGGCGCAGGGACACGGATACGATGAAGCCAGCCAGTTAGCCGCCAATAACTTTTATTCCACGCTTCAGCAACAGAGCCTGCTACTGGGCATCAAGACTGTAATCGGCTATCTGCTGATTGCCGCATTGGTTATCGCAGTGGTTTCCGCTTTCATCCCTTTCCATAAGACTCTGAAAGTGGCTGTGGTGAAGACGGGAGACGATATGGTATAAAGATTATAAATGCCAGCTAATTCCGCATGCCATCTCCAGATAGTGCACACGTACACGTTTCGAGTAGCTATCCTCAATCTCTCCTGTCAACAGGTTTCTCTTTTCAAAAGTCTGCGTAGCCCGTTCAGGGAGGAAGAGATATTTGGCCTCCACCGAAAAATGGAGTTTGCGCCAGATACGCCTCGACAACATAGCCGAAGTCTGAATAGCACTCATTAAACCACCGGGTTCTATGGAGAATGACTGATCATAATTAATCCAACGTACTACATTGGAATTCTTTTCTTTCACATAAAAATGAGAAGAATGTTCCTCTGCATCAACCAGGTAATATCCCAAGCGCAACTGTACATCCCATACCGGTTTATTCAGCCGATAGGCAATGCCAAAGGCCATAGACAAACCCATTTCATCATCAAAATCATACGCATCCTTTACAAAATGGTCATTTTTATAAGGTCTTCTCAACTTATCCCCATTTCCTTCTCTGATGAGGGGGGCCACACTCATAGAAGAAAAGATTCCCCAGTGTGGAAATACATAGAAAGTATAAGCAAAGCTCATGACGGGAACAGGAGAAGAAGAAATCCAGGATTCTCCACTCTGAAAATGACAAGATACTCCGGTGGTTAAGTCAAGCTGATGACGTGAATTTCTATTTTGTGCCTGTCCGCCCATAATGCTCAGCAGTCCCACTGCCAGCAAAGTGATAAATAGCTTTCTCATTGACTCTTCATTTATTGCATGGTGATCTCATCCGTTTCTTTGGTAAACTCTTCCCCTTTGCGGGTCGTCACTACGACTTTAAACCGATGCACTCCGGCTTGAGGAAGTGTACGGGGTATCTTATAAAAAACAGTCCCATACATATAACCGTATTTATAATCTGTCAACTGGTCCTCCTGACGCAAAGGATAGTCCATGAAAAGTTCGTTCACATCCGTACCGGCAGGATGGGATTCATCATAAGCGGTAAGTGAGATAATCTGTATATTGGCGATGGTATCAGTCAGGATGTATTCATAATATGTTCCCTCTACAGTCTCTTTCTCATATTCAAAGTCCAAAGGTATCCGCAACATATATGCCTGGCGAGATACCACTCCACCCACCGGAGCAACAGGCACGCTTCCGGCATTATCCAAGTGTTCCACCTTACCTATTCCGGTTAAGGTCACCTGACAGGGAATGTATTCTTCAAATTCCTCGCAGCACATTGCCGTACAAAGCAAAAAAAGTAGTGCCAGTAAAACGGATAACTTGTTTTTCATATTTTAGTTTTTTAGTGTGTAAGCAGTCTCACCTTTTAAGAAATGCAAGAAATTGTAAAATACTGCATAAAGACACTAATAGTTTTGTGATATATAAAAAATACTGATTCAACAATTGAATCAGTATTTCAATGACCACAAATCTTATTATCAATATAGAGTTCCAGTCAGAATAAAACTAAAACAGGTCGGTATAACCATTACATACGCTGTCTTTCTTCCTCAGAAGCCGACTTCCCTTTATACTTGCTCTTTGATGCATTAAATTTATATCGCACGGAGAACTGCCATGAACGAGTATCCAAGTTCTTATCTATCAAGGAAACTATTGGATTAACCTCCATCAACCTCTTCTGTTTGTACGTACCCAGTATATCATATCCCCTTAAGTTCAGAATAAGATTACCTTTCATGAAAGTTTTCGTCACCCGTACATCCATCCGGAACTGGTCATACAAGTAAGTCAGGTTCGAGTGCCCCTTTGATGTGCCCTGAAAATCCAGCATCACCACAAACCCGGCAGGCAGGCGGAACGTGTTCTGCAAACTATAACGTAAAAAGGGCTTTTCATACTTCTGTCCTGTATCTCCATATTTGAAGTAGTCTTTCGATACGCCTAAGCCTGCAACCGGTTCCCAAAAGCCTAAACGGGGAGAATAGTAAACCATAGCCATCAGATTTTGTGTATGATCCATATTCTCCGGAATATACATAACGATATCTTGTTTTTCACCATAAGGATGCGGTATCAATAGTGACATATTATCATACATCTTATACGAAACCATCAACTTAATTTTCTTCCACAGCAACGAATATGAGATATCATCTATTCGGGTAGGTTTCAGATACGGATTACCGGTTTCATAAGTGTAAGGGTCATCATATTGAATGCTGTTCCGAAGTTGATAATAACTTGGCCGCTGAATCGTAGCACGATATCCCAACATCATCTGTACCTTATCAGACCGGTAACTCACCGAAGCCTGTGGAAAGAAATCTTTATATGTACGGCTTTGTTCATCCACTTTATTGCCATTCTCAAAATAATCGAAACCGACATTTTCAAAACGCAGTCCTAAATTAAACATCCACTTGTCTATACTTTTTAAATAACTGAGAAAAGCCGCAAACAACTTCTGTTTCGACATATTCTCATTAGACGCAAGCGAAGGAGCTCCCTCATTTTCATCCACCCAATAAGTCTGCTCATTGGTCGTATGGCTATATTCCATACCATAATTAAAATTACTTCCCAATAGAGGTGTAGATAAAGTAAGTTTGCCTGCATATAAATCATAGTCCTGTAAAGAGCGCGTACCCACTTCCACTTCATCTTCTCTTTCGGAAACAGAAAAATCATGGTTTTCACTGCTGCCTTTAGCATAGTCCATATCCAACTGCACTTTAAGCCAAGGGGACACATTACCGGTATAATAAGCATTCAGAAGGTGAGAATTAGCATTCATATCTACCTTAGTGTTCGTTGGAAACTCCTCTATTGACACACGATCCTTTGTTACAGCCGATACTATATCCACTCCACCTTTATAATAAGGAGTACGCGTATAAACATACTTGGCACCTATAGAATGTCGTTCGTCTAATTCATAGTTGAGTCCTCCCTCCAGATAATGAAACTTATTATGGACCTTTTGTATAGCAATCTGTTGTACAGCCGTTATGTTTTCTTCCGCTTCCAAAGTCTGCATCGAATTAATATCAATTTCACGTTGTTTCTCACTATACCCGTAATAAGCAAACAGGTCCAATTTATTCTTACGGTAATTCAGATCCACCGCCCCATCGGCAGAAATTTTACTCCTGACATCCATTCTTCCGAAAACCTCACCGCCTATCCCCTCTCCGGGTGGACGTATAGCTTCAATCAGAACCACTGCACTAACAGAAGCATCATACTCCGGTCCGGGGTTAGTAATCACAGTAACTTTCTTAATATGTGTAGAGCTTAGCCTCTCCAATTCATTATCATTCCTTACAAGACGATTATTGATATAAATCAGTGGAGTACCTTTACCCAATACACTGATGGCATCTCCATTTTTCACGATAAAAGGTTGCTTTTCCAGAACATCGTTGGCCGTACCCACATTCTTCAGCGGGCTGTTTGCCACATCCATAGCAATGCCACCATTCTCCATCTTAAAATGCTGACGAGTCCCTTTGATAACTACTTCACCCAACAAGTTGGCATCTTCTTCAAGTTTTATTGTATTCAGAACATTCTGCTTTACCGCCACAGATGTAGTCACATATCCCAGATAGCTGATCTTAATAACCGGATTTTCTTTTGTAGTTTCGAGCATAAAGTTTCCTTCCATATCTGTAACCGTTCCGACAAATGTCGTAGAGTCCTTATCCTGTACGATAACGATATTTGCAAATGCTAAAGGTTCAGAATTACTTTTATCAACAACTTTACCCTTAATCTGAGCATAAGAAGAAAAGATTGTAGAAATAGAAAATAGAAAATATAGTATCGCTATTTTTTTCATAATATCCAGTTATTAGTTAACAATTAATATATTAATTCAAAGCGGCTTCGAGCAATTACACTGATTCAACGTATCACCACTGATCATAAAAAAGAATCATAATAACTTTCCAAACATTTATCCAACATACCAGGAGCCTTCTGTGTACAAGTACATAAATTATATTTACCATTTTCATATTTATTCCGTAAAGTATACCATGCACATGCACCACTACATATCGGTAGGAAAAAACATTTTTTGCAAACAGGATCATTATACCATTTAGTGCCCACAATATATCTATTCAACAATGTCTTATTGGTCATTTTATTAGTGAATATATTTCCTACAATTTTTTGGGGATCACTCACATCATTCCAACATTTATAAACTTCTCCTTCAGGACCTACAATATATGCACATTGACGATTAGCAGCACAACTTTTTGAACAAAAGCTTTGGGGATATAACGGAATTTCCAACAAGTTTCTTTGTCTTGCATCCCATAGTAACTCCTCTATTTCTTTATGGTTTAAAGTTTCAGAAGCATATTCTGTTTTCTGTTCATTATCAATTCGCAGAAATCCAGGATATACTCTCACATTTTTTTGTTTCCATTTTTCTTGTAGCTCTTCTGCAACCTGGTAATAATCATTCTTATTATTTCTTTCTATATTTACGCGAATATCCACCAAAGTATTAGGAAACTCTTCAATAAAACGACTCGTATTTTCTATAATCTTATCATAAGTATATAAATCAGTCTTTGTCTTTCGAATAGAGTTATGCCGCTCTCTGCTACCATCCAATGTTACTTGCATCTTAGTCAACGGATATCGCTTAAATAGAGCTAACACTCTATTATTAATAAAATACCCATTAGTAATAAGAGAATGCTTAGTCATTTCGAGAGTTGTTTTTTGAGAGATCTTATCCAATAAACGTTCTATTGTATTAATAGCCATCAATGGCTCTCCTCCATACCAATTAAGAGCTAATTGACGGGATTCATGATGTGAATTTATAAATGCAATCACAGCATCTTCAGTCTCTTCATTCATTGTTACCATCCGTTTATGTTCTTCAAAGCAATAATAACAAGAAAAATTACATCCAAGTGTTGGCACAAGAGTCAAACCCAGTACATATTTTGAATAACTGCGACGATCTGTTTCATATTGATGCTCCAATAAAAAATCATCATCTTCCATAGCCTCCACTATAATTTTTCTTTTTAAGAGAGAGGATAAAACATCTATATCAATTTTCCTGATATTGCGTTTATCATCTTTACATTTCAATAGCTCTTTATACAAATCGTCACTGACTTCAAGAAAAGTATTAGTCCGCGAATTGTATACCAAATTCTTCTTTTTCGAAGACACAAATAAATAAGTATATCTTGATATGCTTAAATTTTCAGCCATAGAATCACAAGTTGATTTATTATTAATAACATAGAATGCTTAGTTAGTAATAGCTAAGCATTCTAAATCTGTTTTCTATAGAAAACTACAGTACTTTGTCGTCGGATGTACTAGGTTTAAGCGTCTCCTGCTTATCTTTGTCACTGTTAGTATTTCTATTCCAACAATCACAAACACATTCTGTTCCACCACCTTCAACGTTTTCCAGTTGATCATTTCCTAAAGTTTCATCTTGATCCTTGATTACTTTGATCTGTTCTTTACTTTTTTTGTCATTCTCTTCCATAAGTAATTATTTCTTAAGTTAGTAATTGGGGTAATTATCTCACATTGCAAAACTAACCGATATCAGTCCATTCTAACAGGACTGGATAAAATATTAAGAAAATAAATATATTTTCGCATTAATCCTATTATCAGACTCCTTGTGAGGCATCTGCATCCCCTGCTTGGAGGCTCTAGTGAAGAATTACCTTGGTCATACTGAAGTTAAAGAACAGATCAAGTCCGCACGATTTCCTATATATAAGGTAAGCCCTATAAATCAGAATAAAGGTTTTAAGAGATAATTGGAGTTGTTTCTCAAAGATTTAGTATTTTTGGCAGCTATAATAAGCTGTTAAGCTATCAAAGCCTACATGTTTTAATATCGTAGAAAATGGTAGCTGCGCTACATACAGTAATTGTTGAGGCAAAATTAAATTGCGAAATGCGTCATTACCACGAAAGTAAAGCAGTAAAATGATTAGTTTGAATAACTTGCTATGACTACAGAAAATAAAATAAAGTATTTTGAGAATCGAGAAGATTGGAGAAAGTGGTTAATGGACAACTTTGAAACCTCCAGTGAAATATGGTTTGTATTTCCCTATAAGTCGTCCGGCAAAAAAAGCATTTTATACAATGATGCCGTTGAAGAAGCCCTTTGCTTCGATTGGATTGACAGTACAACCAAACCACTTGACAAAGATCATAAAATTCAGCGTTTCACACCCAGAAACCCTAAAAGCACTTACTCGCAAGCCAACAAAGAAAGGCTTAAATGGCTATTGGAAAATAAAATGATACACCCGAAATTTGAGGAGAAAACGCGAAGTATTTTATCTGAGCCTTTCATTTTTCCCAATGATATAATTGATAAATTGAAAGAAGATGAAACAGTATGGAAAAACTATCAACCATTTTCCGAAGCATATAAGCGAATCCGAATAGCGTACATCGAAGCTGCGAGAAAACGTCCTGAAGAATTTGAGAAGCGGTTAAACAACTTCATCAGCAAAACAAAAGAAAACAAAACAATAGTAGGATTTGGCGGAATTGAAAAATACTATTAATCAAAAGATTAGCATCATAAATAGAAAAACGTTTTAAAATGAGGACTGAAATACTTGACTTCACCTTTCTGATGTAGTATCTTTGTAGAAGTTTAAGAACAGAACTCTAATATAAACCTAAAACTTTAGCAAATGGAAAAATCCAAAGAACACCGTAATATTCTTACAGCCAAGCATCATAAAGCGAATAAATCTGACAATATTTCATAAAAAACAGATATCAAATATATAATTACTGATAACTTACTCCCAAGCTATTCAGTCTGATTATAGCTAATCCGAGTGAATTTCACCCTAAATAGTAACGAGTATAAAAGAAGTAAAGGCAGTATTTCCTCACAAGGATTACTGCCTTTTTTGTTGAAATATATCCAAATCAGGTGTAATTACCAGTTTTTGTGCTGTTAATAAAAGCGGAGAACATTCTTAAAAAACGTAGCTATTATTCTTTAAAAACGCTGATTACGGTTATTAATAGGGTACTTGTTATTGACTTGAATTATTACTTATCTATTTATACCTAAAATTCTCTATACTTCTCTTCACTATAAATGAAATCAGTACATTGATTATCTCGTCATTTTTTCCGTCCGAAAGTACTCGAAGCAAATATTTTCAAGATTCCCAGTTTATCACCATCGAACCGATATATTGACATTAGTCCATCAAGTAGATAAAAGCTATCCGTTCTAATACTTAAAGTAATTAAAACCACAATCATAGTAGTAATATATAGATATTTATAGCCATATTTACACTATAATATAGTAATTTATTAGCTCATGAATGGTGGTAGTTATAAAAGAAATCACATCGCGAATAGAAAATCTTTCGCATGAATGGATTTATATTTTTCCTTCTTATAGCCGTCATAATTTATTCTTCTTGTGTATTAAACAAACGGGTTAAATCTCCGACAATTGGAATTGCTCCATACTTGCCGGATAGGTAATCTTTTTCAAACGAGGCATCATTGCGTACTTTATATTCTGCCAACGAATAAAGTTCGGTTGCTCCATAACGGTCTTTTTGTGTAAACCAAATCTGATCCCGTCGGAATATATTAGCACTCAGCAAGTTTGTATCGTGAGTAGTGAATATTAATTGAGCATTTTTCGGATTGGTTTCTTTTGAATTAAACAGGGCAATAATTCTACATGTAAGAAGTGGATGCATCTTAGAGTCAAATTCATCTATAATAAGACGCTTTCCATTATCCAAAGCATCAATGATAGGGTACGCCAAAGAGAAATACTTTATCGTGCCTTCCGATTCGTTTTTCCTGAATGGAAAAGTAATAGCTTTCACCTCATGGCCTTCATCATCATATTGCGTATGCGTACTAACAATCGTATTATCTATTTTTTCAATATTTTCAATACCTAAATCAGCATAACGGGAAAACTCTACAATTCTCTGTTTCATCCTGATGTCATCCAGTTGGGTGGTTGCAGTACTCCATATTTTTTCATCATTGGAACCTAAAATAATAGTGGTATCGTTCAACCACTTCATGATCTCTACTGCTATCGGATCATTGAATTGCGCTGCAACAGAAAGCAATAATGCATTTGCTCTCACCATTCGTTTACCTGCCAGTTCTTTACCAACGACAAACTTAGTATGAATGTCGAAGCTATCTTTTTCCCGGTAGAATAACTCCACCTCTTTAGCCCTCTTTTTATTAGCTTTTTGATAGAGCCATTCTGAATGTACCAATGAGTTATCGGCTTCAAACCCATAACGATATTGATTATCTTCATCACAGAATATTGCTTCAAAATAACTCGGTTCACCCGCAGTAAGCGAGTTTAACCGAAAACTTTCTATATTAATACGTTCTCCTGCTTGAATATCCTTCGATGAGTTTATCACATACCACTTAAAGAATTCAAATGCCTTAATGAAATTGGATTTGCCGGATGCATTAGCACCGTAAACAACTACACTCTTCATCAACGATAATCCGGTGACGCCTACGCTAAAGATTATATCTTCAGCCGGAACCTGTATTTCTTTCAAAGCTGATGCTGCTAATGACAATGTAGATTGTTCTTTGAAAGACAGGAAGTTCCCTATTGTAAATTGAATAATCATATCTTAACCGATTTATTTGAGAAATTATCACAAATATATCCTTTAATTTTCAAAATAAGGATTTTTATTAGATGAATTATATTATTTTATGTCTAATAACATGTATTGGAATAAAAGGGAGGATTAGTAATTCACTAAACTTCGTAGTTCCAACGTTACCCCGTGATAAACGATTCATTATACATATCAAAAAAATGAAGTGACGGACGAAAGAATGTAGTACAACATTTTGCTTTTTTAAAGAAATAATTTATTTTTGCTTTCAAATAGATTACTACTATGCTTTTATCTAATAAATATATTGTTTGTATCTGGGGAATTTTACTTGTACTATCATGCACAAACACCCACACAGAATCTTCACCAACTCTACTTCCTGAACTGGCGCAAGCAGAAAATTGTATGTATGCATATCCCGACAGCGCACTACATATTCTTGAAAAAATGACACCACCCAAGGTTACTGATAAATATCAATATGCAACGCGGTGTCTGCTACTATCGCAAGCGAAAATAAAGAATTATGTGAAATTGGAATCTGACAGCTTAATATCAATTGGCTATAAGTATTTTCAACAAAAAGAAAATCCACAGAGAAAAGCACTTGCAGGATATTTGGAAGGTATATATCATAATGATGAAAAACACGACGCTGAAACTGCTCTGAAATATTATTTAGAAGCTGCTACAGAGATAGAAAAGACGGAAGATTATCAATTGGCATATTTTATATATGCCGGAATAGGAGAAATATATGTGTTTCGCTCCTTACCCGATTATGCAATTGATGCCTTTCAGAAAGCACAAAATTTTGCCCAGTTATCTAAAAATAAAGCATACATATCTCTATCTTTATCATATTTAGGTAGAGCATATTCTATAAAACCAGATGCAGACAAATCCATCAGTTATTATAAAAAAGCATTAGAAGTCGCAAGAGAAATAGATGATAAAACGTCTATAACTATTGCATTGAATGAGCTTGCAGTTGTTTATAGAGTTTTTTTAAAAAATTACAAAGAAGCTCTTATATACGCCTTGGAAGCACTACGAATAAACGAAGAGAAAGAATCTCTACAAAACTACTTAACAGTGGGAGATATCTATCGGCAACTAAACATGAACGACTCCGCTCAATACTATCTTAACAGAGCTGCCACATCAAACAATATATATACAGTATGTGGCGCATATCAATCACTATATTATTTAAATCGTACTATACCCCAGAATTATGCTAAAGCAATGACATATTGTGATAAGTTCTACACATGTATAGATTCAATTACCAAAATAAAACATGGCAAAGAAATCATAGCAATGAAAGAAAAGTATGATCATGAAAAGCTACTGAACGAAAAAAAAACATTGCAAATAGAAAACGAACAGATTATACGAAACAACTTATATATTCTATTATTTATAGTAATAGTCATAGCATGCCTCATTTTCCTCTATCAGCGTAAGTTGATACAAAAAGAACGTACTATCCAGATGCAGGAAGAACAGCTTCGTATCTACAGCCTGCAAATACATGAAAATGAAATGCAAATGGCGCAGAATAAAGTACATATAATGCAACTCTCTGAGCAGTTGGCTGCAAACGAAGGATTGCATGAAACAATGATGGAGCAACAAAACGGATTGAATGAACTCAAAAAAAGGAATGAGAATCTACAAAAAGAAACTATTCTACTACAACAGAACATGGCGGAATATTCACAAAACATGCAAGGAAAACTCAAAACGCAATTAATGTCTTTCGATGTTATGGCAGAAGAAAATACACGCTTGCGTAACCGTGAAGAATTCCTGTGCAAATTACTAATTCCATATATAAAACCATTGGATTCTCTCATAAAATCACCCAAACAACTCACAATCGTTCAATGGGCAGAAGTGGAAGAAAATATAAATAAGCTATACAACAACTTCACTCTCCGCCTAAAAGAACAATTCCCATCGTTTACCAATAATGACCTGCAAGTATGTTGCCTTATTAAATTGCGCATTACTGTATCTGACATAGCAAAGATACTGAATATTTCTCCGGCCTCTGTCTCTAAACGGAAACAACGGATAAAAGAGCAAATCATAAAGGAACTTGGAGACAACTTCGACAAATCACAACTCATTGATATCTGGATATGGGAGTATTAAATCATAGCATGTCCAGATTCGAATAAAAGTTTTTTCATACTTTTCTATTTATTAGCGAGTTATCAAGATCAACATGTCCATATTGTGTCCATAACAATCCAATAATTAACCGCTAAATTTGTTTTCAGAAAATCAAAAGACAAACAATTATGAGAAACTATGTATGTTATTTATCAATCTGCATGCTCTTAATTATAAGTAGCTTGCCAACGCAGCCAATACAGGCAGAAATCAGAGGTTCTTATACTGAATCAGAGATAATTTTTGGAGGAGAATGGACATTAGTAAGAAGCCTCTCCCCTATCCCCTTCACCGCCTCCATCAGCGGTGACCAGCTAACTTTGAAATGTACCTCCCCTGACTATGACATAAATATCACCATTGTCAACGCCAATGGCCAACCCGTATGGCAGCGTGATATTGCAGCACCCGAAACATCTTTTGTTTCCATTCCTCTCGACAGCTTACCTCAAGGTAGTTACACGATTGAAATCAGCAATGATTACGGTGGTTACTTACAAGGTACATTTCAGCTTTAACTATGGAAAAGGAGAGACAGACTTATGAAGCCTCTCCTTTTTCTTTTCTACCTCTTCTTATTCAATACTAAAAACACACCATTATGAAAAATGTCGACTTACAGAAAATCATTTATATGAATACGCTGATTGCACATCGACGTACAGGTACACCGGAAGTATTTGCCCAAAAGCTGAATCTATCCCGATCCGCCCTCTTCGAATATCTAACTTTCCTGCGCAAAGACTTGATGTTAGAAATACTCTATAGCTGCTATAGCCAGACATACTACTATGGAGAGAAGGATTTCTGCGCCCTGATGGGTGGAGAATGTTGCAACAATTGCCAGCGATTTCAGAATCAATAAAACCAGCCTACTATGAAATTCCCTTTCTATAAACAACTGGACGGCATGGATTGCGGGCCCTCGTGCTTGAGAATGATAGCCAGATATCACGGAAAGAAATTCTCCGTGCAACAACTGCGCGAACAATCATTCATACAACGCACCGGAGTGAATATGCAAGGCATCAGTGAAGCAGCCACCAGCATCGGTATGCGTGCCACAGGCATTCGTACCACCATCGACAAGCTGAAACAGCAGTCCAGACTACCGTGCATACTGCACTGGAATCAGATACACTTCGTGGTGCTCTACAATATTGTTCAGAAGAAAGGGAAAACCTACTTTTATATTGCCGATCCGGCTTACGGATTACTGAAATATGAAGAAGAGGAACTGAAGAAATGCTGGATAAGCACCTCGCAAGGAGGCATAGAGAAAGGAATAGCCATGCTGCTTGAGGTAACCCCGCAATTCTATGACACAACTCCCATCAAGTACGAAGGCATATCGCTATGGCATCTGCTGCGCTACGTACACCCTTACCGGAAAATGATAGTTCAGTTGATTATAGGCCTGTTGGCAGGCAGTGTATTGCAACTCGCTTTCCCCTTCCTGACACAAACCATCGTAGACCAGGGTATCGGGCATCGTAACCTGAACTTTATTCAACTGATATTGGCAGCCCAACTGATGCTGGTATTCAGCCGCACACTGATTGAAGTCATACGCCGCTGCATCTTGCTGCACATCAGTACGCGCGTCAATGTAGCCTTGATATCGGACTTCCTCGTCAAGCTGATGCGCCTGCCCATGCGGTTCTTTGACAGCAAGCTGGCCGGCGACCTGATTCGCCGCATCGAAGATCATAAACGTATAGAGATGTTCCTCACCCAGTCCGTGCTGAGCATCCTGTTTGCAACTATCACCATCATCATCTTCGGTGGAGTGCTTGCCGTGTACAACCTGAAAATTTTCCTGCTCTTTCTCCTTTTCAGTATCCTCTACGTAGGCTGGGTAAAGCTCTTCATGCGCAAGCGTGCCGACCTCAACCGGAAGAACTTCGAACAGATGTCCGTCAATCAGGACAACCTGATGCAAATGATATACGGTATGCAGGACATCAAATTGCTGGGATGCGAACAGCAGAAAAGATGGGAATGGGAAAACATACAGGCTTCCCTGTTTCATATCAACATCAAATCGCTCAATCTGGGGCAATGGCAGCAAGTGGGCGCCGTGCTCATCAATGAGGTAAAAAATATACTTATTACCGTGCTCTCCGCCACCGCCGTACTGAATGGAGACATCACATTGGGTATCATGTTATCCATACAGTACATCATTGGTCAGATGCAAGGCCCGATAGAACAGTTCGTATCCTTCATGCAGCAAGCGCAGGACGCCCAACTCAGTCTGGAACGGTTGGGAGAGATACACAGCAAGCCCAACGAGGAGGAAGACAAGGGACCGGACAGCGACGAACAAATATCCGGCAACCAGTCCATACAACTGCAAGATGTGTTCTTCACGTATGGTTCGGAAAAGTCGAAGAAGATTATCAAAGGGGTATCACTGGACATTCCGGCCGGAAAGACTACCGCCATCGTAGGGCTAAGTGGAAGCGGAAAAACAACGTTGATAAAACTGATGCTGGGTTTCTATCCACCCACGGAAGGAAAGGTGTGCATAGGCGGGCAGTCGCTGCAAGACCTGAGCTTCAAGCAATGGCGCAAGCACTGCGGGGTCGTCATGCAGGAAGGATTTATCTTCAACGACACCATAGCCAACAACATCGCTCCCGAAGATGACACCGTGGACAAAAAGAAACTGCTTTATGCCGTAGATATGGCAAATATACGCAGCTTCATCGAGACCCTGCCCCTGAAGTACAACACCCGGATAGGTAACACCGGGCAAGGTGTGAGCCAGGGACAGAAGCAGCGGATACTGATAGCCAGAGCCATTTACCGCAACCCCGATTACCTCTTCTTTGACGAAGCCACCAATGCACTGGACACGGACAATGAGAAAACAATCCAGCGGAATCTGGACCAGTTTTTCAAAGACCGTACAGTAGTAATCGTAGCCCATCGCCTCAGCACCGTGCGCAATGCCGACCAGATTGTAGTGCTAAAGGATGGCAACATCACCGAACAGGGCAACCACGACTCGCTGATATCCCAACAGGGAGATTACTACCGCTTAGTGAAAAACCAACTGGAACTGAACGCCTAAAAGGAGGAGCACGCATGGAAGAAATCTACAAACCGGAAGACAAGGAAGCGGACAAAGTGGAACTGTACAACCGTGAAAATAACGACATACTGGGCGATATGCCCAACTGGCTGATACATACGGGAAGTCATATCATCTACGGGCTTATCGGATTATTAATCATCTTCGCCGCCCTGTTCTCCTATCCGGACACCGTGAAGACAGGCGTTACCATCGACGACTTATCAAAAACAGCATGGATAACGGTGGGACAGTCGGGAATCATAGACCGGTTCTTCGTGGAAGACCGGCAGCAGGTGAAGCGCAACGATACGTTGGGTATTCTGCGTAATGCAGCCTCTATGGAGGATGTGAAGAAATTCAGCCGTGTGCTGGGAGACGTGGAGGCATATTACCGCACCAACGAGATAAAGTACCTGAACCGTTTTCCGTTCGACCTCATCATGGGTGAAATGACCGGAGCTTACGGACAATTCACAGATGCCGTGCGTACGTGCATGATTTATGATGAATTCGACATCTTCCGGCAGAAAGAAAGATTCCTGAAAGAGGAACTGGCCATACTGGAGAAACAGCCCGAAAAGAATGAAATGAATATTCTGAGTGTCAGGCGCCAACTCTTCGACCTGAGAATGGAACATAAAAAAGAAGTGGCACTAAACCGGAGAACACTGGAACTGGCATACGAGAACATGATTAACAGCCTGAAGATGTGGGAAGCCAGATACCTGATTAAAAGCAGCAGCAACGGAACCGTGATTCTGGGGAAAAGCTGGGGAATAAGCAATGTGATAAATGAAGGTGACACCGTATGCTCCGTAGTATCGGAACAGAAAGGGCAGCCTACAGGACGCGTCAAGCTCTCGCAGGAAGAGGTTGCGGAAATACGGACCGGAGATAAAGTGAACATCGCTTTGAAGAAGTATCCGGTGCATACTTACGGATATCTCACCGGCGAAGTGGCTTCCATCGCCTACGTTCCTTACAGCAAAAACTACGCAGTGGAAATCAATTTCCCCTATGGACTGAATACCACAACCAAAGATGAAATAGAGTATGAGATAGGTCTCTCGGGGAAAGCCGAAATCATCACATCGGACCGGAGCATACTGAGCCGCATATTCACCCCGCTTTATCAATTAACCTCTAAATAATCAACATCATGAAAACTAAAAATTCCGCTAAGGGTGACAATCAACGTCAGGGAATACCTCAAGATGAGAACTATTCTCAAGAAGAATTGCTGAATATGGACGAATTGTTCGACCTGCAAGGTGGCATAGACGACAAGCAACTGGGAAGTTGCGGGCTGGGATGCTTTTCAGGTGCTACTTTCAATGAAAACACCGGCGACAAATCCATCAGGAATGAGTGATGTCTATGTGCTCAATCCTGATTACGGGCTGAGAGATGATATACATCGTTTCATTCTATTTTCCAAAGCAAACCGAAAGGGAAACGCCTCACCGAACTGGATGTCGTTCATACATCCCGCCCATGCGGCCATGCTCAGCTTCTTCACGCACGAACGAAGCCTGAATGAGAACTGGCCATTGCTGGCTCTCTTCTTTCACTGTGACGCATCGAAAGCGGAAAAGCTGATACGCCCTTTTATGGAGAATCGGGAAGCATTCTTCACGACATGGCACGGAAAGAGAATATGTTTCCCCAGGCAATTGATTATACCTGTGGAAAAGGCAGGAACGGAATACCGTTTTCAGAAATTACCGCCCTGCACTCCTACAGGAATGACCGTCGACACGTGTACCAGACGGTTATATTCCGGTCCGTTGCTATTGACGCTGATGCTGACCAACCGCTGTATGACGCACTGCCGGTATTGCTATGCCGATACCCGCACGCAAGTGCAAAACTGGTTGCCCACCTCCCGCATTTTAGAATTGATACGGGAAGCGGCAGAACTGCCTGTGCAACAAATCAACCTGATAGGCGGGGAAATCTTCCTGCATAAGGATTGGGATATCATTCTGGCGGAACTGGTAAGGCACGGTATAGAACCGGAATTTATTTCTACCAAAATACCATTTACCGCAGAATGTCTGCGAAAGCTAAAACAAACCCATTATAAGAATCTGATACAAGTATCACTGGATGCCATCGACACAACGGTATTAGTACAGTCTTTATCCGTCGACAGTTCCTACGCCTCGGAAATGATGCGTGGACTCCGGATGCTGGATCAAAGCGGGTTGCCTTATCAGGTGTCTTCTGTCCTCACCACCTACAATTGTGACCCTCGAACCCTGACCGATCTGTTCCGCTTTCTATCCACATTGAAAAACCTGCATGACTGGCGCCTTACGCCTGTCAGCAATTCCACAACAACAAAGTATCCGGGTTTTGCGGATTTAAAACCTTCCCATCAGAAGATCAGTGATATTTTCAGATTTCTGCAGGAAGCGGTCGTACCCAATGCGCATTTCCGGATTATCCTGAACCAAAGTGCCATAGAAAAGCAATATTATACAGATGAGGGAGGAAGTATGCACTTCAACGGCGCCGTCTGTTCCGCGCTGAGCAGCCATTTATTTATTCTTCCGGATGGAAAGGTTACTATCTGCGAACAACTTTACTGGAATCCCCGGTTCATCATCGGGGATGCTAAGAAATCCGGCTTAAAAGAGATCTGGCAGTCTCCGGAAGCATTGCATCTCTGTAACCTTTCACGCAAAGACCTCAGCAGACAAAGCAAATGCAAAGCCTGTACCTATTTTGAAGAATGCTTCGAATACGGAAACCGGTGTTGGAGCGATATCATCAAAGCATACGGCAAAGAGTGTTGGGACTATCCGGACCCGAGATGCCGCCTTGCTCCGGAAATGAAAAACCGGCTTGACTACTGACCACGAAAAAAGGCTGCCCTTTTTCAAGAGCAGCCTTCTATTCAGTCTAAAATCCCGTGGATTATTCAGCCAATTTACCGTCTGAACCAAGCACGTTGATGATCTTATGCATGTACATCTTTTCCATGTTGTCACGAGCCGGGCCAAGATACTTACGCGGGTCAAACTCAGCCGGTTTTTCTGCGAATACCTTACGGATAGCAGCAGTCATAGCCAGACGAGAGTCTGAGTCGATGTTGATCTTGCAAACTGCAGACTTAGCAGCCTTACGCAGTTCTTCTTCAGGAATACCGATAGCAGCTTCCAGCTTGCCACCAAACTTGTTGATAGTTTCAACTTCTTCCTGAGGAACTGAAGAAGATCCGTGCAGTACGATGGGGAATCCCGGAAGTTTCTCCATTACAGCGTCCAATACTTCGAATGCCAAAGGAGGAGGTACCAAACGACCAGTCTTCGGATCTACGTGGCATTGTTCGGGTTTGAACTTGTATGCACCGTGAGAAGTACCGATAGAAATAGCCAAAGAGTCACAACCTGTGCGAGTAGCAAAGTCGATTACTTCTTCAGGGTCAGTATAAGTATGATGTTCAGCAGAAACTTCGTCTTCTACACCAGCCAATACACCAAGTTCGCCTTCTACAGTTACATCAAATTGATGAGCGTAGTCAACTACCTTTTTCGTCAAAGCAACGTTTTCTTCGTAAGGCAGGTGAGAACCGTCGATCATAACTGAAGAGAAGCCCATATCGATACAAGACTTGCAAGTTTCGAATGTATCTCCGTGGTCGAGGTGAAGAACGATTTCAGGGTGTTTGCAACCCAGTTCCTTTGCATATTCTACAGCACCTTCTGCCATGTAACGCAACAATGTCTGGTTAGCATATTGACGGGCACCTTTAGATACTTGGAGGATTACCGGAGATTTGGTTTCAACAGCAGCCTTTACAATAGCCTGCAACTGTTCCATATTATTAAAGTTGAAAGCCGGGATAGCATATCCACCTTTAATAGCTTTCGCAAACATTTCTCTTGTGTTTACGAGCCCTAAATCTTTGTAATTAATCATTTTGTTTAAAGTTTATTGTTAGTGAATAAAAATTCTACGCAAAAGTAAGCATTATCCTTCAAATGGAAGAACAGGTTGGGAATAAATTATCGTATTATCCCCATTGAAACAATTCTATTTTAAAGCTATTGGATGATTTTAACAGAATATTGTAATCTCTATGTTACAAACTCTTTTCATCTGTAGCCTTTATCAGCCTCTTCTGCATACCTTTATATAGATAACAAAAAAACCGGAAAGCAAGTTTAGCTTCCCGGTCTTCGTTTACACATTATTATATATTACTTTTTCAAATAAATGATAGTGGGCAAATGGTCGCTGTAGCCATTCAACCAAACACGTCCGCCATGCGTGCGCAAGGGAGAACCTTTATACTTGCCATCCTGCTGAAAAAGGTATTCACGGATAAAGACTTCATTATGATCGTACTTCAAACCTTTCTTGGCTTTCAGCAAAGGACGGGAGACTACAATCTGGTCGAACAAGTTCCACTTGCCACGATAGAGCAATGTTCCCACGCCTTTATCTTCAAGGGTTTCCCACCAGGGATTATAGAATTCGCCCTTCTTCACCTGCTTCGTATACTTGCGTGCGCCCAGTGTAGCCATGCTTTCGTCCATGGGATCGTCGTTCATATCACCCATGACTATCAGTTTCAGTTTCTTGTCCGTACGCATCAGGGAGTCTGTCAATGCCCGTACCTGCTTGGCTGCATGTACACGTACCGGAGACTTAGCTCCACGGGAAGGCCAGTGATTGACGATGAAGCAAACGCGTTCGCCCGCCATCTGCCCGTCTACAATAAGGAAACCACGCGTCAGGTGCACAGTGTCCCCCTCAAAAGGAGTGGAAAGCACCAGTTTGGAATTGGTAACGGTGAATTGTTCCGGATCATAAAGCAAAGCGCAATCAATACCCCGTTTATCCGGACCTTCGTAATGCACGAATTTATAGTTGGATATAGCCGGCTGGCTTACCAAGTCTGTCAGTACCCGGTTGTTTTCAGCTTCGGCTACACCGATAACGGCGGGTCCTTCAGGTATGCGATCGCGCGATACTTCATTCAGAACTTTGGCAAGGTTCTTCAACTTGGCCTCATACTTCTCAGCCGTCCATGCATAACTGCCGGAAGGCAAAAATTCAAGGTCGTTCTTACCTGCATCATGAATCGTATCAAACAGGTTCTCAAGATTATAAAACGCAACACTATACAGATCCCGCTCGTTCTGCTGGGCACCTGCCGTAGTGACGCAGAGCCATAGGGAAATTAAGAAAAGTAGCTTCTTCATGCTGAATATAAATTAAAATACTATGCAAAAATCTGAAATAAAAAGCGATAAACCTATTTTTTGAGGGAACTTTTTTCTAAATTGGAGAAATGCACTGCCTTTAAACAAAGGTAGACTGTACCTTAAGCAAAAATAAATCTGAATTTATTTTGTATTATCTGCGACTTGCACTATCTTTGCGCTCTGAAAAATAAGACCATTACACTATTTATTACCAAAATAGTAACCGAATATAATAATTAAAAAAACAAATATTGAAATGAAAAAAGGTATTCATCCTGAAAATTACCGTCCGGTAGTATTCAAAGATATGTCTAATGGTGACATGTTCTTGTCTCGTTCAACCGTAAATACGAAAGAAACCATCGAGTTTGAAGGTGAAACTTATCCGTTGGTAAAGATGGAAATCTCTAACACTTCTCACCCGTTCTATACTGGTAAATCTACACTGGTGGATACAGCTGGTCGCGTTGATAAGTTCATGAGCCGCTACGGTGACCGTAAGAAGAAATAAAATTGACTTCTTTTGAAGTTAAAAAAGGGAAGACTTTTACGAAGTCTTCCCTTTTTTATTATAGGAAATTCCCTATCACTTTGTAGGGAAAAGAACGGGAAAGAGAGAAAACTCTTTCCTATTTTTGTATCAGCAATTTTGATTGCAAGTCAATTGTACAAACCATAAACGAATCCATATGAAACGTCTTATCACTTTCGTTGTCCTCGCCGTCCTCCTCTCCACGGCAGGATTTGCTGCCAGACAGAAAGACTTGAGCGGCCCGATTGCCATAAAAGGCGAACTACAACAACAGTATGAGAATTTTCCTGCCGGCACTCCCGTAGTGATCCGCAAGGTAGTGAAAATGAAATCGGCAGACCAGGCAGGTCCTGACATTTTCTATGCAACCGAAATCAATGGTATACAATTCGCAATACCCTCTTCTGCTCTGAAAACCATTAAACTCTCACCTCCCGAAACCAATCAGGAGTTTTGGCAGCAAACTTATCTGAAACAACATCTATATGAGTATTTCGGCGAACGCGGATATAACTCTAAGTTGCGCAAGGAAGTGGACGAAGAATGTCGGGATTACCTGTACAAGCTGGAAGAGATCGGCTATGAGGATGATTTCATCACTTCGTATGTACAGAATATCTTTGCTAAACTGACTGCCACCGGCATAGATCCCAACCGCAGCGAACGGTTGAATGTACGCGTCATCCAGTCGCCCGAACCTGATGCTTACATGCTGCCCAACGGCACAATGCTGATTAGTACCGGTCTGCTCTGCACACTTGATTCGGAGGATGAACTTGCCGCCATTATTGCCAATGAGATGTCTCATTTTGTGCTGGACCATCAGGTTAATAACATCTACCGTGCTGAACGCCGTGCCAAGCGGGCAGCTTTTTGGGGAACGGTTCTTGCCGTCACTGCCGAAGTAGCTCTGGAAGTGGCATACTGGGATGACGATGATACGGCTTTAGGTGTAGGCGCTGTTGCCAGCATCGGAAGCGTTGCCGCCCTGCTGAATGTAAATGTAGTGAATCGCCTGGGAATGAATTACAAAAATAACCAGGAATACGCAGCTGACCGGGTTGCACGTGAGTTATTGGAATTCAAGGGGATGAATCCCGATGGATTGGCGTCTGCACTTTCCAAAGTCATCGGATACTATAATATACAGCAACGCGGTCACAAGCTGCTTCGCTACGGCAGCATCGACAACCTGAAAAAGCGAATAGACAAAGCCGGTGAGGCAGAAAATCAAATCAGTCATCCTTATCTCAAAGCGACATCGGACGTAGTGACTTTCAACGCAGCCATGAATATAGCAGACCAACGGTATGAAGAAGCTGGAAGGTTAATACAGAAGAATATCAATAACAATCTGGCCACCGACCACGATTACGTCATCTTAGCAAAATCACGGATGGCGCTTTACAACACAGAAGAGGTAAATGAAGAATGTGCCACCCTGCTTTGGAAAGCCAAAGAATTAGCAGGAGACAGTCCAAATCTTGACATATATAAACAAGAGATTCTATTGCTAATGCGCATGAATAAACAGGCTAAAGCCGCCGGCACATTGAAGGAATATCTGGGATTACTTTCCCGGTATCAGGAACAAGGAGTGCAAGGAGAAGAGGAAGAATGGACAAGCAAAGAAATAGCCTGGGCCAATCAATTATTAGATAAGATCAACAGACTATAAAGGAAAGAATGTTATAAAGTCTTTTTCACCACAGATTACACGGATTTACACAGATATTTATATTGATAATTTAATCTGTGTAAATCCGTGTAATCTGTGGTGAAAAAGACTCCTCTTATTTACGGAATGGCGGACGAACCACTACCGCTTTCAGTTTGCGTCCACGCATATCAATGCAAATTTCCGTACCTATCTTGCTATATTCCGGTTTTACATAGCCCATACCGATACCAATCTTGCGAGTAGGCGACATAGTACCTGAGGTTACTACTCCGATAGCTTCACCCTCTGTATTGAACAGTTCATATCCATGACGGGGAATTCCACGGTCCACCATTTCAAAACCGACCAACTTACGGACAGTACCTTCCGTTTTCTGCTTTTCAAGCATCGGACGATTGATAAAGTTCTTACCTTCAGCAAACTTGGTAATCCATCCCAAACCGGCTTCAATAGGAGATGTCGTATCATCCAGATCATTGCCATACAGGCAGAAACCCATTTCCAGACGAAGCGTATCGCGCGCCCCCAAGCCAATCGGCTTAATGCCAAATTCTTCACCTGCCTCAAACACGGCATTCCAAATCTTCATGGCAGCTTCGGGATAGAAGTAAAGCTCAAAACCTCCTGCACCGGTATAGCCGGTATTGGAAATAATCACATCTTTCTCACCGGCAAACTCACCATGCGTAAAGGTGTAATACGGCAGTTCCGACAAGTTTATACTCGTCAGTTTCTGCAAAGCAAGAATGGCTTTCGGTCCCTGTACGGCAAGTTGAGCCATGTGGTCGGAAGCATTTTCCAACTCAGCACCTTCGGTATTGTGCGAAACGCACCAGTTCCAGTCTTTTTCTATATTCGAAGCATTCACTACCAGCAGGTATTTCTCCGGTTCATAATGATAAACCAGCAAGTCATCTACAATACCGCCTTCTTCGTTGGGGAAACAGGTATATTGCACCTTGCCCGGAGTCAGGGCAGCCACATTATTGGAAGTCACTTTCTGAAGAAAAGCTAACGCATTGGGGCCTTTCACCCAGAATTCTCCCATGTGGGAAACGTCGAATACACCCACAGCATTACAAACGGTGAGGTGTTCATCAATGATACCGGAATATTCTATCGGCATATTATATCCCGCAAACTCATGCATCTTAGCACCCAGCGAGATATGTTTTTCTGTAAACGGAGTGGTTTTCATGTCTTAAGGTATTAAATTATTTTATAGCAACAAGTTCGGCAATCTTCACGATGACCTTCATCGCTTTCTCCATATTCTGGATAGGAACGAATTCATATCGTCCATGGAAGTTCAGACCACCTGCAAAGATATTGGGGCAAGGCAAACCTTTGAAAGAAAGCTGTGCGCCATCCGTACCACCACGGATAGGTTTCACATTCGGTTTCACACCTACAGCCTCCATTGCGGCAAAAGCCGTATCAATGATATGCATTACCGGTTCAATCTTCTCACGCATATTATAGTATTGGTCACGGAGTTCAAGCGTTGCCGTACCTTCACCATATTCGGCATTGATTTCACTGACAAAGCGTTCTATTTTCTTCTTGCGGCTCTCGAAACGTGCACGGTCATGATCACGGATAATATAGGCCACTGTAGTCTGCTCTACATCGCCGTTGAAACTGATGAGATGGTAGAAGCCTTCGTAACCTTCAGTATGTTCGGGTGTTTCATGAGCAGGTAACATCGCACAGAAACGGTTGGCCACACGAATTGAATTAACCATCTTATTCTTGGCATAACCCGGATGTACATTGCGACCTTTGAAGGTGATTTTGGCAGATGCCGCATTGAAGTTTTCAAACTCCAACTCTCCTACTTCACCGCCATCCATTGTGTAAGCCCAGTCGCAACCGAACTTCTCCACATCGAATTTATGTGCGCCCAATCCTATTTCCTCATCCGGATTGAAACCAATACGAATCTTGCCATGCTTGATTTCAGGATGCTCTTTCAGGTACACTATCGCAGAAACGATTTCGGCAATACCTGCTTTATCATCTGCTCCCAACAATGTCTTACCATTGGTAACGATCAGGTCTTCCCCTTTATGATCCAACAGTTCGGGGAACTGAGACGGAGAAAGAACTACATTCTCTTCTGCACAAAGCACGATGTCCGAGCCGTCATAGTTTTGAACAATACGAGGAGACACATCTTTGCCACTCATATCGGGACTGGTGTCCATGTGGGCGATAAAACCAATAGTAGGTACCGGTTTATCGATATTTGCCGGAAGTGTGGCAAACAAATAGCCATGCTCATCCAGCGTTATGTCTTCCAAACCTAAAGACTCTAATTCTTCTTTCAGATATTTGGCAAATACCATTTGCCCCGGAGTACTTGGAGTCACCTCTGTCTCTTCACTGGACTGGGTGTCGAAGCTTACATACTTCAAAAAACGTTCTACTAAAGCCATAATATTTACGATTTAATAATTTTCAATTTACGATTAAGAATATGAACTACCAATTGTCTATCAACAGTAGTCAATAGTTCTGCCGTAAAGGTAGAAAAAGGGGCGTGAACTGCCAAGCAATTCACGCCCCTTTTTACAAAATGTTAGTATTTAGAGTTACTTAAAAGCAACTACTTCCATCAAAACAATGTGTACAAACCTTACATTTCGGCAATCCGATGGACTCGATGAGAGTTTCCAAAGTATTAAACTTCAAAGTTGTAAGACCAAAGCGCTCGGCAATAATGCTGACCATCTTCTCATATTCCGGAGAACCGGTAGTGGCATATTTCTCCAGATTCTTGTCTGCATCTCCCTCCAGTTCTTCTATAACGCGACGTGTAATCAGTTCCAACGGACTCTTGGATGCCGTGAAACCTACAAACGGACAAGCATAAATCAACGGCGGACAAGCAATGCGGATATGTACTTCCTTGGCACCATATTCATACAGCACCTTCACATTATCCCGTAGTTGCGTTCCCCGTACTATGGAGTCGTCACAGAACAATAAGCGCTTACCTTCCAGCATGGCACGGTTCGGTATCAGTTTCATCTTTGCCACCAATGAGCGCATCTCCTGCTTACTGGGAGTGAAACTGCGCGGCCATGTCGGTGTATATTTAGAAATGGCACGGTGATAAGGAACTCCTTTTCCTTCGGCATATCCTAAAGCCATGCCCACACCGGAATCAGGAATACCGCAAGCACAATCTACTTCAGAATCATCGTTCTGCCCCATCTTCAAGCCACTGGTAAAACGCACTTCCTCTACATTGCGACCTTCATAGCAGGAAGTGGGAAAACCGTAATATACCCACAGGAAAGAACAAATCTGCATCTTTTCCTCCGGCTTCCGCAGTTGTTCCACTCCATCGGCAGTCATACGAACGATCTCTCCCGGACCGAGATAGCGGTCTATTTCATAATCCAGATTCGGGAAACTGCTTGACTCACTGGTTGCAGCGTATGCCCCTTCTTTCCGGCCAATTACAATCGGAGTGCGTCCCCACTTGTCACGAGCCGCAATGATACTGCCATCTTCTGATAACAACAGCATAGAGCAAGAGCCTTTGACACGGCGGTAAACATTTTCTATACCTTCTACAAAAGTTTTTCCTTGTATGATGAGTAGTGAGATAAGCTCGGTTTGATTGGTATTGCCTGAACTCAGTTCGGCGAAGTGCATATTTTGGGAAAGTAGCTCTGCTTCTATTTCTTCCAGATTCACAATTTTGGCTACTGTTACAATGGCGAAGCGTCCGAGGTGGGAGTTAATGATGATGGGTTGCGGGTCTGTGTCGCTGATGATTCCTATTCCGACATTTCCTTTAAACTTATCCAGTTCGTCTTCAAACTTGGTTCGGAAATAAGTGCTCTCCAGGTTATGAATGGATCGGGCAAACATGCCCTCTTCTGCATCATACGTGGCAAGTCCGCCCCGCTTAGTTCCTAAATGTGAATTATAATCTGTACCATAAAATAAATCCGTCACACAGCTCGCTTTGGAGACTGTCCCGAAAAATCCTCCCATAAATCCTATTATTTATTATTGATTTTAGTATTGACGGGCACAAAGGTACAAAGAAGTTTCTTCTCCACGTTACTTTCCTACGAGACAATTTCTAAAAAAACTTATTTTTATGCAGGTTTCCGAACAGCAGATTGAACGTTTTGTTTAATTCGCAGATAAAAGAAATTATATGGTTCAGGATGGAAAATCACAGGAAATACTGTAATCCTCCCTACCCTCGCACATGATTTTGGAACTTCGGACTCTGTGATTACTTGGATTGTCAATGGTTATCAATTGGCTATTGTAACGAGGTAATGACCGGGTTATTATTAATTCCCTGGCCTCTTGCAACTTTAGTTGCCGCACTGGTTGCCGGTTATTTGATGGAATGTATTCATCCGAGAATATCGGGAAGTATCGGTATGGGGATATTTTGTATCAGGCTTCGATTAATCCTTTGCGGCATTGGTTTCGGACTTTTCCAGACACCGAATAGTAGTTTGAGGTTGTCACAAACGTCGTTGTTGAAAGAATAAAAAAGGCCGAAACTGAGCTTCGACCTTTTCTATATCTTATTTTAAACTACTTTTTCCAAACATAATATGGAATAAACAACCATCTCATAACCTTTATTACCGATTTGATCAATGTACAATACTCCATATAGTCAGAAATATAATCTTGAAATATTCCTTCACCGAACGATGCTCTATATATTTCATATTGTAGCATATTTTATCCGGCAGTATTTGTTCTACATATGCCTTGTCCGCATCCTCAGCCTGTCCTAAAATCGTATTTTCATCTACATATTCTATAGATGCATAATCCGTAATTCCCGGACGAACAGACAACACTCTCCGCTGTTCTTCAGTGTAGAGTTCCACATATTTACGAACCTCCGGACGCGGGCCTACCAGACTCATATCACCTTTCAGTACATTGAATAACTGAGGTAGTTCATCTAATTTATATTTGCGGATAAAATACCCGATACGGGTAATCCGGGGATCTCGTCCGCCTACAGTTATCAAACCTTGCTTATCAGCTCCTATACGCATTGAGCGGAACTTATAGACATAAAAATCCGTCCCTCCACGTCCCACACGTAGCTGTTTATAGAAACCACCACCTTTACTTTCCAGACGGATAGCAATATACAGGAAAAGGAAAACAGGAGATAAGAATAGAATGCCCAGAAAGGAAAATAAAATATCAAAAAAACGAATCATCACCTATCAACAGTCACTTTAAGGTATGCATCTTTTACAGCTTTGATTATAAAGTCCAGCTTTTCTTCATCCAACTGTGGATAAATGGGCAAGGAGATTTCACCTTTAAAATTCTCATAAGCTTGTGGATAGTTCTTTATATCATATCCCAATGAGCTGAAGAAGGAAAGCATCGGCATCGGGATAAAATGAACGTTCACGGCAACCTCGCTTTTCGCGATTTCATCAATCATACGATCACGCTGTTCCTCTGTGAAATCTTTGATACGCAATGCATAGATATGATATGAGCTTTCTTTTTCTCCATCTTCAGAAGGTGGCAAAATAGCCCAATCACAATCAGCAAATGCTTTAGAATAGGTATTGAATACTCTTTTACGTTCTTTCAGTAGTTCAGGATATTCCCGTATCTGAGCCAAACCGATAGCAGCATTTACGTCAGCCATATTTATTTTCATTCCCAGACCGACTATGTCATAACGCCAACCACCGGCTTTGGATTTGGAAAAAGCATCTTTAGTTTGACAATTCAAACTCATCATACGCAATTCTTTGTAGAGTTCCGCATTATCAAACGGTTCGGGCAAATTCAGGCAGATGGCTCCTCCTTCGGCCGTCGTCACATTCTTTACGGCGTGAAGAGAGAAGATAGCAATATCCGTTTCGCATCCTGTACGCTGATTCTTGTTATAATAAGCACCCAAAGAATGGGCCGCATCATTCATAACAAGGATACGTCCCAATTTTTCCTGTACTAATGACGCCGCATGAAACAGGTTGCGTATTTCCGGTTCATTAACGAGTCTCATGATACGGTCGTAATCACAAGGGAAGCCCGCAATATCTACCGGAATAATAGCCTTGGTCTTTGGCGTAATTGCTTTTCGAATAGCATCCACAGAGATATTGAAATCCTCTCCGGAATCTACCATAACAGGCTTTGCACCCGCATGAAGGACTGCTAATGCCGTAGCACTATATGTATACGCCGGCACAATTACTTCATCTTCAGCAGTTACTCCCAACCAGCGAAGCATCATAATGGCTCCCGAAGTCCATGAGTTTACACAAAGCACTTCTTTTGCATTAGAGAATACTTTTATTTCTTCTTCCAATGCTTTTACTTTAGGACCGGAAGTTATCCAGCCGGAACGTAACGAATCAACGACTTCGTTGATGACCGCCTCGTCAATATAAGGGGGCGAAAATGGAATTTTCATGATCTACTATATCGAATTATTTTAAATGAATCAAATATGTAAGTCCGCAGGAGAAATATTTCCCTTTCTGCATCATTGCTTGTACCAAAAAATGATGAAAGAGAAGATAATTCATTCCTATCAAAATATCATGTGAATCATATTCAGCTATTAATTTCAAATCAGATAACATGGAAGGGGAATAAGTTATCCCTCCGGCAATGCCATTCAGATGGTAATCATTACGGCGGTTATAAAGATAAGATACATGTAGTCCTAATTCTTCTTTATTTACTGGAATATGTTTTGTCATTGCAACATAAAAGCGAGAAAAATATCCATTACCACCATCGCCCGAAGGCATTATCTCTCCACCCCTACTTTCTGTAAACGGATCAGATGTGCCTAAAACTACTGCTGGCATATATTTAAAGAATTGTTCTTCTTTCAAAACCCTTAACCGAAGCGAGAAATACCGATCCTGATTAGTGAACTTTCCCATTTGAGATTGCACTCCCCATTGAGGAGTTACCTTAAAAAGGGTACAAGTATATGCTATTTCCAAACAGGGGAAAATGGTTACATTCAAGTAGTAATTATATGTATTATAATTAAATCGAGGAGGAGTTAAGTTCTCATTTAAAAATCCGCCACCAATCATAACGGTTTTATCTTGCTGCATTTCCGCCGAAGGAGAATGCAACAACCCTGTAACTCCGTAAGAATATTGAGGAAATAGATATACCGAATAACTACAAAAAAACAGAAGTAAACAGAGATTTCTAAATTTCATCTAATCCGATACAAGAACTTCTTCAAAAATGGAGGAGTAAGAGTCATTATAAACATAAAAAATGAAAAGAGGTAAGCAGACCAATCATAGTGAAGAGCCTTATTTATCATAAATCGATCTTTCAACATTTTCTTCGCCCGCTTAAAACCATTTCTTCTGTTCTTATAGAAATCGTCAGTGACACGAAAGAGTAATACCGTTTCATCCAGATTTGCAAAAATACATCCATTCATAAATCCATCAAACCATAGCATGGTATCTTGGTTTTTACGGTATTCATTCCGATAGCCTTTGGCTTTATCAAAAAAGGATTTTCTAAACATCACGGCGGGATGTGCTAATGGATCACGATATCTAAAGAATTTAAAACATTCTTGATGGGTTAAAGGGTATGTAACACTCTTGCTATTTCTTTCAGATTGTTCGTTTATTTCCTCAATACGACCGCCTACAACATCAACTTCAGGATGCAATAGTAAATAATTCACCTGATTCGCTAATCTATTAGGTACTGAAATATCATCTGCATCCATACGAGCTATAAAATCAATACTTTCTTTATGGCACATCATAATTAAATCATTAAGAACCATTGCCAAGCCTCTATTCTCAGGAAAATAAATGATTCTAATTTGAGAGTGATTTTCATATTTTTGCAAACAACGATATAATTCATTTCCAATTGGCCCATCAATTCCGATGAAAATGATAATATTGCGATAAGTCTGTTTTAGTATGCTTTCAACTGAAAAAGACAAGTAATTAGCATTATCATTTTTATAAACCGGTAAAAGTACAGCAATATTACTTAAATCATACATATTTTACACATTAGGGGAATTCAAATATACATCATACAAATCCATATATTCCATAGCCATACGAATTGAAGAAAAATTTGCAATTACATCATCCATCAAGCTATCAATATTTTCCGTTTTCTTTTCCACACGCATCAATACTTCTTCCAACTCCTTTTGATTTCCTTTACCAAATTGATATTTCTGTAATAAAGGATAAATTTGTGAAAACTCATTAAAAGTCGAAATTTTACTACTCAACACTAACGCTCCTGATGCTAATGCCTCAATATAATTAAGCCCAAACCCTTCTGAATGCGAAGCACAAATTGAAACATCAGCTGCTCTTAAATAATCAGCAACATTAAATACATACCCCTTAAAAATAATCTGAGAATAATTTTGAGCCAAAGCCTTACATTCCTTTTCCTCCGAACCTGCTCCACAAAATAATAGCGAAGAATTTTTCAAATAACCTTGATTAACCATTGAAATATATGCTTTCACAACAAGCAGTGGATCTTTTAGTTTACTTAAATGCCCTACAACAACAATCAATAAATTTACATTTGCAAATCCAAGCTTCTTTTTCCAATATTGTTTATCATGAACTCCCAACACAAATTGCTCCATATTAACTCCATTATATATCATATGAATTAATATTGGAAAATTAAAATGAGAATAATAATCCTTAACTGATTTCGAGATAGATACAGCAGCAGATATTTTCTTTAATCGATATACATAACGATAGTGCATATACGTACCTATTATCCTCCCTCTTGAAGCCCTAAAAGAATCGATAGAAATACAATGTTGAGTGTCCAATTTTATAATATCCAAATTGACATAAGAACTAATCAACAATGGATGATAACCATGAGAATGCAACAATACAACCCTTTTTTCCAACAAACAATCTCCAATGATATGCGCTACCCTTTTTGTTCTCAATTCTAAATCCCAAAAAGAGAATTTAAAACCAATAACTTCAATACCAATTTCTTCAAATTTAGTTGTAATATTCTTATTTGGATCATCAGTCATCAATTTTATTACAATAGGTTTATATCGTGTACGGTCAATGTTAGCAACCAATTCATAAAGAACATTTACAGGCCCTGATTTTCTCAATTGATTAATTAAAAAAGCAACAACTTTCATTTTTTATTTTCAATAAATTCAAGAATTTTCAATACCCTATCTGAGTAATTTAATGTTTGAGCCGTCTTTATTGCAGAAAATGACATTTGCTTACAAAGAGACTTATCCTCCTTTAAATATTTAATAGATTTAGCTATTTCTTCTACATCTAAAGGATTAATAAGGATAGCATTTGATGTATTTAGAATATCATAATTAAACTCCATATCCGATGAAATCACAGGCAATCCACAGGCTAAAGCCTCTACTATAGAATTACTACACCCTTCGGCCAATGATGGCAAAATAAACACATCTGCACTATTCAAATATAATGGAATATCTGAATGTTTTAATTTACCTTTAAATAAAATTCCCGAACAATTAGGTTCTTCATCATTAGTTTCATCAGACATCGTACTACCTATAAAAATGGATTTTATAGAATCATCTTTCAATCTAGCAATTGCATCTGAAACTCTTTTAGCTCCTTTTCTATGTACAAATCGTCCGACAAATACTACAATAAAATCATTTACAGCATATCCTAATCTCCCTCTAACAATACTTTTTTCCATCCGATAAAATTCATCTAAATTAACGGCATTAGGAAGTATGATACAAGTATCTTTTTCAACTAAATTTAAAGCAATACATTCTTTCAGATTTTTAGTTGAAACACAAATAACGCCTCTTACTACACGTTTCAATTGAAGAACCTCTCTACTAGATATCAATTGCGTAAAAAAAATCTTATCTTCTCCAGATGCAACAAACAAAGGAAGCTGATATTTTATTGCACAAGGCATTATATTGTAGCCTGAAGTCCAAAAATGAGCATATACTATATCAAATCTCTCTTCTATTTTCTTGAAACATCTACAGACAGCCCACTGATTCATTTTCATGGTTATTCGACCCAGTAATCGTTTATCACCAAATGTCAAAACCTTAGGACGAAACACTCTTATTATCGAACCACCAGTACGATACTCCATATAATATGGTAAAGCTTTATCTTTCCTTCGAATCAGTATTTTTGTAATACTCTGTGGAGCAATAACAAATACTTGATGGCCAAATCTAGAGAATTCTTCTGCCAATGAAGATATAAAAGCTGCAAACGGGTGTTCTGGTGTAGGATATGCACCAACTGATAAGCATATTCGCATAATGTTAAGAACCTATTAAAAAATTTAGTTTAAGTTTATTCGTCAATCGAATGAGTAATAAACTTAACTCTAGTACTATGATGGAAAATATAAAAAACAATAAAAATATTAGTATAATATCCCAAGTAGAAGTTCCATAAAACCAAGAGGAAGGCAAAAAATATTTTAGAAAGTAGACGAATATATAATGATATAAATAAATACCCAATGAGTTATTTCCATAAGTTCTCAAACGCGAAACATTATCTCCCAAAAGACGAAAAATATTAATGATAAACAGACAAGCCAGATTAGATACCGTCAACCATAAAACAAAGCCTATACAAGTTTTATCATCATAGTTCATCAGCATTATAGAAAAATACAGAATGCCACTCAATATAGTAGTTTTGTTATTCCAAACATTAAAATGGGATGCAAAACAACTTACAATAAGACCGAATGAAAAAGACAGAAAAAAACGTCTTAGTTCTGGAAGAGAGAGTAAATATGATATTTGTACAGAAACAGAAGAAGTAACAAAAACAATCCCCACTCCCAATAATATAATTAATATTACAAATATACTTTTCTTCTGAATCTCTTTCTTAAATAGCTGCGCAATTCTATTTACACATAAATAGAAGCAATAATATGTAAACAAAGTCAACAAGAACCAATATCCCCCCTTTAGAAGAGTCCAATAAGTATCTATCAAGTAAATTAGTTTGAAATAATAATGAATAAAAAAAACACACCAACAGACAAGTCGTCAAATAAGGTATCACCAACTGCTTTATTTTCCCTTTAAGGAAAGAAAACTGTAGAAACGGAACCTCTCTATAACAGAAATAGCCACTTATAAAGAAAAACAACGACATAAAATAGCTGTGAACCACGTAGGATAAAAGAAGATTTTTCCAATCTAAAAATGTATTCAAATGAGCTAATACAACTGAAAATATAGCAAATCCTTTTGCCGAATCAAAATAACCAATTCTATATTTCATTCCTTGCCAATAAACAATTCATTTTCTAATCAAGACGTATAATATCAATATGAGATATCTTTTTTCCAACTACTTTTATAGGATAACACATGCTTCATTATAATATGATAAAATGCTATTTTTCCTCCAAATCAATATTTTCATAATACTCTGTGGAGCAATTACTGTAACTTAGTGTTCTAATCTTGAGAATTCTTCACTAATGAAGGATCATAAGAGACCGGATGGAAAAAATGATGCCTCACATACAGATGAAAAATAGTAATATTTCAGTCATCTATAACCGAGAACATAAAATATGATGAAAATCAACATCTAACTAGACACCTCTGATATTCATTTTTTCCGGCCAAATATCCCAATAATATGAAACAAAAACAAGATGGCTCATTAAAGAAAGCCATTGAATATAAAGATGTCAAAAAAAGCATATACACTATCAATGAAAACGAAGAAAGATTACATATTTTTTTCCTAAAAAGAAAATATCTAAAAAGAGACAGATAGAAAAAGAAGTAAATCACTATTCCTATGAGACCCATACCTATCAAAAATTCAACCCAATCATTATGAGCATAATTACCAGCAATACAAACACTTTGACAAAAGCCAATTCCTATAAAGTAATCCATGACACTATTACTATTGCACCAATGAGAAAGCATTTTCACAAGTAAATAATCTCGTGAAGAAGTATTCCCTTCCAATGTATCTTCTAATCGTAATTGCAAATAAGGATTATTATTATATATCTCTATACCAATATACACTATTAAAGTAAATACTAACAATAATATAATAATATTCCGAACAAAATGTTTATTTGACTTTAGAAAGTAATATGCATAGATTACCAAACCAATACTATAAGCAAGCAATGCCCCTCGTTTAGCACTTAAAAGAATAAGAATAAGCGATAAAACAACAAACATGAATGCCCACTTTTTTTTTAGCATTGCAACATAAGGTAATAAGAACACAAAACGGTATGCTTCATTAATTGTCGTATCCGCATTTTTCTCATCTACAGCAAGGAACGTTCCCCGTATAAAAACCAGTATTGTAACAACAAACACACAAAAAAAGAAAGTTTTCAACATCCCTTCACCTATCTCTCCTTTACGGCCCCAATAATATAATGGGAAAAAAGGTAGAACAGCACCAATGATATTTCTATACATAGGGAATGTACTTACTTTCCCAATTATTGAACCATACAAAACCATAGGCGAAAATAAGAAGGATATAGTAACAACAACTACTAAAAGAACAAGAGAAAAAGCTATATTGGGAACATGTTTAGATAAAATAACTCCTAAAAAAAAGAAAAAACATAGAAGCAACTCTAACATTGCTATTCCTACACTTATAATTCCTTCTGGATACAATACTCCTTTCAGCTGATACAGTATTATCAATAAAAACAGAATCCATATCCATACATTAGTACCATTTTTCGGCATTTTCATTGGTAAACAAATCTTAGTTTACGACCTCTCCTTTCACTTTGTTATTCTTCAACGAAGGTAATTTTAACCATTTGCCGATTTCTTCATTCCATTCATTTGGACGAAATTTTCCAAAGCCAGCATTAGGATATAATGTGATTTCACCAAAATAACAACGACCATTTATTTCATAAAAATCAATGCGAGAAAAAGGGATACCACACGAAAGAATAGCAGCATTTCTTTTCATTTGTTCAAATGAATGTGGGCTTGGCATTGTAACTTCAGCATTACGTACATTAGAAGATAACCCAATCAATCCATTCTGCCTTTTCCAGTTCATATCATAGAAATCTATTTTTTCGTCCTCACTTCTATCAGAAATAACTTGACACAACATAGGAGTTCCATGAAAACAGAAAAATTTATAATCAACCAATTCTTTTTTATTTTCATCTATCATATACTCTTCAGCAAGAATACGTCGCTTTACATATTTGTAAGGCCATTCACGCCCTAACCAGTAATAGTTTTGGCGCAAACTCTTACGCAACTTTTTCTTAACCGCCTCAACATCCATTGTGCTTTTATCTCGACAAAGATATAGCCCTCCAGAGTTATGATTGCACTTCAATACAAATCGATTTGGTAAAGCCTCGAAATCAATATCATCAGGCGTATTCCAAAAGCCTAATGTTGAAATAATATATTCAGGTCCTAGCTTCTCCGCAACATACTTCTTGACCTCTATTTTATCAACCATTATTGTATATTCAGGTCTACGATCATATAATTTGAGCCATTGAAGTTTCTCACTAAAAGTCTTTGGATTATTAAAATCCAGCCAATATCCCAATTCACAATAAAATCTAAGTCGTAAATACATTTTATCTGTAAACAGCCATGACATCTTCTTTATCAAATAATTACACAATAAATGAGGACGCCTTATTCCTCTCAAAAACCTATTCATTCCTTTCACCCTCATTTAACAGATAAACAATTCTATCTCGATGTGACTCACAGTAAATAAAATTCAACAAAGACAATTTTCGTTTTTTCGACAAAAACATTGGTAATAAGCCTCGACTTGCCATTATTCGAAACCAACGATTCGAATATGGAGAAAGCACCAATTTCAAATTACCCTCTCTCTCTTTCATCCAATGTTGATGCTCCAATTTTAGCCTACAACTATCAGCAATTATTTCATTAAGGCATTTTATCGAAGAGTAAAAATCATCAACACGATCCTTTTTCATTAAAACAACATTAGGAGTATCATTACATTGAATATATGGATAAAGTTCAAAATGAATTTTATTATCCAGTACTAATTTAACTAAATACCCTTCATTCCAAATAGAATTTCTTTGAGTATTTTTATCAAAGCAAAAATTACCCAACCCATAAAATATAGGCTTTTCTTTATACACCTCATAACCACTATAACAATGCTGATGATGATTAATTACAGCGTCTGCACCTATGTCAACAAAAAAGCGATATATTTCTTGCATACGAGGACTGGGTAATTGAAAGTATTCATGCCCACCATGAACAACTATAATTACATAATCAGCTTTATTTTTCGCTTCTACAATCGCGTAATATTGTTGTATTGGATTCAAAGGATTAGCGCCAGCCGAATGCTCTGTAGCTATAGAAAATTCATGTTCACAACAGTTTATAAAAGCAATTTTTTTCCCATTTATATCTTTATATAAAATACCAGAAGCTCTCGACAAATCCTCGCCCCCTCCTACAAAATCCAAATGCTCATATCGCAAAATATTTAATGTATGAGACACTCCTTCATCTCCATAATCAAGAAAATGATTATTAGCAAGCGTAACACATTTAAAATTAACATATTTAATCAATTTAACTGCTAACTGAGATGCCTTCAAATTAGGTCCTTGCTTCTCTTTGGGTTTAATTGGACATTCTACTATAGGACATTCCAAATTTATCAATGAATAATCCATTTGAGCAATTATAGGCTTTATCTCACCTAATATATCTGAATATTCCTCTTGCTCTATTAATCTAGCCACACGATCATTAGGACAAAAATCTCCTGCTATCAATAAATTAACCATTTTTCTTACATTTTATTGCATAATAATACGTCAGCATCCCTCGAATTCCCCAAACTGAAACTACTGTAATAGATGCACCTATGTAGCTGAATTGAATAGTAAAAAAACAAGTTAATACAAATCCTAAAGCAGAGCATCCAACAATTATATTACGAAGTATATTTTCCTTACCAACAATAACCAAATAATTAGTACCATAGGTATTCATTAAAAACAAAAAAAATGGAGAAATTGAAAAAATTCGAATTACTACAGCAGCATTATGAAATTCCGGCGTTAACAAATACTCAACAAACAGGTCAGCCCCCAAAAACATTAGAACACAAGACAAAACACTAATAATAGCACTGATCCAAACATATATATAATGTTTTTCCTTGCGACGAGCTAAAAAGGGGAAAAATGTTCTTGACAAAACTTTAGTAAACTCATCTATTATACTCTGCATTTTTTGCCCTCCAGAATAGATTCCCGTAGCAGTATTTCCACAATAAGTTTGTAAAATAACTGTAGACATACTAGTATACAAGTTTGGAAAAATCAAACTAATAAACATATCAACACTACTCTTCAATCTCATATATATACTATTGAGAGAGGGAATAAGAAAATGCACTTTTAACTTATTCAATATGATGTAAAAAGCAAAAAATGCACTGACACCAAACCCTGCTGCATTAAGAAGAGGTTGATAAATATAATCCACATCCTTTCTAATACATACAAATATCAATATCGTAAATACCAATTTAGATAAAAGACTCAATATTGTAATATATTTCATACGTTCAAAAGCCTGAAACAACCATTCAGGGAAAAAGATATGTCCAGGAATATAAGCAAAAGTAAAGAACAAAAGATTTTTATAAGTTCCCAAATAAGGAATACAATTGCACAGCAAATATAAAACAAAGAAGCAAATAGTGGTCAATATTATTTTACACCACATAACTTCACTGAATATTCGAGACACTTGTTGCAAATCATCACGACATTTTGCTACATCACGAGTAGCTGTATAGTTAAATCCCCAATCAGTAATTGTCTCAACAAAAGTCATAACAGCCGCAGCAAATGCTATTGCTCCAAATTTTTCAACTCCTATTACTTTAGACAAATAAGGTAATGTTATTAATGGGAATATAAAGCTTGCAGCTTTCAACAAAATAAGAAAAACAAAGTTATTTACCAAAACTTTTGCATTCTCATTATACTTATAGATATTTTTAATTTTTCCTATCATAAAAATTAAGCAATATCACTTTCCTTACAAGCATTCTATACAATATGTCTTCTACCAAACCTCTGCCTACAAACATTAATTCCACAAATAGTATAAATTCTAACAATATTTTACACAAAAATCAAATTACACAAATGAGCCATCAACCATAGCTATCTACCAATACAAGCATAAACAATCTCTAACTCTTGTAATTCAGACTTCTCATATATATTTCTTCCATCAATCACCACTGCCTTCTTCATCGTCTTCTTCAGTACCCCCCAACTCGGCATCCTAAACTCTTTCCACTCCGTCACCAGCAACAACGCATCCGCATCCAGCACCGCATCATACATATCCGTAGCATAGACAACCTTATCTCCTATCCTACGTTTACATTCATCCATCGCAATCGGATCATAGACCTTCACGCTTGCACCAGCCTCTATCAACTTATCAATCAAAACCAATGCCGGAGCCTCCCTCATATCATCCGTTTCAGGTTTGAAAGCCAAACCCCATAAAGCGATTTGCTTACCTTTCAAGTCTCCATTATAATGTTTCAATAATTTCTCAAAAAGAATACTCTTTTGCTTCTCGTTCACCTCTTCCACGGCCTTCAACACACGCATCGGATAACCGTTCTTTTCAGCAGTCTTTATCAACGCCTTTACATCTTTCGGAAAACAAGAACCACCATATCCACAACCGGGATACAGAAATTTACTGCCAATACGACTATCCGCACCAATACCTTTGCGAACCATATTTACATCAGCACCAACCAGTTCACAGAGGTTAGCGATATCATTCATAAAGCTAATCCGTGTAGCCAACATAGAATTAGCAGCATATTTTATCATCTCGGCACTTGGAATATCAGTAAATATCAACCGATAGTTATTCATCATAAAAGGCTTATAAAGACGTTCCATTATAGCCTTAGCCTTTTCTGACTCCACACCTACTACCACACGGTCGGGCTTCATAAAATCATCTACCGCATCACCTTCTTTCAGAAACTCGGGATTGGAAGCCACATCAAACTCTATCTTTACATTACGCTTGTCAAGTTCTTCCTGAATGGCAGACTTTACCTTTTGTGCAGTCCCCACAGGAACCGTACTCTTAGTCACAACCAGCACATACTTATTCATATTACAGCCAATGGTACGCGCTACCTCCACCACATATTTCAAATCAGCACTGCCATCCTCATCAGGAGGAGTACCAACAGCACTAAACACAACCTCTACATCATCCAGACACTCCTTCAAGTCCGTTGTAAATTTCAGACGACCCGCAGTATAGTTACGATGAACCATATCTTCCAAGCCCGGCTCATAAATGGGAATAATACCTTTCTTTAGTTTTTCTATCTTACTGTCCTGCACATCCACACAAGTTACGTCAATCCCCATCTCCGAAAAACAGGTACCTGTCACCAAACCGACATAGCCGGTACCAACGATTGCTATTTTCATATTATCTTAGTTTACTTTTGATTACAATTGATAAAAAGAACGATACCAGTCTATCGTTTCCTGAACTCCCTCTTTAATAGGTTTGTCAGGCTTAAATCCTAACTCATTCTGCAAAGCCGAAGTATCTGCATTTGTCTGATAAACATCTCCCGGTTGCATCGGAAGATATATTTTCTCTGCAGGATGTCCAATAGCTTCTTCAATTGCCTGAATAAAGTCCATAAGTTTCACTGGATGAGAATTACCTATATTATATATTTTATATGGAGCAGTGGAAGAACTCGGATCAGGGTTTTGAGCGCTCCAATCCTGATTAGAAGTAGGAATATGATCTATCACCCGAAGGATTCCTTCAACAATATCATCAATATAAGTAAAATCACGCAACATATCACCATTATTGAAAACCTTTATTGACCTCCCGTGTAACATGGCATCTGCAAAAAGGAAAGGTGACATATCCGGACGCCCCCAAGGGCCATAAACTGTAAAGAAGCGCAAACCAGTAGAAGGAATGCCATATAAATGGCTATAAGTATGAGCCATCAATTCATTTGATTTCTTTGTCGCTGCATAAAGGCTTACAGGATGTGCGATACTATCTTTTTCAGAAAAAGGAACTTTTCCGTTCAATCCATAAACACTACTGGAGCTAGCGTAAACCAAATGCTTCACTTTGTAATGACGGCAACCTTCCAATACATTCAAGAAACCATCTATATTGCTTTCCACGTATGCATATGGATTTTCTATTGAATAACGTACTCCAGCCTGAGCCGCTAAATTTACAACTTTGTCAAAAGACTCATTGGCAAAAAGCATTCTCATCGCCTGTTTATCCTCCAGATTTATACGAACAAACCGAAACTGCTCAGATGTATTACTTTGGACAAATTTATACCAATCAACTGTATTTTTATCAATGCCTAAAGTACCCAAACGTCCATACTTCAGATTGACGTCATAATAGCTGTTGATATTATCAAGCCCTACCACCTCATCTCCACGAGAAAGTAGACGTTTACAAACATACGAGCCAATGAAACCAGCAGCCCCCGTAACAAGAATTTTCATATAAAACTATGGACAAATATTAGGGAATAAATTCATTTAGAAGTTCTTGTTGTTCAACAGTTAGAGAATCACCCCAACCATTCATAATCGCACGTGCTTCTTTCGCCAACTCCTCATCGGATGTCTCTCCATAGCAAACCACCAACAATTGGCATTTCAACAAAGAATCAGATATTTTATTCAGAACCTCCCAACTACGATCAAGCAGTATTTGAACTTTTCCTCCTTTATCGCCACGATCATAAATCGTAGCACTATAAGCTTTCAAGAGAGTAATACAAAGAGTCGCTTCTTCTTCATCATTCCGAGCTTTTTTCTGATACAAGGCTTCCGCCTGGTTATAAACATCTGAATTTAGTTGACGAAAACGATCCGCATAAATGGGTTCACCATCCATGCCAAGATAAAGAAGCTCATGCGTGAGTTGACGCAAAGCATCGATTTGAGACTTCATATAATTAAGATTACAAATTATGAATTACAAAGCGTATAAGTAACAAAGTACAATGTGCAGAATTATGAATTATTCTTCTGTTATCGGAACAATAAGAGAGGGATGAATAAAAGTGGTAGCTACTGCCATAACCCCCTGAATAGAAACAACTACCCGACGATCACCTTTTACACGAACAAATATACCTTCGACACCTTCGAAAACTCCACCGGTGATGCGGACACGATCTCCTTTCTGCATGGAATATTCCGTAGGCGGCAAGTAAATTACTTGTTGGTCGTAAGAGCCGGCAATGGCTATAAAGTGGCGCATTTGGATTTCCGGAACAATAATCGGCTGCTTCGTCTCACGATCCATGATATAGCGAAGAGGTAGAAGAACAGCATTTTCCTCCTTAATTTCGTCAATCTTCTTACGAGTGGAATAAATGAAAACCAGATTATGTATGGCAGGAACGAGTTTACGAATACGTTGCTCCTTCCGCGTTACATATTCATAACGCATAGGAATGAAGTTTTCGATATTATTCTTGTCCAAAAACTCTTTCAAAACGAGTTCCCGGCTATAGGTGATACGCAAAGCATACCAATGATATTCAGAATTCAAAATGGAAGATTGAGAGCTCATGAATGATTAACTGTTCTCGTCTGGATATTTCTTGGGGACACCGGGGAATGAAAATTCCTTCCGGTTAAAACGTAAATCCGTGATGGTGAATTTGCTACGTTCAACGGCCTAAATTCAGACTCCCTATCGCAGGAAGTGCAAACAGGCACTTTTGAAGACTGGAAAAGCTGATTTTGCTGAAAAAGCACAGTTCTCGACTTCTAATATACTGTAAACAAAAGACTTAATAGAACAAAATATACTATTAATCGTTCGTTTAATGGGCACAAAGATAAGGGGGATTTTCGAAAGAACAAAGTGTTTAATAAAAATAATTCTAATCATATCATTTAATCCTATCCACAAGTACCTGTAAGGGCACTTCCAAAAGGGCTACACCATTTACCCCGGATGACTACACCCTTTTGTATGTAAGGCTACACCCTTTGCGGCAAAAGGTGTAGCCCTATACAAGCTATGATTAACACACCAGACAATAAGGAATTTTATTCAACACTATTTCGCTCATTACCTCAACGACAAAGGCACTTTAAAACCACTCTGGGAATTAGTCACTTACAAGAAGTTAAGAGTTTGTCGACAGGAAGTTAACTCTTTGTCGACAAACTCTTAACTTCTTGGAAACAAGCTCTTAATACCTTGAAAACAGGACAAACTTTGTTACATCACAAGACTTCTAAAGTTTATTCCAATTTAGTGACAAATGATATAATTCAGTGCATTATCTGCAACCATCGAGTCAATGCAAAGCCTCCCATTTCAGGGGTAATCAAGCCATACCATCAAGTTCTTGCTCAATCGTCTTATTAAGTTGTGGAAGCATCGATTCTATTTTGCAGCAACAAACCTGGGCCCTTGAGTTAAGAAACTCAGCAAGAAGTCATACAAAGAAAAAAGAAAGGGGCGCACTTCAAATTTTGAAGTGCACCCCTTATTTACCTAATGCCTAATAAAAACCTCTTTTTACCCTAATTTTAGAGTAGCTCTCAATCTGAGAGTTTCCGATGAATCTTATCTATCTCCATTTCTTCACAACCTTCTTGTCTGACGGAGTAGCCTCAATCAAACTCAGGGCAAAGCCACCACTACGTGCCAACTTCACAGACATCTTAGTCTTACTGGTCACAATACCTTTCTTTATCTGATAAGAAGTCGGATTCTCTTTGTAATCAGCATCTTTACCATCAGCATAAAGAGTAGCTACATACTGCTTGCCAGGTTCCAGAAAATCCAGAGTAAAGTTAGCAGTACGTGCATTCTCATCTGTGATGCCACCTACAAACCAGTTATTCGTTCCTTTCGCCTTACGAGCTGCCGTAATATAATCACCCGGTTCCGCTTCCAGATATTTACTATCATCCCAATCTACCGCTACATCTTTGATGAATTGGAAAGCATCCATGTGCTTCTCATAATTCTCAACTAAATCGGCAGCCATCTGCAACGGACTGTATAATGTCACGTAAAGAGCCAACTGCTTACAGAGAGTGGTCTGTACCTGTCCATGAGGCAGATCGCCCATGAAATCAAGTTTTGTATCGAAGATACCAGGAGTATAATCCATCGGACCACCAATCAGGCGATTAAATGGAAGCAAGGTAGTGTGGAACGGTTTACTGCCACCAAAAGCCTCATATTCCGTACCACGGGCAGACTCGTTACCAATCAGGTTAGGATAAGTACGGCAAAGTCCGGTAGGACGCACAGCTTCATGGGCATTTACGCAAATCTTATACTCGGCAGCTTTAGTCACGGCGTACAGATAATGGTTGTTCATCCACTGACCGTAGTGATGCTCTCCACGAGGAATCATATTGCCTACATAACCACTCTTCACTGCATTGTAACCATTGTCTACCATAAACTGGTAGGCTTTATCCATATGACGTTCATAATTGCGTACGGATGCCGAAGTTTCATGATGCATCATCAATTTCACACCCTTACTTTTAGCGTAAGCGTTCAACATCTTTACATCAAAGTCAGGATATGGAGTTACAAAATCAAATACATAATCTTTAGAATGACCGAACCAGTCTTCCCATCCTTCGTTCCAACCTTCTACCAGCACTTGATCAAGTCCATTTTCAGCTGCAAAGTCTATATAACGTTTTACGTTTTCATTGGTAGCACCATGACGTCCGTTAGGTTTAGTTTTGGTATAGTCCGTTTCACCCAATTTTACAGAAGGCAGATCATCGGTATAAGCCCAAGTGCTCTTTCCGGCAATCATTTCCCACCATACGCCTACATATTTCACCGGCTTAATCCAGGAAACATCTTCATAAGCACAAGGCTCATTCAGATTCAACGTCAGTTTGGAATTCAGAATATCACGGGCGTCATCACTTACGATAACCGTACGCCACGGAGACTTACAGGGAGCTTGCAGGTATCCTTTATCTCCTTTTGCATCAGGGGTAAGCCAGGATTCGAATACAAAATTCTTATCATCCAGATTAAGATGCATACAGGAGTAATCCACCAAAGCAGCCTCATGCAAGTTAATATAAAGACCGTCAGCTGTTTTCATTTGCAGAGAAGTCTGTACACCCGTCGGAGAGAACGTAGTCTGTGAAGAATTAGGAGTGATCGCACCATCCATCAAGCCACGGATTTCAGAAAGCTTAGATTCTGTATAATCATATTCCTGTGTATCATAATCACCCGGTATCCAGAAAGCTGTGTGATCGCCTGTCATGGCAAACTGAGTACGTTCTTCCTTGATAACGAAGTAATTCAGGTTCTTAGACAAAGGAAATTCGTAACGGAAACCCAAACCGTCATCAAACAGACGGAAGCGGATGATCATATTGCGATCTTGCGCTTTCTGGTTCAACGTTACAGCCATCTCATTATAATGGTTGCGAATTTGTTTCACTTCACCCCACACCGGCTCCCAAGTCTCATCAAAAGTGGAAGTTTGGGTATTTGCCAGTGTAAATCCATTCATCAGTCCCGGAGCATCTTTCAGTTCCAAGCCGAGTTTAGAAGGTTTGATAACAGCTTTTCCTTTGTAGGAAAGTTCATAGATCGGTTCACCTTGTGCGTTCACTGAAAAGTTCAGTTGCAGTTGTCCGTTCGGCGAGGTGATACTCTCAGCCATTGCCCAATTGCTTACAAACAAAAAGAGCAAGAGACAGAACAATTTGATTGCTTTCATGTTTTTCATGATTTGAATTATTTTAGAGAATTATAATCGTGATGCAAATATAAGGATGAAATGACATGTGAACGAAGGAATAAAATGAAAATATAGATGATTTACCGGCAAACGTTTGCATAACTGGTTTAGTTTCTGATTTTTAAGCATTAAGGGGAAAAACCGGAATATAAACCCGATATAAATGAAAAATTGTACCTTTGCAGGCATTATCGGAATAATAACAGAATAAAAATGAAAGAATTGATATACATTTTCCTTGGTGGCGGAACAGGCAGTGTGCTCCGTTACTATGTGCAGGAACTACTGCACGAACGGATCATCCCTTATTCCTTTCCTTGGGCAACATTTACAGTCAATATCTTCGGCAGTTTTCTCATCGGATTGTTTTATGCCCTTTCCGCCCGTTTTAATCTCTCACCCGAAATGCGTCTGTTATTGACAGCCGGTTTCTGCGGTGGATTCACCACTTTCTCTACTTTTTCCAATGATGGTCTGACCTTGCTGAAAGGTGGTTTCTATGGAACATTTATAGCATATACCTTAATCAGCATCACGTTGGGAATATTGGCTGCATTGGCGGGAGGAGCAGTCGGCACTAATCACTTATCACTCACCACTAATCACTAAACACAACTATATTCTGAACAAAAACCGATTGCTTCTTGTTTCCTATTTAAAATAATTACAAATAATATCATAATTATGAAAATAGAAAAGATTATCGGACGTGAAATCCTCGATTCAAGAGGAAATCCCACAGTGGAAGTAGATGTAATGTTGGAATCAGGCTTTATGGGCCGTGCTTCCGTTCCTTCCGGCGCTTCTACGGGAGAACACGAAGCATTGGAACTCCGTGATGGCGACAAAGGACGCTATGGAGGCAAAGGTGTATTAAAAGCTGTAGAAAACATCAATGATATTATCGCTCCGAAACTTGTCGGAATGTCAGCCCTCGACCAGATGGGCATCGATCATACCATGCTGGCATTGGATGGAACAAAAACGAAATCAAATCTGGGCGCAAATGCTATTCTCGGCGTATCCCTCGCCGTAGCAAAAGCTGCCGCCGCTTATCTCGATATACCCCTGTACCGCTACATCGGTGGTACCAATACATACGTAATGCCCGTACCGATGATGAATATCATCAACGGTGGTTCACACAGTGACGCTCCTATTGCCTTCCAGGAATTCATGATACGCCCTGTAGGTGCAACTTCCTTCCGTGAAGGTCTGCGCATGGGTGCCGAAGTATTCCACGCTTTAAAGAAAGTACTGAAAGATCGTGGTCTGAGCACTGCTGTAGGTGACGAAGGCGGTTTTGCACCAAATCTGGAAGGTACAGAAGATGCCCTGAACAGTATTATTGCCGCCATCAAAGCTGCCGGATACGAACCGGGCAAAGATGTAATGATTGCCATGGACTGCGCTTCTTCTGAATTCTATAAAGACGGAATCTACGATTATACCAAGTTCGAAGGCGAGAAAGGCAAGAAACGCACAGCTGACGAACAGATTGACTATCTGGAACAACTTATCAACCAATTCCCCATCGACTCTATCGAAGACGGCATGAGCGAAAATGACTGGGAAGGCTGGAAGAAACTTACCGACCGCATCGGCGACCGTTGCCAGTTGGTAGGTGACGACCTTTTTGTTACTAACGTTGATTTCCTGGCCATGGGTATTGAAAAAGGTTGTGCCAACTCTATTCTAATTAAAGTAAACCAAATCGGTTCCCTGACCGAAACATTGAATGCCATCGAAATGGCTCACCGCCACGGATACACTACCGTGACCTCCCATCGCTCCGGGGAAACGGAAGACGCTACGATTGCCGACATCGCCGTTGCCACCAATAGCGGACAAATCAAAACCGGTTCATTGAGTCGTTCCGACCGTATGGCAAAATATAATCAGTTGCTTCGCATCGAAGAAGAACTGGGCGCTAATGCTGTTTACGGTTATAAACGTATAAAATAACCATGAATTCTATTTAAGTGTCAAAAAATAAAATAATCAAGAGGGGCGAACCATCACGGACCGCCCCTCTTCTACTTTAACCTTAAAATCACCAATCAGTCTACTACCTTGAAGAAAACTTCTTCTCCGGACTGACTATCCGTTGCCACCCAAAGCCCAAAGTCTCCGGGTTCCACAACTTTAGCCATATCTATGTTCCAAAATGCAAGTTCACTAACAGGGAGTTCAAACGAAACGCTTTTCTTCTCACCCGGCTTCAATGTCACACGAGTGAAACGTTTCAGTTCTTTCACCGGACGGGTCACGGAACCAATCTTATCTTGTATATACAATTGAGCTACTTCCGTTCCTTCATATTTCCCGGTATTTTCCAGATCGAATGTCACTGTCAGCACATCATCTTTTTTCAGTACATCAGACGCCAGTTTGATGTTGCTATACTTAAATGTGGTGTACGACAAGCCATAACCAAACGGAAACAAGGGATCAAAACCCGCATCCATATAGAAGGAAGTACAGCCCAGTGAAGTCTGTCCTGCCTCAACAGCAATATCATTCAGCAACACTTCATTCCGTGTAGCCGGACGTCCGGTATTATTATGAGCGTAGTACACAGGAATTTGTCCCACCATCCTCGGGAAAGTGACCGGCGCCTTTCCACTCGGCACAGCCTTCCCCCAAAGCAAATCAGCCAATGCAGGACCGCCCATTGTGCCCGGATGGAATGAATAGAGAACAGCAGTCGACTCTTCGACTTCTTTACCGATAGTCAACGGACGACCCGCCATCACAATAGTCACTACAGGTTTACCCGTCTTAGCCAAAGCTGTAATCAAAGCTCCCTGATCACCCTGCAAATCCAGATCAGCCAAACAGTGAGCTTCACCCGAAAGAATAGATTCTTCACCCACAAAAGCAAGAATGACATCTGCACGTGCAGCGGCGGCAGCTGCTTTAGCCACACTTGCCGGATTTTTCTCACGACTATATGCTAGTCCCGGTTCATAAATCACCTGTACTTTATCGCCAACCATTTCCTTAATAGCGTTCAACGGAGTCTGAGTACGAGCTTTCTCACCATCAAATATCCAAGTACCTAACTGTTCATAAGGTGCATTAGCCATAGGTCCTACCACTGCAACAGTTTTCACAGATGGTTGTAACGGCAACACTTCCTTATCATTCTTCAACAGAATAGCCGATTCAACAGCGGCTTGCTTAGCTGCTTCCAAATGAGAAGGAGCATACATGACAGATGTTTGTTGTTCATCTACATAAGGAGTATCAAACAATCCTAAACGATACTTGATACGCAAAATATTACGAACAGCCTCATCGATAGTGCTTTCCTTCACCTTTCCCTCTTTCACTAATTCCGGCAGTTCCTTCACAAAAGTGTAACTCACCATTTCCATATCTACTCCTGCATTCACAGATTTCATTGCCGCTTCTTTTGAACCGGCTGCAAAACCATGGCTTATCATTTCGCTGGCAGAAGCCCAGTCCGTCACAACAAAACCATCGAATTCCCACTCATCACGGAGTACATTCTTCAAAATAAAAGCATTCCCGGTAGAAGGGATTCCATCATTATCATTAAATGAAGTCATAAACGTGGCTGCCCCCGCTTTGGTGGCAGCTTCAAAAGGCGGCAAATAAACATTGCGCAGACGACGTTCGGGAATGAACGTGGAATTATAATCACGTCCTCCTTCGGCTGCACCGTAACCTACAAAATGTTTAGGGCAAGCTGCAATTGAAGTAGGACTATTCAGCGAATCTCCCTGAAAACCTTCTACCATAGCAGCTCCCATTACGGAAGTAAGGTACGTATCTTCACCACACCCTTCGGCAATACGTCCCCAGCGAGGATCGCGGGCAATATCAATCATTGGCGCAAAAGTCCACCGAATACCTACAGACGAAGCTTCAATAGCTGCTACCCGTGCACCGTCTTTCGCTACCTGCGGATTGAACGAAGCCGCTTGTCCCAAGGGAATAGGGAAAATTGTTTTAAACCCGTGAATGACATCACGCGCTATCAATAAAGGAATACCCAACCGGGATTCTTCCATTGCCACGCGCTGTAGCGCATTAATACGCACCGGATCCACCTCATTCAAGATGGAACCGATTTCACCTTTCTTAATCAAAGCACTCATATCCTCGATATTACCGTAAGAGGAAATCTGGTTCATCTGACCGATTTTCTCCTCAAGGGTCATCTTAGACAGGAGAGATTCTACTTTTTTCTCGGTTGCCGCATCACTACCTTTATTTGCTACTTGCGTACAAGAGACAAAAGGAAGTAAAAGCAAGCAAAATAATGACAATCTAACTATTTTCATACAAGGTTATTTTATATACATCAATATTTTACCATAGCCACTGTAGTTCCATGTTTCAAAAAAGCTCCATTTTGTGGTCCTAACCCCAATGGAAAGGAAGCAGATAACCAATAAGTTCCAGCCTCCAGCACTAGTTTCTCTGTACGCTCAAAAGATTCAGCAGTACTAGGAGTTTGAATACATTGGTTCACATACATAACTTTAATCAGTGTTGATGACCTTCCAACAGCTATATTAGTATCACCACCATATTTAGTAATTTCCCACCACTCATTAAACCCACGACGAACTTGTCCTGTTAGAGTAACCCCTGTAGTTTGTTCCAAAGTAAAAGACACCTGGCTAGTACTATACGACTCCTTTCGATAAGTAACTAATGGTGATGTTCTATATCTCCATTTTGGATACAAATAAAGATTACCCGTGATTCGTTTTCCATAATTCCACGGAATGGTTAGCTCTCTATCTTCATACCACCCGGAAAAGATTTGATAATCAGATTCAGGAGCAATAGAGCGTTCTAATAGACTGCCTACTTCAACTGTTATTGAAGGACAACAATTATTTGCAAAAGAAACTGTATATCGAGCTTTAGGCCACAGATAGTTAAAAGTAACTATATCATAATGTGAAAACTTAGTCCAAGAATTACCACATGTGCCAGCATTCATAAAAGAGTCTGAATCAGTAGTAGGCGTTCCTGGTATTTGAATTAAACCTACTCCAGCCGCACCCTCAGATCCACCATTAGTATGCCGCAATCCCAAGTTATGTCCAAGCTCATGCGCCAATAAAAATATTTTTTGATTTAAAGATAAAAAAGAATCTATATCTTTAAAAAAATTACTATTAATGATTATCGCTTCCCCTGGCTTTCTTGAAGATGAAGGAAACACACCACTTGCACATACATTTGTTCCTGAAATATATTTTTTAGAAATTTTTATATCTGGATCATCCTCCGTATATACAAATTTTAATCCCGTATATTTATTGTACAATACAATGACTTCTTGCACAGCCTCTCTCCAATTAGTATTTGAAGCGATAGTATTATCAACACCAATAGTGATTGTCTGAAAATTAGCCACATGGTAAGTCGTTTTATACTGTCTGGTAAGAGTTCTAGATAAATTCACGCTATCTTTACATACCAATATATCTTCTTCAACAACATAATACCTGTCCCATTCAGAAATAAATGTTGTGTCAAGTCCCATAGCATAAATAGCGATCTTGGCTTGTTCCATTTGTAACGATGACTCCGTCAACATTTCATTACTAATTACCATATTGTCTTCTTCGGCACAAGAAAAAAAGAAGCAAAGAAGAAAAATAAAAAGGAAATATTTAGTTTTCATTACGATTATTTTATTAGTTACACTATTTCTTTTGGAATACCCGTACATAATCCACCTTCATCGTTATAGGCAAGGCGCTCTCATCTACACCTTTATATCCTCCCCAATCACCGCCCCATGCAAGGTTGAGAATGGGATAGAAAGCATAAGTGAACGGCCACACATTTTTGCCGGAACCTTCATTCTTGAATGTCATCAATTCTGTTCCATCTACAAAGAATTTCAGATAGTCGGGTGTCCACTCACAAGCATAGACATGGAACTCTGACTCTGCCGTACCAATATTGCGAGATGCAGTCTTCTGAGTATTTATGGTATGATTGTAAGCCGCGCAATGAATGGAAGACGACACGATATTCGCATCAACGCCCACTTCTTCCATGATGTCAATTTCACCACAACCCGGCCAAGGATTAGTAGAGTAATTATTGCCCACCGGCATCATCCAGAAAGCAGGCCAAGTACCCTTGCCTTTGGGAAGCATGATACGAGCTTCAAAATAGCCATAAAGCCATCCCGTATTTACATTAGCGTAAACACGCCCCGAATAGATCTTGCCGTCTGAAGCTTTAAAGCAGTTGATGTTCAGTTTACCATCTACCAATTCCGTTACGCGTTTACCGCTTACCGAACCGTTTACATATTCCTGAAGTTCATTGTTCACCCAACCGGGCTTTTGCACTTCGTGGGTCCAGCCGGTGCCAAGAGTAGCGCCTTCGTTAAACTCATCGTGCCAAACCAGGCGATATCCTTCGGGCGTATTTATCTCACGGTCTTCTGCCGACTCTTGAGCGACGCTTACCGTAATCTTCTCCGCACCCGAAACAATATCCAAAGTTCCCTTCCGGGAAGTCTTGCTTTCATTGGGTTCTGTCGTGACACTCACTGTCTTGCTATCTTTCTTTTCGACCTTTATCCAGCTATCGTTAAACGTTACGCTCCAGTCGCCCGTGGTCACAACGGACAATGTGAAGTTCTCGCCACGAGAATTAGAGTATATCTCACGCTGCGAGACAGACATTGGAGCCCCTTGCGTCACAGGTATCACAACGCGCTTCGCTCCGGATTTAATGATAACAGAGCCGTTGCGGGAATCCTTACTTGTATTCGCACTTACGGTAACAGTCGCCGTTCCTTTGCTGCTAAGCGAACCGGCCACTTTTACAGCGATCCATGAACTGCAATCATCACTGGCTAAAGCAGTCCATTCACTGTCGCTACAAGTAACGTCCAGCGTATACACTCCGCCAGCACCTGATGTTTCCACCTTTTCCGGCGAACATTCCAGAGTCACGTCATCTGTCACCAAATTGCCAGCATCCTCATTACTACAAGATATGAAGAGCAATAAAAACAGCAGTATAATATTTAATTTCTTCATCTATACATCTATTATTTATAACGCAATACTATATCCATCTGTGTTCTATAAAAACAATGAATGTTTTAATGATATATAGGAGGGAAGAAGTTTCTCCCCTCCTATCATCTAAGTATACATTATTTCGGATTATGCTTCTGAATAATGATGTCGCTGATTTCAATTTTAACACCTGCCGGAGTACCGCCTAAGTCGACGATAAACTTGCCTTGTTCAAAAGAAACGGGATCTCCATCACTATTAATACCTGTTCTTTTCGCAAAACGAAGAATATTCTCTCCTTTCTTCAAAACCACATCCACTTTAGCGAAAAGAGCATTAGGATCGCCCTCAACATCCGGATCCTTGTTTACCTTAACGGTAAATCGATCTACTGACACGCTTGCTACCACCTTGCAAGCAATGTCATAAAACTCTTCACCTTCAATAGTCAAAGGAACTTCACCGATTACACATTGCCCCTGCCATGGTTCTACAGTAGCATCCTTTGTAGTAACGGTATAAACGCCATCGGCATAAGAAAATTCAGGATCACCTATCTGCTGCCAATCAGCAGCCGCAAACCAGAACGTCATCTCCCCCTTTGTATTGAAACCGGCACCCAGATTTTCAGGAGCGTCTACCGCACACCAGTTCACCAATTCCGGATCAAATGCCTCTTCTACAGCCTCGTCATCTCCGTTCACCAGAATAATCTGCCAGGAAATTCCGGAAAGTTCAATAACCAAAGTCATGGTCTTGCTGTTCAGATCAGTTATAATGTACGTCATTGCCCCATTCATCTGCGCATCATCAGCCATATACGGGAACAAAGTCTTAGCCGGTAATGTAATGGTCACGCAATCCAGTTCGGCATTGTAGCCCAAGTTGTAAGTAGCCTCACTCAAAGCACCGTTTACACCCACACAAGCAGTGCTATAATCAGCTTCTGCGGCCGTTACACCCAAAGTGGTAACACCTTTATTACAGAATGTGAGTCCATCTTCACCCGCACTATACTTATAAGCACCTTCAGCAAGTTTCTCGCCTGCCGTGAAAGTAATCCGATCATCATAAATACCTTCACTTACTTTATCTTCAGCAGGTGCAGACCACCATCCCGCCGGGTCTTTTGGAGATTCGCCACAACCCAGGTGTCCAGCCTTGGCACTGTAAACGCGCCATTCCTTTGTAGCCTTATTGGTTAGTTTAGAAACTACATCAGAGAAATCGTATCTGGTTGTATTAATAGTGAATGTTCCCTCTATAGTACCATCGCTGATACCATTTTTATTTCCCACCTGCAATGAGTAAGAATACTCGCCTGCAAGGGGTACTAAGCCAGTCTGATAACCGTTAACCGTTGTCTTGACAATGGGAGAGATATTTATAACCCATATAGGATACACACCTTTAGGATTCTGACCTTGGGCATCTACAATATTGAATGTTACTCTATTGGTTTCCTGGTCAACTGTCACAGCAGCCTTATAATCAGCCAATTTCGGTAGACCGTCCTGTGATGCACCGGAAAAGTCCTCGGGCGAACATGCAGTCATTGCAAAACCTGCAATCAACACCCCTGCCATATATTTAAAAATATTTTTCATATCGTTTATTCTTTAATAAAGTTATGGGAAACTATTTATAATCGTTCTGAATCAAGGCCGGATCGGAATCCAACTCACCTTGCGCGATAGGAATATGCTTTTTCTTCAGAGTCCACGAATTGGTGCGATAACCATATTGATCGGGAACAAGTGCCGTAGTAGCCTTATTCTTGGATGAAACTCCACTGATGTTCTCGGCACGTACCAAGTCAAAGTAGCGTTTACCTTCACCCACAAACTCAAGGCGACGTTCGGTTAGTATATCGTCCACGGTAGCTGTGGAGAGTTCTGCCAGTCCGGCACGAGTGCGGACTGCATTCAGCCACGTCTTGGCTTCACCAGTTGCACTGCCACCGGTGCGGAGAGATAATTCAGCTGCATTGAGCAACGTTTCAGCATAACGATAATAACGGTAATTATTATTGTAGTTCAAGTTCTGGTCGAATGGGGCACTCTTAAAGTTCCGGTCATACGGACGATATTTCTGCAACCAGATATGGGTATCCTGATAGCGGTCTTTATACGTCGTTCCGCGCACGTCCCAGCAAGTAGCATCGCGACGTTTGTCCGTACTGCTAAACATCTCATAAGTTTCGAGGCGCATAGGTAAAAATCCCCAACCTTCACCGGTCCATTCCGAATCAGCAGTAAATGTATTGGGCGAAATCAATGTAGGAAGCACAGTACCACCAACAGCCAACGGACTTCCCCAACCACGTTCAGAGTTAGTCTGTTCGTAATTGATTTCCCAAATGGACTCATTGCACCATTCACCGTTTGTTTCCCAGATGGAGGCATAATCGGTCACCAATTGAAAGTTGGAGTCTGCTATAATCTCTTTCATATAGCCGAGAGCCTTTGCAAAACGAGCTTCGTCGTTCTGATACATCACCATTTCAGCATACATCATATAAGCCATAGCCTGAGTGACGCGCCCCAATTGACTGTCATCATTTTCTCCCTTAGCAGTCTTATAGTACTTCAAAGGCAGCACTTTTGAATCTATCACAGCTTCCAATTCCACAATCAGCTCGTTGTAAACATCATCGGCCGTGTATTGCGGAGCCGTATAAGGAGGCTTGGAAAGATTCTCCAGATAGAAAGGAACATTGCCGAAGTAATGCCACAACATATTATAGTAGAACACACGCAGGCAACGCGCTTGCATCTCATAGCTCTTGCGATTTTCCGCCGTAACATCAGTAGCCCAATCCAGATATTTCAGCAAGTCATTGCAACGCTTGACGCCCGAGTAGTCCACTGTCCAGAGAGAACTAAGCGTATAATTTTCATTGCCTTCATAATTGAAGAGCATGTGCCAGTTCTGCATATCCGTTTTAGTGGAACCGCCTACCCAGAAATTATCACCCATGATTTCAGCATCAATGTTCAGGGCATTGTACTGGTCCAATCCCCAGTCGGCCCAATGAATAGGATCATAAGCAGCAATCAGAGCCTCCTGAATATGCGCATCCGTAGTATAATAATCTTCCAATGGTTCACCTGTGGGATTATCCACTTCAAGGAAACTGTCACTACAACCGGTAGCCAGCACCGTGGCGACAGAAAGTAAGCCTATTGCTAATATCTTATTTGTTTTCATATATTTCTTGATTTTTAGATTAGAAAGAAACGTTTACACCTACTGTAAAGGTACGAGCCTGCGGATAAACACCACGATCGATACCAAGAGATTTAATACCGTCGGGACCGGAAGATATTTCAGGATCAAAACCCCAATATTTCGTCCAAGTCACAAGATTCTCAGCTTGCACATAAAAGCGCAAACGTTCAATAGTAAGTTTACGGGTAAGAGCCTTGGGTAATGTATAACCCAAAGTGATATTCTTGAGACGCAGGTAAGAGCCATCGCATACATAAAGGTCGGATACCATCCAGTTTGTGGCATCACCCACTGCCAGACGGGGGTACTTGTTGGAAGTTCCCTCACCGGTCCAGCGACCCAACATCCAAGAAGGATAGTTACCGGAAGAAACATCCGTACGATAAGTGGCATCGAAAACATCGGCACCGGCTACACCCTGAAAGAAAATATTGAAGTCGAAACCCTTCCAGTCGGCATTGAAGTTCAAGCCATAAGTCCAGTCGGGCGTACCGTTACCGATATTGGTACGGTCATCGGCAGAAATACTTCCGTCACCATTCACATCCACAAAACGTGTATCACCAGGAACCGCATTCGGCATTATCATCTCTCCATCCTTATTAACGTAAGCACGGACTTCATCCATATTTTGGAACACGCCATCAGTCTTATAACCGAAGAAGTACGGGAAAGGCTGTCCGTTTGAACCACGTGTACCACCGCCGGACAATCCCTGAATACCATCAAAATCCATATAACCGGTGTCATTACCTAAGTTCTTCAATGTGTTTTTAAGATAAGTGGCATTACCCTTGACAGCAAATTTGGCATCCGAAATATTCCATTTGTAACCAAGTTCAAACTCGAAGCCGCTATTTTCCATGTCACCCACGTTACCCAAAGGCTTGCTTTCACCTACATAACTCGGAATAGGCATCTCCATAATCATACCATTGGTCTTCTTTATATAATAATCGGCACTGAATGTCAATGCATTGTTAAAGAATCCCATATCGATACCAAAGTCAGTCTGTTCACTTTCTTCCCACTTCAAATCAGGATTGGCCAGTCGTTGAGCCTTAGATCCGATATACTTGACGGCATCTTTACCAAGAAGCACATTATTACCCATAGCCGTAAGCGAAGTATAAGCAAACTCTGCAATATTATCATTACCGTTCTTACCCCAACTGGCACGAATTTTTAAGTTAGTAAGCCAAGCGCGCGTATTTTCCATAAATGCCTCATTCGTCACATTCCAGCCTGCCGATACGGAAGGGAATGTACCATACTTATTGTTAGGACCAAAACGGCTTGAACCATCACGACGTATCGTAGCCTGAATCATATAGCGTTCGTCGTAGTTATAACTAAAGCGTGCAAACATGGACGACATTGTGTGTTCCACACGGGGAGCACCTGATGTGCCATACTGAACAGTAGTAGAGGATATGATTTTGTTTCCATCTTTATCCAATATATAGTCACCGTTTCCATCTGTCTTGTAGGTATATTCGATGTTTCCCGTAGCATAGTCAATGGAAGGTTTATCCGGATTCACCAGATTCCAGCGATTACCCTTCAAATAGTCACCCTTGTACTTTAAAGCAGACTGTCCCAACACCACACCAAAGGTATGCTTGCCAATAGTCTTATCATAAGTCAAGGTATTTTCCAACTGCCAAGTAACATTCTGCTCCTTATTGGCTTCTACACTGGTATGTGAGGCATTATTATTGCCGGAAAGATAGAAGCGAGAAGTCGTGGCTTTGTCATATCCCCAGAAGCCCATGTCGGCACTGTAACTGAAGTGATATTTCAGATTATCCCATAACTGCAAGTCAAGAGAAAACTTGGGTACAAACTTATGCGACCAGTTTTTCTGAGGGCTCAACGTCATCATAGCCAGCGGATTATTCATCTCCTGATAAGCGCCACCATAACCGGGCACAGTATAGGGATTTCCGTTTGCATCACGAGGCAAGTCATAAGTCTTATAATAGTCAATCATATCAGTTGCCGCATCACCGGTCAATGTAGGTGTCAAGATAGGAGACAGATACAAGGCGGATCCCAGAGCAGAACCGAATTCTGAGTTGGTGGAGATACCGGTGGCGTGTGTGCGCATATAAGCGATATTTACGCCCAAATCTAGTTTATTAAGGAAGCTGCGCTCCTTGGAAGCGTCAATCAGATTGTACTGTGTGTTAGAACGAATGGTCAGACGGTCATAATTAGATTGTCCGTAGTTACCGCCAACAATACCATCTTGTGTATAATATCCCAATGAGAGATAGTAGTTTATCTTCTCAGATGCTCCACTGATAGTTACATCATGATTCACCACCGGCGCATTATCATTGAACACTAGATCCTGCCAATCTGTACCGAATCCCTTGATTGCCTGTCCATTGCCATCTATCAAATTGTAAGGGTCAGCATAAGCCGGAGCCTGCCCGCCGTTCACACGACTCTCATTCTGCAAGACAGCATAGTCCGTAGCGCTTGTCACGTCACGTTGCTTCCATGCGCTCTGCCAGCCATAGGAGAAGTTGTAATTGATCTGAGTTTTACCCATTTTACCCTTCTTAGTAGTAACGAGGATAACACCATTGGCGGCACGTGCACCATAGATAGCTCCGGATGCAGCATCTTTCAGAACCTCAATGGATTCGATATCATTAGGATTCACAAAGTCAAGGCCACCTCCAATAGGCATACCGTCTACGATGTATAGCGGATCACTATTATTAATAGTACCGATACCACGTATACGTACGCGAGGAGAATCACCCGGTTGTCCTGAAGCAGAAGTTACATCTACACCAGCAGCCAGTCCTTTCAGTGCATTATCCATGCGGACGGGAGCTTTTCCGGCAATGTCTTCGCTGCTTACCTTGGCAATAGAAGCGGTTACCACACTCTTCTTTTGCACACCATAACCTACTACCACTACTTCGTCCAACGCTTCAGAGTCTTCTTGTAGAACAATTTTCAGTTCACGTCTGCCGTTCACCGGAATATCCTGTGACTTAAATCCTATATAAGAAATGGAAAGGGTTGCGCCGGAAGGTACCGACAAGGTGAATTCACCGTCTATACCGGTGATTGTTCCCGTAGTGGCATTACCTTTCACCACCACATTTACTCCAGGTAAGGGTTCATTGTCCGCACCACTTACCACCGTACCTTTTATCTGTATATCTTGTGCATATACAGCAGAAGCTAAGGTAAAGCTCAGTAAAAATAAAACTGATAATAACTTTTTCATAAGTTTTACTAAATTAAGATTAACAATTCTCGGTTTCGTTCTCAATTGAACACTGCAAACATAGAGTAAAATGCAATAAAAGAAGCCCTAAGTACCCATTCTTAAATACGTCAATTCAAAATTCAGAATACGTTATCAATACGTCAAAAACAAATAAACAATTGATAATCAGAGAAAACACTATACTTTCATCGAATACGTCATTGCATGTTATAGAACATAGAACACTGTTTTTCTAAACTACAATAACACGAAAGCCGGGTAATTTATAAAGGAAGTTAATAACAGAAATATAGGAAAAACTTAAAGATTATCGGTTGAATAACTCAAAAGTGAATTTGCAACCTATCTCCTTAAACTTCCAATTGGCAAAGCTGCCAAAGACTCCGAAATCAAAAATATTGGTGCCGATGCCATAACCAACCTCAACATAAGGGTTCAGATGCGGAACAACCAAAGCATTCAGATAAAGACGCTCATTGAGCACATGCTGTGTATACTTCACCAAATGACGCAACATCAGGAAGGGAGATTCATACGTCAAATGCCCACGGAGATATTTACGGGAGGAATTATACCACCGCCCGTCAAGCAACTGGAATACACCGCCAATTTCATCATTCCATCCCACGGGAAGATTGGAACGGGTAAAATTGGCAAAATCCACAAAGTATATATCTTTTTGATTAGTAAAAGCACCCCATCCAAAGCGGAGATAAAAATCACGCATCAACCCCAAGGGAATGGAGTGCTGAATATCCACCTCTACACGCTCATACGTACCGGTACTTTTAAAAACCCCATTGATGCCCCGCTCCCAGTCCACTGAAAAACTGGGATATTTGGAATGTAAGTTCACTTTACGATCCCCATTCATATAGTAATACTGACCGGGCGTCCACGTCAGACGTACACGCGGAGCAAAACTATTGTAAGAATGACGCATTTTCTCTGTCCAATCAGGATAAACTTCTGAAGAAGAGCCTACACTTCGCGAAGTCGCCCTCGTGGATACATACATCGAACGATTGGCCTCCGTACGCTTATGCATGGAGAAACCGACATCCAGTGACAGACCGTTCACAACCTCCCAGCTATGGCGCACCTGCAAGTATAAGTCATTAAAGTAATCCAGTTGTATCTGATCAAAATCGAAAACACTATCCGGAATGTTTTTCAATTCATCCAGCATCCTACTACTATAAATGCGGTGGCCGTTACCCAGGTTAACGTGAAGGGCCGCGCGCTTACGTGGCCAGTAATCAAAATCTGACTTTATCGACCAATAAAACTCATTATACTTGAAGTTATAACCCAATCTGGGAACGATACGTAACAAACGGTCGCCCGTAAAAATACGGTTATACTTAAATTCCTGCCGGTAAGAAAAACCATTCTTCCCGCTATAACTCAACAAGAATGGATTGATAAGCGGTGAACAGCGCACACTGCCCAGTTTCGAAAGATCTACTGTATAGCGGCTGATAAGCGCATCACCTATCTGTCCCCAGAATTCCAGATTCTTATTTTTGGGTTTCTTATATCGATATGAAGTATCACGGCTTAAAAAGAAATCTTTATATAAGTCCTGTTCATGTACAGTCAACGGAATGGGACGTATACTCTCAAAATAAGAACTATCCTTCTTGTAGGCATTCGTATCACTGCGCAATGTGTAGGACTCCGACAGATCATACTTGCTCTTCAATCTTTTCCGGTCCATCCGTGAAGGGTCTTTCTGAATAATGGTTTTATAATCGAGAGCAGCAATATAATTGGCATCGACCACATTGCCCAGAAAGCGGAAAGTGGCATCCACATCATAATGTACAGGCAAAAACTCATCCGATTCACCCACATCTCCCATACGTATCATATTGTTGAAACGCAACATTTCAGAACGTCCGCTAAAATGCATCTCACGCACACTCCAGACATTCTCACTGACCACCATGTGACCGCTGACCAACTGAAAGCTTTTGCTTTTCGGTTTGAAACTAATCTTATATTGCAAATCATGCACTTTACCCATTACCGAATCGACATGATAAGAATAATATTTCATCGCATTTGGAGCCAGAGGCGAAAGAAGCTTATCATATAATAAGGTAGAAGCGTAGATATTAACATGGAAATATTCCGGCAACCTTCCGTCCAGTTCCCAAAACTCGGAAGTGGTACCGACACTGGCTTTTACTTTCTGATCATAAATGTCGGGAGCAGTAAAATGCAAGTCACTATAAGTTTCCATCATATACTCCCTCACTCCTTTCCGGATACGGAACATGGTAGGAATAAAGCGTAAGATGTGATTTTTCTTGCGAAGATTCACTTTTCCCTTAATATAAAGATCGGCTCTATAGTCGTCGATAATACTTTCATAAAAAGGAGCAAAGAAGATGACTTTCTTCATTATAGAGTCCGCAGAAAGCAAGCTCGCATCGTAAGGATCAGGGATAGAAGCTGCCTGCACTTTCGGACAAGCTGAAAGCAAAAGACATAGCAAGGTTCCTATACAAAAGACGCGTTTCAACGGCAATACCTCCAAATATATAGGGACAAATATAGAAAAAAAGGTTGTAAAACGACGAAATACCTCTCTTTTTAAGAAACCTGATGAAAGATTCTTCATTACAGCCCAGATATAACTTCAATATAGAAAAGAGCGGAGATAAAATCCCCTAAAAGAGTTTTTTCTGTAACATCCCCGAATATTTTAGGGGGTATCCGCATAAAAAACACATTATTTTCAATAATACCCCCTAAAAAATAGGGGTACTTCCGAAAAAAACATATAATTTTGCGCCCAACAACCAACAAAAGAAGGACAAATATGTCAAAAATGAGATTTTACGCCTTGCAAGAGCTTGCCAACCGGCGCCCTCTTGAAGTTACAACCCCTTCGAACAAATTATCCGATTACTACGGAAGCCACGTGTTCGACCGCAAGAAAATGCAGGAATATCTACCCAGAGAAGCTTACAAAGCTGTAACAGATGCTATCGAAAAAGGAACTCCCATCAGTAGAGAGATAGCTGACCTGATAGCAAACGGCATGAAAAGTTGGGCCAAATCCCTGAACGTTACTCATTACACTCACTGGTTTCAACCGCTAACGGATGGTACAGCTGAGAAACATGATGGATTCATCGAATTCGGAGAAAATTCAAATGTAATTGAACGCTTCTCCGGCAAATTGCTCATCCAACAGGAACCGGACGCTTCTTCTTTCCCCAATGGAGGCATCCGTAATACATTTGAAGCACGCGGATATACAGCATGGGATGTTTCCTCTCCCGCCTTCGTGGTAGATACAACTCTGTGTATCCCTACAATCTTCATCTCATATACCGGCGAAGCGCTGGACTACAAAACTCCATTGCTGAAAGCACTCGGTGCCGTAGACAAAGCTGCCACGGAAGTATGCCAGTTATTCGATAAAAATGTAACCCGCGTGTTCACTAATTTAGGCTGGGAACAGGAATACTTCCTGGTAGACTCTGCCCTATACAACGCCCGCCCCGACCTTTGCCTGACCGGACGCACGCTAATGGGACATTCTTCCGCCAAAGACCAACAGTTGGAAGACCACTATTTCGGTTCTATTCCGCCACGGGTAACAGCCTTTATGAAAGAACTGGAAATAGAATGTCACAAACTGGGTATTCCGGCAAAAACACGCCATAACGAGGTTGCACCCAACCAGTTTGAACTGGCTCCCATCTTTGAGAATGCCAACCTTGCCAACGATCATAACCAGTTAGTAATGGACCTGATGAAACGTATCGCCCGTAAGCATAACTTTGCCGTATTGCTGCATGAAAAGCCATACAGCGGTGTAAACGGTTCGGGAAAACACAACAACTGGTCACTCTGCACTGATACCGGCATCAATCTTTTTGCACCCGGCAAGAATCCTAAAGGCAACATGCTCTTCCTGACTTTCCTGGTGAATGTACTGATGATGGTCTATAAGAATCAGAATTTGCTGCGCGCCTCTATCATGAGTGCCGGCAACAGTCACCGTCTGGGTGCCAATGAAGCACCGCCCGCTATTCTATCCATATTCCTGGGCAGACAATTATCAGCTACTCTGGATGATATCGTACGTCAGGTAGGCGATGACAAGATGACGGCTGAAGAGAAGACAACCCTTAAATTAGGAATCGGACGTATTCCTGAAATCCTTCTCGACACGACAGACCGCAACCGTACTTCTCCGTTTGCTTTCACCGGAAATCGTTTTGAATTCCGTGCTGCCGGTTCTTCTTCCAACTGTGCCGCTGCCATGATTGCCATAAATGCAGCTATGGCAAACCAGTTAAATGAATTCAAAGCCTCTATCGACAAGTTGATGGAAGAAGGAATCGGTAAAGATGAAGCCATCTTCCGTGTTTTGAAAGAAACCATTATTGCTTCCGAAGCTATCCGATTCGAAGGTGACGGCTATTCAGATCAATGGAAAAAGGAAGCTGCCCGTCGCGGATTGACGAACATCTGCCACGTCCCCGAAGCTCTGATGCATTATATGGATAACCAGTCTCGTTCCGTACTGATAGGTGAACGCATCTTCAATGAAACAGAGCTTGCCTGCCGCCTGGAAGTGGAACTGGAAAAGTACACGATGAAAGTGCAAATAGAAAGCCGTGTACTGGGTGATCTGGCCATCAATCACATTGTCCCCATTGCGGTCAGCTACCAAAACCGTCTGTTAGAGAATTTACGTGGCCTCAAGGAAATCTTCTCTCCCGAAGAATACGAAGTACTGAGTGCTGACCGCAAGGAACTGATACGTGAAATATCCAAACGAGTAACGTCCATCAAGGTTCTGGTACGCGAAATGACCGAAGCCCGTAAAGTTGCCAATCACATGGATAGCTACAAGGACAAGGCTTTCGCCTACGAAGAAAATGTCCGCCCTTATCTGGAAAAGATACGTGACCACATCGATCACCTCGAAATGGAAGTTGACGACGAGATCTGGCCGTTGCCGAAATATAGGGAATTGCTGTTCACGAAATGATAATTTAGCGGCGAGGGAATGGGTACGCGGACTACGCGGATAAGGCGGACGAACGCGGACTTTAATCTTTTAGACGCGGATGACACGGATGACGCGGATTTTTAAAGCTGCGCTATACATACCGGCATATCACACCGAAGGAAAAAAGAATCCGCGTCATCCGTGTCTGAAAGATTACTTGCACGCCGAAGGAGAACCTTGCTCCAGCGCTACGCTGGTAAATTATCATTTTCCTGCCCCCAGACTGCATCTTTTCGTGTCTTTTGTGCAATATTTAATTTTTTCTTTTTACATTTGTGCTGTATAACACAGTTTTGCAGCAGTTATGGTAAAAATGAATTTGTCAGACGTGAATGTTCCGGAGCTGATAGCCGATATGTGGGAGCCCCTGAATGAAGAACAGCGGGAATTTCTCGCTAACCATTTTACGCTCCAGAATTATAAGAAAAATGAAGTCATTCATTGCGAAGGTGAAACCCCTAAATACCTTATGTGCCTTCTAAATGGAAAAGTCAAGATTTATAAGGATGGTGTCGGTGGCAGAAGCCAGATTATCCGCATGATTAAACCCGTCGAGTATTTCGGTTACCGTGCTTATTTCGCCAAAGAAGACTACGTCACTGCTGCCGCCGCTTTCGAACCTTCTCTGATCTGCCTGATACCGATGAGTGCTATCACTACATTGGTGACGCAGAACAATGATCTTGCCATGTTCTTTATCAAGCAACTATCCTTCGATCTGGGAGTTGCTGACGAGCGCACTGTCAACCTGACGCAGAAACATATTCGTGGCAGATTGGCAGAATCACTGCTCTTCCTCAAAGAAAGTTATGGATTGGAAGAAGATGGCTCAACTCTCAGTATATACCTTTCGCGGGAAGATCTGGCAAATTTGTCGAATATGACAACCTCCAATGCCATTCGTACGCTATCACAATTCTCTACTGAACGTTTAATCACTATCGACGGACGAAAAATAAAGATCATCGACGAAGAAAAGCTGAAAAAGATAAGTAAAATAGGATAAAGAATAGTAGCGTCTCCCCCCCTTGACGACAGCTACCCCCTTTTTCCCTGTTTTGCCCGATTTATAAACTTAACACACATTTATGTCATGAAAAAAGGATTAAGTGCTTTGCTATTAGCAAGCCTGCTGTGTGCCTCTTCCGGCTGTCAGCAAAATCAAAAAGAAGTGGTGAACGAGTACAACATCGTTCCGATGCCTAATCAGATGACCCCCCAAGAGGGACGTTTCTTACTGAGCAATAAAGTATCTGTCGTCACAGCCGGTTGCACTCCGGAAGTAGAAGCCATTGCGGACAGCTTGATTGCGCAAATTCAGTTGACCTCCGGTATTTCTCTGAAAACCAGTTCACAGGAGAATCCGGAACAACCAGACATACGCTTCGTTACGGAAGAAGGTATGCCCAAGGAAGGATACAAGCTTTCCATCGCACCGAATGAGATCACCCTTTCGGCATCACATCCCAACGGTTTCTTTTATGGAGTACAGACCATGTACCAACTGCTGCCACCCGCCATCTACGGAAAGGCAACAGTGAAACGTGCCAACTGGTCTCTGCCTGCTGTTGAAGTAGAAGACGCTCCCCGTTTTCCTTACCGAGGCCTGATGCTGGATGTCTGCCGTCATTTCTCTACGACCGATTACATTTATAAATTCATCGATATGCTTGCCATGCATAAGATGAACACCTTCCACTTTCACCTGACTGATGACCAGGGATGGAGGATAGAAATCAAGAAATACCCGAAATTACAGGAAGTCGGTTCGAAGCGGAAAGAAACGTTGATAGATTACTATTTTGTCAACTGGCCGCAAATATTTGACGGCAAAGAACATGGAGGATACTATACACAGGAAGAGATTAAAGATATAGTGGCTTATGCAGCAAGCAAATACATTACCGTAATTCCGGAAATAGAGATGCCGGGACATGCCATTGCCGCACTTGCCTCCTACCCTGAACTATCTTGCAGACCGGATACGACGTATGAAGTTACCGGTACATGGGGAGTATTCGAAGAAGTCTTCTGCCCCAAAGAAGAAACGTTCCAATTCCTGGAAGGTGTACTGGATGAGGTGATGGAATTATTCCCCAGTTCATACATTCACATCGGTGGTGACGAATGTCCCAAAGATGCATGGATGAAGTGTGCACATTGCCAAGGACTGATTAAGAAATTAGGTCTGAAAGATGATACCACTCCGAATGCCATTGACGGTAAGAAACATACAAAGGAAGAAAAGCTGCAAAGCTACTTCATCACCCGCATGGAGAAATATCTCAACAGCAAAGGACGGAATATCATCGGTTGGGATGAAATCCTGGAAGGCGGACTCGCACCCAATGCAACTGTGATGTCCTGGCGTGGTGTGGAAGGCGGTATCACTGCCGCCAAAGCGGGACACGACGCAATTATGACTCCCAGCCCGTATGCTTACCTGGACCAGTATCAGGAAGAACCCGAAACCGCACCGACTACCATCGGCGGATATCAGACACTGAAAAAGACCTATAGTTATAATCCTGTTCCCGATGACGCTGACGAACTGGTGAAAAAACATATCATCGGTGTGCAAGGTAATATATGGAACGAATACATGCAAAGTGATGAACGTCGTGACTATCAGGCATTCCCCCGTGCCGTCGCCCTGGCAGAGACGGGCTGGACACAGAACAACCGAAAGAACTGGAACAGCTTCCGGAGTCGCATGGTAGAAGATTTTGAGCGTATGGATGCCATGAACGTAAAAGCATGCCGCAATTTCTTCGATGTCAATATCAATACGCACGTGTACGACGGCACATTGAAAGCCGTGTTGGAAACATTCTATCCGGATGCCGAAATCAGATATACCACAGATGGAAGTGCACCGACTGCAAAGTCTGAACTTTACACTCAGCCATTCACTTGGAAAGGTTACATTGATTTGCAGGCAGCAGCTTTCAAAAACGGTAAAATGCTGGGGAAAGTGAACGGCAAGAAACTGTATGCAAACCTGATAAGTGGAAAGCAATACACCACCACTCCTCATTGGGGTTGGATGAGCGGTGACATTTTCGGAGAGAATGATATATTAGGCGCAGATACCACTACGTTGGGATTGACCAATGGAAAACGCGGTAATATCGCTTCCTTCACACCATGGGTAGCCTTCAGCCTAAATGAAAAGAATAACAATGAACTCGTATTTTCCGTTGATCTGGAAAAACCGGCCACTATCAGTAAGGTGATATTCGGTACACTCTATAATCCCGCTTTCCGTGTACTGCCCGCAAGCGCAGCTCGTGTGGAAGTGTCCACTAATGGCAAAGAATTCAAGGAAGTAGCTCAGACCTCCTATACCCGCGAATATCCTGAACATGGCAGGAAGATGTTCACTGATGTACTGGAATTTACGCCAACCGAAGCGCGCTATATCAAAGTGACTTTAAAAAGTGGTGGTACATTGCGCAATGGCATTGACTGCCGGAAAGATTCACCGGGAGATATTATTCCTTCGGACTTATATGTAGATGAAATAGAAGTATATTAATAATGCAAATCAGGGGTTGAAAGAAGTTCCTTTCTTTTCGGTTATGAGTTAAATGATAAATAATCTTTTAGACGCGGATGACACGGATGACGCGGATCTTTTTTTTATCCACGTTTATAGCGCAGCCTTTTAAATCCGCGTTATCCGTGTCATCCGCGTCTAAAAAATAATATACCGAATGGCGCCAATCACTTATCACCAAACACTAATCACTTTTGTTCTTTTCTTTCCCAATATGAGGCAAATTCAACTCCGGATTCACATTAATAATAAAAAGAAAACTCCGGATTATGATTCACAATCCGGAGTTTTCTTTTTATACTCTTTTACTCACAATTTTAGATCAAGCACTTGGATGAAAGATACCTTTCCGCTTCAAGTGCTGCCTTACAGCCGCTTCCTGCTGCCGTAATAGCCTGACGATAATGCGGATCGGCAATGTCACCGGCGGCAAACACACCCGGCACTTTCGTACGAGGACTGTCGCCTTCTGTAATGATATAACCAGTCTCGTCTGTATCCAGATAGGGCTTGAAGATATCTGAGTTCGGTTGATGACCGATAGCCAGGAAGAAACCATCAATAGCCAGGTCGTAGCGTTCTTCATCCGATTCACCCATACGCTTCACCAGATGAACACCTTCCACACCATTCTCTCCGAACAAGCCCACGGCATTGTGCTCAAATAGCACATCTATATTCTCATGCTTCATCACACGCTCCTGCATGATTTTGGAAGCACGCAGGAAAGGCTTCCGCACAATCAGATAAACCTTCTTAGCCAGTCCGGCCAGGTAAACAGCCTCTTCACAAGCCGTATCACCGCCGCCGACCACTGCTACCACCTTCTTGCGATAGAAAAAACCATCACAAGTAGCGCAAGCACTGACACCCATACCGGCATATTTCTTTTCATCATCCAATCCCAAATATTTGGCTGTAGCGCCCGTAGCAATTATCAACGTATCAGTTTCAATCACCTTCTCTTCGTCAATCGTTACTTTGTATGGAGCCGCACTCAGGTCAGAAGCGGTTGCAATACCAAAACGCAGGTCTGCACCGAAACGCTCTGCCTGTTTGCGTAAATCATCCATCAATTGCTGGCCACTGACACCTTCCGGATAACCGGGAAAGTTCTCCACATCTGTAGTTGTTGTCAACTGACCACCCGGCTGTAATCCTTCATAAAGTACCGGAGAAAGGTTGGCACGACCTGCATAAATAGCAGCAGTATAACCGGCAGGACCAGAACCTATAATCAGACATTTTACTTTTTCTGTTTCCATAATCGTTATTTATATATTTAGTTATTATCTATCTCAGATCAATCACTTCAGCAGTCGGATACGCCTTCTTGTCAAAAGTGAAAAGATGATCGTTGTATGATTCTCCCGCTTTATAAGATGTAATACGAATAGCCACGCTATTTCCACCCTTTTGCGTCATGCTGATACATAAAGGTTGAAAGGTGTCTTTCGTTACATAAATAATAACGCACTGCAAATCCTTCTTTCTATCAGAAGCAGTTAATATCACCTCATAAGCAGGTTTACCGCCATAAACATCAGTTTTGCCCAATTTCATGTGATACCCTTGCTTGTAAATAGACAGCAGGGCATAAGGATTGATACTTTGCAACTCTTCAGGAGTAGGTTCGGAAACGTTCACTTCGTCACTGTTAGTGAGATAGCTCCATTGCGTACGACCATCAAACCAGGTTTTCACCCCGTCGGCATCCAACAGGAACTTTTCTCCTTTCAGACGGATAGTCCCGACAGAACTCCCCTGCAAAACACCTTTCGCATACGTCTGAACCGTAAAATCCGCTTGAATACCTCCCGCCTGACGGAAGGCAGTAGCTGTACGGTCCAATATATCTTGGGCATCCAGTTTCTGTGCCGAAAGCGGTAATGCCAGACCGAACAGGCAGATATAAACAAAAAGAAGATTCTTCATCATTAGTTTAACACGATTTATAGTAAATTGTTCAGGCGCATTTGCAGGTCATTGTCATCGACACAAAGCACCTCGCGCGCTTTGCTGCCTTGTGCAGGTCCCACAATACCGGCTTTTTCCAATTGGTCCATCAATCGCCCGGCACGGTTATAACCGATAGCGAACTTGCGTTGGATCAACGATGTAGAACCTTGCTGATGGATGACAATCAGGCGGGCAGCATCTTCGAACAATGGATCCAGACGTCCCATATCCACATCTCCCAAATCGTTTCCGCCACCATCTTCACCTACATACTCCGGCAAATAGAATGCGGTAGGATACCCTTGTTGCTTGGCAATAAACTTAGTAATCTCCGCTACCTCCGGTGTATCGATAAAGGCACATTGCACGCGTACAGGATCTGCCCCTTGCAGGAACAACATATCACCACGTCCGATCAGCTGATTAGCTCCGGGACGGTCGAGAATAGTACGCGAGTCTATCATGGCAGATACACGGAAGGCAACACGAGCCGGGAAGTTCGCCTTGATTGTACCGGTAATGATATTCGTTGTCGGACGCTGCGTAGCGATAATCATGTGGATACCCACTGCACGCGCCAACTGAGCGATACGGGCAATAGGCAGCTCTACCTCTTTGCCCGCCGTCATAATCAAGTCACCGAACTCGTCAATCACCACCACAATGTAAGGCATAAACTTATGTCCCTTTTCAGGATTCAGCTGACGATTAATAAACTTCTCGTTATACTCCTTAATATTGCGCACATGCGCGGCTTTCAATAAGTCGTAACGGGTATCCATTTCCACACAGATAGAATTCAGCGTCTGCACTACCTTGGTTACATCCGTAATGATAGCATCTTCCCCATCGGGCAGTTTGGCAAGGAAGTGATGTTCAATCACCGAATAAATACTGAATTCAACTTTCTTAGGGTCTACCAGCACAAACTTCAGTTCAGCCGGATGCTTCTTATAAAGCAAAGAAGTGATGATGGCATTCAGTCCGACAGATTTACCCTGACCGGTGGCACCGGCCACCAGCATATGCGGCATCTTGCACAAATCAACCATGAAAACCTCATTGGTAATCGTCTTACCCAAAGCTACCGGCAAGTCATAAGTAGACTCCTGGAACTTCTTGCTACCGATGATACTCTGTCCGGAAACAATCTTCGGATTGGAGTTCGGTACTTCAATACCGATTGTTCCTTTTCCCGGAATCGGTGCAATGATACGAATACCCAATGCCGAAAGGCTGAGAGCGATATCATCTTCCAAACCACGAATCTTGGAAATACGAACCCCTTGCTCGGGGGTAATTTCATACAGCGTCACCGTAGGTCCCACCGTCGCCTTTATCGTACTGATTTCAATACCGAAACTGCGCAGTGTATTTATAATCTTATCTTTATTGGCATTCTGCTCCGCCATGTCGATAGTAGGCTCGGCATTATCATAATGCTTCATCAGGTCGACAGTAGGATAACGATAGTTTTCCAGATCGAGACGGGGATTATAGGGTTCCTTTTCCGGACCTTTATATTCGTCATCATTTTCAGTAGCTTCTATTTCGAATACGGGTTCCGCCGCTTTTTCATGGAAAGGAGGTACAGGGTCAGGAACAGGCGTTTCAATAGTCATAGACACTTCTTCACCCGATACCTTGGCAGGCTGTGTTTCCGTAACGCCACCCAAATCCAATGTAATTTCATTTTCCGGTTCTTTTATAGGTTCGGGAATTTCAACGGGAGCCTCTTCTTCTTTTATATCTGCCACATCAGGAACAGAAACCGGCTTTTTCTTGCCTTTTGCCGTCCAGGAGTCTGTAAACTCTTCCGGTGTTTCTCCTTTCTCTTCTTCCTCTTTCTGTTTGCGCTTCAGGAAGCTAAGACTGAACAATCTGCGCAACCAGATAACTGTACGTGCGCTGAGGTAGATAAGGAAGCAGATAGCAGTCACCAACAGAATCATCCAAACGCCCGGAACACCTACCTGCGATACCAACCAGTTGCTGACATTATATCCGTGCATACCGCCCAGATACAGGAAAGAGTCTTTATACTGCTCCACAAAGGCAAAGCCGAAGAAGACAGAGAACCAAACCAACAACAACGAACAACCGATAAACCACTTCCAGAGGCGAACCACCCGTACACGCATCAATTTCAACCCCGCCACTGCAAGGAATACAAGGATGAAGAAAGAGGAAATACCGAAGCAGTCATTAATCAGATAACTTGCCAATTGAGCGCCGCGCGAACCGGCATAATTCTTCACCCCATTATTGGTAGAAGCCAATTCCTGTGCATTACCCGAATCAATGATACTTTGATCCGCCGCTCCCGTAAAGAAAAACGAAGAAAAGGCCAGTAGCAAGTACACAGAGAAAATGACCAGTACCAAGCCAATAACAAAGTGAATGGTTTCATTTTTGAAGATCGCCCTTATTTTACCAAACAGGGAAAGGGATTGTTCTGTATCTTTTGTAGAATTTTTCTTAGCCATGAAATAGAATTCCTTAGTAAATGAATGATAGATTGGTGCAAAAGTAATAAAAATATTGCTCTCTTTATAACCTTAGTCTTCTAAAGATTCTCTGAATGGAGAGAGGCATCAGCCAGGTGCAGCGTACAAAAAGTTTATATGCACTTTTACTTGCACGCTTGCACTCATGCTTCGCATCTCCCTATTCATCGGCAACACAGCGGTGGTGGCAGCAAATATAAATAAAGTGCAAGCAATTTGCCTACACTCCATACAAACACGCATATTCCGCTAATAATCTTCCTATTACGCCTTTTTCTGCACATAAATCGGTTGTTTCTGCAACCCTTTATTTTCCAGTTTTCCTTCATCACAAAGACGCCTAATATGCCGGGTGGCTGTAGTTCTCGTCATTCCGGTGAGAGAATAGAAGTCGCCTTTCGTCATAAAGTCGTGCGTAGTGAAGAATTTCTCCAGCCGTTTGTCAATCTCTTCCGGGGTCAGTGGCTTTTGCAATACATTCCGTTGTTTCAGCGGTAGGACTTTAATGTTGCCTACCTCGCTTCGCAGTGCCATGTCGGGACGAAAGGTGATGCTTTTCAGCTTTACCTTGGTGCTTTTCCGTTTGGTATCCACCTTCACCGGTTCAGTGCAGGTCAGCGTAGGGCGAAAATAGCCGATGCCATCCAGGTGCACCTGGCGTCCTTCACCCAATTCCCGTCCCATAAAGTGCGACAGGGCATCGAGCACGGCCAAAACATCAGTTTCGGTCAGCGAACAATATTCCTGTATGAACCTTCGCAACGCGGCAGTGTCCGTGGAGCCGTTCAGCCGGATGCGCGGATGCAGGGTCAGTTCTTCGTTCTGACGCTCTTTGTTTTTTGGATTCTCGTACCAATCAAATAATATCGCCATTGTTCTTTTGTTATTGCATTCCCCGCTTTCAGTGATATTCAGAGCAGGGATTGCTTATGTTAATCTCTTATGTTTCTTTCGCTAACTGCCTATGTTTCTTTCATTGGCAAGCAATGTTTTTGGCTTGCCCACAGCTGTGAATCTTGTGCTTCACAACTGTGGTGTTGCTGCTTCACGACTGTGAAGCACGCGATTCACAGCTGTGGACAAGCCAAAATATCAAATGCAAAGATAAAGAAAAAGCAATGCAAAAGCAAGGAAAGGGTGATGTTTTAATAAAGAAAGAGCTAGAGAATATTTAATACTACAGGTTTGTATACAAAGAAACTAAGTTTTCTGCGTTTATACTCATCTATTTTTCTGTACTTCTGCATCCTTGTATTTAATGAATGAAGCGAAGGATGAAGATGGAAGAATATAAATGGAGAGAAGTAGTTTGCAGATAAAAAAGAAACCGTATTTTTGTAAGAGACATAAAAAATAAAGAAAGACTTTGTGTCCCCGGCTTTTTGCCGTAACTTGCGCCGTCTTTTGAAAACAGTAACTAAAAATAACCACGATGAAACTAACCCTTATACGCACCGACCGTGAAACCGGTAAAGAATCTTTCAGTACCCTTGAAGCTGAAAACTTGATAGCAAAAATAAAGAAAGAGAATAAAGCAGCGCATGTATCAGCCCTGCGCCATCTCATCCCCATACTGCAAGGAACCAATAATCACTACCAGAACATAGACAAGTTGCCTCGCATCTACCCCGCCGTGGAATATGCCCGTACCAAAGACGGAGAACATCGGGTGAAGATTTACAACGGACTGGTGCAGATTGAAGTCAACCACCTGACAGGTAGCACCGAAGTGGAACAAATAAAACAGCAAGTCTCCCTATTACCCCAGACTTTTGCCGCCTTCTGCGGAAGCAGCGGACGTAGCGTCAAAATATGGGTACTCTTCGCCCTGCCCGACGGCTCACTGCCCAAGCGCGAAAGTGAAATGGTCCTGTTTCATGCCCACGCCTACCGCCTCGCAGTGAACTGTTACCAACCTCTGTTGCCCTACTCCATCACCCTGAAGGAACCGTCGCTCAACCAAAGTTGCCGCATGACGCTGGACGAGCAACCTTACTACAACCCTGCCGCCACCACCTTCTGCCTGGAACAGCCCTTTGCCATACCCGGCGAAACCACCTTCAAGGAACAAAAGCAAGCGGAAACCAATCCCCTATTGCGTATGCAGCCCGGTTATAGTTCATCGGACACCTTTTCCATGCTCTTTGAAGCGGCACTAAACCGTTCATTCGACGGACTGACAAACTGGAAGCGGGGTGACGACCTACGCCCGTTACTGACACGGCTTGCCGAGCACTGTTACAAAGCAGGCATCCCCGAGGAAGAGGTAGTCCGGCAAACCCTGATGCATTATTATCGCGAAGCGGACGAGCCCGTAATACGTGCCGCCATACATAATATTTACCGTGAATGTAAAGGTTTCGGCACCCGCAACAGCATGACCGCCGAACAGGACACAGCCTTCCGCCTGGAAGAGTTCATGAACCGCCGCTACGAATTCCGCTACAACACCGTGTTGGGCGAGCTGGAATACCGCCAGCGCGACTCCATACACTTCCAATTCCGCCCCGCCGACCAGCGGATACGAAGCAGCATAGCGCTCAATGCCCTGAAAGAAGGTATCCGGGTATGGGACCGCGACATAGCACGCTACCTTACTTCCGACTATATCCCCCTACATAATCCGGTAGAAGAATACCTCAACGACACCGGGCGCTGGGACGGAAAAGACCGCATCCGTGCCCTGGCCGACCTCGTTCCCTGCGAAAATCCGCATTGGCGGGAATTATTCTACCGCTGGTTTCTCAGTATGACGGCTCATTGGCGTGGACTTGACCGGCAGCACGGCAACAGTACATCGCCCCTACTGGTAGGCGCCCAAGGGTATCGAAAATCCACGTTTTGCCGCATTCTTTTACCACCGGAACTGCGTTTCGGCTACACAGACAGCATCGACTTCAAAAGCAAACAGGATGCCGAACGAAGCCTGGGACGTTTCTTTCTGATCAACATCGACGAGTTCGACCAGATCAGCGTCAGCCAGCAAGGTTTCCTGAAACATCTGTTGCAAAAACCCGTAGCCAACCTGCGAAAACCTTATGGAACCGCCATTCAGGAGATACGCCGCTACGCCTCCTTCATAGGCACCAGCAATCAAAAAGACTTGCTGACCGATCCCAGCGGCAGTCGCCGCTTCATCTGTATCGAAGTAACCGGTCCCATCAACACCAACGTCACCATCAACTACCGCCAACTCTATGCCCAGGCCATGACTGCCATTTCGCAAGGTGAACGCTACTGGCTGGACGACACCGACGAAGCCATTCTGAAGCAGAGCAATCAAGAGTTTGAACAACCTACTCCATTGGAACAACTCTTCCTATGCCACTTCCAGGCGGCACAAACAGAAGACGAAGGAACGTGGATGACACCGATGGAAATACTTTCTTTTCTCCAGAAAAAGACCAAAGACCGATTAGCCATCAGCAAAGTCGCGTACTTCGGGCGTGCACTTCGCAAACTTGGAATCAGTAGCCGGAGAAGAAACCGGGGAACGGAATATCACGTAATAATAAATGAAACGGCATTTCAGTAAAATGCAAATAAATTTGCTACTGCACTCGGTTTACACTATCTTTGCGTTTCAAACTGAGTATATATGAAAAAAGAAAGCCAAGTGATATTCGACCGTAATGTAGTGGAATTCGTCACCGTAGCTGCTGAATTCTGCAAATTCCTGGAGCAGGCGGAAACGATGAAACGTGACACATTTGTCGATACCTCATTAAAGATACTTCCGTTGCTCTACCTCAAGGCAGCCATGTTGCCCGAAACAGAAATAATAGGCGACGACGCTCCTGAAAGCTACGTAACGGAAGAAACGTATGAAGTGCTCCGCATCAACCTTGCCGGGATTCTTGCCGAAAAAGATGACTATCTGGACGTGTTCATACAAGATATGGTTTATAGCGACCAGCCCATCAAGAAGAATATTTCCGAAGACCTGGCAGATATTTACCAGGCCATCAAAGATTTCATTTTCGTCTTCCAGTTGGGATTGAACGAAACAATGAACGACTCCCTGGCTATCTGTCAGGAACAGTTCAAAGAATACTGGGGGCAAACCCTTGTAAACACACTTCGCGCATTGCACGACGTAAAATACCGCCAGTCTGAAGAAGACGAACCGGAAGAAGATGACTGCGATGATGATGATTGCCACTGTCATGGACATCACCATCACGACTAAAGACTTAAATTATGGTTATTAAAAAAACGATTAAAAAGGAAGATATCAAAGAGATGCCCAAAGTACTCTTTCCGGGACGAATACATCTTGTACAAACCCCCTGGGAAGCGGAAAAAGCAGTGACTTATCTTAAGAAGTATTCTCTGTTGGGAATTGACAGCGAAACCCGCCCGTCATTCACCAAAGGGCAATCACATAAGGTAGCCTTACTGCAAGTATCCTCTGAAGAAGACTGCTTCCTTTTCCGCCTGAACCTTACCGGCCTGACGCTTCCGATTATTTCATTGCTGGAAAGTCCGTCAGTTACCAAAGTCGGCCTTTCGCTGCGTGACGACTTTATGATGCTGCACAAGCGCGCTCCTTTTGAACAACATTCCTGCATCGAGTTGCAAGAATATGTCCGTATGTTCGGCATACAGGACAAGAGTCTGCAAAAAATCTATGGTATCCTGTTCGGTGAGAAAATATCCAAATCACAACGTCTCTCCAACTGGGAAGCTGAGCATCTGACCGAACCTCAAAAGCAGTATGCAGCCACCGATGCATGGGCATGCCTCAACATATATAACCGATTACAGGAATTAAAAGTTACCGGTGACTATGAATTGGAACCGGATGAACCGCTTACCAACCAAGAATCATTAATCACTAACCCATAATCGCTAATCACTAATCGCATGTACAAAGTATATCTCAAATCCGGCAAAGAAGAGTCATTAAAACGTTTCCATCCCTGGGTATTTTCAGGTGCCATCGCTCATTTCGACGGTGAACCCGAAGAAGGTGAAGTAGTTGAAATCTACACTTCCAAGAAGGAATTCATAGCCAAGGGACATTTCCAAATAGGCAGCATCGCCGTGCGCGTGCTTTCTTTTCATCAGGATGAAGCTATTGATTCTGATTTTTGGAAACGCAAACTCAGTATTGCCTATGAGATGCGTCGCAGCATTGGTATTGCTGAAAATCCGACTAACAACACTTACAGACTGGTACATGGCGAGGGAGATAACCTTCCCGGCTTGATCATTGATATTTATGCCCGCACGGCCGTAATGCAAGCACACTCTGCCGGTATGCACCTCGACCGTATGGAAATAGCCAATGCCCTGAGTGAAGTGATGGGTGATAAAATAGAGAATATCTATTATAAATCAGAAACGACTCTCCCCTTCAAAGCCGACCTCTACCCTGAGAATGGCTTCCTGAAAGGTGGTAGCACAGACAATGTGGCAATGGAATATGGCTTAAAATTCCATATCGACTGGCTGAAAGGACAAAAGACGGGCTTCTTCGTGGATCAACGCGAGAACCGCGCACTGCTGGAACGCTATGCTAACGGACGTTCTGTGCTGAATATGTTCTGTTATACCGGTGGCTTCTCTGTTTATGGTATGCGTGGTAATGCCGAACTGGTACATTCTGTAGACAGTTCCGCCAAGGCTATTGACCTCACGAACAAGAATGTAGAACTGAATTTCCCCGGTGACACCCGCCATGCCGCTTTTGCCGAAGATGCTTTCAAATACCTGGATCGTATGGGCGACCAGTACGACTTGATAGTTCTGGATCCACCCGCATTTGCCAAACATCGCGATGCCCTGCGCAATGCGCTGCAAGGTTACCGCAAGCTGAATGTGAAAGCTTTTGAAAAGATCAAACCGGGCGGCATTCTATTCACCTTCTCCTGCTCACAAGCTGTCAGCAAAGAAAACTTCCGTACGGCGGTCTTTACGGCTGCCGCAATGTCAGGTCGCAGTGTGCGTATTCTGCACCAACTGACGCAACCGGCTGACCATCCGGTAAGTATTTACCACCCCGAAGGAGAATACCTGAAAGGGTTGGTGCTGTATGTGGAATAAATCTTCTGATAACAGATAATACAGTTGTGTGCATCAAAGGAACGATGCACACAACTTACGTACTTCATTCCAGCGATCTTGCGTGCGCTGATCGGCACGCGCCACCTGCATATTATATCGCGTCTGCATATTGAGCAACATCTCAGGATCAAGCCCCAAAGCTGCTTCAAAAAGCAAAGCAAGTTCCGTATTAACCGGGCGCTTACCGTTCAGCACCTCATTCAACTGTGAATACGAAATTCCCATCTGGCGTGCCAAGGCGCGCTGAGAAATCTTCCGGTATTCAACTTCGTCTTTTAATATTTCACCGGGATGCGTAGGGCAAAACGGAGTGAGTTCATTTGCAAGCATAGTCATACTCTACTTATTTATAATGGTTAGACAATTCTATAACATTACATATACTTATAATCGTTTCAGCATCTGCTACAACTCTCACAGTAAACTCTATGCGGTATTTTGAAGTTACCCGTATTGAAGAAAGCCCTTCCTTGTCTCCCACCAAAATCTCATAATTCAAAGAGTTGTGCTTATATAAGGATTCAGCATTCTTCGATGCAATCAGTGTATCAATACACCTTTTATATCGTTTTATCACATCCGGCTGAAAACGATGTTTCTTATCACTACATTTACCGGAAACATAGAGTTCCTTGAGATATTCTTTATCAAATGTAACTAACATAAGCAGTAGTTTGTTCGTTGCAAAGATAGAGATTTAAAACAAAATGTTCACTAAATTGCGAACATTTTATTTTCAGAACTCTTCGTTCTATTCCCCTCCTACTGTATAATCCGACTCATTCTTCACCCCAATAATCTGTCTTTGATTGATATCGGTATGGAAGAGTGCGTCCAGTTCTTTCCAGGCCAACTGTTCGGTAGGGTGAAAAGCATCAGACTTCATATACCGAAGCAAGGATGTACGAAACTGATTGCCTTCAGGTGTCCCTGCAATGGCTTGCAGATCGGTCATGCAAACTAACAGCTTTCCCTTTCCTACAGCAAATTCAAAGACCAGTCCCAGTTTATGGTTGCGCTCAATGTTATCGACCACCTGAATAAGCGGACGATACTCACCACGGGTTGCATTCAGTATCATGGGACGGGAATTACGGGTAATACTCCACCATTGCCAATCACTGTGACATTCAGTCGGAAAGTATTTCAATAACGGATGTCCGGGATCAGTCAATATGGAAAGTGTACCGGGAGAAACTTCTTTTCCGGCATTTTCCGAAATAGTCTTAAACATAGAGTAATTCCAGTAATCAGGGGTAAACATTCCTCCAACACTCTGTGCTACGATACTATCATGATCGGGGATCAACAGAACGGACGCTCCGCTTTCCAACCTTTTTCGCAGATCATCGTTCAGGAAAGAAGCCACATGAACAGAACCTTCCGACTCGGCAGTTTCATCAGGATATACCCAAAGATGATAATAGTTGCGATACTTACCGGTGGTCAATGTCAGTGTCAGGCGTTGGGCTTCTTTCAGTCCGGAAAGTGAAAGATCAATACTGCCCGCCTTTCCTACTTTGCCCTGAGGAATGGAGGCCATGAGTACTCCATCACGTTTCCATACCCCATTATCAGATACTAAACTCCAGCGAACAGGCTCATTCCAATCGCCTTCCACATAATTAGAAAGAGCAACATCTATGTGAAGCGGCTGAGTATTCAGCCAACAATGATCCTTCATCAATGCCAAAGAAACAAGAGGTGCACAGAAACCATAAAAAGTTTCGGGGGCAACGATACCTTTACTATCCATAAAAGCATCCAGAATCCCCACTAATGCGGAACCTTGTCCGGGATAATCCTGCAAATCGAGCAACTGGAAGCCACCAAAACCGGGAGTACGGAAAGCATATTCCATATCTGCCTTGTAACATTCAATGGAAAAGTGTCCGGTAGCCTGGTGAAAAGTTTTTGCCTGAGAAGAAAGATGGTTCTCTTTCAAACGATCACGAAAAATCTCAAGATTATAAGGATGAAGCACCCCGGTATATTTCTCTATCTGACCGTAATCGGGATAGATTTGAAACTGACAGTTTTCATGCCCCACTACAGGACGGGGACAGTGCGCAATGGCACCGGAATAGTCTTTATCCGTAGCCGGACGCGTATTATTCAAAATACCACCCTTCTCAGCATCTACGTACGCAAAGGAAGTACGTACATGAGTCGTATATCCGTCTCCACCACCTACACGGCAGGTCACAAAGAAATCTTCTCCATCCTGCGGACCTTTCCAACCAAGGTTATTATTGGAACCGAAGCAATACAAATGACGATTATCCCGATTGCGGAAATCATCGAGCCATTCACGCACCACATCTATCTCCGCATCCAGTTCATTACCCAAACCCAGCATCATAAATGAAGGATGATTCCCAAAGTGTTCTAACAACATATCCCCTTCCCTTTTCAGAAAATCGTTCAGGACCGTATTTTCACGCTTGATATACCCCCACAAAGGCAACTCAATCTGATAATAGATACCTTCTATATCGGCAGCCTCCAGCGCAGCACGCGGCGGAGTGAAAGAATGACAGCGATAATGATTAATACCGTATTGTTTAGCCACGCGGAATACACGTTGCCAGGACGCTACATCCATCGGACCGTAACCGGTCAGGGGAAAAACACAGGCATCATGTTTCCCACGCAAAAAAGTTTTATAACCATTTATCACAAATTGCGTACCCTCCACTTCAAACTTGCGCATACCGAAATCTACCATTCGGCTATCCCGGTTTTTCCCGGCACGGAGCGTAATGTTCAGTTTGTAAAGTGCGGGATGAAATTCACTCCACAGTAATGGTTTATCACCCATATTCACAGGAAGCTCAATCCGATTTCGTCCTTTCTTCAATCGCACGGCAAGTTGCTGGGGAGACAAGGTATGTGTTTCAGAAGTATTCCAGGCATATCCATCGACATCCAGTATCGCTTTTCCGTCTTTGTCCGCATCGACTTCCACTATAACTAATGCTTGTTTCTTATCCACTTCCGGATATACCTGCACCGACTGGATATAAGAAACCGGAACTGCTTCGATATAAAATTCTCCCAGAATGCCGTTCCAATTCGTTTGCGTAGCATCTGTCCAGGCATGAGAGCCCTGTATTTCTTTAGGGACAGAAGTCGGTGAATTATCGATCCTGATTTTCAGCTGATGCTTCCCTACTGCCAGGGCAGGCAGCTCATACCGGTGAGGCGCATACAGATGACCATAGCTACCGATACTGTCACCATCTACCCACACAGTACTTGGTTTGGTACGCTCCATCATCAAAAACAGTTTCTTACCCCGGAAACTCTCAGGGATATTTATTTCACGGGTATAAATCACTTTACCACTATAAGGATAGAGACGTGTTAACTGATACGTCACCAGCGTATCCCGGTTCCTTTCACTCAGTCGGTTTTCATCTGTCGTACCAGGCAGGCGACAGGTACCTAAAGAACTCTCCCACTCTCCCGCTAACTGGATTTGCTCCCGCAAAGAAGTGTAACCTTGTGCAGTAATCTGTGCCATCATGCTCATACATAACGCAGCAGTCAATAAGATTCTGTTTTTCATCATTTCTCGATTTATGAAGCAAAGGTAAGCAAGGGATAGAAGATTAACTAATACTATCTTTGCCAAAAATGCACTTTACTCTCTCATAAATGGGACAAAAGCTACCCTATAATCTAAAAGATGTTAAACCAAAGAAGAAAATTAGTAAAACGTTATGTTGTATAACATAAAACCTCTACATTTGCACTGTGTTTTTCATGGTATTAGATTTAAGGTTAATAAAGATTGGCTGTCTGGGATAGATAGCCTTCTTTTTTTTATATACCTCTTAGCCATTCCGCTTTTCATCATCTATTCTTCACCTTTCTTCACTTTTATGCGCTTTTTATTAATTAACTTGCTCACGCAATCAACGAAAATATTATATTTGCATCTATTATTTAATGTGAAAAGAAAACACACAAATTAGAAAAGTCATGAGTATAAAAGTTCGTTTGATTATCATGAACTTCCTGCAATTCTTCGTATGGGGGTCATGGTTAATTTCATTAGGAGGTTACATGGGTAGAGAACTACACTTCGAAGGAGGCCAAATCGGCGCAATCTTCGCAACCATGGGCATTGCCTCTCTAATTATGCCCGGCATCATTGGTATCATTGCCGATAAATGGTTCAATGCTGAACGTTTATACGGACTTTGCCACATCATAGGAGCCGCATGCCTTTTCTATGCCTCTACCGCTACGGGATATGACCAGATGTATTGGGCAATGTTACTCAATTTATTGGTATATATGCCTACTTTATCACTGGCCAATACAGTTTCATACAATTCACTTGAACAATATAAGTGTGATCTGATCAAGGATTTTCCACCCATTCGCGTATGGGGAACCATTGGATTTATCTGTGCGATGTGGGCAGTAGACCTTACCGGATTCAAGAATTCAAGCGCCCAACTTTATGTAGGTGGTGCATCTGCATTAATGCTGGGCCTGTATGCTTTCACCCTGCCGGCATGTAAACCTGCCAAGACCGGAAACAAATCACTGCTTTCTTCTTTAGGGCTGGATGCATTTGTATTATTCAAAAGAAAGAAAATGGCTATTTTCTTCTTGTTTTCCATGCTTCTGGGAGCAGCGTTACAGATTACCAATACGTATGGTGACCTTTTCCTAGGTAGTTTTGCCAGTATTCCGGAATACGCAGATTCCTTTGGCGTGAAACATTCGGTTATCCTGCTATCCATCTCACAAATGTCCGAAACATTGTTTATTCTTGCCATACCTTTCTTCCTGAGACATTTCGGAATCAAGCAGGTAATGCTGATTAGTATGTTTGCATGGGTATTCCGGTTCGGATTGTTCGGCTTTGGAGATCCGGGATCCGGTTTGTGGATGTTAATCCTATCCATGATCGTTTATGGCATGGCATTCGATTTCTTCAACATTTCGGGTTCGTTGTTTGTTGAACAAGAAACCAGTTCCAATATCCGCGCCAGTGCCCAAGGATTATTCTTTATGATGACCAACGGTTTGGGCGCCATTATTGGAGGATACGCCAGCGGTGCCGTAGTAGATGCTTTCTCAGTATACGCCGACGGCAAACTGGTAAGTCGTGAGTGGCCTGAGATTTGGCTTATTTTTGCTGCTTACGCACTGGTCATCGGTATATTGTTCGCCTTGGTGTTCAAGTACAAGCACCGACCGGAAGAAGCAGTAAATAAAAAGTAAGTAAGCAAGTGGTTGGCAGTTGCCGCCACTCGGAAAAAGATTATGGATAAAAAGAAAAAAATAGAACTGGAAGTACTAAACATCTCCAACAGTCAGGAACAGGCAGGAGCTTATGCCCTCGTATTGGGAGAAGTGGACGGTGCCCGTCAATTACCGGTTATCATCGGTGCGGCAGAAGCACAAGCGATGTTAATCAGCCTGAAGGGAATTGTTCCGCCACGCCCGTTGACCCACAACCTTTTCGCTTCATGTCTGGAAGTATTAGGGGTAAACATGATGCGTGCCCTTATCTACAGGGTAGACAACGGTGTATTCTATTCTTATATCTATCTGAAAGCAGACGATGCTATCATTCGTATGGACGCCCGTACATCAGATGCAGTCGCAATGGCTTTACGGATGAAAGCTCCGATCTTTATCTACGAAGAAATTCTGGAGTCGGAACAACTTAAAACCGGAAAGGAAAGCGAAGCGGGAAGCATAGCTCCCATGGGAGAGAATCCTTCTCCACACGAAGATGAATTCTTCCATGGAGATACAATGGAAATGCTGCAAAAAGCTTTGCAGGAAGCTATAGCCAATGAGAATTACGAACGCGCCGCCCACATCAGGGATGAAATTTCCAAACGAAAAGAACAGTAATAAACTTATGCACGTATTCTATACACCCGACATACAAACCCGTGCCGAACTTCCCGAAGAAGAAGCCCAGCACTGTGTCCGCGTACTGCGCCTTAATATCGGTGATCAGATTACGCTGACGGACGGTAAAGGTAATTTCTATCGCGCAGAAATCAGTGCCGCCACCAATAAACGTTGCATGGTAAACATCCTGGAAACCATTTATCAGGAACCTTTATGGAACGGGCATCTGCACATTGCAATGGCCCCTACCAAGAATATGGACCGTACAGAATGGTTTGCAGAAAAAGCGACTGAGATAGGCTTCGATGAACTGACTTTCCTGAACTGTCGTTTCTCTGAACGGAAAGTCATCAAAACAGAGCGTATCAGCAAGATTTTGGTATCTGCCATCAAACAATCCCTCAAAGCACGTTTGCCACAACTGAACGAGATGACGGATTTCAATAAGTTCATCACACAGCCCTTCAAAGGGCAAAAGTTCATTGCGCACTGTTACGAAGGAGAAAAGCCGCTGCTGAAAGATGTGTTCCGCAAAGGAGAAGACGCACTGGTATTGATAGGTCCGGAAGGGGATTTCAGTGAAAAAGAAGTACAAAAGGCTATAGAAAACGGCTTTACTCCCATCAGTCTGGGTAAGTCGAGGCTACGCACAGAGACGGCTGCTCTGGTGGCTTGCCATACACTGAACTTGCAAAATCAATGATAATCACATTTTAATAAGAATTGTATGAAGAAAAGTTTGTTTCCCCGTTTGGCGTTGATGGCTGTAGTGGTAGCTCTTGTCAGCGCATGTTCCGAGAAGAAGTTCGAATATACGAATGTTATTCCTGCCAATGCCTCTACGGTAGTCAGTATCAACATGAAATCATTGGTTGATAAAGCAGGGCTCAATGACAAGGAGAACAAAGAAGCGCAGCAAAAGCTGACGGATGCTATGAAGAGTGGCATGAATGCCGCAACATTCCAACAAGTGGAAATGATTATGAAAGATCCGAAGAAATCGGGAATCGACGTATCGGCACCTTTATACGTTTTCAATACTGAGACATTTCCCACTACTGTAATTGCAAAAGTCAGCAACGAGGACGACCTGCACGCGCTGCTGGAAACATTAGAGAAAGAGAAAGTTTGTCAGCCCCTGGCAAGTGGAGATGGCTTTCAGTTCACGCAAATGGGTAATCAGGTATTCATGGCATACACTCCTTCAGTACTTATGCTAACTAATTACAAAGGTACTACCCAACTTGAAAAAATCAAGCAAGATATTCCTGCACTGCTGAAACAGACCAATGAAAACAGTATTGTTTCAACTGCCGTTTTCAAGAAAATGCAGAAAATGGGTGGGGATATCGATGCTATGCTCTCTCCGGCAAGTCTGATAGGTCCTTACGCCAATATGATCAAAGAAAGTGATATGCCTTTTAACATGAAGGATCTGAAGATGTTGGGAAGTCTTTCTTTCGAAAAAGGTAAGATCAGCATGAAATATGAAAACTTCACTGAAAGTCCTGAACTGCAAGCCTTGTTCGATAAGCAAAAGAAAGCAACCTGCCCCATAGAGAATACTTTCCTGAAATATTTCCCGAAATCGACTCTGATGTATATCAGCGCAGGTATCAACGGAGAGGAATTCTATAACCTGCTACTGGAGAACGAGCAATTCCAAAAGAACTTCTCCATTGCCAAGGCCAATGAAGTAAAAGAGTTGTTCGGCACATTCCAGAAAGATATGGCAATGGGACTGATAAACTTCACAATGGACAATGCTCCCACTTTCCTGATGTACGCCAGCGTAAAGAGTGCGACACCCGTACAATTACTGTATGAAAAGAAGAATGAACTGGGCTTGAAACGTGGAGAAGATATCCTGAAACTGGGTGAGAACGAATATGTATATAAGTCCAGAATGCTGAATATATTCTTTGGTGTCCGCAATAATAGTTTGTATGCTACGAATGACGAGATGTTGTACAAGAGCATAGATAAAACAGTTAATCCTTCAATCAAAGATACCGAATTTGCATCTAATATCAAAGGTAAGAATGGTGCTTTCGTTATTAATACAGAAGCGGTTCTCGCTTTGCCGATTGTGAAAATGCTGTCGGAATACGGTGGTTCACAATATGCAACGGCTTTTGCTCTGGTTGATAAGATAGCTTATGTAGAAGCAACCGGCAATTCCAATAATGATGCAGACATGGTCATTCAGCTGAAAGACAAGAATGTAAATGCATTGAAACAGATCGTAAACTTCATCAAAGGGTTTGCAGGCATCTAATCCCGATAAATAATGGAAATCATTCATCTAAGGCAAACACTTCCCCAAGTGTTTGCCGACCGGGATGCCATCACATCCGACGTGTGGCATCAAGACCTTGTGCTACGAAAAGGAGAGCGTTATCTGATAGAAGCTGCTTCCGGCACAGGTAAATCTTCTCTGTGCAGCTATATCTACGGATATCGTCGCGATTACCAAGGTATTATCAACTTTGATGAACGCAATATCCGCTCGCTCTCCATTCATGAGTGGGTGGAACTGCGAAAACATTCGCTGAGCATGCTGTTCCAGGAGCTGCGCATCTTCCCGGAGCTGACGGCTTTGGAAAACGTTCAGTTGAAGAACCGACTCACCAATTATAAGAAGAAAAAAGAAATCCTTGCGCTTTTTGAAACACTCGGTATCGCTGAGAAAGTAAACGAGAAAGCCGGAAAGTTATCTTTCGGACAACAGCAACGTGTAGCCTTCATCCGTGCCCTCTGCCAACCGTTCGATTTCATCTTTCTGGATGAACCTATCAGCCACCTGGATGATGATAACGGCACACTTATGGGACGCATGCTGACCGAAGAAGCCGAACGGCAAGGCGCAGGAATAATTGTTACTTCCATTGGAAAACATATAGAATTAGAATATAATAAAGTGATGAAACTATAAATGATAATTTAGCGGCGAGGGAATGGGTACGCGGACTACGCGGATAAGGCGGACGAACGCGGACTTTAATCTTTTAGACGCGGATGACACGGATGACGCGGATTTTTAAAGCTGCGCTATACATACCGGCATATCACACCGAAGGAAAAAAGAATCCGCGTCATCCGTGTCATCCGTGTCTGAAAGATTACTTGCACGCCGAAGGAGAACCTTGCTCCAGCGCTACGCTGGTAAATTATCATTTAACAAAAACATATAATTTCAATGAACAAGCTTGTTTGGAAACTTCTTCGCCAGCACATCAGCATCGGACAATTAAGTGGCTTTTTTCTCGCCAACATCTTCGGTATGCTGATTGTACTGTTGAGCGTGCAATTTTATAAGGATGTTCTTCCCGTCTTCACGCAGGGAGACAGTTTCATGAAGAAAGATTATATCATCGCTACCAAAAAGATCAGCACTCTTGGCAGCATTACCGGACAAAGCAATACTTTTTCCAAAGATGAAATCAAAGAACTGGAAGCACAACCTTTTACACGCAGCGTAGGCGCCTTCACACCTACCCTTTTCAAAGTGTCGGCAGGGTTGGGAATGCAACAGGCCGGTATCCGTATTTCTACGGATATGTTTTTTGAATCTGTTCCCGATGCTTTTGTCGATGTCAGCCTGGACAAGTGGCACTTTGATGAAGGTACACAAACCATACCTATCATCATTCCCCGCAATTATCTGAACCTTTACAACTTTGGTTTTGCGCAAAGCCGCAACTTGCCGAAATTATCGGAAGGTGTGATGGGACTGATACAAATGGATATCAACATGCGTGGCAACGGACGTGTAGAACAATACAAAGGAAATATCGTTGGTTTCTCCAACCGGTTGAATACCATCCTTGTTCCTCAATCTTTTATGGAGTGGGCAAATCAGAATTTCGCCCCCGAACGGGAAGCGCAACCCTCCCGCCTCATCGTGGAAGTGAAGAATCCCACAGATACAGCCATCACCGACTACTTCCAACAAAAGAACTATGAAACCGAAGGAGACAATCTGGATGCCGGAAAAACAACCTATTTCCTCCGCCTCATCACAGGCATTGTTTCGGGAGTAGGACTATTTATCAGTATCTTGTCTTTTTATATCCTGATGTTAAGTGTATTCTTGCTGCTTCAGAAGAATACGGCAAAGTTAGAAAACCTGCTATTAATAGGTTACAGTCCTTCTAAAGTCGCATTGCCCTATCATGTATTGACCGTAGGCCTGAATTTACTGGTACTGCTCCTCGCCGTCATTGGTGTAGTCTGGTTAAGATCTTACTACACCGGAGTCCTGCAAACTCTTATTCCACAACTGGAAACAGGCTCTCTTCTGCCCTGTATCCTTGCCGGAAGTATCTTATTTTTAGTGGTATCCGCTTTAAACATCCTCCTGATACGAAAGAAAGTTCTCTCCATCTGGAAAGGAAATAAATGATTACTGTTTTTAGGCTCCAAGAGTAGCAACTTACATTTTTATCCATACCTTTGCGCCCGAAAAGTAAAGAGTATGATAAAACGAAAAATAACCAAAGTAATAGTAGCATGTCTCATGCTGCTATTACTTTTATCAACAGGTATTTTCATCTTCCGGGGAAGCCTACTGCGCCATATCGCAGATAAACGCATTGTCAGACTGGAACAGCGTTACGGGTTAGACATCAGTTACAACAAACTCCACATGAAGGGGTTGAATACGATCTCTATCGACGGACTGAATGTGGTTCCACAGAAAAGAGATACATTGCTTTCCCTTCAATCTCTCAATATCCGTATCGGTCTTTGGAAACTGCTGTGGGGAGATATCAAGATCAAAGAAGTCCGTCTGGACGGACTCTCACTCAATTTCATAAAAAAAGACTCTACAGCCAACTATGATTTCCTTTTCCTGCCCTCTTCCGAAGTAACTGCCTCCAATGAAAGCAATACCAGTACCGATTACACCCGTCGCATCAATACAACATTAAATCTCCTTTTCGGCCTGTTACCCGGAAACGGTGAACTCACCCATCTTACAATCACTGAGCGGAAAGACCGTAATTTCGTCAGTTTCCGTATTCCCCGCTTTGTGATTGACGACTATCATTTCCAATCAGAAATAACAGTTCTGGAAGATAGCCTGAACCAACAATGGAATACCGAAGGAGAATTTAATCCTTCGGAAAGGCGATTGCATGCAACTTTACATGCTCCACAACTAGCTGTTCCTTATATCCACCGCCGATTCGGTGCAGAAGTACAGTTCGACAGTCTGACGTGCAACTTCTCACAGGAAAAAACTAACAACGGGCTTACATGTCTGGTTGGCCAGTCGGAAGTACGGGGATTGCAGGTATATCATAAGCGGTTGTCGCCCGAGACGATCAACCTGGATCGCGGACAACTGGATTTCCACGTAAATGTCAGTCCGCAAGCCGTAGAACTGGACAGTACCAGCCTTGTACGTTTCAATGCACTGACCTTCCATCCTTATTTAAAGGCAGAATGTATCGGAAAAAGTACAGACAAAAAAGAGTGGCATTTTATAGCTTCTGTCCGGAAACCCTGGTTCCCTTCGGAAGAGTTGTTCGGTTCATTGCCCAAAGGACTTTTCGAAAACCTGGAAGGTCTCGGCACTACCGGACAATTAGCTTATCACTTTCTATTGGACGTGGATTTCTCTCAACTGGATAGTTTGAAGTTTGAGTCGGAACTGAAAGAAAAAGATTTCCGTATTCTCCATTATGGAAAAACGGATTTAGGTAAGATGTCCGATGAGTTTATCTATACAGCGTACGAGAACGGACAGCCCGTATACACCTTCCCAGTCGGTCCGTCATGGGAGAATTTCACACCCTTGGACAGTATCTCTCCTCTGCTGCAAATGTCTGTCATGCAGAGTGAGGACGGAGCTTTCTTCTATCACCGGGGATTCCTGCCGGATGCCATGCGAGAAGCTCTGATTCATGACCTGGAAGTTCGCAAGTTTGCCCGCGGAGGTAGCACGATTTCCATGCAATTGGTGAAGAATGTTTTCCTGAACCGTAACAAAAACATTGCCCGCAAACTGGAAGAAGCGCTTATCGTCTGGCTCATCGAAACCGAGCACCTCACTCCGAAGGCACGCATGTACGAAGTTTACCTGAACATAGCGGAATGGGGGCCTATGGTTTACGGCATCCACGAAGCGGCATCTTTCTACTTTAACAAACGCCCCTCACAGTTAAGTTTAGAAGAAAGTATTTTCCTGGCTTCTATCGTTCCTAAACCGAAACACTTCAAAAACTCATTTACGGCAGATGGGCGGCTGCAAGAAAGCCAGGAAGGCTACTTCCGCCTGATTGCGGAAAGATTAGCCAAGAAAGAAGTGATAACCGATGCACAAGCGGCACAGGTAAATATTAATAATGTGGTACTAAAAGGAGTGGCTAAATCAAGTTTCGTCAGTGAAAGTTGGCAATAAAGCAAAACGGGAAAGTAATGAGTTTTCACCACAGAGTAACACAGAGTTTCACGGAGTTCTATTCTTTTGATTTCAAATTGATTAAACTCTGTGAAACTCTGTGTTACTCTGTGGTGAATTAATTCATAACCCATCCATAATAAATAAATTCCTAAAACTTACCCCTGATGTGCCAACATATACTCCTTAGGCGACATCCCATGCACCTCTTTGAAAGAACTGGAGAAATGTGACAGATTCGTATACCCCGTAGCATAAGCTACTTCGGAAACTGTCAGTTTCTTCTCTTTCAGCAGTGCGGCAGCCTGTTGCAAACGGATATTCTTGATAAAATCACGTGCCGAAAGGTTTGTCAGTTCTTTCAGCTTCCGATGTACATGGACGCGACTTAGACCGACATTTGCCGCCAACATCTCTACATTCAGATCCGGATTGGAAAGGTTTTCATTGATAACCTTCATTATCTTGCTCATCAATATCTCATCCGCCGATTTCATGCTCAGCTTCTGCACCTTGTCCTCTTGCTGTTGCGCACCACTGAATTTACTCTTCAGCAGTTTACGGTTAGCAAGCAAGTTGGCAATCGTACTCTTCAGCAGCTCCGTATTGAAAGGCTTCACCATATAAGCATCCGCACCGGTTGCCATTCCCTCCATGGTATCTTCGGGTTTCGACTTGGCAGTCAATAAGATTACAGGCACATGATTGACATTCGTATTCTGCTTAATCTTCCGGCAAAGTGACAGACCATCCATTTCCGGCATCATAATATCGCTGATTACCAAATCAGGAGTATCTGCAAGAATAGTATCATAAGCCTCCCTGCCATTCTTCCGGGTCATTATCCGATAGTCCCCTTCCAATTCTTCTTTCAGATAAGAAAGAATCTCCTCCTCATCTTCCACTATCAATATGCGCATACGGTTCTTTGCCTTACCAATCTTCTTGCCTTCCTCATCCTCTTCACCCTCTTCTTCTTCAAAAACTTCCTCCAAGTCCGTCTTTTCCGGTTTAACCAGCACGGCATGAGGGGTGATGAGTGCTTCCACATCTTCCAGTTCGTCCGTACGCAGATGTGCTGAACCCAAAGGAATACGGATCACGAAACGACTGCCCGGAGCATCTTCCCTGTTCTCTGCCAAGATAATGCCATGATGCAGTTCCACCAATGAACGGGACAAATGCAAACCGATACCCGTACCGAAATTCGATTTCGTCACATCATTATCTATCTGATAGAAACGCTCGAATATGCGCTCTATCTTCTCCCGGTCGAGTCCGATACCACTATCCGTGACCGTTATTTCAAAATACTCCTTCAGAGGATCGCGACGGGTAGCATCGCGCCCGGTAGAAAGCGAAACCGTAATTTCACCCTGCTCCGGTGTATATTTGAAGGCATTGGAGAAGATATTCATCAATATCTTGTCGAAGTTATTCATATCCACCCATACCTTCAACTGCGGCATAGCGTGCTCGAAGCTGAAATGTATCTTCTTCTTCCGCGCCATATAATCAAAGGTAAGCATCACATCATCAATGAAACCAACCATATCCGTTTCACGGAACTTCATGAACATCTGTCCCTTATCCAGTTTACGGATGTCCATCAACTGATTTATCAGACGAAGAATACGTTGTGCATTCCGGTAAATCATCAGATAAGTCTTTTGTACTTCCCCTCCCTTCTTTTCGGCCAACAACTTCTCCAGGGGATTAATGATCAGCGTCATCGGAGTACGTATTTCATGCGAGATGTTGATAAAGAACTGTAGCTTTGCTTCATTCAGTTGTTCGGCATGTTCGCGCTTCATGATTTCACGGCGATGGCGCATACGCGACAGGATGTAATTCACAATGCCCAATACAAGCAAGCCGAGCAGAAAAACATAAATGCAATACGCCCACCACATCTCATACCAAGGCGGAGTAATCAGAATCTTAACCGTACGTATCTCCGAAAGATTGCCGTGACTCAGTGCCCGCACATGGAAAGTATATTTGCCCGGCGGAAGATTATTGTAAGTCACCCTGTTCACACCCGGCTCGGTGCTGAGCCACTGGTTGCTCAATTCCTCAATCTTATACTGATAGGATATCTGCTCCGGATTGTTATACTGCAACGTGGAGAAGATGATACTGAACGTATTATCGTAATGAGCCAGTTGGAACATATTCGCATCCGGCACAGACGTATAGATAACGGTATGCCTTCCCGAACGCGTATTTTTCCGCACAGGCTGGTTGAAGATAAAGAAGTCCGTAATCCAGACCTTGGTGTCTTTCAGCACACTCCCTATGGATAAAGGCTGGAAATAGGTAATACCATTTATACCGCCGAAATAGACTTTTCCCGCCTGATCTTTATAGAATGCGCCGTGCGTGAACTCGTTTCCCTGCAATCCGTCGCCCGCATAATAATTGATGTAACGGTTGTTCTCGACATTATACTTACAGATACCCATATAGGTACTGATCCACATATTATGTTCCTCGTCTTCGCAAATTCCACAGATTACATTATTAGGCAAACCATCCGCCACCGTAAAACAGGTCAGTTCTTCGGTCTTCTTATTGAAGCGATAAAGTCCGTCCGTCGTACCTGCCCAAATATTTCCGGCATGGTCTTCCTGCAAAACATACCCTACCCGGTCTTCAATCAGAGTATTCACATTGCGGTAATTAATGAAACTCTCATTCACCGGATTGAAGCAACTGATCCCTTTATAGTGTCCCAGCCAGATCATTCCCTCACTATCACAGAAGATGTAGTTCACCCAATCATTTGCCAGTTCATTCCGGGTCAGGTCGCCCGACTCATCTTTAGACGACTCATAATGTTTCAACTCCCTTGTCACCAGATTATAGCGGTAGAAACCCGAACCGAAAGTAGCGATATAAAGGTTCTTATGCCGATCTTCCGTAATCGAGAAAATCTTCTCATTGTCCACCGGCAGCGGATATTCACACTCACCGGTTCTCCGGTTTAGTTTTGCCAGTCCCCGGGTGTACGTGCCGAGCCAGAAATCTCCGTTCGTATCCTCGTACATACACATAATCGTATTAGCCATCGAACGCGGGTTATTGCCGGGCTGATAATGCCGCAGCCTCTTTCCTTCCGCATCCAGTTCAAAGATTCCCTCATTGTCCGCCCCTACCCACAGGTGACGGTTACTATCCTGATAGATGGACATTACACATCCTTGTCCGATGGGATTATAATAAATGGACCTGTTGCCATAATACTCAAACGGATTCTCCTGCTTGGGCATCAGTACAATACCTTTCTGAAACAATCCTACCCACAGGTTCTTGTCCCGGTCTTCCATGATAGCGTGTATCTTTCCTTCCGAAAAATCCAGCGGTGCGGAATTGATGCTATAATCCTCTATCTTCCCGGTCATCCGGTTGTAAGTCTTCA
>NZ_JAGH01000003.1:0-30560 GCF_000526555.1 Bacteroides sp. 14(A) | reverse complement strand
AAGTACCGGCAGCTTTCACTTTTAGTAAATCAAATTTCTGTTGTCCGATTTTAGTTATCAGATTCACCCGATACCCTTCCAAATGGTCCGCTTTGAATCTGTTGCAGTGTCGGCATTCAGCATGGCAATTATTCTCATCGAAACGTGTGGCCAAATGTGTACGACTGAAATAGTGGCCCACAGTCTGCCTGCTCGAAAGGCTTTATCTGCCCGCATGAGATACAGCGGAAATATCCGTTTGGCATACAATCACGAAGCCGGATAAAAAGGGAAAACTCTTTGTCGAGTTTAGCTTTTAAATCCGGCTTCTTCTTTATTATCACCCCTGCCTTATCAAACAAGGGCAAAGGCTTGTCTTTCTTCTTGGACTTAGTTCTTTTTATGTAGTATGGCATATTATTGTATTCCTATCTGTTCTGTTAAAAACCTTTCTGCATACTCAGCGGCTCTTTTTATCGAATGTTCTTGCCTGTCTTTATTCTCATAAGACACATTATCTTATTTTTGAGATCAGACTATTTGTCAAATCGCACATCAAATTTGAGGTTTTCAAAACGATTTCGTCTTCATTCGTTTCACCAACAGGATTAATCTTACCAATAAGATTTTCCACGATTTCAACACGGTAAATTTTCTTTTCCATAATTCTTGAATTAAAAGCCCGAAGCGTATTCTCCGGGGGCGAAACCATTATTCACTAACCCCATATCCATTTATGTGTGGCTCACATATTTCCATCGGGGAACACTATCTGTATGCGCATTACAGGAAATATCCATTTGCAACTGAATACTTTCATGTTCCCTTCCAACCACAAGTTTGTGCGGCAGTTTGGGAGTCGAACCCAAGCAATTACAACTTGTAATACCTAAAGCACTTCGGTACGCTTTCTTTTAGGCTCTCTTTTACCCACTGAGAATACCTCCGCCATGTTTGCCCGTCTTTCCGAGCTGTCAACATCATGAACCGCCATGTAACACAGTCAACTTCCACATGATTTGTGGGTTTAATCACCTCGATTTGATACCCTTTGGACTTATATGGCGTTTTTCTACCATACTCTCTCAATTCTACTACTTTCTTTTCATATATCGGGTCGCTCCATAACGATCTCAAATTTCCGGAAAGTGGTGCGTTCATTGATACAAGATTGCTTCCTATAAGAATATTCATACGTCTGTATTAGGAATAAACTCAATCCAAATAAGCCATAGAAAACTCTTTCGAAATAAACCGCCCCAACTGGAATCGGTTTGGCTGATTCAATAGCCGTGTGGAATTTCTCTTTTATTGAACTTCATGGCCCCTTTTCTTTGGGCTTGCTTCTCGCATTCCTCCTCTTTATTTTTGAGGTAGTGAGTGATAAGCATCATCGCCCTATCAACGTTGAAGGGTGTTCACCGGACAAAAGTCTGGAACCTTTCGTCTTCATTCTCCCGTCTGTGAAGGTGATTTTCGTCTCAATCTGGTAGAATTTCTTTTCATTCGGCTTAGATTCTTCGTTACTATCTTCAGGTCTCATCGTCCATCTTGTCAACGTATTCTTCCATTGTTATTTCGTCTTTGAGGTAAGCGACAGCCACATCATCGACCTTACGTTCTTTCAGATTGTCGGTAAGGAATCACGCAGGAATCGAATTCCTTTGCCATCGTCAGGGGTGAACCGAACTGGTAATTGAGTTCGATGTAGTCTTTCAAAATAAGGCAAAGCATTCTCCAGCCCAGTGGCATACAACAAGAACTTATACTTCTTGTCGCTTATCTGTTGCTTGTGCGATGTATGGATATAAAAACTTATTCTCATTCTCGAACGCCAAAACGATTCTGGTTGCTAACTTCCACTTCCTTGATACCATCAGCTTCCATACTGAAACGGATTTTTGCTAATAAGTCTTGGTCTATCAGCGTGCCACGCTCAAAAGAGGACTTCATGCCGTTCTATGTTGACTGTTCACCGGTATCTTCATCAATGAAAGATTCCTCCCATGTTTTGAGGACACGTTTTGCAAGGTACATGTTAAGCATCTTCTTCGGGTCAGATGTCACATACGGATTTTGTTTTTCTTGTTTCTATCATAATTTAATTGATTAATAATTTGTCTTTTAATTTTCTTGTTCAGCTTCCCGACAAAACGTCCATGCTTCTCCGTCGTTCCATCGGGAAGACATTCCTTGTATGAATAAAGTAGTTTTTGCAGGAGAAGCACTTCTTGTTTTGTTAGAGTAAGTTTCATTTTTTAAATATAAGGTTTGTTATGTTCAATCTCAATCTCCATCATCTGAATCAGACGCTCTTCTTCTGGAGAAGGAAATATATATACCTTGGGCACTTGAGAAATTCCGAAACCTTTCGATTGTAAGGCTCATCTCCGCACTGTCAAGGTCCGCCGAACTCCGCAGGTACTTTATTTTGCCAAGGAACTTATCTTCTCTCTCACGGATGAAAGTGTCTTTGTTGCACAAAATCTTATAATAGTTTCGCTTTACATACTCCATCGTTTCACCGATTTGGCAACCGAAAATAAGCAAGGCATATATGAAGATACCTGTTCTGACTCAATGACCTTTGCGGCTTCTTCTCGGTCAGTTCAAATATCTTCTTTTCCTTTATCAGTTTCTCCAGCTTCGCTCTTGCCTGCCTGGGCATGGAAAGGATTGGAACCCATCGTATTTCATCAGAAGGGGAGATCGTCTTTGGTATTACCATTCGCATCAACAGGAGGCGGAAAGTTCTGCGGTTGCTGATAAGTCGGCTGTGGTACCGGCTGTTGTACTGGTACACTCTGAGGGGATTGAGATACACCTCCACGCGCTTCTATTTTGTTAACATCGAATAGACCGCCATACGTTTTAGTTCTCCATCTAGATTTGTCCATGAACGCCCCTGTAAACACGAATGATACAGTAACAACATCATCATTTTTATAACGATCAAGTTTCTGCACATTTATCACCCGAGAACTCTAAAGGAATAATGTTCTCATACTCACTACGCTCACCAGTATAAGGATCATAAGTGGTAGCATCTAAAATAAATTCCCGTTTAGTAAATGGTGTTCCCCCGTTTTTGGATGGGATTTGGACGGTCTGACCGATTTCAATTATCCGCCCAGTTATTTGATTCGCCATATTATTCTTCTATTTTTTCTTTTAATAAATACTTGGTTAAGTTTCTATATTCTGCCCACTCTAAAAAAGAGTGTAGCAGATTCATATTATCTTGCTCCATACCATCATAACGATAACATGTGATAGAAGGCTCATATCGTTTCAGTGGGAGTCCTCTTACAATCATATCCGTGCTTATCTTTGTCGTATCCTTCAAAGATGAATAAGTCAAAGTGAAATACATCCGCATTGAATAGCTGTAGATTAAAAACCGCCATTGGCAAGAATTTATATAGTCAGCATCGGATGGATAAGAATATTTGGTCTTTATATCCCTAATCTCCACACCATCTATCATGTCGGCGCACCCTGTTATAACTGCATCCCCAAAGTCCTTGTAGAGCCTTATTTCGTGAAACGCATCCGGGTGTTCATTGTGGTACGCAAGTGCCACCTTGCATTGCGGTACGTCTAATATTACCTTTGTTTCCCTTCAATGTCAAAAATACGTCCACAAGTATAGGTTCTTTCTGTTCTTTGCCATAATAGAGGAAGGTACGCTCGCCTGCTTCTATCTTTTCGCATTGCGGTGTACCTTCTTCTACAATTTTATGAAAAGCCGTCCCAATGCGAGTATAGGCATTTCCCTCAAATACACCCGTTATGCTATCAATAACCGATTGCTTCAGTTATCTCGAAGTTAGCGTATTCGCTTTGCTCCATATACTTTCGGGAATGCTTCAATAGTAGTCACGCGAATTAACGGTCTCATTCCTTGACGAACTTTTATTTTCGTATTTATAGCCCTTGGATGCAAGGTTGGATTTCATTTCTTGAAAGAACGGATATTGCAATACTACTGGAAGTTCTTTCATACCTTCGATGAGTGCGGCTATATCTTCATCGGTCATAGCTGCCGCTAGATTCTCTCTAAGCATAGCAAGCATCTCATTGGCTTTCTTCTGTTCCTCCGATTTGTTCTGTATCGCGGGACTTCACAGTAGAAATAATTCCCTGCCATACAATTTGAGAAATCTGCACTAGTGGATTCGGGAATTTCCATCATCTGAAGCTGGGCGACATTCTTACCAATAAAGGTATCGGTAGGCTCAAATGAAACAGTACGTTTTCCATTGACTTTTGATATATATCCTAACTTGGTCAGCAATGCGAAGAAGCAGATCCTTACTCTGTCCTGTACAATCAGGAGAGTGCTTGGACAATATCCACCTTCCACTGTTTCTTTATCATGGCAGATAAAGATTATGTCAGAACCATTAGAACGAAGTTGGTTAACAAATGACTTGAAATCCTCTGCCATTTGCCCAAATCGCTTTAAAAGCATTATTTGCCAACTTATAATTGTTCTTTATGGCAAAGTTCATCAGATAGTCATCCTAAACATGCCTTGGGCTGTTGTCCGCAGGATAATAGTCTTGTAAGACTTTCATTGTTTCATACTCTGCCGTTATATCTTCCCATTTGTTAGCAGTGAGGGGTATCACAACGTTGTACCGCTCTATCATAACCCTCTATCCGTATCTATCAATAACGGATTTTCCGCTGTTGTGGCAAGGGATGTCTTGCCTGTTCCTGGAGTACCATACAATACAATGATGGACCGGACGTTCAGGAGTAACGTCGTTCTTTTTAATAATTGGCATAATAATAAATTTTAAATTAATAATTCGTGGAGAAGCCCAGATTTGCACTGGGACGAGTTGCCAAGCTCGCCACATCTAAGGTTGGCAGTCCTATTATCGAGTGGGTGCGTCTACTGATTCCGCCACTTCTCCTAATAAAAAAGTGTACTATCTTCACAGACCGCACACAACACAGTAAAAATAACTACATTTCAAAGGATTTTTTATTGCAATTAATGCCCCAACTCTTTATAAGATATTCGGGCCATTATAAATGATACTCCACAAATGATAAGCATAATAATAATCCTGTAGCATACATAGGACTATCATTAACAACTGCTCCGTACAACATCACTATTGAGCATAAAAAGACGAATAGTGAGAGAATAAACATAATCACTTTCATAGCATTGTCATTACGATTAAATCATTTGAATACAACTCTACAAAATCATGCTTTCCAAACTGCACCATTACTCTGTCACCGTTAACGCTATATATCTTCCCGATCTTATTTCCCCAAACCGGGAGCTTTATACTTTACCAATGCTCCTTTTTCATGATTTCCAATTGTCTTTGAATTTACTACGTTGCATATTCTCCCTCATTCTTTCATTTTTTATTCTTGCAGCAAATCCCGATTCCTTTACTGTACGTTTTACTTTAAAGCAAAAAACACTCTCAATATCACAATGAAAAAAACAATGATTAATACTATTGCGATTGGAATCAAAAGAGGAGATAATACCCCACCACCAAGACCAATCAATATAATGCATTAGTTTTAGTACTATAAATACTATCGTTAGCAATCCGCAGAAGCAATACCACCTGTTGAATTATTATTTGCACTCATTTTATTACACGGTTACCTGTACACCATAAGTATTATTCTGTTCTGTATTAAATTAAACTTCCGTTTTACTTTTTCCCTTGTTTCTCCCAATCCGTAACAAGGTTCTTATTTCCCCAAATGGAACAGGAATGGCAGCTACAAGTATTAATGTACCCAACCAATGCCAAAAGTCTTGGAAAATAAATTCTAATATTTCTATCATATCTATTCAGATTTAAAAAATAACCGCCTGTACAAGGGTAAAGTAAAAACGGTGCGCACTTCGTTTCTCTCATGGCTTTTAGTACAGTATTAGCACTAACCTTTTCTGCGGGATAGTTCCCGTGAGCGTTCCGATGATTGCCTTACTACTTACACTAAGGATAGGTAAGCCACGGGATAATGCATAATTACTTCAGCTTCCTGATTATATGACCGCCCATACGAAATCTTGAGTTAATTCTATAAACTCATGTATGGTATATGCATCTTTGTCAATATCTATACCCTTATTGGTACAGAATGATAGTCTTCCTTGCTTACATGAACCAGTCAAAACATGATGCCAATGAAATAATTCTTTAGCAGATATCTTCTTCGCAAAGTCAGGAAAATGTGCTCTAAAAGCTTCTAATCTCTCTTCCTCGGTTGAATTATCATACAGTTTTTCTTGGAGTGCAAAGAATGCCTCATGTAATGTCTCTCCATGTGCAAATTTGCCATTATCCTTGGACAATAAATGTCGGAGTTAAGGTAAAGTCTCCATTGAGAATATATCCTTTGGCTATGTTGTCTCGGATACTTTTAATAATGGTCGGCGTTTCATCTATTATGTAGACTTTATCACCATTAAACATATTAATTACCAGAGCCAGAGCCATAGCCAGAGCCATCGCCATAGCCAGAGCCATAGCCAGAGCCATAGCCAGAGCCATCGCCAGCCAGAGCCAGAGCCAAGAGCCAGAGCATCGCCAGAGCCATCGCCAGAGCCAGAGCCAGAGCCAGAGCCATCGCCAGAGCCAGAGCCAGAGCCAGAGCCATCGCCATAGCCAGAGCCATCGCCAGAGCCATCGCCATAGCCAGAGCCATCGCCAGAGCCAGAGCCAGAGCCAGAGCCAGAGCTAAGAAATAGCTTTATCTGTTCTTCCATACCGACACCTCCTCAATGGATTTGACCGCCTCTTCCGTACAAGGGATAATCTCAATTACTCCAAGTATCGTGATGGTAGGAACTACCAGAGTGAACTTGCATTCGCTTGGGCTTTTTGTCCCTTCGACCGCGAGCTGGGAAATGGATGCGGCTCCGTACCAGCACCACAATCTGCGGCAGTTTGTTAATGTAACTTCACTGCCATTCTTTTCTTTCAATGTTCCGAAAAATACGCCGCTTCTATCAGCTCTAATAATAACTTTCTTTCCAATCATAATTCTATAATATTTAAAAGATTAATAAGTTTAGCTCCCTTCAACGTAACAATACGTATTTAGCATTTCAACACGCCCGAATTTGACGGGAAGGGAGGTATATTGATAGCTTTCACTAAGCTTTTGTTCTATCAAATGGCGCGTAAAGCTCCGCGCATTTATATATTTAACCACGTTGCACGCATCCGCTCATATCATCGCAGAATTGCATTACGCTACCACTTCGCCTCGGCTATATGCTTATCGGCGCCGCCTAATTTTAAGTGTGCGGAACACTGGTACACTATTGAGGCTTACCATGCCATCCCGAATGTTAGGCTCATCGGTTTCGCCTTAGATCCCTACCCAGTTCTCGCTACTGGATGTCGTTCAATCCGTCAGTAGGGCTGTGGATCAATCTTTGTAGAAGAACTTTTCACCTGACTTACTGAACAGTTTATAGCCAGCGTACAAGCTCAGCGATATCATAATTGTTTCTATCATAATCATATGAGGTTAATTGTTATCTCCAACTACTATCGTAGCATCTTAAAGTTGGATCTAAATCCATCAAGGCTTGCCTAAAAATTGTTAGCGGGTTTGGGATAATCCAGATACTGAGGATTAAATTGAGCCTTATAATCATCCATTTTCAAATGTGCATCCATCCAAGCATCTTTCAATGCATTATTAAAAGAATACCACTTGAAAGCCTTATTCTGCTTCATGTAAACCCAGGCTCTTTGCATGATGGCTTTCATATTGTATTTGCCATCTTTCACCAGTTTGTAATCTCTTGCTTTCATCTGTTCATCAATTCAATGATCCCATTCTTTGAGAACATTATTCTTTTACCTATTTTGACATGAGGAAACTCGTCTTTTCTTCTTCGGAGAGTTTTTACGCTAATACCAATCATAGTTGAAGCCTCTTCTGTATTCAGATACTCATCTGAATTGTACTTTATGCATTCTGATATATATGATTTCATATTTTTGCCTATCAGATTGTACAACTCCTCTGCGATTAAACGAGCCTCTGAACGTGTCATTTCCCCACCGCTATAATGGTTATAGTCAAATCCTTTAATGAGTAGGAACATCTGTATTTCTTAACATCCTGTGGCTTGTCACTTGAATGGCTTAATTGATAAGCATATGTATGCGCACTTTTCAAAGCCTCGTAGGTATCCATGTGGAAAGTCATAGAACTTCCTGCCTTTATACCCAAAATATCCCTTTTTTACTCACTTTTTTCATATTATTTCTATGTTTATTTAGATTTTATATGTATTTTATTTGCAAATAAGAAAGCTTACGACTATATTTGTCTTTGAAAATGTGTGAGACTTGGGAAAGCCATCACTTTCTTTTTGCATGTACCAAGTTTGTTTGTTTATTGGTTGACGATGCAAAGATAGTAGATAAATCATCTACCGCAAAGAATAATAGTAGATATTTTATCTACTTATATATGTTATAAAACATATTTTAAGTAAGTAGTTGATTAATAAGTATATATGAATAAATATAGAAACATAGTAATATTGATATTATCTGGAATATCCGTCTTAGTGTCTATAATTGCATTATGCAGAACCTATCCGCATACCTCTGATTTAGGAATGGATTACCAAGGGATAATAGTGGGAATATTGTCTTTGCTGGTTACAGTACTTATTGGGTGGCAGATATTTTCCGCAATAGATATACGAAGGATAAAGGATGATGTATTAAATATGAATATGGAGAATTATATTAGATCGGAAAAAAATATTATAGAAATACAAATGTCTTTATCGCAGTATTATTTAGAAAGAGGATTAGAAACAAATGATAGAATAGCTGTATTCAAATATTTGCTTCATTCTATATCAACAATAGTCCATCAGGAGAGAATTAATGATATCAATGGGGCAAACGCAATGATAAATACAATCATATCTTCCGTGTCTGACCCCAACAAGATTTTATTAACTCAAGTTCAGAAGAACTCCTTAATAGAACTGATTTTTTTATTCCGAAAGAACCATGATATACATAATACAGACAACCTTCTTTCTCTTGTAACGAAGATGGAGGTAAAAGATTGAAATTATTCGCTGAACAAAAACAGTTTGTATATGAATTTAATATTTCTTCTTTCATAATTCGTTCTTTGAAATATTTACATCGGTTATTAATGAGGTATCTTATGTATGTTCCTATGGCAGCTTTCACATACAACAAGAACATCAGAAGGTAGATATTCCCATGCAAATCTATTGTTGATATATTTTACATGGTGTATATTTAGTTTTTTCTCATTGCCGCAAATTTCACATTTTCGACCTCTTACAGTGAATATAAATTCTCTATAAGACTTCCATTGTGGCATTTCTAATTGGTCATAATATTGGCTTCTCTTTTGCGACCATTCGTTTTGGCGATTTCTACGATTTGTTTCGTCAATAGCAGGCAAAAGACATTCTTTTCGTTTGTTTTCAGTGAGGTAACTATTTGCCACATTTACGAGAGCAGCTATTGATTTAATTTTTTCACCTTTTACTGTTAACCAATTCTTCTTATCCCAATATTCTATAACTTGTTCTGCGGTTATTAAATATGGTTTCTTTCTTGAAGTAAGGAATATATCTATATCTTTCTTCTTAAATTGTGTATTTACATTAAGTACATTATCCATATTATTATATATTGTGTTAACTTATAAATTACCAGGTTTGAAGGAACGTTGATTTTTGAGTGAATCATCCCCTTACCCGTAGAGAGCGGTTTTTCTCTCTAACGGTTCAGGGATAATTCGATGGCAAATCACCAGTATAAGTTAGGTATCGACCCCATCGGCTCTGAATTGGGTGCTTCCAATCTCGGCTTTCAGCTTCTACAGAGTTGGTTATCTCGTAACCTGCACCTGCGCACCAGTCTGCTTATTTCAATCGACTGCCTTCTTTCGTGCATCCCCTCACGGGCTTTCACCGTGAAGCTTCGGAAGGTTGTTTTAAATCTGTTATTGGTCGAACGTATTTTCCCCGATAGCCCTCCGCAGTACTCGTAAAGCGGAAACAATAACCGATTGTACAACTGGATATAAATAAAATATCCGCTTCATCTGCACATGAAACGGATATCTATATATGTTAAACCTCTTTCGAGGAAAGTTTAACCAAATTTGTATCGTAGCACGTGCAGGTGTTACGGGGACAAAGGTAGTAGATAATTTATCTACTACAAAGAAAAGTAGATAAATTTTTTAAAAATAATATTATGGCAAAGAATCTTTATTCTGAAAGGTTTTTATCAATAGTTGATAAAATCGGGATTAGCGATGCTAAAATCGCAAATAGTATAGATGGACTAGATAAGACATTGATGTCGCACATAAGGACAGGAAGACAAGGAGCTTCTATTAATGTGTTATCTTCATTTTGCGAGGCATTCCCCCAAGTCAACGCTAACTACATCCTTACCGGAAAAGGTTCTATGTTCTTGAATAATGATGAATTGTCGTCATCTACAGACATCGGAACGTTCGGGCTTACCTATGATGAACTGGCAAGACTATACGAAACAACCGTGTCACGTTATGAAAGGCTCATTGAAAATATGAAGATGAAGTTTGAAACTCTTGAGCATGCGTTTGTAGATGCAAAGGAAACGTTTAATAGAGAAAGTGCATAAATGATAGAAAAGCCCATTTACATGAAGCCTTTCTATCCAGGCTAAAAGTAGTTTCATGCTCCTTGAGGTTCGACATGTTGCAGTATCTTCATCTCGTAAATTGCTTGTTTACGTTGCGATACAAGGTTATGCGCCTGTAGTTCTTTCTCAAGATCGGTTATTCTTTTATGCGCACATTCTAAATCTTCAGATATACGCAAAGACTGTCGCATGAGAATTTTAATTTGCCTTATGAGACGGCAAACGGGAAGGTTAACTTTCTCCATATAGTACGATTATTTAAATTATGGTTGATAGATAACATTTGTATTTTAAAAAGGTTCGAGATTTATATATGTTGTTAAACATGCTGTTTAACAACGAATTTGTTACGAAAACATATACCAAATGGGAAATAAAGAAAGTGCAGCGATACGACTACATAAATTTGTTATGTACGCTAAAAGTGAGAAAATGATTAAGAGTGTACGGAATTTTGAAGATGAGTGCGGATTGTCAAATGGCTATTTAAACAATGCGTTGCACGCAAGCTCTGGAGGTATAGGAAGCGATAATATAGCTCGCATAATAGAGAAGTTCCCAATGCTTAATATATACTGGTTATGTACCGGAAAAGGGGATATGTTGAATTATAAAGAAAAAGAGAAAGAATATAAAGAGATTATGACGCTTATATCCAAGCTTCAAAATGCGGTAAAGAAGATGAATATAAGAGGAAATAATGAAAAAATGTGATACCATAGATTATTATTAACAATGCATTGTGTTGAAAATTAGTATTTTACAAGTTATTGCATAGTCCCGTACGCACCGCTTAAATAGGGACGAGAAATCGCCCCTATTTTGCTGTATATCAGAGTGTTGTAATTTCGTTTTGGCCAAAAATAGAGATATATCGCCTAATTTATATGTCCCAATACAGCCCAATACAGCCCAATACGACCCAAATAAAAAGTTGTCCTGTGATACCTTGTGTGATACCAATTTTCAATAGATGCCTAAAAACTTTAAATTATGAGATACCCGACATTACGGTTTGTCTTTGACCGAAAAAAGACAGCTACAAAAAAACATAAGGCTTCTGTACAAATTGAAGTCCTTAGCGAAAGGAAAAGAAAATATATTGGAACTGGTGTGAAGTTATATTCTGACCAATGGGACGAACGAAAAAAGGTAATAAATTCAATGCAAATGCTTGAATTAAACAGAAGTCTTGACGAGCAAATCAGGATTATACAGGATTGGGTAAACGAGCTTATCCGTAAAAGGGAGCCATTCGACTTTGAAAGGCTGGACCGGTTTATCAAATTCTCCAAAAAGTCGGAAAGCTTTATAGAATTTGCCGAAAGAAGATTAGAGGAAAGGCAGGATATAACAGAGAGTACCAAGAAGACACACCGGACATTCACGGAGTCTTTAAGAAGCTTTGAACGAATAACAAATTTCTCCGACCTTACGAAAGAGAATATAATACTATATGATGACTGGTTACATTCAAAAGGTTATTCTCAACCCACGGTGCATAACTACCACAAAAGAATGAAACGTTATATAAACGAAGCCATAAGATTTGAATTACTTGATTCCAATCCTTATTTAGGGCTTCATTTTGATCGCGGAAAACATCAGATAAGGAAATACCTTACCGAGGGAGAATTGGCTCAAATTATGAAGGCTGAAATACCTTCTAAGACCATTTGCCAAGTGCGGGACTTATTTGTTTTCCAATCTTATACCGGTATATCATATGCAGACCTTGCAAAGTTTGATTTCGAAAAAGACATAAAAAGGTTAAACGGCAAAATGGTGATCCAGGATATCCGGCAAAAAACAGAAGAAAGATACTTTATCGTTCTTCTTTCTCCTGCTATTGAAGTGCTTGAAAGATACAATTTCATCCTTCCGGTAATCAGTAACCAGCAATACAATTTAAGGCTTAAAATCGTGTCTGACTATGCGAAAATAGACAAGAAATTAACCGTTCACATGGCCCGGCACACGTTCGCTACAATGTGTCTCAACAACGGTGTGAGGATAGAGAATGTAAGCAAAATGTTGGGACATTCCAATATAAAAACGACACAAGAATATGCGAAGGTTCTTAATTCGGAAGTCGAAAAGTCGTTTGAGTTGCTGGAAAGTAAAATAAAAATGGGGCAAATTTAAATTGCCCCTATTTTGTTTCAATTTACGTTAAAATAAAAAAAACTGAACCTAGATGCCTTCCGGACACAAGAAAGGCGGTAAATTCAATTATATCGCCTTATGCTAGTTAAACTTGTTTAGGTAAATTTCCCTTCCCTTTTTCCAGCATCTCTTTAAAATCAATCCCTTCTTTTTTATCTTTCTCTGCAAAATACATGAACAAGTCAGCTCCACAGATATAACCTAAAAAGACATCTATCGTATAGTTTGTTATTCCTTCTTCTACGGCTTTAACTTGTTCTATTCTAATTTGTCCTTTTTGTGCCACTGCATACCTCGATAGACCTTTTGATTCTCTAAATGATTGCAATGCTTGTCCTAAGACTTCTCTGTAATTTTGTTTATCCATATCACCTAATATTAAAGTATTTCTTTATATAACTTTGGGACACTCCAGTCTTTTCAGACAAGGCTTTAACTTCAAAATGCTTGGCAAACCGTGACAACGAATATCCCTTCAATTTTTCATCGTTGCTTGTACGATACTGAGCAATAAGGTCAGGAACAACTTTACAGGGAGAATCATTATCCACTTCTTCATTAGCATTCTCGAAAGTATGCATATCATAAGTACCATCTTTCCAATCATTTATTACTTCTTGAAAGTCCGAAATTTCATATCCCCTTTTCTCACACACAGCCTCTATTTGGCTTTCAATAGAAAGAAGCTCATTACATGCAGATCTTATATAAAGGCAGATGTCATTTGAACCTCTAAGAGAGGTATTCGGTTCATGATCTGAAACTCTTACTTTTAGTCCGTTTATTTGATAATACTTGCTCATATTGTTTATTGCCTTACTTCTTATACTGCAAATATACTACAAATATTTGTACTGCCAAAAGGGAACAATACAAATATTTGTATGTTGTATAACATTAAGCGGTAAATCCAATACGTCAAAGATCAGCTACCGACTTATAAGATACAGCCTACCTCATTACTACATAAAAAATGCGCTCGCCTTTTCATTCAGTTTCCCAGTGCCACACACAACGTAATTTTGAGTCATCTTAATGTCTGAATGGCCCATCCTTTTGGCAATCTGGAGTAACGGAACACCTAGTTCCGCTAAATTGGTTGCAAAACTTCTTCGTGCGGTATGGGATGCGACAAACTGCCATTTTTCACCCGTCTCATTCTTTCCCCTGCGGAATAGCTTTATCTTTCCATTGATATCACACTCCCGGCAAATATCCCGTATAGTATCGTTAAAACATGCATCTACATATTTCCGCTTCCCGGCAATCGGCAACAGCTTTTTAAGTATTGGTTTTGCTTCAATGGTTGCAGCTATATTCGTTTTCTTGCTTACGTATGTTATATAACCTCCTTGGATGTTCTCTCCTGTCATTTCAAGTATATCCGAATGTCGGGCACCCGTATAACAACCTATCAAGAACTGAGCCAAGACAATATTCTCTTTCTCATTCTTCGGTCGGTATTGTTCAAGTCTTGAAAGTTCATCCAGGTTGAGATAAACGTTGACGGATGGCGTTCCCTTGACATTTAACCGTTCGGCAAATTTCGGATAAGGCAAAACGAATTCGTCTTTTCCGTCATTTAATACAGCCTTTAGCATTGCCGTATATGTCCGTATGGAACTTGGTGAGCAAGACGAAAAAAGACTCAAGATGTCATCTATATTGCTTTTTGTAAAGTCTTCCCATTCTGGAAGCCGGCCCAACAGTTTTTGCATCTTGGTTATGATACCGTAATATTTCGGATATTTGCAAATGAACCTCCCGCAAAAGGTATTTTTCCAGTCCTTTATATCGAACAACTCAGGCAACAAGCCTAACTTATTCATTCTTTCCATTCCTTCCCGGCTTATCTTGGAGCCGAAAAGAATCTTATTCAATTCATTCAATTCCATAGCCTAATCTTTAACTATTCTTTTCTTGCATAAGATAACAGTAATAATTACCCCCCAATGTCCATACAAGAAGGATAAAACCTATACATCCACTTGCGCCGCAACATAGAAAGAAAATAAAAATCAGCCAAAGTATAAAACCTAAATACATATCATTCCTCCTTATTTCTTTATTGAATAAATTCCCGTAACGGTTTATAACATAGTTCTTTATGATTTCTCATCTTTTCTAGCCATATATAGGGAATTAAAAAACCAAATTTAATAGAATAATTTCCTCCAAAGTAATTCTGCTGATCTCGTAATGAGATAAGTAAATGATAATAAGATTTAGAAACTTTTTGTATATTTGCTTGAGGATCACTCATCAACGTATTTAATTCTTTTCTATATTTCTCCTCTCGGATTTTGGCATTATCAAAGCCACATCCAGAACTTCGACTTGGTTTCCAGCTCATAATTTTCTTCCTTCCTCTATTGATATCAGTAATTTGTTATTTAAAGATGTAATGTATATTCTTAATTGCTCTTGCATATCCATTTTAGTGTTATAGAGTAAACTCTAAACGACAATAACCGCGACGTATGGCAACATTAACGGAAGGAATTACACCGCAATTAGTCGCTTGATGAAACGCGAAAATCTTACGGGGACAGATAACCTTTTCAGGGGTTGAAACGCCATTCTCTTTGTTTTTGCAGTAACCTATGAACTTTCTCCATTCACTCCCTTTTACTTCTTTAAGCTTATCGTAACTGAAGCCTTTAACATTAAATACAAGTTCCATAATATTAAAATTTATCTGATCTATCAATTATAAACTCCCTTATCTTCTCTATATCGGTGCCGCTGATAAACAGGACAGCACCGAACAATAACAGCATCAAACAAAACATATGATAGTTATTTAGATGGCTTTCCTTAATCGCCCGTTATCGTCTACATGCGCGTTCAGGTATTCGGCCCCTCTTTCGGCTTCCTCTTTAGTCGAATAGTAATCTATAATACAATTATCCAAATTATCCACTATTCCGTAATATCCAAGCATTAACGGCTTATCCTTGACAGTGTAACGTCTCCCAGTTACTTTCTTTTCATAGGCTTCAACGTTATGACTTGTAGATGATTTCTCAGGGCGTATTATATCCATGTACCTAACTTCTTTTTCCGCAATAGTTTTCGGGCACTTCTTCAAATTACCGACATTGCAACAACCATTTGAATTTAACCGAGCGGTCCCGTTTTTTTCGTTAAAAGCCAATATAACGCCTATTTCTCCGATCTGATCATAAACGACTTCACCCAATTTAAACCCGTCCAGTTCTTCGGATGTTGTCGGATAATCCACACAACAGTATTTAGTGTAGTCGTCAATAACTAACGGGGTGTTATTTTCCCGTGTTTCCTCTGTAAGTTCCGGCAATTCTGTAGCCTTTACCAGTTCTTTAACCTTATCCGCCTGCTTCTTGCTAAATATCCATCCGGAACGCTTTTCGCCTTCATAATTTAAAGACGGGTTAAAGCGTCCGCCCAATTCCTTTAATTGCTCCTTGATAGCTTTCGTGTCACCGAACACCGCAATAGCTTTTTCGGAATAGTCCACTATCTCCAGACCTTCAACGGCAACAGGTTCTACCATATTGGAAGCATTTTCTTTTTCCTGTTTTAGTGCGTTCTTCTTCTCTTTAGGTTCTACAATCTGGTATTCATTACTAACCTTTATACTAAGATAAAAATTAGTATCGTAATAGTCTTGCATTCCGTCGCTATCATCATAACGGAAAGAACTTGCATACGTCGCAACAGCATCAAGAACCGCGAACACTTCCGGAGTTAATTCATCTTCCCAACCCTTAACGGTGGACATTGTGGACATATAACCGCGTTCCGCACTTCTTGAACCTTCAACAAAAGGAACACAAGCGCCTGCCTTTAACTCGATACACATAGAATCTGTGTACATGCTCCACTCTGAACGAATAGAGAATTTAAAACTAGGAAAATTCTTCTTTGCATAAGCTCTAACCTTTGCGGCTATTTCCTTTGTAGATAATTTGCTGTCATAGTTTGAACCAGACCAACCGTTACTCGTGTAGAAATTCATTGCTTTCATAATCGTTATTTTAATCGTTAATAATATCATCGTTTAAAACCAAAAGAATGACAGTGTAGGTTATGTATATGTTTTGGTTGTATATGTAACTATCCCCATCCCTTTGGTATTGCAAATGTAGTGAGTTATCTTTGCCTGTTATAATATTATAGATATAATATTCACGAGAAAGTGAAAATAATATTTATCATTAAAATGGGTAGTTAAATATATAAACAGTAGATACCTAAAAATGGTGTAAATGTGCTTTATATGACCTAAAAAGGGTGTTTTATGAATATTATTAGTATAATATTTACAACACGAATACCCCACCCCGGGGTGGTATTTTATTACCAAAAAGGCAAATGATTATCGCTCAAAATTTTTATTTTATTTTTTTATTTTTCCCGTTTGTTTCTTGTTATATTGATTATTTAGTTGTATATGCAATTAAATTAATTCTGTTACGCTTTAATATGTATGGTTATTATTCATTTCCTGTATATGTTATTTTTTATACTACATATTATATATCCTTGATATAAAATAAATTAATGATAATATTGTATATTGTGTATATAATCAGTATTTTTGTAGAAAATACAAGTTAATATATGCGATATATATTTCTATAAAACGCTTGTTTTTATGCATTACGTTAACTGATATTCTTATAATTATTTAATATTCAAGCACTTTTTATATGAATAGTTATTATGACCATATACTGCATTTAATAGTCACTAAATTATGCACTCTTTCTGACGAGAATGTTTTTGCCCGTTTTTCTTCGGGTTCCGACTTTGCCGAATCTTCTATGATAATCAAGAGTCTTGTGTTTAAGATCATGGCAAATAGTGATTTCTGTTATCTTCATGGCTGTTATTACCTGTTTACTGGTGAGATTTACGAGCCGGTCAATCCTGAGTTGATAGGCAAGGCTATCGAGGAGTGGTTGATTCGCATGCGGGTAAGCAGTAGGATTTTGCATTATTCATCAAAGAAGTTCCAGGACGAGGCTCGTCTTTCTATCCGTATCAATAATCCGTTCTGTCCGGTATTCCATATCAAGGCTTATGTTAACGGTGTGGTTGACTTCACGGATGGGGAATTGCGTCCTTTTGATGCCAAGTATCACGTTATATACAAGCATCCTTATGAGTATGATCCCAGTGCGAAGTGTCCGATGTGGCAGTCTTTCTTGCGGACTGTCTTGCCGGAGAAGGATAGCAGGTTGATATTGCAAATGTACTTGGGACTGTGTACGTTTGACAGGGGGAAGATGATAGACAAGGTTGAGAACTGCCTTATGCTGTTCGGTACTGGTAGCAACGGCAAGTCTGTGATATACGAGACGATAACGGGGATATTCGGCAGGGAGAATGTTTCCTCTATGGGATTGTTGTCTTTGATCAAGGGAGGTGACGAGAGGTTGAGGAATATTGCCAGGATTGACGGCAAGTTGGTTAACATGTGCCCGGAGATACAAGCGCGGGACATATCGGGGTATGAGGACGCGTTCAAGACGTTATGCTCAGGAGAGATGGTTTATGGTCGGAATATCGGAGGGAATGTCTATGAGGTGCGGAATGTCCCTTGGATGATATTCAACATGAACAATCTCCCGAAGGCTTCGGATACGAGCTATGGATATTTCAGGCGTTTCTTGTATGTGATGTTTGAGAATGTCATCCCAGAAGAGATGCAGAACAAGCATCTTGCAGATGATTTGAAGCAGGAATATCCTGGTATATTGAATTGGATTATCAGAGGCGGGAAATATTTAAAGCAAAGAAGGTTTGTCTTTCCGAAGAGCGAGAACTCGGAGAAGCAGAAGCTTATAGTAATGGGGGAAAGCAACATAACTTTCTCTTGGGCTTTTGCACGCGGGGTAAGACCTTCCGCCAATGCCAAGGGCGAGTTATTCACGTGGTTAAGGTCTTCAGACATGTATAACGATATGGTGCGTTATGCGGAAGCCAACGGCTTTGAAAGTGTAAGCATGCAGGACTTTGGAAAGCAGCTTACGAAACTGGGATTCGGTAAGATGAGCAGGAGAAGGGATTCCAAGGGCATTATTTACAAGGTTTTCGGATGTAACGAGAAGGAATTGAAGACTCCTGTTCCTATTGTATCTGACATGGACATGGATTTTGACGGGTATAACGGGGACGTGGAGTATGACGCGGAGGATATGTAGAACTTTAATATAGACAAGGTATGATAACTATATACAATATAGGATTGTTTACTCAATATTGTCATTCCGATAGCGTAAAATACGGATACAATATAGGTTCATTGGCTGTAAAATATGGAGTCACGGATATAAGTGGGTTTTCAGAGAAAGAGCAATCGGATATTTTCTTGAAAATAGAATCGGAGAATGGGGGCATTATAGTAGTGCCTCACGGTGGTAGCTTCTTAAGGAGAACATTTATTGAAAAGCTCCTGACAAAGGATGGGTTTATAGATGACAAGTATTTTAATACTCCTTTATATGTAAATATACAGGGGAACGATGTAGAGTATAGAATTATTAATTATATAAATAATAGTTTATGAAAGACGGAGAAAAGTTACAGATTGGCAACTGGATTGTCGAAAAGGTGGAGATGGACGGAGTAGATTTCATGGAGGTTCGTGCTTCGGGCGGCATATTCAGATTCATGTATAGGATTGACAGCATGATGTATGGACTGCTTGACAATGTGCTGAAGGAGGACAAGTCGGGCGTAGGTGTTATTTTCAATAACGTATTCGCTGTTGCTACACTTCTTGACGCTGAGTTTCAGAATGATGTAGTTCAAGTTGTTGTACGGGCTATTGATCGCGTGAAAGCCGAATCGGTCAGTGACGAGGAAGATGCCAAAATTCTTGCGGAGGAACGTACTAAATATGAGATGAAAAAGGAAATGGAGGGAGAAAATGGGGGAAATAGAAAAAGCGAAAGCCCTGAAAGCGGAAATTGAGAAGGACATTTCCGGTATGATGACTACGTATGAGAGGAATACGGGGCTTATTGTGGATGAAATAGGGTTTATCCGGCAACCTGTATATGACAACATGGGAAAAGAGACGGATTTTAGGTATGTAGTGGAACTGAGGGTTAAACTATGAAAGTGAAATGGAACGGATAAAGCTGTCTAAGACCGAAAAAAAAAGTGTTGCGGATGCTTGACGCAGGATTTACGGATGTACCTAGTGATATTCCGTATGACAAATATGCGCTAGCTGCAAGCTCTCTAAAAAAGGCAGGCCTTGTGAAATGCTCGTTCCTTACCAATGGCAAAGTATGTGGTATAAGGCTGACCAAGCAAGGCAAGATGTATCTGTATGATAACCCATATTTATTCAATCCTGTTAATTGGAGCAAGTGGGCTGCGATAACAGGAATTGTAACCGCACTGATTTCTCTGATAGTTCTTGTGATTGGGTGTGTGGCTATTTTAAAATAGCAGGTAATTTTATCGAATGAAATAATAAAGAGGGGCACGGGAGTATTCTATGTACACCGTGCCCCTAAACTTTTTCCGGTTACGGATAAGCTATCCTTCTTCATTGTTTGTTTCCAGCTGTGCTTTCTTGTTTTTAGCTTTCATGTATAGAGAGCATGACTTACAGGAGATTGGAAGATAGAAATGGACGGTATTGTCTTCTTCTATTGTTTCTTCCTTTTTCATCTGCTGGAGGTCGGCTATTTTCATAAGAACATCAGCGCGGTCTTTGCCTTTTAGGTCTTTGACTGTGGCGACGAGGGCATTGAGAACTTCGTTCTTGTCGCGGAACTTTCCGGTAAAATCATCTTCGGTTTCTTCTTTCTCGTCCTTATCGCACGAGGTCGGTATTTTCTTGAAACGTCCCAATCGAATTGCCTTTTGCTTAGATTGCATATAGGTAAGAATGTTGGGGTCGTTGATGATCTTGTCTATCTGCTGCTTGTTCCATTCATCGGCAAGGGTAGGCTTGTACTGGCCGGTAGCAATAAAAGCTTCAGTAGCATCCCAGCCCATCATTATCATGTCTGCCATTGCGCGTTCCAATACGGATATGTTGTATCTCTTGGTTTCGTTAATGAATCGTTTTGAATATTTGAGCATATTTTCTTGTATTTTAGGTTAATAGATAAACGCCATTCCACATACGCAATTATTGTGAAGTGGTGGATACGGGTCTGACATAGGATGAGTCCGCATAGCATATTCGTCACATGTCTGGCAGGGAAAGCTACTGGATCGGAAAGTAATAAAACCTTTTGCGCCCTTCTCTGTTCCCGATAGGTACCAATATTTCATCCAACCTTCTGCCACCGCAAATACGGTCAGATTACGGAGGGCCGTGAAACTGCTATTGGTTCGTCCTATCCCGTAGCTTATACTATCGGTCCGTATGCGTGTGGCGTTCATATCTCCTGCTTTGACTGCTTCTATAAAGTCTGGATTGTCGTACGGGTGTTCCAGGTTTTTGGATATGAGTTGAAGGGTGGCAGCTTTCGATGTTCCCGCAAGCATAGATGCGGCGATGGCGGCTTCCAGCTCATACTTGTATCGGTTGGCATATATGGCGTTACGTTCACCAAATGTTTTTCCGTATGAGTTGCGTGTGATATATGCTAATATCTCTTCTTCCTTATCATTGTGAGTGGCTACAGAAAGGGTTGAAGTGTAGTCTTCGATAGTGGCTCGCAAATCAGAAATGACAGCTTCCACCTCGTGCTTCAGATTCAGGTCTAAGGAAAAGCGGAACATCTTTGGAGGTATGCCGTATTTGTGGGATATGGATATTATTCTTTCAGCAGCACGGAGCATAGCGGTACGGAGATTTCTCCCCATGCTTTTTTCAGCTTGCAGCCTCTGGCGGATATAATCCTTCGCTTCCTCTATTTCTCTGTCTGACGGATATCTCATTAGGCTTTCACTCCCTCTTCTACGGTGACTTGGTTTCCTTCTGTCTTATTCGCTTTAGCTGTCTTTAGTTCAAAGAGAAGGTCGGCTTGCTGTTCTTCTTTCTTTTCCCGGACGATCCTGTCCCATTCTCCATTAGTGGTATATAAAGTTTCTATACGTTCGGATGCAGTTTGTCTGGAACAGAAACCATTTTGTACAGCAGTTGCAAGGTCAGAAATGACAGTGGACGTGTTCACATGTACATACGGCTCTATCCACCATTTCATATTGAGATTGGTAAAATCGATGGTCTTTTTCATTTCCATTCCGTAACCATAGGAGAATATGGCTACCATGTCATCAAGGAACTTTTGGTATTTGGGAGCATCGTTCATAGCTTTCTCAACAGCCGGAGAATAGAGGATTTTTAATGCTGCCGCCGGTAAATCTCCTGATTTTAGTTCTGGAGGTTCAACTATGAAAGATTGGGTAAATATCATCTTGTAGAGCGTATCGAGTTGCTTCATGTAACTTTCAGATGCGCTTTGGGCACTTAAATAGGACACTTTATCATCTGTACCCATTGAAAGCGTCTTAATTGTACCGTTAGCATCATATTGAGCATCAAGCCTATCTCCTTCACCTTGAAACACAAGGGTTGGCTCTCCAAATGCCTGGTTGTTATGTGCCATTTGCGAAAATGACATTTCGTAAGCATCTATGCTGTCTTGAGATGCACTCCAACAAGCTCCGTCTTCGTCTCGATGGTAGGCCACAGGAATGAAAGGGAACCCATGTGGGCGTTTTTCTACTAAAGAATATCCATCTACTCCAAAGAGACCAAGAATCTTGTCCTTAAATGTCTTTGCGGCTTCTCCGTTGCGTTTGAAACGGTACATATAAGTTTTATCCCATACTTCCAACCATTCCGTTGTCGTTCCTCCGTTATTGTCGGTATCATTAAACGAGCGGGCAAAGAGGCGAAGTTTTCCGGTGATTGAGTCGTAATGCGGATAGAGTGTATCTCCATTGGCAAACGACAATACCTTATGCCCGAACACTCCATTGTCTAAATATCCAAGAAAAGCCGTATCTCCTGTGGTCTTTACGGAATTTGCAGCATCAAAAAAAGCTATTTCCATGTTTTTTTTCAGCCATCCTTCACGGTATATGTTAAATATATCCATATCTTTCTGAGAAGGTTTAGGACTGCATAGTTCAAACTGTATGTCGTTTCCGCACAGATGCACCATCTGCTTTATCTTGATTATTTGCTGGAAAGCAAATGCGTATCGGGGAACAAATTCAGTATAGTAACGGCTTTTCGTTTTTCCGGTATCATTTCCTTCCGCATCAAGTACAGGTACAAGTTCCTCACGAGTGATATCCGGATATACCGTAGGATCATTTATGGCATGGCCGCTTGGATAATATTCACGGAGAAAATCCGCTTGTGTCACTATGCTGAAAGCTATGTCATCAAAAGGCATAGGCACCTCTGTGGATGCTGTAAAAGTGCCATGAGAATTTCCGTTGGGAAGTATTTTCTTCCACGGTCTTTTAGTTTTTACTTCTTTGGTATTCATCTTCTATAGCGGTTAAATGGTCTGACTATTCTGGCTAATCTTGGTTTTACGTGAGCGGTTTTCTTTATTTCAAATATCATACGCATAAGCATGGCTTCAATGAAGTCCGGTGAGTGTCCTACAATGGATTTCATTTCCACTTTCTTTATGAGTGAGAAACCTTTGTCAGCCTCGTTTATGCTTTGTCTTATAGCTTTTCTTTCTTTGTTAAGAATGAGGGAAAGCGGTGTGCCGTTAAATTTCTTGTCTATCAGATTTTCGTTTATTGAAATTTCGCAGTTAATAAGTTTATCGGCAAAAAGATATGCAGCTTGTGATTTGAGGTTGGCGTAAATTCCCTTGAACTCATCGGTGACAGCTTCACGGTTGTTGAACGGTATCGCTTTCGGGAAAAATCCTTTGAATGCTTGTCCCAAACCGTTGAGGTCATATGTGAAGTTCTCTTCTCTCACATGCCATTCATTGAGTTTTGATTTTACTGCATTGACTGCCATTCGGGAATTGAACTGACATACGTATATGTCCTGAATGTGCCATCCCACCCATAGCACCATCACCATGTTGTCACCTCCTTCAAAAGCCACATCACATGACACCCTGCGGACATTATCGCCTTGCTTATAAGGGGCATGATAGAAGTTTTCCATGTGCTGAAGCTTTATCATATCGTCACCTACTGAGCGGTATTTCCAGTTGCCGTCGAGATCACGGGCACGCTGTTCTTCGGATTGGTTGGCGAGGTTGGCAAGATAGGTGGGGTCTGATCGGAGAAGCTGCTTGTTGTCGGAAAGTTTTCCTTCAATAAATGCCACTGACTTTATAAAAAGTTCTTGTGGTGAGCCGTATTCCGCATATTCCGGCTTGTAATATTTGTCGATTATCTCCCGGCATTGCTGATATACTTCTTCCCGGGTGTCTCCCCAGTAGATGCTGCTTACGTTTTCCCCGTCCATGAAACAATATCGTACTACTCCGTCTCTTTCAGGTATTGGAAATCCGTCATCGCCTATCCACCATTCTATAAATTTAGCTACCCAGCTGTCCGGATCGGGGTTGCATGTGCCTATGAACCGGTTACGTATATGAAAACGCGTTACGGTTACAGGTAATCATATACTTGAACTTAGGGTAGTCCATGTGCGTTATTTCATCAACGCCTACGTAAGAATATTGATGCCCCTGAAATCGTGTCTTGAAGTCCTCAACGCTGTCGGCATGGTAAGAGAACTCGAGGAAACCGCCTTTGTCGAAGTTCCATGTCATATCATTCTTGGATTTGTTGTATTTTCCGTACTGGACATATATCTGGTATGACGTTTCTATAATATCGGAAAGGTCGTTTATCTCGTGGCGCATGACAACGGAACGAAAGAATTTATTCTTAACGTCCTTTAGGGCCTCCATAAGTAAGGCGTAGCTTTTTCCCCCGCCCCTCATTCCTCCGTATATGGTTATGTCGGCGTTGGTGGACAGAAGCTTTTCCTGTCCTCCAAGTTGAGCTATTATTTTTAAGTGATTAGGACGTTTCTTGTCTGTATCGCGAAGAGATTGAACATAATCGCAATCCAGCACCTCACATCCATCTTTTGTTGTCAACTTTTTGTCTATCAGTTCCATATACACGAAAAAAGAGCTGTATCGGCGGGCAATAATGCTCACTAATACAGCTCTTTGGCTTGGTTATATTTGCAAATATATGTATATTATCTAAACTTTCATAGAAAATAAACGTATTTTTTGTTTGAAATTTGCAATAAGCTTTTTATATTTGCAACATAATCAGTAAAGTATGATAAAAGTAAGGACTTCATTAGATGACTCTTGTATAAAGGAAGAAACATTACAAATGGTTACATGCCCGATATGTGGACAAAAAATGGGTGAAGTCAGATACTTGAATGGAGTAATCATGCTTCGTATTCAATGCAGGCGATGCAGGAGTTATATCAAAGTTGATGTGACAGGAACGAAATAAGAATTTTAAATATATAAAGCCGATAGAGCTGTATTGGAGGAAAAACCTCTGATGCAGCTCTATTTTTTATTCAAAACCTATGGAAAAAGAAAAAATCTTATCCACTCTGACTGAGAAGCTTGGAAAAACTAGTTTCTCTCAGAAAACACTGGAAACATACGTGGGAAAACATTTGCCCTCAGAGGGGACAGAACCGGACGATGCTTATTGGGGCATTGCATACAGAGGTGCTGAAAACCCTTGAAGGGCAGTACAACCATGATGTTGCCGAAGCAGTGGAGGAAGCGAAGAAAAACTTTGCATCCCCACAAAATCCCAATCCGAAGCCCAATACTACTCCCTTAGCTGACGATGCGATAACCAAGCGTCTGGAAGCCCTGGAAAAAGCACTGCCGATGAGAAGAAAAAATCTTCCATGGACATGCTGAGAAACTCGGTTTTGGAAAAGGGGCAAGAGTTGAAAGTATCTAACCAAGTCACTTTGGAACGATGTAGTGAAAATGGTGGAAATTGCGGATGGCATGGATGATACCCAGCTGACCGAATCAGCCAAGAAGCTATACGAAGAGCGCCTCAAATCCTATCTTGGAGAAGGTGCCACTCCTTATGGTGGTGGAGGAACCGCTTCACCCGATAGCAAGGAGTACGAGAAGGAGCTTGATGATTTTTTCAATCGCAAAGCGAAAGAGGGGAAATTCCCTGAAAAGAAGTAAAACTAAAATCCATTAAGAAATGAGTACACTAGGAAATGTATTGGCAAGACCTCCAAGGAATATGGGGGCGGCAAAAACATTTGGCACGAAGTGAAAGGGCAGTTTCCTGTAGGTGGAAATATTAAGAATATCTCTACCTATATAGGCTCTGTCATACCTTCCGGCTCAATGTGCAAGTTCGACCAGGCAAAAGGTGAAATTACCATTGTCAAGGCGAGCGAAGTAAAAACTGCCACACAAGAGTCCGGTACTGTAGAACCTTCCACCATAAAGGGGCTTCTGTACCATGACGTGTATGTAGATGCGGACCTGGAGTCTTCCGTATGCTACGGGCGCAGTAGTTTTTGCAGGAGAGATTTATATTGACCGTCTGGCAGAAGAAATTCCCGATGAGGTATTAGCGGTACTGCCGATGATTGTTCCCATTCACGAAAAATAAGGAGGTAAACAGATGAGAACAAATGTGAAGAACTATTATGATCTACTGACTTTCGGACTTGGAAACGCTCAGTTTCAAAGTTTCGTAGACCGTTTCAATGATAAGTACAATGTGCTTAATGTGGACGGTTTTGACTGGGATAATGAAATCCAGCTTGATTATACCTATGAACAGCTAATCAGTTCACTTAATATCGCAACGTTACCCGTATATGTTGATGAAGCTTCCGAAGGACTTGACAAAAGTTTCGGCAAATTCAACATCGGTTCAAACAAGATTCCTACCCAGAAGCACCGTTATCCAATCAGTGCCAAGATGTTACGCGAGCAGATGATAATGATCCAACGTTTTGGAGAAGCTGCTATGACGCAAGGAAGCTAGAGATTTCTATCCGAAATCTTATGTTTGACAGTACGGACAAGCTGCTTGCGGGTAACAGAAATGCGTTGACACATCAACGGTATGCGTATCGTTTCCAAAGGACAGTTTACCATTGACTTGGAGAATAATCCGAGAGGCTTGAAGGGACTTACCTTTGAACTTTGGTGTACCTTCTGCAAACAAGGAAACTCTTACGGGTACAGCAAGATGGTGGACCACCTCTGACCATTTGCCTGCAAACGAAGGCTCTACTTCCGATCCTATCCTGTTCTTAAAGAACAAGAGAAAAGCGATGAGAAAGCTCGGATTCCCTAATGGGCATTTTGAAATAGCCAGTGATCTTTGGGATGATTTATTGACTCACACTAAGGTACTGTCACGTATCGGATTGTCCTTATATCCGCAAGCGGCCAGTGCTACCAAGCCTGATACTGTAGGTGCACAATATGCACAGAACATGAGTGATGAAGCCAAAAAATCGGCTTTCGAAGCTTTGGTGGGTTGTCCTATCGTTCCGAGAGACAGCATTGCGGCTGTAGAGAAATTCGACGAAGACGCAAAAGAAATCAAGCCTGTTAATATCGAGAATTTCGATCCGTTGAATGTATCATTCGTACCGGACGGTCAATTGGGTACTATTAAGGCCGTACAGCCGATTGTACTTGCTGATGACCCAACGGAGAGAATCGCATGGTTTGACGGAGGCCGTACGCTGTTGACACAGAGATACGAGAGCAAGACAAGAACGATGTACATAGAGAGCGAAATGGCGGTCCTTTGTGTTCCGCAGATGCCGCAGTATATGTGTATCTATACTGTTACAGCTTAAAGGCAAAGTGAAATGAATGATAATTCTCAAAATACAGTAGTACTTGACACAACCATTGAAGGTTATCTCCGTGGTTGTGTCGGGTTTGATGTAGACGATAGCGCTATAAGCACTATACTAATAGACCGTGGCCTCCTTCCGGGTACAGATGTGACGGAACTTGACAAACGGACAAAAGAGTTGTGCAAAGCTGACCTTTATATGTGGTGCGCAAGCACTCCAAGCGTGAAGGGAAGCATAGAGGATAGCCATGGCGTTTGGAAACATAAGGAAGGTGGAACGCAGAGTTCCGCATTCGACAAACGAAACCTTCGCGCAATGGCTAACGACATCTACAAGCGGTATGGAGAGAATACTACAGGTTCAACTATCAGAATGACTGCAAGGGGGATGAGGATATGGCGAAAGTAAATAATCCAAGCTTTCCGCATACGTGCAAGATTTACCGGATGGAGGGAGAAACTTCTTTCAATGACGGGAATGAAATGGTTTTGTACGAGGGTAAGTGTATGAAGTATGGAAGCAACAGTCTTCGTACTTTCAAGACTGATAATGTGCTGAAAGGTGATTACGCTGTGGGACGTTCCAGGTTTGATACTTGGAGTGAATAAAGGTGACTTTATAGACTTTACGGATTACAGCGGTACATTTACGAAAAAACGTTATATCTGACCTTGCCCCGTCTGAAATGGGAAGTACGTTTTATTTCAATATGGCTAGCAACTAAGGATATGGGAACGAACACGAAAGCTCTGAATGAAGGATTCAAGACGTTCAAGAAACTGATGGACACACAGATGATGGACGTTCTGACGAATGCTTCTTACAAGTTACTTGTGGACGCAGAGTTTTCAAAGGAGTTTCAAAACCTTACAGGAAACACTATCACTTCTTACATGGTAGGTATTTTCAAGAAAGGAAAACTGGCAAGAACGATTGCATTGAAAGATATGGATCATCTTCCTAATCCTACCCGAAGGAAATTGAGCTACAAAAAGGATGGTGTTGGCGATTGTGGAGGAATACATGACAGGAAGAGAAAGGATTGTAAGGCTGAAAGATGTGGTTGAAACAGACAAGATGTATGGATATACCACAGCCAAGAGGTTTTCTTACGACTTACAAACCGGAAGTCTATAAGGGTTACGGTATAGTAATATGTACAGGAACTGAGTATTCCGATTTTCTGGAAGACATGTATGGCTTGAATGTTCTGACCGAGACCTTTCAAATTTCTCCGAGGGTTCTGGCCCAAAGTTTAAGACCGATAGAATAAATGGCACACGTGACGAGATACTATATAAGCGATATTCTTAAAGATGTCTGTGCTAACGTAACGGACGTGAGCAGGAATGTATTTCCTGAACACAGGCCCGCTACCCAGAAACAGATGGAAGATATGGTAGTGGTTTCGTTTCCTGTTTCGTGGGACGATCAGAACGCATACCAGAGTACTACAATGCGGTTTGAGTTGATGGCTAGAAACAGGGCAAACGGTGTAGCTTACACAAAGCGGTTGCAGGAAATGGCGGACGTTCTCATGGAGAAGTTTCCCATGAAAGGCGGAAGGTATTCGGTGACGAAGCCTCGCGTGGTTATGAAAGGAGATGACGGGCTGGGCTTTACAGTCTGGTTCGTTCAGGCAAAACTGATAGTGAACACAACGGATAGTTATACAAATGAATTATAAAAAATTATAGGAGAAAATAATATGGCAGGAATGACTATTACAGACAAACTTTCATCTCTTGAAACTTTGTTTAATGACATTGAAGAGGTTTATTACAAAAGTACCGAAATAAAATCCACCGACCTTGCGGCTTCTGCTCTGACTGTGGACATGGAGCTTCCAGTGCTGGAAGACGGTATTTCCTTTGACACAGGAGCTGCTGACGTGACAGAGATTAAATTGACAACGGGAAAGAATATGGACTTCAAAGGCTGTAAAAGGCGACAGTGACATCTCTTTGCAAATAGCCTCCGTAGCGGGAAAAATAAATGAATTGCTCATGGGTACTGTAAAGACCCGCTGCGGGTGCGGATGTTTCAGTTAATGCCGCTTCCGGTCTAATTGACGGAAGTACTTATAAAGGCAAGGGATATAGTATGAATCCCAAAAAGGTTTTGGGTTCTCTCATATTCCCAAGCAATGATAGAAGCACTATAATCATACTTCCTAAAGTGGAAATGTATTCTTCACTGGTTGCCGCTGACGGTGATAACCCTGCATACTTCAATGTGACCGTAACACCCAAAGCAAATTCGGAAGAAGTGGAAATATTCATTTTGGAGAAGACTGAAGATTCCGAGGGATAAAGAGTACCTATTTCATGTGATTGAATATCTGTTTAAAGGCGGTGGCGTATGTGTGCCGCCGCCTTTCTTCTTTTAAAAATTTATTTATGGCAAAGAAAAAGACAGTGGAAGAAGCCACTACAGAGCAGGAAAAAGCTCTGAATTCAATTGTTGAGAACAAGAAAGACATAGTAAAGATAAGGGGCAGAAAATTCAGTATAAGCTGGATGAGAAACCGTACCAGGCGTAAAGTGACGGACATCTTTTTGGAAGAAAAAGAAGAAGACAAGGTTTCGGCAAAGTGCGCTGCTGCATTGGTGTTGAATGGATATTTCAAAATAAAATTTTTCTATTGGCTCTTATGGCGGTGGTTCTATTACGTAAAGCAGTAACAGCGATAAGGAGCTTCTTCCGCTTGTGGATATGTGTAAAAAAAAAGCACAACTGGAAGACTATTTCTTGATTACAATATATCTGACCGAGATGAGGGACACGATAAAGTCGATGACGAGGGAGGAAGTAAATCGTATCCGTCAAGAGAGTTTTATGGCGCAGCGTGGGCAATCGGGGAAAAGCACCCCTGTCTCACCGAACCCCTAAGGCTGTTC